>NZ_JBQEOW010000042.1:0-332 GCF_052045405.1 Serratia sp. 22278 | reverse complement strand
TGGGTCGTTAGCTCAGTTGGTAGAGCAGTTGACTTTTAATCAATTGGTCGCAGGTTCGAATCCTGCACGACCCACCACTCTTTAATAGAGCAAGGTGTTAAATCGTCAGGATGAGAACCGTAAAGGTTCGAGTCTCGCGAAGCGAGACAACATCACTCCGGTGATGGCCCGAAGGGCGAGGCCAAAGGCCGAGTTATCCTGCACGATCCACCACGCTTTGAGTGGACAAGATGTGAAAAATAGCAGTACCACAGCAGTGGGTGATTAGCTCAGTTGGTAGAGCATCTCCTTTACACGGAGGGGGTCGGCGGTTCGAGCCCGTCATCACCCAC
>NZ_JBQEOW010000041.1:0-339 GCF_052045405.1 Serratia sp. 22278 | reverse complement strand
GGAAGGATTCGAACCTTCGAAGTCAGTGACGGCAGATTTACAGTCTGCTCCCTTTGGCCGCTCGGGAACCCCACCATGGTATTCATGGATTTGCTGATTTTTTAAGGAATCGGCTAAATTCCTATTGTGCACTTCTAAGGATTACCGCGCTAAAGCGCGTTGTCTCGCTGCGCTCGGCTCGAACCTTGTCGAAGCTTCTCATCCTCCCCCTCGATGTTTAATGATATTTCAGCTTTCGCTTCAAGTTCATCAACAAAGAGAAGATGGTGGTGGGGGAAGGATTCGAACCTTCGAAGTCAGTGACGGCAGATTTACAGTCTGCTCCCTTTGGCCGCTCGG
>NZ_JBQEOW010000040.1:0-346 GCF_052045405.1 Serratia sp. 22278 | reverse complement strand
CCCAGTACTTCTACGGAGGGATAAATTTCAGCCGTCATGTTTCAATTTTCAGCTTGTTCCAGATTGTTAAAGAGCAATATCTTAAACATGACTCGGAAGTCATCTTTAAGATATGGTGTATCGTCAGATACTTGAGACCGCCGCTTTCACCGGGTGGGTCGGAAGCTTGGCGTCCCCTAGGGGATTCGAACCCCTGTTACCGCCGTGAAAGGGCGGTGTCCTAGGCCTCTAGACGAAGGGGACACGACACCGTACTTTTATGACGCTTTTGCTCGTTACTTTTTCATCAGACAATCTGTGTGAGCACGCCACTCGAACTAATATCTTTAGGTAAGGAGGTGATCCA
>NZ_JBQEOW010000039.1:0-402 GCF_052045405.1 Serratia sp. 22278 | reverse complement strand
CCCTATCGGATCCTGCGTGGTGAAACGCCCCACCTCGGGTTCGTAGTAGCGGAACAGGTTGTAGTGCAGGCCGCTTTCGTCGTCCTGATATTGCCCGGCGTAGCGCAGCGGCTGCTGATATTGCGCGCCCTGCCGCTTCGCCGCGCCGGCCACCGTCTGGCCCTGCAGCTTGCCGAAGGTGTCGTATTGCCCGGACCAGCACAGGTTGCCCGCCGCGTCGGTCACTTCCAGCGGCGCGCTGTTCAGATCGGTGTGATACCAGTAAATATCCGCCGAGCGGCTGTCGCCCGCCTGCTCCAGCGCCGCCAGCGGGCTCCACGGGCTGGCCGGATCGTAGCTCCAGCTGCGGCGGCTGCCGTCGTCGCGCTGCTCCTGCAGCAACCGGTAGCCCTGCCACAGGAA
>NZ_JBQEOW010000038.1:0-416 GCF_052045405.1 Serratia sp. 22278 | reverse complement strand
AAGGCCCTGGCGTAGGCGGCGAACTTGTCGTTCCAGGCCGCTTCCTTGGCCTGACCGGCTTCTTTGGCGTCCCACTGGGCGTAGATGTCCTGCGGGATTTCAAAGGCGGCGTATTTCCAGCCCAGTGCTTCGCGGGTGGCGGCCACTTCGGCGGCGCCCAGCGCAGCGCCGTGCACGTCATGGGTGCCGGCCTTGTTCGGCGAACCGAAGCCGATAACGGTCTTGCACATCAGCAGCGACGGCTTGTCGGTCACCTTGCGGGCTTCTTCAATCGCGGCCTTGATGGCGTCCGGGTTGTGGCCGTCGACGTTGCGCACCACGTGCCAGCCGTAGGCTTCAAAACGCAGGGCGGTGTCGTCGGTGAACCAGCCGTCGACGTGGCCGTCGATGGAGATGCCGTTGTCATCGTAGAAGGC
>NZ_JBQEOW010000037.1:0-416 GCF_052045405.1 Serratia sp. 22278 | reverse complement strand
AAGGCCCTGGCGTAGGCGGCGAACTTGTCGTTCCAGGCCGCTTCCTTGGCCTGACCGGCTTCTTTGGCGTCCCACTGAGCGTAGATGTCCTGCGGGATTTCAAAGGCGGCGTATTTCCAGCCCAGCGCTTCGCGGGTGGCGGCCACTTCGGCAGCGCCCAGCGCGGCGCCGTGCACGTCATGGGTGCCGGCCTTGTTCGGCGAACCGAAGCCGATAACGGTCTTGCACATCAGCAGTGACGGCTTGTCGGTCACCTTGCGGGCTTCTTCAATCGCGGCCTTGATGGCGTCAGGGTTGTGGCCGTCGACGTTGCGCACCACGTGCCAGCCGTAGGCTTCGAAACGCAGGGCGGTGTCGTCGGTGAACCAGCCGTCGACGTGGCCGTCGATGGAGATGCCGTTGTCATCGTAGAAGGC
>NZ_JBQEOW010000036.1:0-416 GCF_052045405.1 Serratia sp. 22278 | reverse complement strand
CCCAGTACTTCTACGGAGGGATAAATTTCAGCCGTCATGTTTCAATTTTCAGCTTGTTCCAGATTGTTAAAGAGCAAAATACTTCGCAGCATACTGTCGCCAATATACTCTGAAGTATTGAAATACCGGACTATATGGTGGAGCTAAGCGGGATCGAACCGCTGACCTCCTGCGTGCAAGGCAGGCGCTCTCCCAGCTGAGCTATAGCCCCATACAGTCACGCGCAGTACCTTTTCCACTTCCGAGAAGTGGTAGGCCTGAGTGGACTTGAACCACCGACCTCACCCTTATCAGGGGTGCGCTCTAACCACCTGAGCTACAAGCCTATAAAGGTATTTCTGCTCGTTACTTTTTCATCAGACAATCTGTGTGAGCACGCCACTCGAACTAATATCTTTAGGTAAGGAGGTGATCCA
>NZ_JBQEOW010000035.1:0-526 GCF_052045405.1 Serratia sp. 22278 | reverse complement strand
GGTGATTAGCTCAGTTGGTAGAGCATCTCCTTTACACGGAGGGGGTCGGCGGTTCGAGCCCGTCATCACCCACCACTGTTATGGGTCGTTAGCTCAGTTGGTAGAGCAGTTGACTTTTAATCAATTGGTCGCAGGTTCGAATCCTGCACGACCCACCATTCTTTAAGAATGGCTGCGACAGAGAATCGTAAAGGATGAGAACCGTAAAGGTTCGAGTCTCGCGCAGCGAGACAACATCACTCCGGTGATGGCCCGCAAGGGCGAGGCCAAAGGCCGAGTTATCCTGCACGACCCACCATTCTTTAAGAATGGCAGCTTCAGAATCGGTTTGATGTGGCAAAGTAAAGGTCCGAGTCGAGTACCCGTCGAGTTGTCCTGAACATCCCCATCCTTGTTTTCCGCGAGTCGGTTCCAATAACCTATTCGCCATCAGCAGTAAACCACATCAGTGGGTCGTTAGCTCAGTTGGTAGAGCAGTTGACTTTTAATCAATTGGTCGCAGGTTCGAATCCTGCACGACCCACCA
>NZ_JBQEOW010000034.1:0-608 GCF_052045405.1 Serratia sp. 22278 | reverse complement strand
TCTCGTAAAGAGCTTGCCAACGCCATCCGCGCACTCAGCATGGACGCCGTACAAAAAGCAAATTCCGGCCACCCGGGGGCCCCTATGGGCATGGCGGACATCGCCGAAGTCCTGTGGCGTGACTACCTCAACCACAACCCGACTAACCCGCACTGGGCTGACCGCGACCGTTTCGTGCTCTCCAACGGCCACGGCTCCATGTTGATTTACAGCCTCCTGCACCTCACCGGCTACGACCTGCCGATGCGCGAGCTGGAGAACTTCCGTCAGCTGCATTCCAAAACCCCGGGCCACCCGGAGTACGGCTACACCCCGGGCGTTGAAACCACCACCGGCCCGCTGGGCCAGGGCATCGCCAACGCCGTCGGCTTCGCCATCGCCGAACGCACCCTGGCGGCGCAGTTCAACCGCCCCGGCCACGACATCGTCGACCACCACACCTACGCCTTCATGGGCGACGGCTGCATGATGGAAGGCATCTCGCACGAAGTCTGCTCCCTGGCCGGCACCCTCAAGCTCGGCAAGCTGACCGCCTTCTACGATGACAACGGCATCTCCATCGACGGCCACGTCGACGGCTGGTTCACCGACGACACCGCCCTGCGTTT
>NZ_JBQEOW010000033.1:0-629 GCF_052045405.1 Serratia sp. 22278 | reverse complement strand
CACTGCTCTTTAACAATTTATCAGACAATCTGTGTGGGCACTCCACAAGACGATATCCAGCATCTTCGGATGCAAAAAAATATCAAGTCTTGAAGAGTGACTAACTGAAGTAAAATTCATGCAGTAAATCTTTGAGCATCGCTTCTCGAGTGGAAGCAAATCAAGCTTTTAATTGAAGAGTTTGATCATGGCTCAGATTGAACGCTGGCGGCAGGCTTAACACATGCAAGTCGAGCGGTAGCACAGGGGAGCTTGCTCCCCGGGTGACGAGCGGCGGACGGGTGAGTAATGTCTGGGAAACTGCCTGATGGAGGGGGATAACTACTGGAAACGGTAGCTAATACCGCATAACGTCGCAAGACCAAAGAGGGGGACCTTCGGGCCTCTTGCCATCAGATGTGCCCAGATGGGATTAGCTAGTAGGTGGGGTAATGGCTCACCTAGGCGACGATCCCTAGCTGGTCTGAGAGGATGACCAGCCACACTGGAACTGAGACACGGTCCAGACTCCTACGGGAGGCAGCAGTGGGGAATATTGCACAATGGGCGCAAGCCTGATGCAGCCATGCCGCGTGTGTGAAGAAGGCCTTCGGGTTGTAAAGCACTTTCAGCGAGGAGGAAGGTGGTGA
>NZ_JBQEOW010000032.1:0-1090 GCF_052045405.1 Serratia sp. 22278 | reverse complement strand
GCGATTAAGCGATAACTTTAGCAACAACACCAGCGCCTACAGTACGGCCGCCTTCACGGATTGCGAAACGCAGACCGTCGTCCATCGCGATTGGGTGAATCAGGGTTACAACCATGTTCACGTTGTCGCCTGGCATTACCATCTCTACGCCTTCTGGCAGTTCGATGGTACCGGTCACGTCAGTAGTACGGAAGTAGAACTGTGGACGGTAGCCTTTGAAGAATGGCGTGTGACGACCACCTTCATCTTTGCTCAGGATGTACACTTCAGATTCGAACTGGGTGTGCGGCTTGATGGAGCCTGGCTTAGCCAGTACCTGACCACGTTCGATTTCTTCACGTTTGATACCACGCAGCAGAACACCTACGTTCTCACCAGCACGGCCTTCGTCCAGCAGTTTGCGGAACATTTCAACGCCAGTACAGGTAGACTTAACGGTGTCTTTGATACCAACGATTTCAACTTCTTCGCCAACTTTGATGATACCGCGCTCAACACGACCGGTAACAACGGTACCACGACCGGAGATGGAGAATACGTCTTCGATTGGCAGCAGGAACGGCTTGTCGATAGCACGCTCTGGCTCTGGGATGTAGCTGTCCAGGGCTTCGGCCAGTTCGATGATTTTCGCTTCCCACTCAGCTTCGCCTTCCAGCGCTTTCAGCGCGGAACCGCGGATTACTGGCAGGTCGTCGCCTGGGAAGTCGTAAGCGGACAGCAGTTCGCGAACTTCCATTTCTACCAGTTCCAGCAGCTCTTCATCATCTACCATGTCGCATTTGTTCATGAATACGATGATGAAAGGAACGCCAACCTGACGACCCAGCAGGATGTGCTCACGAGTCTGAGGCATTGGGCCGTCAGTCGCAGCTACTACCAGGATCGCGCCGTCCATCTGAGCAGCACCGGTGATCATGTTTTTCACGTAGTCGGCGTGCCCTGGGCAGTCAACGTGCGCGTAGTGACGAGTCGGGGTGTCATATTCAACGTGAGAGGTGTTGATGGTGATACCACGAGCTTTTTCTTCTGGCGCGTTATCGATCTGGTCGAAAGCACGTGCAGAACCGCCGTAGGTTTTAGCCAGTACGGT
>NZ_JBQEOW010000031.1:0-1111 GCF_052045405.1 Serratia sp. 22278 | reverse complement strand
AACGGTAAAACAGTTTTTGCCAGTGCGTCAGGCGGTTGTCGGCGATCGGCGCCAGCGGCAGGTGCGCGTCGATGTCGCTCTGCGGGCTGCGTTCGCCCAGCAGGTTATCAGCCAGATCGTACACCAGCCGCGCGCCCGGTTTGCCCTGATTGGGCTCGCGGTGTTGCAGCAGGCGGCCTGCCATACAATCTTAACCTTTTGATTCTATATGATTTTTAAAGAACCAAACATTGCCTTTTCACGCTTTAATTAAATTCTAAATTCGTTTGTTTAGCAGGAGGCACCACGCTATTCCTGTAGTGCCTAATTTTCTTTGAGGCTAGTCCCCCGGCTTCTCCCAATAAGGGGTATCCTCTGTAGCTCTCTCTATATCATCCATATCATCATCACCAAGACTATTATCAAACTTACTGGATAATATCCTTCTAATTTCTGCCAGCCTATGTGTAACTTTATTCTTGTCTATAAATTTAGTTGTTTCGCTCTCATACTCTAACCGCTTATCGTCACTAATAACTGGCTCGCTGTAATAATAATGTGCGATATTACCAAGTGAGATCAATAAATAATTAACCTCCTTGATTATATTAACAGCTTCTTCACCTGTTAGTTTGATTGTTTCATTTTCTTTTAACATCTTACTTCCTTTTTGTGATCGTTGGATTTTTTAAGGGCACATCACCCTTCACAGTAAGCTCTTGGGTATGATAGCGAGGATTAGTAATCCACTCTAATTGTGAGTTGGGAACATCGGTCTCAACATAATCCCTTCCTCTTCCTGGTTTAATTTGATATTTATTTTCAGCCTGAACTTGACTCATTGGTTTTTTATTTGCTGGCTCAACATAAACTCGACCATTATCCTGAGCTTTTATTACGCCACTTTCTTCAATTGCATTTGAGCCTTTACGATTGGTGTAATGGCGAACACGGGTTGTTTCTTCAGTCTTGCAAGGCTTACTACTCAACCCCAACGGATCCACCCACATCAGCGGGTTCGGCGCATACTGATACAGGTTCAACCCGCCTTCCAGCCCTATCGGATCCTGCGTGGTGAAACGCCCCACCTCGGGTTCGTAGTAGCGGAACAGGTTGTAGTGCAGGCCGCTTT
>NZ_JBQEOW010000030.1:0-1131 GCF_052045405.1 Serratia sp. 22278 | reverse complement strand
GCGCCAGGCCGCTTACTTCAGCAGCGCCTGCGCCTTCGCCACCACGTTGTCCACGGTGAAGCCGAACTCGGCGAACAGCTGCTCCGCCGGCGCCGACTCACCGAAGGTGGTCATGCCCACGATGGCGCCGTTCAGCCCCACGTACTTGTACCAGTAGTCCGCGATACCCGCTTCCACCGCCACACGCGCCGTCACCGCCGCCGGCAGCACCGACTCGCGGTACGCCGCATCCTGCTTGTCGAACGCGTCGGTCGACGGCATCGACACCACCCGCACCTTGCGGCCCGCCGCGGTCAGCTTGTCCGCCGCTTCCACCGTGATGCCCACTTCGGAGCCGGTGGCGATCAGGATCACGTCCGGCGTGCCCGCGCAGTCTTTCAGCACGTAGCCGCCGCGGTACACGTTCGCCAGCTGCTCTGCGGTGCGCGGCTGCTGGGTCAGGTTCTGGCGCGAGAACACCAGGGTGGTCGGGCCGTCGTTGCGCTCGATGCCGTACTGCCACGCCACCGCCGATTCCACCTGGTCACACGGGCGCCAGGTGCTCATGTTCGGGGTCACGCGCAGGCTCGCCAGCTGCTCCACCGGCTGGTGGGTCGGGCCGTCTTCGCCCAGACCGATGGAGTCGTGAGTGTAGACGAACACGTTGCGCAGCTTCATCAGCGCCGCCATGCGCACCGCGTTGCGGGCGTATTCCACGAACATCAGGAAGGTCGCCGAGTACGGCAGGAAGCCGCCGTGCAGCGCGATGCCGTTGGTGATGGCGGTCATGCCGAACTCGCGCACGCCGTAATGAATGTAGTTGCCCGCCGGGTCAACGTTCAGCGCTTTCGAGCCGGACCACATGGTCAGGTTGCTCGGCGCCAGATCGGCGGAGCCGCCCAGGAACTCCGGCAGCACCTTGCCGAACGCTTCCAGCGCGTTCTGCGACGCCTTGCGGCTGGCGATGTTGGCCGGGTTGGCCTGCAGTTTTTCCACGAACGCTTTGGCGTCGGCTTTCCAGTCGGCCGGCAGCTCGCCGTTCATGCGGCGCTTGAACTCGGCGGCCAGTTCCGGGAAGGCCCTGGCGTAGGCGGCGAACTTGTCGTTCCAGGCCGCTTCCTTGGCCTGACCGGCTTCTTTGGCGTCCCACTG
>NZ_JBQEOW010000029.1:0-1291 GCF_052045405.1 Serratia sp. 22278 | reverse complement strand
GCGGCCTGCACTACAACCTGTTCCGCTACTACGAACCCGAGGTGGGGCGTTTCACCACGCAGGATCCGATAGGGCTGCGCGGCGGGTTGAACCTGTATCAGTATGCGCCGAACCCGCTGATGTGGGTGGATCCGTTGGGGTTGATGAGTTGCTCGACTGATGCAGCTAAGCTTGCCCGAAATCTGGGGCCACAACCTATGGGGGGAGGGAAATATGATGCGCACCATATTATAATGTCCAACTCTTCTGATGCCCGAATGGTTGCATTAAGAAAACGAATGGATGATCTCGATATTGATATTAATAATTCAAAGAATGGAGTTTGGCTTCCTAATACTAGGGCTGACCGTATAGAAGGTACTTTAACGACTGCCCACAAAGGTAATGGGATACATGGCAATGCATATAAACAATATGTTTATGATAAACTTATTAACAGTCAGACGGATAAAGAGTTCTTATCTTCTCTTAAGCAAATAAAAAGTGAGCTTGAGGGGGGTAAGGTATTTCCTCTTGCAAATGGTAGAATCCCTACTTTATAATGGTGATAAAATGAAAGAAGTAGCTGATGGTATAAGGGCTGATTTAGATGAAGTGCAGTCTCTTTTTTCGAATGAAGAGCTATTAGCTGAAAAAATATCTTCTATTAGCCATACGGAATCAAAGGTTGTATCGTGGTCTAAAACTAATGCCTTTAGTATTATTCCATTTTACAATGAGTTAACCGGCTTTAAAACCGGAGAAATATTGAGTAAAGAGCCTAAGAACAAAAGTAATGCATATTGCTATTTTTCAAATGATGGCCTTGTAAATAAAATCGACAGCTATAACTCAAAAGGAGTTGTGGCGGATACATCTTACGTCATTAGAGATGGTGATGAGGTTCTTGAAATAAGACAGGATGTAAAGGGCAACTATTTAGCTATAAGTAGAGTTTTTTTAAACTCTCAAGGGCAGCCATCTAAAGCTTTTTTTGCAAATGATGATGGCAATTTATCTGGTTATCATTACTTTTATAAAGATGGCAGAATCGATAGTATATTGACGGTAAGTAATTACTCTCCTTTACCATATGTTATTTTATCATGTGTTTATGATGATGGTAAAATTAGTGAAATTTATTTTAATAACAATAAGGGAAAGGTTGTTATATATCCTCGCTAGGATATTAAGTTGATTCTTAATTGACAGGGCGACTCTAGTTATTTACATGCTTCCTGTGGCAGGGCTACCGGTTGCTGCAGGAGCAGCGCGACGACGGCAGCCGCCGCAGCTGGAGCTACGATCCGGC
>NZ_JBQEOW010000028.1:0-4408 GCF_052045405.1 Serratia sp. 22278 | reverse complement strand
GGGCGGGCGCGGCTGCCGGGCAGGTCGATCAGCGCCACGTCGGCGGGCAGGCCCGCCTGCGCCGTCTGCGGCAGACCGGTGGTCACTTCGGCGGTCAGCCAGGCCAGATCGCTCAGCGCGATCTCCCGTTCACCGCCGTGTTCGGCCATCACGACGATTGCCGTGTTTTCCGGTGCGGCGCTCGCGGTCAGCAGCGTCAAGGCGCGGCGCGGGGCATGAACCCGCCGGCTGTCACCGAGGGCATGCAGCGTATGTGCCAGCTGGCGATAATGCGTCGTCAGCGTCGTTTCCTCTCCCCACAGCGGTGCAAACAGGCGCGCGCGATCGTCGATGCTCAGCTGCGGCGCCAGCGCCACGGCCTGCGGCCAGAAATGCCTGTCCAGCGTCTGTTGCCCCTTGTCGCCGTGGCGGCGTTGGCTATCCCACAGCGCCAGCACATCGCTGTCGCTGAGGCCGTCGGGGGCGACGGCTTGGCGGTGACGTGCCAACGTTTGCAGATGGCCGGCGATCGCGCGGGCGTCCCAGTCCAGCCGGAAGCCGCCCATCGCGGCGGCATCGAGCGTGATGGCCAGCCACTGCGCTTCATTGAGCAGGGCGAGGGCGATCGGATACTCGGCGGGCCCCGCCTCGGCCGCCGTGCAGTAGCGCACCGCGAGCGAAAGGTCCGCGCTGAAGCGCTTTGCGCCAGGGGCCAGCGCCGCCAGCAGGTGGGCCTTGGCGGCGGCGTTGTGGCCATACAAACCGATGGCGACCTGCGCAGGCTGGGTGTTTTCCAACTGGACGGCGCGATTATGGCAACGGCGCAGGCGCAGCGTCAGGCGATCCGCCTCCTGTTCCAAACGGGCGGACTGCCGGCGCGCGGCGTCCACCCAGTCGATCGCCTGCAGAATGCCGGCGCTGAGCGCGTTATTTGGGGCTGATTGGACGGTGGTATTCGCTTTCATCGTGGGTAAATGCTCCCGCTGTCTATCCAGTAGTGGGTCGCGCCGGAGGCGCTGGCAGCCAGGGTATTGAGTTTCAGTTGCAGATGGTGCGCCGGGACGGCACTGCCGTCGGCCAGCACCGCCTGCGCGATCTTGACGCTTTCGGCGCCCTGTTCGGCGCTGGCTGTGATGGCCAGCCGCAGGCCGATCACCGCGTCACCGGCCAGCTTACGCGCCAACTGGGCGTCATTGATGGTCAGCGTATAGAGCGGCGAGGCCGGCCAACGTTCGTTGTCCAACTGGCGGAAGCCCAGGCGCAGCGGGCCGCGCAGCTGGAAGCTGCCGGCGGGATCGAGCGCGAAATCGGCGCGATCCAGATCGATGTCGCGGTAATAGACGTTATCGTCCGCCAGCATGTTGTTGCCGTCCAGCATGCCCAGATAGCGAATGGTGGAGTAGGGCTGGAAATCCCCGACGTTGAAGTAAAAGCTCTCCAGCCGCAGGTCGATTGCCAGCAGGCACAGCATGGCGCCCACGGCGGCGGTGGATTTTGGGTTGTCGATACGGCCGCGTTTGTTGAACGGGTACCAGCTGCGGGTGTGATACCCCTCCAGCGGCAGAATGCGGCTGGCGGGCAGCGGCTGCAGGTGGCGCAGCAGCGCCTGCACGCCGGGGAAGCGCGCCGGGCGGCCGGTCAGCAGCAGCACGTCGCAGGTGTACAGCGCCACCACCTCAGCCAGTAGGCGCAGGCAGCGGCCGATGCCGATGCGATCGGACAAGAAGGCGGCGTGCAGATCGGCCAGGCGGATCACCAGCGGGGTGTGCAGGATATCGAAGGCGTTGCTGTCAGCTTCGCGCTGCACTTCGCCGTTGATAAACGCCAGCACCTGCGGCGTCGGCGGCTGCGGCAGCAGATCGCCCAGGCTGGCGGCGATTTCCGCCCGGCTGTCCAGCGGATCGTATTCTTCATAGGCGCTGAGCAGCGCGCGTCCGGCGGGCATGAAGATCTGCAGCGCGGCCTGCTGACGCAGGGTGGAAAGCCCGTCCATGCGTCCTTCGTTGCCGAACAGTTTGCCCATCAGCGCCGCGGCGGCGCTCACGCCGGCGGCTTCGAACGCCTGTTGCACGGCGGGCAGAACAAATTGCTGGATGATGTCCAGCAGGATGTCGTCGCCGGCGACCTTAAAGCCCTCGCGGAACAGCAGGCGCGGGTTGATTTTGATGTTGTTGCCCACGCCGTCGTCGAGCGAGTAGTGCGTGATCGCCAGATCGGTGGTGCCGCCGCCGATGTCGATGGAGGCGATGCGCAGCGTTTTGCCCGCTTGTTCGCTTGGCGCCAGCGGCCGGTCGGGCCGGGCCATGGCGGCGAAAAAGGCGTCGGTGCGGCCGGCGAAGTTCACTTGGGTTTCGTTGTACAGATAGACCATCTGGCCGCAGGTGGCCTCGTCCCACTCCATCTGCACCTGCGGCGCCGGGAAGCGGGTGCGCGCGCCGTCGAACGGCGCATCCTGCGGGTGCCAGCCGAGGGCCTTCCACACCAGCCCGATCGCCTCCTGCATGCGGCGGCGGAAAATCTCGCGCTCCGGCTTCGGCATCGCCGAAGGCAGCGTCAGAATGATGGCGCGCAAACGGCGCGGCGCGGCGGCGTTCGGCATGCGGCTGCGCTGTGCGATGCTGTTGATCTGCATCAGCGCCTGCGCCAGCAGCTCGCTCAGCATCAGGCTCATCACCGCGCTGCGGCTGTAATGGGCGGCGAATACCGGCAGCCGTTGGGACGTCGGCAGGGCGGACAGCGGCACGCCCTCGTCGTTGATCAAGGTGGTCAACGGCGCGGCGGCGGCCATCGGCTCGTGCCGTTCGTTGAAGCGCCAGCCGGGCGCATAGCGCTCCTCGTCCCACAGATAGCGCCGTGGGCTGGAGATGCCGGTGGTGCCTTCATGCCCTTCGCGTCGCTGCGCCAATTGCGCGGCTTCACGGCCGACGCGGGTGATGGACGGCCATTGGAAGGCGTCGTCGCGTCCACTCTGGAAGGACAGATGCGGCTTGCCGAACGAGGCCCGAGAAAACTCCACCCGGCTCTCGAACAGTTCGTTGTAGACGCAGTGCGGTTCGGACAGCGAGCGCAGCTGCAGCTCATAGGTTTGCTTCAGGCCGTTGCTCTCTTCCGGATGGTCCTCGACCAGCACGCCGCAGGTGTGAGAATTGCCGACGTCCAGCACCAGATCGACGTCGATCGCCGGCTGTTGCAGCGTCGCCGCCGCCATTTTTATCTGCGGTACCGTCAACTGATGGCCGAGCATGTGCAACAGGTTGAGGTAGTGCGCCTGATACTCGAAGGTTTTCAGCCCGGCGTTGATCTCCGCCTCGGTGCGCTGTTCCCGCTCGGCGGCGCGCTGGCTGAACGCCTCGCGCAGCCAGCCGTCCACCCAGGTCAGATCGAGGAACTCGCCCAGCTCGTGGTTGCGGTGCGCCAGCGCGAAGCTGAGGCCGGCGCCGAGATCGCTCTCGCTTGGCGCCAATGCTTCCTGGCCGGGCGCGGCGGCGCGGGTGTCGAAGGCCAGCACCACCCGCAGCAGGTTGCCGTCCTGATCCGGTTCATCCAGCTGCACCACCTGCAGGCGCGCCCAGTTGTCCGGGCCCGACAAAAACAGGCCCGCCGGGGTGTGGCGCAAGAAGGGCAGCGGCAGCCAGAGCTTATCCAGCAGGTGCAGCGACTGCTGCAGCGGATAACTGAACTCCGGCCGCACCACTTCGGCGGCCTGGTCGCCCACGGCCGGCAACTGGTATTTGCCGCTCTCGGCCTCCCATTGCAGGCGCAGCAGCGGGCCGCTGGCGGTCTTGCGCACGAATTTGCCGGGAAACTCGGCGTCCAGTCGCGGCGTCAGGGCAAAGTCCAGAAACTGAATGCCGCTGTCCTGAATCAGCGTAATGCCGTGTTTGTAGTCAGTTAGGGGGGCCAGCATCATTTACTCTCGCGCTTGAACGTCATGGGATAGGTGGTGTCCGCATCGTAGCGGCCGGTGCACTCCGCCGCGCCGGTTTCGCCCTGGCGGCAGACGATCTCCGGGATCTGGTAGCGGCTGCCGTCGCTGCAGCGCGCCTTGGTGCGGCTGTTGATCACCAGATTGCCGGACTGCATCAGCCCGGCCTCGACCGCCGCCCGGCAGGTGACGCCGTCGCCGTAGGCGATGACGGCGCTGCCTTTGCCCGCGTTCAGGCGGTATTGCAGGCTGGGGCGCTTGCCGGTGATCGGATCTTTCAGCGCCACCGTGGCGCGCCATTTGCCGTTAAGGAAACGGGTGGAGCCAGCCTTCACCGCCTCGGGCGGCAGCACCAGCGCATTTTTGTCCAGCGGTTGCGGGATGGCCGGCGCCGGGGGCGGCGGCATCAGCGTGGCGTGCGCCAGCGGCAAGCGCAGCTTGGGCAATGGCGTTTCTTCGCGCAGTGGTCGGTGTGCAGGATCACCGGCACGCCGTAGTGTTCAG
>NZ_JBQEOW010000027.1:1233-4511 GCF_052045405.1 Serratia sp. 22278 | reverse complement strand
TTTGATGCCTGGCAGTGTCCTACTCTCGCATGGGGAGACCCCACACTACCATCGGCGCTACGGCGTTTCACTTCTGAGTTCGGCATGGGGTCAGGTGGGACCACCGCGCTATTGCCGCCAGGCAAATTCTGTTTCATTCCAACCGCTTCACTTTCGTGTCGCCATCAGAACCAATCTCGGAACTTCGCTGAAAATCTCTCTAAAAACACCTTCGGTGTTGTAAGGTTAAGCCTCACGGATCATTAGTACTGGTTAGCTCAATGCATCGCTGCACTTACACACCCAGCCTATCAACGTCTTAGTCTTAAACGTTCCTTCAGGGGCCTTAAAGGCCCAGGGAAGACTCATCTTGAGGCAAGTTTCGCGCTTAGATGCTTTCAGCGCTTATCTTTTCCGCACTTAGCTACCGGGCAATGCCATTGGCATGACAACCCGAACACCAGTGGTGCGTTCACTCCGGTCCTCTCGTACTAGGAGCAACCCCTCTCAATCTTCCAACGCCCACGGCAGATAGGGACCGAACTGTCTCACGACGTTCTAAACCCAGCTCGCGTACCACTTTAAATGGCGAACAGCCATACCCTTGGGACCTACTTCAGCCCCAGGATGTGATGAGCCGACATCGAGGTGCCAAACACCGCCGTCGATATGAACTCTTGGGCGGTATCAGCCTGTTATCCCCGGAGTACCTTTTATCCGTTGAGCGATGGCCCTTCCATTCAGAACCACCGGATCACTAAGACCTACTTTCGTACCTGCTCGAGCCGTCACTCTCGCAGTCAAGCTAGCTTATGCCTTTGCACTAACCTCACGATGTCCGACCGTGATTAGCTAACCTTCGTGCTCCTCCGTTACTCTTTGGGAGGAGACCGCCCCAGTCAAACTACCCACCAGACACTGTCCTCACCCCAGATTATGGGGCCGAGTTAGAACATCAAACATTAAAGGGTGGTATTTCAAGGATGGCTCCACGCAGACTGGCGTCCACGCTTCAAAGCCTCCCACCTATCCTACACATCAAGGCTCAATGTTCAGTGTCAAGCTATAGTAAAGGTTCACGGGGTCTTTCCGTCTTGCCGCGGGTACACTGCATCTTCACAGCGAGTTCAATTTCACTGAGTCTCGGGTGGAGACAGCCTGGCCATCATTACGCCATTCGTGCAGGTCGGAACTTACCCGACAAGGAATTTCGCTACCTTAGGACCGTTATAGTTACGGCCGCCGTTTACTGGGGCTTCGATCAAGAGCTTCGCCTTGCGGCTGACCCCATCAATTAACCTTCCAGCACCGGGCAGGCGTCACACCGTATACGTCCACTTTCGTGTTTGCACAGTGCTGTGTTTTTATTAAACAGTTGCAGCCAGCTGGTATCTTCGACTGGCTTCAGCTCCATCCGCGAGGGACTTCACCTACATGCCAGCGTGCCTTCTCCCGAAGTTACGGCACCATTTTGCCTAGTTCCTTCACCCGAGTTCTCTCAAGCGCCTTGGTATTCTCTACCTGACCACCTGTGTCGGTTTGGGGTACGATTTAATGTTACCTGGAGCTTAGAGGATTTTCCTGGAAGCAGGGCATCAACTACTTCTGCACCGTAGTGCATCGTCATCACGCCTCAGGGTTAGCATGCAACCGGATTTACCAGGTCACACCCCCTACACGCTTAAACCGGGACAACCGTCGCCCGGCTAGCCTAGCCTTCTCCGTCCCCCCTTCGCAGTAACACCAAGTACAGGAATATTAACCTGTTTCCCATCGACTACGCTTTTCAGCCTCGCCTTAGGGGTCGACTCACCCTGCCCCGATTAACGTTGGACAGGAACCCTTGGTCTTCCGGCGAGCGGGCTTTTCACCCGCTTTATCGTTACTTATGTCAGCATTCGCACTTCTGATACCTCCAGCAACCCTCACAGGCCACCTTCAACGGCTTACAGAACGCTCCCCTACCCAACAACGCCTAAGCGTCGCTGCCGCAGCTTCGGTGCATGGTTTAGCCCCGTTACATCTTCCGCGCAGGCCGACTCGACCAGTGAGCTATTACGCTTTCTTTAAATGATGGCTGCTTCTAAGCCAACATCCTGGCTGTCTATGCCTTCCCACATCGTTTCCCACTTAACCATGACTTTGGGACCTTAGCTGGCGGTCTGGGTTGTTTCCCTCTTCACGACGGACGTTAGCACCCGCCGTGTGTCTCCCGTGATAACATTCTTCGGTATTCGGAGTTTGCATCGGTTTGGTAAGCCGGGATGGCCCCCTAGCCGAAACAGTGCTCTACCCCCGAAGATGAGTTCACGAGGCGCTACCTAAATAGCTTTCGGGGAGAACCAGCTATCTCCCGGTTTGATTGGCCTTTCACCCCCAGCCACAAGTCATCCGCTAATTTTTCAACATTAGTCGGTTCGGTCCTCCAGTTAGTGTTACCCAACCTTCAACCTGCCCATGGCTAGATCACCGGGTTTCGGGTCTATACCTTGCAACTAATCGCCCAGTTAAGACTCGGTTTCCCTACGGCTCCCCTATACGGTTAACCTTGCTACAAAATATAAGTCGCTGACCCATTATACAAAAGGTACGCAGTCACACCACGAAGGTGCTCCCACTGCTTGTACGTACACGGTTTCAGGTTCTATTTCACTCCCCTCGCCGGGGTTCTTTTCGCCTTTCCCTCACGGTACTGGTTCACTATCGGTCAGTCAGGAGTATTTAGCCTTGGAGGATGGTCCCCCCATATTCAGACAGGATGTCACGTGTCCCGCCCTACTCATCGAACTCACGACCTGTGCATTTTAGTGTACGGGGCTATCACCCTTTGCTGCGCGACTTTCCAGACGCTTCCACTAACACACAAGCCGATTCAGGTTCTGGGCTCCTCCCCGTTCGCTCGCCGCTACTGGGGGAATCTCGGTTGATTTCTTTTCCTCGGGGTACTTAGATGTTTCAGTTCCCCCGGTTCGCCTCATGCCACTATGTATTCATGACATGATAGTGTGTCGAAACACACTGGGTTTCCCCATTCGGGTATCGCCGGTTATAACGGTTCATATCACCTTACCGACGCTTTTCGCAGATTAGCACGCCCTTCATCGCCTCTGACTGCCTAGGCATCCACCGTGTACGCTTAGTCACTTAACCTCACAACCCGAAGATGTTTCCATCGTTCGCGCTGCAAACATTTGAGAGACTCTATGACAGGTTACTCTTCATCCCAGTACTTCTACGGAGGGATAAATTTCAGCCGTCATGTTTCAATTTTCAGCTTGTTCCAGATTGTTAAAGAGCAA
>NZ_JBQEOW010000026.1:0-5394 GCF_052045405.1 Serratia sp. 22278 | reverse complement strand
CGAGCTTTTTCTTCTGGCGCGTTATCGATCTGGTCGAAAGCACGTGCAGAACCGCCGTAGGTTTTAGCCAGTACGGTAGTGATCGCTGCAGTCAGGGTAGTTTTACCGTGGTCAACGTGGCCGATAGTACCGACGTTAACGTGCGGTTTTGTACGTTCAAACTTTTCTTTAGACATCGATTGTCCCTCTAAGACACGGATAAATCGGTGGTATCACCACATCAACCAAGCATTTGCTCGTTGAATCCAGAACAGAAAGAAAATCAGGGGGCGAGAAATTAAGAAGTGGTGCTGATAGGCAGATTCGAACTGCCGACCTCACCCTTACCAAGGGTGCGCTCTACCAACTGAGCTATATCAGCACATCTTGGAGCGGGCAGTGGGAATCGAACCCACATCATCAGCTTGGAAGGCTGAGGTAATAGCCATTATACGATGCCCGCATCCTGGAACTCGGCTACCTGATTTTTCTGTAGAATTTTGGGATGGAGCAGGATTGTTCATCACTCGGCTCGCATCCTTCGGGCCGGCTGCGCCTTGCGCTGCACAGCTCGAACCTTGCCGAAGGCTTTCGCCCTCTCCTCCCGCCATCAACCGCTGCGGTATTCATCGCATCTCAGTTAATCGCCGAAGGCAAGATTTGGTGGTGGGGGAAGGATTCGAACCTTCGAAGTCTGTGACGGCAGATTTACAGTCTGCTCCCTTTGGCCGCTCGGGAACCCCACCAGATTTTAACTACTTGTGACTTGAATGGTGCCGGCTACCGGAATCGAACTGGTGACCTACTGATTACAAGTCAGTTGCTCTACCTACTGAGCTAAGCCGGCATCAAGTGCAGCGCATTCTAGGTAGAGCGGGCGACCTATGCAACAAAAAAATTGCTTTACGCGCACTTTCGCTCATAAATCAGTCAATTTTGCATACTGTCATGCAATTTGCAGCCTGCGGCGTGCAAACATTCATCACTCGCGGCAATCATTCTCTACAATTTTATCCACTTTTTGCAAGCCTTGAGCGCCGCTTTCTCCGTGTCGGGCTTCTCAAAACACTTAACCCGCGATGGTAAACTGTGAGCGGGATCGATGCACCAAAAAGGGGATACCTGCCCCGAACTGCGGCGTGGGCTACACTGATCCCTCGCCCTTTTGCCGTTGCTATGCCTTTCGCCGCTGTGGCTCAGTTATTGCTTCTCTTCATTACCCCCATCCCAGGAGGAATGACCGATGAAAATAGTGCCTATCAACGCCGCTACGTTGCCGATTTACCGCGATGAATTGGCCCGCCTGTTGACCGATGCCGTCACGCACGGCGCTTCTGTCGGTTACGACACCTTAATTCCTCACGAAGACGCCGAGAGCTACTTCCACAGTCTGCGACCGGCCCTGGCCAAAGGTGAGCTGCTGCTGTGGATTGCCCGTGACGATCGCGGCGTCGTTGGCACCGTGCAACTCGAGCTTTGCCAGAAGCCGAACGGCCGTAATCGTGCGGAGGTAGTGAAGCTGTTGGTGCATAGCCGTGCTCGCCGCAACGGCGTAGGTCAGGCTCTGATGAAGACACTGGAGTACGCGGCACTGCAGCAGCAACGCGGGCTATTGTATCTGGATACGCAGGCCGGTTCGGCGGCAGAAGCGCTTTATCGCAGCCTGGGTTATCGCTGTTTGGGTGAGCTGCCGGATTATGCAGCGGGTCCCGATGGGCATTACCATCCGACCGTCATTTATTACAAACGTCTGTTCACCGTAAGTCAGCCTTCGCGCGCCATCGCCAGTTAGTCTTCAGGCGGTATCCGGCTCTGATGATACCGCCTTGCAACCCCGCTTTATCAACTGCGCGCCGCTTCGCACAATTGACATAAACTGCTGCCTATCGACAACTTTTGCGAAAAAAGTCTACGCCAAAAACGAAGCTGTCTATAATATGCAGCTTGTTTATTCTCTGGAGTTGGCGTCCGGCGCCTTTCCCAACCTGCGTTAACAGGCAGAATTTGGCTTATGATAAAAAGAGATCAATCTTTAGCAACGCCTTACCTACAGTTCGATCGTACCCAATGGGCTGCGTTGCGAGATTCGGTGCCGCTGACGTTGTCGGAAGAAGAGATCGTTAAACTGAAAGGGATTAACGAAGATCTCTCGTTGGAAGAAGTTGCGCAGATTTATCTGCCGCTGTCACGACTGTTGAACTTCTATATCAGTTCCAACCTGCGTAGGCAGGCGGTGCTCGAGCAATTCCTCGGCACCGACGGGCAAAAGATTCCCTATGTCATCGGTATCGCCGGCAGCGTAGCCGTAGGTAAGAGCACAACCGCACGTCTGTTGCAGGCGTTGTTGAGCCGTTGGCCAGAACACCGCAGCGTTGAGTTGATCACGACCGACGGCTTCTTGCACCCTAATAAGGTGCTGAACGAACGCGGCCTGATGAAGAAAAAAGGCTTCCCGCAGTCTTACGATATGCATAGCCTGGTGAAATTCGTGTCGGAAGTGAAATCCGGCGCCAAACGCGTCACCGCCCCGGTTTATTCCCATTTGATCTATGACGTCGTGCCCGAAGGTAATAAAGTCATCGAGCAACCGGATATTCTGATCCTGGAAGGGCTTAACGTATTGCAAAGCGGTATGGATTATCCTCACGATCCGCATCGCGTATTCGTTTCCGACTTTGTCGACTTCTCTATATATGTCGATGCGCCGGAGACGCTATTGCAAAGCTGGTATATCAATCGTTTTCTGAAATTCCGTCAGGGCGCATTTTCCAATCCCGATTCTTATTTCCATAATTATTCAAAATTGCCGGAACCGGAGGCGATTAATATCGCCACGCAATTATGGAATGAAATCAATGGATTGAATTTGCAGCAGAACATACTGCCTACGCGCGAACGCGCGAGCCTGATTATGACCAAAAGCGCTAACCATGCCGTTGAAAGCGTGCGTTTAAGAAAATAAGCCTACCGAAAGATCAAGGGGACGCTGCCGTCCCCTTGTCTTTTCTCACTATTCCGCGCTGCGCAGCGATATCTCTCCGCCGATAAAAGGTTTGATTTCCCCGTCCTGTTCCAGCAACAGTGCGCCCTGCGAATCGATACCCCGGGCGATACCCACAATCTGTCGCTCGCCAATCAGCAGTTTGACCGGCCTGTCGATAAAGTTATCCAGGGTACGCCAGCGACCGATAAAGGGTGCGAGTCCGTCTATCTCAAACTGTTTCAATGACTGACGCAGTTCATTAAGCAAGGTCGCAGCCAGTTCATTGCGATCGATCTGAATTCCCGCTTCCTGTAGGTTAATCCATCCCTGAGTAATGGCGCTGGCATTGGTATCACGCATCGCCAGGTTGATGCCGGCGCCGATGACCAGTTGGGCCGCATCGCCGGTTTTTCCCGTCAGTTCGACCAGGATCCCCGCCAATTTACGATCGTTTAGATAAAGATCGTTAGGCCACTTCACGCGCACATCAGCCGCACCGAGACGCTGCAAGACCTCCGCCATCACCATCCCGATCACCAGGCTAAGCCCCATAGCCGCTGCCGGCCCCTGCTCCAGTCGCCAGAACATCGACAGATATAAATTAGCGCCGAATGGCGAGATCCACTGCCGCCCGCGGCGCCCTCGTCCAGCCTGTTGGTATTCAGCGACGCAGGCATCACCAGAGTGCAATTCGTCGATGCGATCCAGCAAGTATTGGTTGGTGGAATCGACCACCGGCAACACGCTTACACGCTTGTCTTCCAGCAGGCTGAGGATTCGCTTGGCTTCCAACAGCTGGATGGCGCCAGGCAGGCTATAGCCTTTTCCGGGCACGGTAAAGACATCCAGTCCCCATTCGCGAATGGTCTGAATATGCTTATTGATCGCCGCGCGACTCATGCCCAGTGACTCACCGAGGTGTTCACCGGAATGGAATTCGCCGTCAGCCAGCAGCGCGATCAGTTTTAACGGAACCTTGGTATCTTTCATGACAGCACCGCCACGGCATTCAGTTCACCGGTCGCGCCAATAAAACGCACCTCAGGTTCCAGCCACACGCCGAATTTATCAGCCACCGTCTTGCGTACGTGGCGCGCCAACGCCACCACATCCTGACTGTGGGCGTTGGCGATGTTCACCAGCACCAGCGCTTGTTGGCGGTGTACCGCAGCGCCACCGATACGATATCCTTTCAGTTCGCATTGATCGATAAGCCATCCGGCGGCCAGCTTCACTTGGCCATCCTGCTGTGGATAATGCGGCATAGCAGGATATTTAGCGATGAGTTCTGCGGCTTTCTCTGCGTTCACCAGCGGATTCTTGAAGAAGCTGCCTGCATTGCCGGTTTCACGCGGATCGGGCAGCTTGCTGCGGCGCATGGCGCATACGGATTCAAATACCTGAAGTGGCGTCACCGTGGCAGGATCCAGCTTGGCCAGATCGCCGTAGCTCAATTTAGGTTGCCACTGTTTGTTGAGACGCAGACCCAGCCCGACAATGACATGTCCAGTCTGGAAACGGTGTTTGAAAATACTTTCCCGGTAACCAAAACCACACTCGGCAGCCGGGATACGATCGATAGCGCCGGTAGAGAAGTCCAGCAGATCGACATACTCGCAGATATCTTTCAATTCGACGCCGTAGGCGCCGATGTTCTGGATAGGGGCGGAACCGGCCAATCCAGGAATCAATGCCAGGTTTTCCAGACCGCAGATCCCGGCCTGCAGCGTATATTGCACCAGGTCATGCCAATTTTCACCGGAGCTGACGTGGAGATACCAGGCATCGTTATCTTCCCGAACATCAATACCCTTCAACTGATTGACCATTACTGTGCCAGAAAAATCCTCCAGGAACAGCACGTTGCTACCTTCACCGAGAATCAGCAACGGCTCCTGACGCTTGCGCGTTTGTTGCCACACCTTGAGCATTAACTCAATTCTATCGGCCATGATCAGGTGCGCGGCGTTGACCGGGAGCGCAAACGTATTGTGGTTTTTTAAAGACGCGCTTTCAGTAGACATAACGTTCAGTACCCATACGGAAATAATCTTCCGCCTAGTCTACTCGATTCGAGGCGTCTGGCTAATATTTGTTTTAATTAACGTGAAATTTATCGACTAATACACTGAAGAATTAAGATTTATCTTTGATATAACCGGATAATTCTCATCAGTCTGTTCATAGATAGATATTTTTATTATTTAAATAATAATCTGGAACTATCAATTATATATTTAGCTGGCTATTTCCCTAGCAAAGAAACATTATGCTTCCTTATAAGGATAAGCTACATATGCCAAAAAAAACATTTTTCAAAGTAATAGATACTGTCAGGATATTTATTTTACGCACAGCAAAAAGCCCTGAACGTCAGTTCAGGGCTTTCGGCTTTGTTTGATGCCTGGCAGTGTCCTACTCTCGCATGGGGA
>NZ_JBQEOW010000025.1:0-12954 GCF_052045405.1 Serratia sp. 22278 | reverse complement strand
CGCGCACTGGTGCGGCAGCAGCGGCGCGTCGGTCGCCAGCGCCACCACGATGGAGCCCATGCCGGGATGCGGCAACTGCGGCGTGAACGGCGAGGGGAGATGCCCCAGGTGGCGGCCCACCGGGTAGCCGCCCACCAACAGCGACTCGCGCTTGCCGTGGTTGGCCTGCACGATGGCGCCCACCGTCCAGCCGCCTTGATCGGCGGGCAAGCGGCGCGATGCGGTGCCGCTGCCGCCTTTGAATTCATGGCAGATCATGCCGCTGCCGCCGCCGACCGCGCCTTCCTGCGGCAAGCCGCTCCGGGCCGCCTGCTGCGCTTCGCGCACGTGTTCAGCCTTGACGTGAAAGCCGTTGATGTCGTTGAGCAGGCCATCGAAGGTTTCCATCACCACCGGCATATTCCAGTACACCGCGTTGTCGCTCGCGGGCAGCGCTTCACGCTCCAGCGCGATCAGCGCATCGCGCACCACGCCCACGCTGTGGGTATTGGTGAAGGCGATTGGGCTGGTCAGCAGGCCCGCTTCGCGCACCCATTCCAGGCCGGTGGCGTCGCCGTTGCCGTTCAGCACGTGCACGCCGGCGAAGCAGGGCGCGTGGCGGGCGGAGCCGGGGCGCGGTTCGATCACCGTCACGCCGGTGCGCACGCTGCGCCCGTCCGCCAAGTCGGCATGAATGCTGGCATGGCCGACGCGCACGCCGGGCACGTCGGTGATGGCGTTCAGCGGGCCGGGCGTGCCCTGGCCGATGATGATGCCCAGATCCTGAGCGCGCTGCGTCATGGTTATTCTCCTTCTATAGAGGGGGCGGCGAGGGGCGCCGTCTGGCGGCCGCGCAGATGGTTCAGCGCCAGCCCGAAGCCGATGATGCCGGCAATGATAATAAAGTCTTTCAGGCTGCTGGCGATCAAAATCGTCCACAGCACGTACAGGCAGCACAGCAGCGCCACCACCACCGGCAGCGGCCACAGTGGCATCAGGTACGGGTGGTGGAAGTGGCGGCGACGGCGACTGATCAGCGCCGCGACCGCCATGATGATGTACACCAGCAGCAGCAGGATCACGGTGAATGAGGTCAGCGATTCGAGATCGGAGCAAAACGCCAGCAGCGCCGAGGGCACGCCGAACAGCAGGGTGGCGATCCAGGGGGTGCCGAAACGCGGGTGGATGATTTTCAGCGCCCGGTTGAACGCCGGCAGCCAGAAGCCGTCACGTCCGCTGGCGAACATCATGCGGCTGAACTGCGCCACGATGGCGATAATGGCGTTGAACACCGACAGATAAATCGCGCCGCTCACCACCCGCGCCAGCGTCGGGCCGCCGAGCTCGGTGACCACGTAGCCGACCGGATCGGCCTGTTTGGCCATCTCCGTCAGCGACGGCGAGCCGATCAGCAGGGCGGTGAACGGCACCAGCTCCACCAGCACCACGATGGCCAGCGTCAGCATGATCGCGATCGCCATTGGCCTGCCCTGTTCGCGCATGTCTTCCGCCATGTACACCGCCGCGCCGTAGCCGTTGTAGGAGAACAGCGCGACCCCGACCATGGCGACGATCAGCGGCAGCGATACCGGCGCCAGGCTGCCTTGCGCGTCCAGCATCACCGGCGCGGTGAGGATCTCCGCGCTTTGATGCGGATGGCTGAAACCGAGCCAGGCGATCAGCGCCAGCACCGCCACTTCGACCACCAGAAAGGCGCCGGTCAGCAGGGCGTTGGCCTTGATGTTGAAAATGGCGCAGATACCGCCGACCAGCACGGTGAGCATGCCGGCGGTGGAGGCGTCGAATTGGGTGCCCAGCGCGGTATTCAGGTAGGGCACTGCGCCGGTGGCCAGCACCGCCGGCACGAACAGCGAGGCGCTGAGGATAAACAGGTAGGTCTGCAACCCGCACAGGGTGCCGAACAGGCGCTTGATGATGCTGTATTCGCCGCCGGCGCTGGGGTGCGCGGCGCCGAGCTCGGCATAGCACAGCGCGATGGCGGCGGCGACGCAGGCGGCGATCAGAAACGACAGAAAGGCGCCGCTGCCGGCGTTGGCGATCGCCAGCGGCGCGATGACGAAGATCGAACTGGCCGGCGTCACGCCGGACGCGGTGATCATCACCACGTCGAGGACGCTGAGATTGCCTTTGAAGGTGTGTTCAGGGGCGGACTCTTTCATTGGGAACTACTCCATTAACGCTTGGGTGAATTGTTGTTGCCGCCAGAAGGGCGACTCTGTTGTCCTGCGTAAAGATGAAATGGAGCGCGTGGAAATACCGGGGAAGCGAACTTCCCCGGAAAGGACTTTTCGTTATGCTGGGATTACCCCTGCCCCGACGGGAAGCTGAAGCTGGCGAGCCGGGCGTCGCCGGAGGCCGGCCAGCGCTGGGTCACGGTCTTGCGTTTGGTGTAGAACCTGACCGCGTCCGGGCCGTAGGCGTGCAGATCGCCAAACAGCGAGCGCTTCCAGCCGCCGAACGAGTGGTAGGCCACCGGCACCGGCAGCGCCACGTTGATCCCCACCATGCCGACCTGAATGCGGCTGGAGAAGTAACGCGCCGCTTCGCCGTCGCGGGTGAACAGGCAGGTGCCGTTGCCGTATTCGTGGGCGTCGATCAAGGTCATCGCCTCCTGCAGCGACGCCGCGCGCACCACGCCGAGCACCGGGCCGAAGATCTCTTCCTGATAGATGCGCATGCCCGGCGTCACGCGATCGAACAGCGTCGGGCCGAGGAAATACCCCTGGCTGGGGCGGCCGTCGTCGCCGGTCACGCTCAGCTCGCGGCCGTCCACCAGCAGCTCGGCGCCTTCGGCCACGCCCTGCTCGATATAGCCTTTCACCTTCTGATAATGCTGTTGGGTCACCAGCGGCCCCATGTCGTTGCGATTGTCGCTGCCGGGGCCGACGCGCATGGCGGCCATCTGTTGCCGCAGCCCGGCGATCAGCGCGTCGGCGGTGCCGTCGCCCACCGCGACCACCAGCGGGATGGCCATGCAGCGCTGGCCGCAGGAGCCGAACGCCGCGCCCATCAGCGCGCCGACCGCGCCGGGGATATCGGCGTCCGGCAGCACCACCGCGTGGTTCTTGGCGCCGCCCAGCGCCTGCACCCGTTTGTTCTGACCGCAGCCGGTGTGATAGATGTGCTCCGCCACCGGCGTTGAGCCGACGAAGCTGATTGCCTTCACGCGTCCGTCATGCAGCAGCGTCTCCACCGCTTCGCGATCGCCGTTGACCACGTTGAGCACCCCCGGCGGCAGCCCGGCTTCCGCCGCCAGCCGCGCGATATACAGCGCGGCGGAAGGGACGCGCTCGGAAGGCTTCAGCACGAAGGTGTTGCCGCAGGCGACCGCCATCGGCCACATCCACAGCGGCACCATCGCCGGGAAGTTGAACGGCGTGATGCCCGCCACCACCCCCAGCGGCTGAAACTCGCTCCAGCTGTCGATGCCTGGGCCGGCCTCTTTGCTGTGTTCGCCTTTCAGCAGTTCCGGCACATAGCCGGCGTATTCGATATTCTCGATGCCGCGCTGCAGTTCGCCCAGGGCGTCGCTGAGCACTTTGCCGTGCTCGGCGGTGATCAATTGGCAGACGGCGTCGGCATGTTGCTCCAGCAGATCCTTGAGCTTCATCATGATGCGCGCGCGTTTCAGCGGCGGGGTATCGCGCCAGGCGGGATAGGCCTGTTCGGCGGCGGCGATGGCGCGCTCCACCGTGGCACGGTCGGCCAGCTGCACCTCCTGCGCCGATTGGCCGGTGGCCGGGTCGTAAACCGGCTGGCTGCGTTCGCCGCCGGCGGCGGGCTCGCCGTTGATCCAATGGGTGATGGTCATGATTCTCTCCTTATTCGGTGGCGTTGAGGGCGTCGCCGACGGCGTTGATCAGCGCGTCGATCTGCGCTTCGCTGCTGATGAACGGCGGCGCCAGCTGCAGGGTGTCGCCGCCGTAGCGCACGTAAAATCCGCTTTCCCAGCAGCGCATCGCCGCCTCGAAGGGGCGCCGCGCCGGTTCGCCGGGCCGCGCCGCCAGCGTGATGCCGGCCGCCAGGCCGATATTGCGAATGTCGGCGACGTGTTTGGCTCCTTGCAGGCTGTGCACCGCGCGTTCGAAATAGGGCGCCAGCGCCTGTACGCGCTCCACCATCTGTTCGCGCTGCAGGATGTCCAGCGTCGCCAGCGCGACCGCGCAGCTGACCGGATGGGCGGAGTAGGTGTAGCCGTGCGGGAATTCGAGCTGGTAGTCCGGCTCGCCGCCGTTCATGAAGGTTTGGTAGATCTCCGGCCGCACCACCACCGCGCCCATCGGCTGCGCGCCGTTGGTCACCTGTTTGGCGATGTTCATGATGTCCGGCGTGACGCCGAACGCCTCGGCGCCGGTCATCGCGCCGCAGCGGCCGAAGGCGGTGATCACTTCGTCGAAGATCAGCAGAATGTCATGCTGGGTGCAGATCTCGCGCAGGCGCTGCAGATAGCCGACCGGCGGCACGATCACGCCGGCGGAGCCGGAGAAAGGTTCGACGATCACCGCGGCGATCGTCGAGGCGTCGCGCAGCGCGATGATGCGGCTGAGCTCATCCGCCAGCTCCGCCCCCTGTTGCGGCATGCCGCGCGAAAAGGCGTTGCCGGCCAGCAGGGTGTGCGGCAGGTGATCCGCCTCGGCGCCGGCGCCGAACGTCTTGCGGTTGCCGGCGATGCCGCCGACCGAGATACCGCCGAAGTTAACGCCGTGGTAGCCCTTTTCCCGGCCTATAAAGCAGGTTTTGCCCGCCTGGCCTTTGGCGCGCCAGTAAGCGCGCGCCATTTTCAGCGAGGTGTCCGCCGCTTCCGAGCCGGAGCCGGTGAAGAACACGTAATCCAGCCCCGCCGGCGTCAGCGCTTTGATTTTGTTGGCTAGCTCGAACGACAGCGGGTGGCCGAACTGAAACGCCGGCGAGTAATCCAGCGTCGCCAGCTGGCGCTGGGCGGCGTCGGTGATTTCCTGCCGGCCGTGCCCCAATCCGCAGCACCACAATCCGGACAGGCCGTCGAAAATCTTTCTGCCGTCGTGGCTGGTGTAATACGCCCCCGCAGCTTGAGTAATGATGCGCGGCTGCGCTTTAAAATTGCGGTTGCCGGTAAAAGGCATCCAATGGGCCTCTAATCCTGCGGCATCGAGGTTATTTAGCGGGTGATTTTCAGCGGCCATGTTTTCCTCCGAACAGGAAAATAAGAGCGATTAATGAAATAAATTGAGTTGTTAACGAATTGTTGTGCGAAATTGACTATGTACCGCTTGTTCTCTACTGTGAATAATCATATGTCGAAACTTACTTAAGGTTTTATGCAAGTAAAAAAGCGCGCGCTGTTAGGACAATTGTCGGATATGGATCTGCGTTTGCTGCGGGTATTCAAGGCCGTGGTCGACTGCGGCGGCATGAGCGCCGCCGAACTGGAGCTGAACATCAGCCTGTCGACCATCAGCAAGCACATCAAGGATCTGGAGCAGCGGCTGGGCCTGACGCTGTGCCAGCGCGGGCGTGAGGGCTTTGCGGTCACCGACGAGGGGCTGATTATCTACCAGGAAACCGTCAACCTGCTGGCGGCCACCGAGGCGTTCCGGCGCGGGGTGGACGAGGTGCACCAGCGCATGGGCGGGCAGCTGCACGTGGCGATATTCGACCATACGGTCAGCAATCCGCAGGCGCAGATCGGCCGGGCCATCGCATTATTCAGCGAGCGCGCGCCGGAGGTTTCTTTGCAAATGTACGTGGAGCCGATTAATACCATTGAACGCGGCGTCATTGACGGGCAATTTCAGGTTGGCGTTATTCCCATGCACCGCAGCGCGGAAAGTTTATCTTATCATTCGTTATTCAGTGAGAGGATGTTCTTATATTGCGGCGCGCAGCATGAATTATTTTCCGGCCCCCATGAAACATTAAATTGGGATCTGCTGCACAATTATGCCTTCGCCGGATTAGGCTATCATTCGCCGAATATGGAACTGAGTCTGCAGCAACATTTGCATCGCAAGGCGACGGGGTTTGCGCAGGAGTCGATCGCCACGCTGATCCTGTCCGGCAAATACGTCGGCTTTTTGCCGGATCACTACGCGGCGTTTTTCGTGGCGCAGAATATGATGCGGGCGATCAAACCGGCGCTGTTCCGCTATCACTGCGAATACTCCAGCGTGCTGCGCCGCTCGCCGGTGCCGCAGCGGGTGGTGAAGCTGTTCCATGAGTGCCTGCTGGCGGCCCACGGAACAGCGTGACGCTTACTGTTCTTTCTTCTTGCCGAAGATTCTGATCAGCGCGCCGACCAGGATGCCGACCGCGATGCCGGCGAAGATCCAGCCGATGATGCCCATTTCCTTACTCCTGCTAGTGCGTTGATCTGATTATACCCGTCATACTTGAAACTGCATCTGTGTTGGCTGCGAGTGCGTACGCCAGTCACTTACTTGAGTAAGCTCCTGGCGAGCCGCCTCTTGCCGCCGGGATGCAGCTCCAACTATTTAGGGTAGATATCATCATTCGACGCGAAACGCCTCTTCGATCATCCGTTGCCGCTGCGCCGGCGCATAGTCGAGCCAGGAATTCTTGCTGTTGGATTTCTCCAGCGCTACCGCCAATTCCTGGCCGGAAATCGGCAAATCGTCCTGCCAGAACGGCGCGATGGCGTGGCGGGTGATGAAGTCGGTCAGATAGCTCTCCGGGCTGCCCTGCCAGTGCGGGTACAGGCGCGCGGCCAGCTCGGCCATCAGCGCGCGCTGCTGCGGCTGTTCGCTGTTTTCCAGCAGGGCGAAGAACGGCAGCAGCAGGCGGCCGCAGACCTGGCCGTGGTGGTAGTCGCGCAGCGCGCCGATCTCGCCGGCGATGCCGTGAATGACCCCCAGCCCGGCGGCGCTCAGCGTCAGCCCGCCGAGGTAGGAAGCCTGCATGATCGCCTCGCGCGCCGCGTCGCTGCGGTTGAGCGCCGGCCAGGCGGCGAGGAAGTGGCGGATGCCGCTCAGCGACATGTCGCGCGTCATGGCGCCGGCGGTTTTCGACAGATAGGCCTCGAACAGGTGGGTGAAGGCGTCGATGGCGCAGTAGGCCAGCACCTTGTCCGGGGCGCCCGCCAGCAGCTGCGGATCGAGAATGGCGGTGTGCGGCACGAAGTTGTTATGGCGCAGCGAGGCTTTCACCTTGCTGATCTGGGTATCGGTGATCACCGCGTTCTGCGTCACCTCGCTGCCGGTGCCGGCGGTGGTGGGAATGGCGATCAGCGGCAGGGTGGCGCCGCTGATTTTGCTGTCGCCCACCTTTTCCATATAGCGCAGCGTTGGCAGCGGATGCTCCACCAGCGCGGAGAACGCCTTGGCGGCGTCCAGCACGCTGCCGCCGCCGATGGCCACTACGCGCCGCGCCTGTCCGCGCCAGCGCGCCACCCAGGCGTCGATTTCCTGCGGCGACGCCTCGTGGCTGACGATCTCGGTGCCGATGAACAGCGGCGCCAGCGATTCGCGCAGGCCGGCGTACACCGGGCCGTTGAGAAAAGATCGGCAGCTGAACAGCAGCGTCGGCTGCGGATCGGCAAGCAGCAGCGGCGACAGCTGTTGGATGCTGCCGTGGCCGAACCAGGTCTGGCGGTTGGCGATGATGTGGCTGACGGACATGAGGTCTCCTTGACGGCGTTGCAGGTCGCGATGCCACAGCATAAGCCAGCGGGCGCGGAGCGGCCACCGCTTTCCCCGCCGCGGCAACCTGTGAGTTGTTTAACATGTAAACGATCGCGTTCTTGCATTTCGGCGCTGCGGATGCTTTTTTTAACAGTACCGGCCGCCATGCGGCCGACCCCATCCGGAATCGGTAGATTGTTAATGTATTAATAATGGCGAGGCGGGTATGGAAATTCAGGTTGAACGCTTGTCTGCGGTGATCGATGCGGTGGCCAGCCCGCGCTTTTATCCCAGCCTGTTGAATTGGCTGGAAGGGTTCTTCGCCTTCGACAACGCCATCGTCTATGCCTTCGAACGCGGCCGGCCGCCGCATTGCCTGATCAAAACCGAGCGGGAAAACAGCGATGCGGTCAACCAGCTCTACCAACAGGGCGCCTACCTGCAGGATCCGTTTTACCGCGCGCTGAGCGACGGCGGCGAAGGTGAGGTGCTCACGCTGCGCCAGCTGGCGCCCTGCGGGTTTTATCACAGCGACTATTACCGCAATTTTTATCGCAAGACCGGCTGGCACGACGAGGCCGGCGTGCTGCTGCAGCTGACGCCGGAGCGCGGGCTGGGGGTGTTCTTCGGCTCGGCGCGCCGCACGGTGGCGGTGCGCTACCCGCAACGGGCGGATCTGCGCAGCGCGTTGACGCTGGTGAAAAGCGTGGCTCGGCTGCACGGTGAGGTGGTGGCGGCGCCGGCCGAGGCCGCGACGGTGAACAGCGACGGCGCGCAGGCGCGCTATCTGCTGACGCCGCGCGAGCGCGAGATCGTCGATCTGATCCTCGCCGGCTGCGGTTCGCAGCAGATTGCCGACCGGCTGTTCATCAGCCTCGGCACGGTAAAAAACCACCGCAAGAACATTTACGGCAAGCTGAACATCGGTTCGCAGGCCGAACTGTTCAGCCTGCTGCTGACCGCCCCGCAGCGGCGCAGCGCGTGAATGTATCGATGTATCCCCTATAGCTTTCAAGCTACAGCTAGGCGGCCAGGACGATAGTCCCCAGGAGCTTACTTAGGTAAGTGACTGGGGTGAACGTCAGCAGCCAACAACGCTGTGGTTTGAAAGATGAAGGGGACGAATGTCCCTAAGGGGACATAGCGAACGATCCCACTGCTCCCGATAATCCGATGTCATGGCATAGGCAATCGGGAGTGCGGCAGTGAACAACGAAATCGAGTCCTTAACCTACTACGCGGCGACCAAAAAATACGATCTGCGCTTCCCGACGCTGGAAGAGGATCTGGACGTCGACGTGGTGATCATCGGCGGCGGCTTCTCCGGCATCAACACCGCGCTGGAGCTGGCGGAGAAGGGCATCACCAACATCGCCATTCTCGAAGGCCGCTATCTGGGCTACGGCGGCACCGGGCGCAACGGCGGTCAGGTGATGGCCGGCATCGGCCACGATCTGGAGAAGATCAAACGCCACGTCGGCCCGTCCGGGCTGGAAACCATCTTCAAGATCAGCAACCTCGGCGCCGGCATCATCCGCGAACGCATCAAGAAATATGACATCGACGCCGACTTCTGTTTCGGCTACGGCTATCTCGGCAGCAACGCGCGTCAGGAGAAGACCCTGCGCGGTTGGCTGAAGGAGTTCAGGGCGGTGGCGCCGGAAGAGGAGATCGAGCTCTACACCGGCGCGGAAGTGAAGCAGGTGGTGGGCTCCGACGCTTACACCTGCGCGCTGAAACACATGGGCGGCGGCCACGTGCATTCGCTCAACCTGCTGCTGGGCGAGGCCAAGGCGCTGAGCGGCTACGGGGTGAAAATCTTCGAGAACAGCAGCGTGCTCAACGTGGAATACGGGCCGCGCATCACGGTGCGCACCGCCATGGGCTCGGTGCGCGCCAACAAGATGCTGTGGGCCTGCAACGGCTTCCTCAACGGCATGGAGCCGCAGATCTACCGCAAGACTATCAACACCTACGCCTTCCAGCTGGCCACCGAGCCGCTGTCTGACGATCTGATCCGTCAGATCAGTCCGATCCGCGGCGCCTACAGCGACATTCGCCCGGTGATCGACTATTACCGGGTGACCAACGAAAACCGGCTGCTGTTCGGCAGCGCCACTCGCCTGATCGAATATTTCCCGTCGGATCTCAAGGCCTGGAACCGCAACCTGATGCTGAAGGTGTTCCCGTACCTGAAAGACGTGAAGATCGATCTGGCCTGGGGCGGCCCGCTGTGCTGCAGCGCCAACCTGTTCCCGCAGATCGGCACGCTGCCGGATCGCGACAACGTGTTTTACGTGCAGGGCTACTCCGGCTTCGGCGTGACGCCGAGCCACATCGTATGCAAGGTGCTGGCGGAGGGCATGAGCGAAGGATCCGATCGCTACGATCTGATGAGCTCGATCCCGCACGTCAACATCTTCGGCAAGGACAAGCTGCGGCGGGTGATGACCACCGCCGGTAAGGTTTGGCACCAGACATCCGGCTACTGGAAAGGCCGCCGTTAACCCTCAGAGGAGAATGACATGAAACCGTTACTGCTTAAACAACCGCTGCCGGAACTGCTGGAGATCGGCAGCGTCAGCAACCTGGGCGCCACGGTGATCGCCGGCACGCCAAACGTCGGCGTGGCCAGCATCTTCGGCGAACCAACCGACAACCTGAACTGCGGCGTATTCAGCTGCACCCGCGGCAGCTTCGTGATGGAGTACCCGTTCGCCGAGCACGCCACGGTGTGGGAAGGCAGCGCCACTCTGACCAACGAACGCACCGGCGAGTCGGTACACTATCAGGCCGGCGACTCCTGGTTCGTCGAGAAGGGCACCCCGGTGCGTTGGGACATCACCTCGGATCGCTTCGTCAAACACTACCTCGCCATCGTCGAAGGCTGACGCCGTCGTGCCCCCTCAGCCTGCTGAGGGGGAACGCCTTAGCCTAACGCCCGCGCAATAAAATCGGTCACCCGCTTGAGGATCTGATCCTTATTGGTTTCGTTAAAGCTCTCGTGCCGCCCGCCCGCATTGATCATCCGTTCGAAATCGTCGCCCTGCAGACGATCGAGCGCGGTTTGCGTTTCGCTCATCAGCACTAACCGATCGTCGTCGCCGTGGATCCATAGCGTGGGCAGCGCGCCGAACCCCGGTCCGGCGTTGATGGCGGCGAGGATCCGCTGCATGGCGCGCAGGGTGGGGCGCTTGAACGGCCCGTGCCACACCAGCGGATCTTCCTGATACGCTGCGCCGACCGCCGGATCGCGCGCCAGGGTGGCGGTATCCAGCGGCGCGTCGGGGATCGTCGGCAGTTCGGCCAGATCGGAGATCGCCGTTCTGTCGCCGAGCAGCGGGCCGGACAGCACCAGCGCGCGCACTTCCTCGCCATGGCGCTGCACGTAGCGGGTGGCGATCATGCCGCCCATCGAGTGGCCGATCGCCACCAGCGGCAAGGTGGGGTATTGCTGCCGGAAATGGCTGACCACGCGCTGCACGTCGTCGACCACGGCGTCATAATCCTCGATCAGCACGCGTTCGCCCTGCGACAGGCCGTGGCCGAGGTGGTCGGGGCCGAACACCCGCGCGCCCTGCGCCTGCAGCGTGCGCGCCACGTATTGATAGCGGCCGAGATGCTCGCCGTAGCCGTGCACCAGCAGCGCCAGATAGCGCGGCTTGTCGTTTCCCCAGTCGTGCACGGCGATGTCGCCGTGACGGCCTTTGATAAAGCTGACGGTTTGTTCGGACATGTTATTGTTCTCATGGTGGTAGGGTTGCCCTTCAGCGTAGCGGCTGGCGGCGAGGTTGTCAGGGGCGCCGGGTGCGGCGCCCGCAAAGGGGGATTACAGGCCGAACTGGCGCGCCAACGCGTCGAGCGCTTCGCGCTGGAAGCGGTTGAAGGCGTCGCGCGGCTGCTGTTGCTGGATGAATGCCAGCAGCGGATCCTGCACTTCAGTGCGCACGCCGCTTAGCTGTTCCATCACCGCCAGCCCGCAGAACGGCACGTAGGATTCGGCGTAACCGCCTTCATGCACCATCACCAGTTTGCCGCCGCACAGCCGGTCGGCGGCGTCCTGCACCAGCGCGGTCATGGCGCGGAAGCTGTCGCTGTGCAGCTGCATGCGCGCCAGCGGATCGAGGGCGTTGGCGTCGTAACCGCAGGCGACGATGATCAGCTCCGGCTCGAATTTTTCCAGCGCCGGGATGATGATGCGCCGCATGGCGTGCAGGTAGCCGTCGTCGCCGGCGCCGGCTAGCATCGGCACGTTAACGTTGCAGCCCGCCCCGTCGCCTTCACCGCGATCCTGCTCGCCGGAATAGCCCGCCGGGAAGCAGCCGTCCTGATGCAGCGACAGCGTCAGCACGTCGCCGCGCTGCCAATAGATGTGCTGGGTGCCGTTGCCGTGGTGCACGTCCCAGTCGAGCACCGCCACTTTTCCGAGGCCGTAACGGGCCTTGGCGCGCTCGATGGCGATGGGAATATTGGCCAGGAAGCAGAAGCCCATCGATTGATCCGGCAGGCAGTGGTGGCCCGGCGGGCGCGACAGCGCATAGGCATTATCCAGTTCGCCCTGCAGCACCGCCTCCACCGCCGCACAGGCCAGGCCGGCGGAGAGTTTGGCGATTTCATAGCTGCCCGGCCCCAGCGGCGCTTCCTCCCCCAGCAGGCCGCCGCCGCTGTCGCTCACCTGTTTGAAGCGCTGCAGGTAGTGGGCGGGGTGGATGCGCAGCAGGTCTTCTTCCGTCGCCGGTTCGGCGCTCAGCAGGGTGAGCCGGCGCGACAGGCCGGATACGTCCATCAGGTTCTTCATGCGCCGTTTGGTTTCCGGCGACTCGGCATGGCCGGCGCCCGAGGGCGGTTGCACCCAGCCGCCGACCGGCAGGGTGGTGGCGTGCAGGCCGGTGCTGTGCCAGAAACAGCGTTCATCAAACAAGAAACCGGTTGTTCTTTTCACCTTTCTCCTCCTGTTATACGGCGCGGTGCGCGCGGTGAAGCCAGCGAAATCAACAGCAGCGACAGCAGCGCGCAGCCCAGCGCGCCGAGCAGCAAGGCGTTGAAACCGCCGGAAGATTCGATCAGAGAGCCGGCCAGCGTCGGGCCGATGGCCATGCCGCCGCCGATCACCAGGTTGATGCCGTTCATCAGCTTGCCGTCGTTATCCAGCCCGGCGACCCGCGCCAGAATGAACGGCAGCACGAAGGTCCAGGTGAATTTGAACAGCAGAGCGGCCAGGGCGAAGCGCAGTAGCAAGGGTTGGCCCGTCAGCAGCGCCATCCTTATTAACTTCTTGTATTGCGAGAACGAGAACCTTCGTCCCACCCTGGTGTGAAGACTTGCACGGGCTTCATGG
>NZ_JBQEOW010000024.1:0-14258 GCF_052045405.1 Serratia sp. 22278 | reverse complement strand
AGTCGCTGGCGGCGCATGGCGGCCAGTGGTGGGCGCCGACGCTGCGGTCACGGCGCATTACCCGCATCGCGACGCTGCCGGCGCTGCGGCGGCAGGGTATCGCGCGTCAGCTGGTCGAGCGGCAACGCTGCCAGGCGCAGGGTCTGGACTTCCTGTCGGTCAGCTTCGGCTATACCGAGCCGCTGTGGCGCTTTTGGCAATCCTGCGGTTTCGAGCTGGTGCGCATCGGCAGCAAGCCGGAGGCCAGCAGCGGCTGCTATACCGCGATGGCTATCTTGCCCCTGAGCGAGCAAGGGGAGGCGCTGCGGCATGCGGCGCACAAGCACCTGGCGCGTGACTGGCCCTGGCTGCGGCAGCGTATCGAGCTGACGCTGGCGATCCCGGGCGACGACGGCGATACGTCGCTCGGCGAAGAGGACTGGCGCGAGCTTGCCGGGTTCGCTTTCGCCCATCGGCCGCTGGAGGCCAGCCTGGGGGCATTGCAGCGTTTGCTGTTGGCCAGCAGTCTGCCGCTGTCCGCGCTGCGCGGCCATCTGCAGCGGCGGCAATCCCCGGCGGCCTGCGTGGAGCAGGCGGGCGTAAGCGGCCAGAAAGCCTTGCTGCGCTACTGGCGGCACGAAACGGCGCAGGCGCTGGAACAGCTGAATGCGCAGCACTGCCGCTACTGGCGCGACTGGGCGCAGTCGTTGCAATAAATTGAATAACTCGCTCAATAAAACCCGATTTTCCCGATTTCTCAACGGCGTATAGTCACTGTCAGCGGTGCGGCGGCGACTGTCGCCGCACCAGGTCTGGTTACAACTAAGGAGTCATCGATGAAACATGAGCATTTCGTTGTCCAAAGCCCGGCGACCCCGGCGGCGCAGCTGATCTTGCTGTTTCACGGTGTCGGCGACAACCCGGTGGCGATGGGGGAGATCGGCAGTTACTTCGCCAAAGAGTTTCCTCAGGCACAGGTGGTAAGCATCGGTGGCCCCGAAGCGTTTGGCAACGGCGCCGGGCGCCAGTGGTTTTCGGTGCAGGACGTGACCGAAGAGAACCGCGCGGCCCGCATCGCAGCCGTGATGCCGCAGTTTGTGGCGGTGGTGCGCCATTGGCAGCAGTTGAGCGGCGTAGGCTATGCCGGCACGGCGCTGGTGGGGTTCTCGCAGGGGGCGATCATGGCGCTGGAAGCGTTAAAAGCGGAAACCCGACTGGCCGGGCGCGTGGTCGCGTTCAGCGGGCGTTTCGCCCAGTTGCCTGAGCAGGCTTTCGGCGACAGCGTGGTGCATTTGATCCACGGTGAAGAGGACGCGGTGATCGCGGTGCAGCACGCTCACGCGGCGGCGGAAGCGTTACGGGCCGGCGGCGCCGATTTCACGCTGGACGTGGAGGAAAACGTCGGACACGCAATCAACGAGGGCATGATGAACGCCGCGCTGGAAAGGCTGCATTATTACGTGCCGCAGCGCTACTGGGACGAGGCATTGTCCGGCAAGCGCGGCGAGCTGATCGCCTTTCGCTGAAAACTCAGGGCGCCGATGAGCGCCCTGATGTCATTTCTTTTTCGGCCAGTCGTCTTCGTCATCCCACTGGGCGTTGTTGTCGCGGTGCGGCGGTATCTCCGGCTTGTTGGCCAGATAGCTTTTCACGTCGACGCGGCGCAGTTCCTTGATGCCGCTGACGACCATCCCCACCAGAACCAGCAGGATAATCCACCAGTAATCAGCTAACCATTGCATAGCTACTCCTTTCCTTCACTGCGTATAAAACGCGAAAAAATCGAGGGCAGATGGCGTTCGAGCCATTCGGCACCGGCGACCTCCTTATCATGCCAGGCCGCCAGCAACAGCGCCGGGGTCAGCAAATGTTCGGCCTCTTGCGCCAGCGGCCGGTAGCTCAGATGCCACGGCTCCACCGCCACGCCGCCGCTGTCTTCGGTAAAGGGGCGATAGAAACCGAACTCGGCCATATGCGCCGTCAGCCACTGGTTGAGTGGCGCAAAGTACCCGCCTTCTTCATATTCCCACGGCTCCAGCTGCAGCTTTTGCCCTTCCGGCAACAGCGACGGATCGTACACGTCCAAATCGCTGCCCCAGTGATGGCGGCTGGCGCCAGGCAAGGCTGACCAGCGCAGGATCGCCTCACAGCGCTCGGCGGCGGACAGCGGCGCGACGTCGATCGGTTGGCTGTCCTTATCTAATACTGGCCGCTGGCCGCAGAATTTGCCATTCCAAATCGCCAACTGACGGTCGAAATCGCGGAAGGTACTGGCGGGCTGGAGATCGAATCCCGCCTCACGCGCCGCCTGCTGCATCGCCAGGAAGGCGTTGACCGCCTGCGGCTGCAGGCGGTGGTTGCCGCTCAGCGGCGCCAGGTGTTCGGTTGAGCGGCCGGTGAGCATCTCTGCGTTGATCATGCGACCAATTGCTCCATGATGCGTTGATACATGCGGCTCAGCAGCTGCAGATCCGCGGCGTTGACACATTCGTTGACCTTGTGGATGGTGGCGTTAACCGGCCCCAGTTCCACCACCTGCGCGCCCATCTGCGCGATGAAGCGGCCGTCGGAGGTGCCGCCGGTGGTCAGCAGCTGCGGCGTCAATTCAGAATAGTGCTCGACGGCGTTGACCACCGCATCCACCAGCGCGCCGCGCGAGGTGAGGAACGGTTGACCGGACAGCCGCCATTCGATGCTGTAATTCAACTGATGGCGTTCCAGCAGCTCTTCCACGCGCTGCTTGATCATCGCGTCGGTCAGTTCGGTGCTGAACCGGAAGTTGAACTGCACGTAGAGATCGCCCGGGATCACGTTGTTGCTGCCGGTGCCGGCCTGCACGTTGGCGATCTGCATGCTGGTCGGCGGGAAGAACTCGTTGCCGCGATCCCATTCGATCGCCACCAGTTCATTCAGCGCCGGCATGGCGCGGTGCACCGGGTTGTCCGCCAAATGCGGATAGGCGACGTGCCCCTGTACGCCGTGGATATGCAGGTTGGCGGTGATGGAGCCGCGACGGCCGTTTTTCACCACGTCGCCGACGCGTTCGGTGCTGGACGGCTCGCCGACCAGGCAGTAATCCAGCCGCTCGTTGCGCGCCATCAGCGCTTCGACCACTTTAACCGTGCCGTGAGTGGCGCTGGCTTCTTCATCTGAAGTGATCAGAAATGCCAGGCGGCCCCGGTGATTCGGGTTGGCGGCGACAAAGCGTTCCGCGGCCACCACCATTGCGGCCAATGAGCCTTTCATGTCCGCCGCGCCACGGCCATACAGCATGCCGTCGCGGATCGCCGGTTCAAACGGCGGGTTTTCCCAGCGTGTTTCATCGCCGGTCGGCACCACGTCGGTGTGCCCGGCAAACGCCAGGGTTTGCCCTTCGCCGCGCCAGGCCCAGAAGTTTTGGGTGTCTTCGAAGTCCATGGCTTCGACGGTGAAACCGATCGCCTGCAGACGGTCGATCATCAGCTGCTGGCAGCCTTCGTCATTCGGGCTGAGGGAAGGGCGTTTGATCAACTGCTGGGCCAGTTCGATAACCGGGCAAGTCATACGGCAACCTCGGCGATAAATTGTTGGTAAGCGTCGGCGTTGAAACCGAGCAGAGCGTGGCCGTTGCCGTCGTCCAGCAGCGGACGTTTAATGATTGCCGGCTGCGCCAGCATCAGCGCGATGGCGGCGTCGGCGTTATCACAGGCGTTGCGCTGCGCTTCATCCAGCTTGCGCCAGGTGGTGCCGCGGGTATTGAGCAGCGGCTCCCAACCCAGTTGCGCGACGAAACCGCGCAGTTGCTGTTCGGTCAGGCCGTCGGCGCGGTAGTCGTGAAAATGATAGGCTATGCCTTGATCTTCCAGCCAGCGGCGGGCTTTTTTGATGGTGTCGCAGTTTTTGATGCCGTACATCGTCAGCGTTGTCTGTTGCGGTTTATTTGCCATGGCGTAAAGCTACCTGTCTCGTCGAGTCGATACTGAGCGGCGGGCGCGGTCTTAGGCCTTCTCGCCGCCCGGCGATAGCAGAGATAATGCCAGTAAAGCGGCGGCGAGATCCAGACAACGATGCGCGCGAGAGACGATTGGGCGCCAGGGAGAGAGGTTGGCAAATTGATGAAACGGCGATCTTCGCCGGCGGCGCTGTTAAAAGACGCCGGCGAACGCGTTCTGCCGCCAATGCGGCGCGGGGGAGAGAGAACTAATCTTTATTGATTCTTATGTTTAAACGCTCGGTCAAACACCGTACGCGGGTAATATGCAACAGTGGTTTTATCCTGCTGGTGCCGAGTTTTTTCATGATTCGTGATTTGTAATGATTGGCGGTTTTATTTCTGATATTCATGGCATTGCTGATGTCGGCCAGCGATTTTCCCGTCGACCACTCCGAGAGAAAATGCGATTCGCGCTGAGAGAGTTGCGGCGGCTCGGTATAGTGACTGTAACGCTTATATAAGTCGCCGATCAGGTGGCTGAAGCGGCTCAATGATATAAGGTTTGATAATATAATGGTCTTATTGTCGACAATCACCATCTCATGCAGACAGTCGGTGATAATGATTATTTTGTAGGTATTGGGGTTGGCATATTCATCGCGGTAACGCGCTTCAAAGTTGGCGATGGTGACATCGATAAAGCAGACCCTTCTGCGGCTAAAGCCGGCCGGCGCGCGTTTTTCCGCCCAGGTTTGGTTAATGAGTTGTCGGATGCCGACGGTGGTATAAGCACACTCGCTGAAAATATCAATTTCCATTTTATTATAATCCTTTACTTTTTATTTCCCGGTGAGGATGGCTATCTTAAAACATAAAAAAAGAAATAATCCAAATAATTGCATGTTGAACTTTTCTTGCGCCGCAAATGAATGAGCGTTATCTGGGCGCGAGCTTTGAAGGGAAGGTTATATACTAGCATGATTTATAAAGAGTAAATCTTTTTTTCAACCGAATTTTTAAGCAAGGTAAGGTTAATAGAATAGACATCTTCTATTAATACCGCGGTAATTAAAAGGAATTAACATAGATAAAGGCTATCAAAATATGCAAAATGATCGGTTTTGACGATCATTTAAGGGTGGCTGTTTGGGCTTAACGAATTAATAACTAAGATTTTTCTTGGTTTTATCACGATGAGTGGCTTTATTTTGAACGTCACCAGAGTCGGCGCTGAGGTCATGAAAAAATTAACGTTGAAATTGAGACAAAGATAATTCTAAACAAAGAAACTGCGATGTTTTAAGCTGTAATCAGAGTGTGAACATGGATGATTGATCCGGAGAGCCGGCGAGAAAAAATGTCATATCGAAATTTCCGAGCGGGTAACGCAGGAAATAACGTCCTGTATCGCGGAGGGATTGGATCGTTTTAACGATCAACATATCGGCTACGGCGATCGTCTGCCGCTGGCGGTGGTGGTAAGAGATCCCGACAGTGGGGAAGTTCTGGGAGGGATTACCGGACGCTCATCGTTAGGGCTGCTGTTTCTCGAGCTCTTTTATCTGCCGGAAGCGCTGCGCGGCGCGGGGTTGGGCAGCGAACTGTTGCGCCGTTTCGAGCAGGAAGGCCGCCGGCGCGGTTGCCTTTCCGCCGTGTTGTACACTATCAGCTTTCAGGCGCCGGATTTTTATCAACGGCATGGCTGGCAGCGTATGGGTGAAGTGCCTTGCTTGCCGCCGGGAACTCGCCGTATCTTTATGAGCAAAACCTTGTGATGCGCGTTTAACGCACGTAGCCTCCTTGTTGCAGGCGCTGCAGCGCAGCGCCGTCCGCATACACCATGCCGGTGGTCAAATCGTGAAAGCCGTACTTTTTATAGAAGGCCAGCTTTTCCGGCACCGAATAGATGAAAATCTTGCCGAGCGGCGCCAGATCTTGCATCACCCGATCCATCAACCTGCGCCCCAGCCCTTGTCCCTGAAAGCGCGGATCGATCGCCACGTCCGCCAGGTAGGCGACCGATGTCAGATCGCTGATGGCATGTGCAGTGGCGATCAACTCGTCGCCGATAAAACCCCAATAGCAAAACTGGCTGTGTTGGTAAACGCGCCGCAAGGTGTGCGGATCGCGCTTGCCCAGCCCGGCGGCCTCCAGCAATTCACACAGCCGCTGCCAGTCGATGGCGCGGCGGCTCGGATCGGTGATAATTTCCATCGTTTTCCTCTAACCGATAAGACTGAGATCGGCGGCATAGTGCCGAATGGCGCGTTGATAACCGCGGATGTCGGGGTCTGACGAGGTGTCCGCCAGCAGCAGCAACAGATCGGTCACGGCCCGTTTATTTTCACCCAGGTTGTACAGCGCCATGGCGCGAAACAGCATCAGCTCGTTGGCCTGCGGGAACTCGGCCAGGCCGTCGTCGAAAGCCCGTAGCGACGCCGAATATTCTCCCAGGGCGCGGTAGGTGCTGCCGAGACCCAGCCAGGCCTCGCGGCGCTGGGCGGGCGGCAAATCGCGAGCCAACGCCGCGAGGTAGCAGGGAATGGCCTGTTGCTCCAGGCCCTGTACGTCATACAGGCAGGCCAGCTGAAAGTGCAACATCGCCGCTTCCGGCTCTGCCGTCAGTTGCCTTAGCGCCAGCGCGGTCGCCTCCTGATAGCGGCCCTGCGTTTTCAACTGCGAGAGAGACAAAGAGCTGGACATGATCGACGCTCCATTGGCGTATTTTTATACCTTTTACACGCTACCGCGGAGAAATTGATATCACAAGGGAATAGCGGCACTAAACATTGATCAGATAAATACGAAAATGTGCGCTAAGCCCGGTTTCAGGGCCCGGCATCGTTCCCGTTTCCCTTCACATGGTCAAAAAACAGGCGTAGAATCCGCTTCGTCAAATAATTGAGGTTGTAAAGTATTATGGTTGATCGTGAATTAGGAAACTGGAAAGACTTCATTGATGAGATGTTGGGCAACTGACACAGCGTTGAAGCAGATGGCAAGGTTGAGTCATTGGAACGTCACTGAAACGCCTTGGGAACGAGATTTTCGTTCGAAATAAAGCAGCATCGGTAACCCGACGCTGCTTTTTTTATATCCCGCGGATCAGTCCCCGCTGGCCGGCGTATTGCCTGCCGGATGCGCTTTACCCGGGAAGCGGCGCCGTACCAGCACGAAGAACAGCGGCACGAAGAAAATCGCCAGCAGGGTGGCGGAGATCATGCCGCCCATCACCCCGGTGCCGACCGCATGCTGGCTGCCGGAACCGGCGCCGCTGCTGGTGGCCATCGGCAGCACGCCGAAGATGAACGCCAGCGAGGTCATCAGGATCGGCCGCAGGCGCATGCGGGACGCGTCGAGCGTCGCCGACATCAGATCTTGGCCTTTATGGTTCAGCTCATTGGCGAACTCGACGATCAGAATGGCGTTTTTCGCCGACAGCCCAATGATGGTCAACAGGCCAACCTGGAAATAGACGTCGTTCTCCAGACCGCGCAGCCAGGTGGCGGCGACCGCGCCGATCACCCCCAGCGGCACCACCAGCATCACCGAGAACGGTATCGACCAGCTCTCGTACAGCGCCGCCAGGCACAGGAACACCACCAGCAGCGAAATGGCGTACAGCGCCGGCGCCTGCGAGCCGGACAGCCGTTCCTGATAGGACATCGCCGTCCATTCCAGCCCGAAACCGGTCGGCAGTTGGCTGACCAGTTTTTCCATTTCCGCCATGGCGGTGCCGGTGCTGACGCCGTTGGCCGCCTCGCCGACGATCTCCAGCGCCGAGCTGCCGTTATAGCGCTCCAGCCGCGGCGAGCCGTACTCCCAGTGCGAGGCGGCGAAGGCCGAGAACGGCACCATGCCGCCCGCGCTGTTGCGCACATACCATTTATTGATGTCATCCGGCAGCATGCGGAACGGCGCCGCGGCCTGCACGTAGACTTTTTTCACCCGCCCGCGGTCGACGAAGTCGTTGACGTAGGTCGAGCCCCAGGCGGTGGAGAGGGTATTGTTGATGTCGTCGATCGATACGCCCAGCGCCTGAGCCTTGCGCTGATCGATATCGATTTGCAGCTGCGGGCTGTCGTCCAGGCCGTTGTGGCGCACGCGCGACAGCAGCGGATTTTGCCCGGCCAGCTGCAGCAATTGATCGCGCGCCGCCATCAGTTTGGCGTGGCCGAGCCCGGCGTGGTCTTCCAACTCCATGTCGAAGCCGGAGGAGTTGCCGAGACCGGTGATCGCCGGCGGGCTGCTGGCGATCACCCGGGCTTCGTTAATCTTGTTGAATGCCAGCGTGGCGCGATCGATGATGTCGAACGAGCTGTTGGCGCCCGAGGTGCGCAGGTCCCAGTCTTTCAGCCGCACGAACAGGCGCGCCACGTTTTGGCCGTTGCCGCCGGGCCCGGAGCCGATGATGGCGAACACCGACAATACGTCCTGTTTCTCTTCGGTGAGGAAGTACCGCTCGACCTTTTCCACCACTTTGGAGGTTTGCTGCAGGGTCGAGCCCGCCGGCAGTTGCACCTGCACGGTGAAGATGCCGCGGTCTTCCTGCGGCAGGAACGAGGTCGGCAGCTTGATGAACAGCAGCGCCATGCCGCCGAGCAACAGCAGATAAATCACCATGTAGCGGCCGCTGGCGTGCAGAATGCGCCCCACGCCGCGCTCATAGCGTTCGGCGTTGCGGTTGAACATGCGGTTGAACCAGCCGAAGAAGCCGCGCTTGCCGTGATGGTGCCCTTTGGCGATCGGTTTGAGCAGCGTGGCGCACAGGGCCGGGGTCAGGATCATCGCCACCAGCACCGACAGCACCATGGCGGAGACGATGGTGATGGAGAACTGGCGATAGATGGCGCCGGTGGTGCCGCCGAAGAACGCCATCGGCACGAACACCGCCGACAGCACCAGGGCGATGCCGACCAGCGCGCTCTGGATCTGCCCCATGGATTTGCGCGTGGCTTCACGCGGCGGCAGGCCTTCCTCGCTCATCACGCGTTCGACGTTCTCCACCACCACGATGGCGTCGTCCACCAGCAGGCCGATCGCCAGCACCATGGCGAACATGGTGAGGGTGTTGATGCTGAAGCCGCAGGCGGAAAGGATGGCGAAGGTGCCCATCAGCACCACCGGCACGGCGATGGTGGGGATCAGCGTGGCGCGGAAGTTCTGCAGGAACAGATACATTACCAGGAACACCAGCAGGATGGCTTCCAGCAGCGTTTTCACCACGTCCTTGATCGAGGCTTTGACGAACGGGGTGGTTTCATAGGCCACTTTGGCCTCCAGCCCGTGCGGGAAGTATTGCGACAGCTCGGCGATCTTGTCCTTCACCAACTGGTCGGTTTGCAGTTCGTTGGCGCCGGAGGCCAGCTTGATGTTCATGCCCGCGGCCTGCATGCCGTTGTAGCGGCTGAGGTAGTTGTAGTTCTCGCCGCCCAGTTCGACGGTGGCGACGTTGCCCAGCGTCACCAGCGAGCCGTCCTGATTGACCCGCAGGGTGATCTGGCGGAACTGTTCCGGCGTCTGGAGCTGCGACTGGGCGTTGATGGTGGCGTTCAACGCCTGTTTATCGACCGATGGTGTACCGCCCAACTGGCCGACCGCCACCTGGGCGTTCTGGGATTGAATGGCCTTGACCACGTCCTGGGTCGTGAGCTGGTAGCTGTTGAGCTTGTTGGGATCGAGCCAGATGCGCATGGCGTATTGCGAGCCATACACGTCCATGCTGCCGACGCCGTTGATGCGGCTGAGCGGATCCTGCAGGTTGGAGACGATGTAATCGGCGATGTCCTGCTTGTCCATGCTGTTGTCGGTGGAGACGAACGCCACCATCATCAGCGTGGTGTCGCCGGATTTCGAGACCGTGACCCCCTGATTCTGCACCGCCTGCGGCAAACGTTTGATCGCCGCCTGCAGCTGGTTTTGCACCTGCTGCATCGCCTCGTTGGGATCGGTGCCGGCTTCGAATGTCAGCGTGACGGTCGCCTGGCCGGTATTGGTGCTCTGCGACGACATATACATCATGTTGTCGAGGCCGGTCATATTTTGCTCAATGATTTGGGTGACGGTGTTTTCCAGCGTTTGCGCCGAAGCGCCTGGGTAAGTTGCGCTGATGCGCACGTTCGGCGGCGCCAAATTCGGGTATTGTTCTACCGGTAAAGAAAAAATCGCCAATGCCCCGGTCAGGCAAAGAATAATTGCCAGCACCCAGGCGAAAATCGGGCGATCAATAAAAAAATTGGCCATGCAGCGCGAACCTCGTTATGACTTGTTCTATCTTTAAAACGCATCGGAAATATGCATTTCAGCGGCAGGGAAGGATTCCGGCGCTATTGCACTTTACTCGGGATAGTCGAGGAAAGCGTGGAGAAAAAAAGGAGATAGTGTAAATAACGGTAGCGGAAAACGGCGCGGATGCACCGACGCCGATAATTGGACGCTATTAAGACATTTTTATTACTATCAAAGGCCTTGCGCATCTCTTCGCCGCAGGCAACCGAAAGTAAAAACTGGATTCACCTTACAGCAGGAGCTTGGCATGGGAATTAACCCGGTATTTGCCCGTCGGCTTTATTTATGCTGGCTGATCAGCCACAGTGAACGGCCCAATGTGCCGCGGTTGATGGCGCTGACCGGTTGGCCGCGCCGCACGTTGCAGGATGTGCTGAAGGCGCTGCCCGGCATGGGCGTCGAGCTGCAGTTCGTGCAGCAGGGCGTGCGCAACAACGACGGTTTTTATCAGTTGGAAAGCTGGGGGCCGTTCAACAAGAGCTGGGTGCATCAGCATCATCAGGCGCTGCTCGGCGCCATCGAGTAGGCGGCCCCGGCGTATTGGCCGGGGCGGGGCGATCAGTGGCTTTTGTACTCCAGGTACATCACCGTCGCCGCCACGCGAGAACGCACGTCCAGCTTGCGCAGTATGTTGCGGATGTGCACCTTCACGGTTTCTTCAGAGATATGCAACTGCGCCGCCACCTGTTTGTTGGACAGGCCGCGCGCCACCTCTTGCAAGACGTCCAGTTCGCGTTCGGTCAAGGCGGTGAAGGGATCGCGCTGCTCGCTGCGCGCCAGCAAATAGTCGGCCATGGCGTCGCTGATCACGTTTTGCCCCTCGGCGGCGGCGCTGATGTGTTCCAGCAGCTGCTCCGGTTCACTGTCTTTCAGCAGATAGCCGTCGGCGCCGGCGTCGATCAGCGCATACAGATCGCTGCGCGCGTCGGAGACCGTCAGCACGATGATGCGCGCGTCCACGCCTTCGTCGCGCAGAGCCCGCAGCGTATCCAACCCGGACATGCCCTTCATGTTCAGATCCAACAAGATCACGTCCGGCGCGTGCTGCAGCGCCAGCGCAACCGCCTCGCTGCCGTTGCCGGCCTCCGCCACCACGCCAAATCGCGCATCCAGTCCCAGCAGTTGTTTGATGCCGCGCCGCATCAACGGATGATCGTCAACGATCATGACTCGGTATTGCTTCATCACCATGAAAAATGCTCCCTGTAGCAAGTAAAGCCACTCAAACGCGCCCGGAGGCGTGCTTCACAGTGGGACTGTCTCTTCAAAAATAGCGGCATTCTGCACCGCAAACCTCTCCGGGCGGCCTTCTGCCCGGTGGCAACCGTAACGCAGAGTGAACAGCCGCAAGGTCAGGGCGAGAATGTCAGGCAGACCGCCGTGCCGCCGCGGCTTCTGCGCCGGATGCGCAGCGTTCCTCCCAGTCGCGCCGCGCGTTCGCTCATGATGGTCAAGCCGTAATGCCCTTCCGGTTCTTCCAGACTGGCGATGCCGCAACCGTCGTCGGTAATGCTGAATACGTTGTCGCCTGCGGCGTTGACCTCGCAACACACCGCGATCTCGCTCGCTCCTGCGTGCTTGACGGCATTGAGCACCGCCTCGCGCACGATCTGCAGCGCGTGCACCTGCTGCTGGGCGTTGAGCGCCTGCGAGGGCAGCCGACAGTGTAACTGAATCCGCGCGGGGGTTAGCGCCTTTAATGGCTGCAACAGTTGCTCCAGCGCGGCATTCAGATCCGCCTCCTGAATGTTGAGGCGGAAGGTGGCCAGCAATTCCCTCAGCTGGCGATAGGCATCGGCCAGCGTGCGATCGAAATCGTCGATAATCGTCTGCGCCGCCGGATCGTCGGCGGCGCGCCGGAGCAGCGTCAGCTGGATGCGCAGGAACGACAGCGTCTGCGCCAGCGAATCGTGCAGCTCGCGGGCGATGGTCCCACGCTCTTCCATCAACAGCAGATATTGGTGCTGCTTTTGCGCCCGGTTGAAGTAGACGCCGCGCCCCAGCATGTTGGCCAGGCTCTGCATCAGGTGAGGATGCGGCGGCTGCGCTTCGGGCTGCCATCGCAATTCACCCAACAGTTTATCGCCTTGGGTGATCGGCAGCGCGCTCCAGGTTTGCGCCGGCGCCGGCTCTCCTTCGTTCAGTTGCCACTGACCATGATCGTCCGCCACGTTCAACCGGATGCAGCGCAGTCGTTCGCTTTGGCGCACGATGCGCAGCACATTCTCGAATGCCTGCTGATCGATCTGGCGCACGCTCAGCGCCTGTGAACAGCGATACAGCACCTCCAGCGTTTCGTTGGCCTGCTGCAGGCGCTGGGTTTTTTCCTGCACTTTCAGCTCCAGCGACTGATAGAGCCGGGCCAGCTCGTCCGACATGGCGCTGAAGGTTTGCGACAGCACGCCGAGCTCGTTCGGCAGCGCCACGTCCAGCTGCGGGTGGCGAAAGTCGCGTTGTTGCACGCGCTGGCTGGCGTCGACCAGGTGCTGCAGCGGCGTGACCACCTGGCGGCGCATAAAGCGGATGCAGAACAGCACCAGGCCGATGATGGCGGCGTAACCCAGTACGCTGACGGCGGCCACCAGGGTGAGTTTCAACTCGGAATAACGCTGCAGAGCGGAAACAAAATGATCGACGCGGTTGACGTAGCCGGCGACCTCTGCCCGGTAGGCGGCGGCTTGCCCGTCGCGGATCTGCCGCTCCATCGCTTGCCATGTTCGTTGCAGCGCCAGATAGTGGTTGCGCACCTCGGCCGGGACGTAAAAGCGCGCCAGCTTTTGCAGCGCCGGCGCCTGCAAAGATTGCCGGTACTGCTGCAGGTGCAGCTCCAGCTCCGGGCTCTGTCGGTCGAGATCAAAGGCCAGGCGGTAGCTTTGCATGCGCAGCGAACCGGCGATGTTGATCGCCTCGGCATCGCTCTGGCTGCCGGCGACGGTCGTCAACGCCAACCCGGTGGCGAGCACCGACAGTATCACGATGCCGAACAGCGCCCTGGCCAGGCTGCCGGTCACGGAACGTTTAACAAGCAATCACGGAATCCTTTTCTCTCAGGTGAGGGCTGCGCCAGTTTCATTCGAAAGCAAAACTATAACTTTTGCAACTAAATTGCACCGCGATTTGTATCAAGTTGTCAACAAAACGGGAACAATTGTCGTCGTGTAATCAAATGAATAGCGAAATGCCCGCCGATGTTCAGCCGCCGCCCGGTTTCCACTGAGGATTTGTCTTTGCGGATGCGATTCGTCTGTCAGATTATGCGTCTGCCCACGATGTCTTTTTAATCCTGGTTTGCCCGGAGAGGCATTGTGATTTTTGTTGCAAATCGTCTGCTGCGGCGCAGCGTAATCGCGGTATGATTTTCACGTTGCAACTCAAGGAAAAAGGGTCATGTCGTCGAAAATTGAGAATGTGAAGAAAGAGCTGTTGTCGGACAACTGGTATGTGCTGCACAAGTACACGTTCGATCTGAAACGCAAAAACGGCGGTTCGGTGCAACAGATGCGCGAGGTTTACGATCGCGGCAACGGCGCCACCATTTTGCTGTACAACCGCGCCAAGGGCACGGTGGTGCTGACCAACCAGTTCCGCATGCCGACCTACGTCAACGGCAACGAAAGCGGCATGCTGCTTGAGGCCTGCGCCGGCCTGCTGGACGCCGATTCGCCGGAGCAGTGCGCGCGCCGCGAAGCGGTGGAAGAGACCGGTTTTCAGGTGGGCGAGGTCAAGAAAATCTTCGAAGCCTACATGTCGCCGGGCGGCGTGACCGAGATCGTGCACTTCTTTATCGCCGAATACCATGACGATGAGCGGCGCGCGGCCGGCGGCGGCATTGAAGATGAAGATATCGAAGTGATCGAACTGCCGTTCAGCGACGCGGTGGCGATGATTGCCGATGGCCGCATTAAAGACGGCAAGACCATCATGCTGCTGCAGTATTTGCAGATTCATCGGGTGATGGAATAAAAAAAGCCGGTCATGATGACCGGCTTTTTTATCGGCTTGCGCCAGGCCGCTTACTTCAGCAGCGCCTGCGCCTTCGCCACCACGTTGTCCACGGTGAAGCCGAACTCGGCGAACA
>NZ_JBQEOW010000023.1:0-17458 GCF_052045405.1 Serratia sp. 22278 | reverse complement strand
CGAGCTTTTTCTTCTGGCGCGTTATCGATCTGGTCGAAAGCACGTGCAGAACCGCCGTAGGTTTTAGCCAGTACGGTGGTGATCGCTGCAGTCAGGGTAGTTTTACCGTGGTCAACGTGGCCGATAGTACCAACGTTAACGTGCGGTTTTGTACGTTCAAATTTTTCTTTAGACACGGCTATATTCCTTACTATAGCGCTCTCCCCTTCTGGAGAGAGCACGGGACTTTGGTTTTAACCCTGCGGCTTATTTGCCACGGGCTTCGATTACGGCCTGAGCGACGTTGTTCGGTGCATCATCATACTTCAGGAATTCCATGGTGTATGATGCGCGACCTTTAGTCAGAGAACGCAGCTGAGTTGCGTAGCCGAACATTTCGGACAACGGTACTTCAGCGTGGATCTTAACGCCAGTCACTTCAGATTCCTGACCGCGCAGCATGCCGCGACGACGGCTCAAGTCACCGATAACGTCACCGGTGTTCTCTTCTGGAGTCTCAACTTCAACCTTCATGATAGGCTCAAGCAGAACTGGTTTCGCTTTCTTAAAGCCTTCTTTAAAGGCGATAGACGCGGCCAGTTTAAACGCCAGTTCAGAGGAGTCAACGTCGTGGTAAGAACCGAAGTGCAGACGAATACCCATGTCTACTACCGGGTAACCAGCCAACGGACCAGACTTCAGCTGCTCCTGGATACCTTTATCAACGGCAGGGATGTATTCGCCAGGAATTACACCACCTTTGATGTCGTTGATGAACTCGTAACCTTTCGGGTTAGAGCCCGGCTCCAGTGGGTACATGTCGATCACAACGTGACCGTACTGACCGCGACCACCAGACTGCTTGGCGTGCTTACCTTCAACATCGGTAATCTTCGCGCGAATCGCTTCGCGGTAAGCTACCTGAGGTTTGCCCACGTTAGCTTCAACGTTGAATTCACGCTTCATGCGGTCAACGATGATGTCGAGGTGCAGTTCACCCATACCGGCGATGATGGTCTGGTTAGACTCTTCGTCAGTCCATACGCGGAATGACGGGTCTTCTTTAGCCAGACGGCCCAGAGCCAGACCCATTTTTTCTTGGTCAGCTTTGGTTTTTGGTTCAACGGCGATAGAGATTACCGGCTCAGGGAATTCCATACGCTCCAGGATGATTGGAGAGTCTGGATCACACAGGGTGTCCCCGGTGGTCACGTCTTTCAGACCGATCGCAGCGGCGATGTCACCTGCGCGAACTTCTTTGATCTCTTCACGCTTGTTGGCGTGCATCTGAACGATACGGCCGAAACGCTCGCGCGCAGCCTTAACGGAGTTCAGCACGGTGTCGCCGGAGTTAACAACGCCGGAGTACACGCGGAAGAAGGTCAGGTTACCCACGAACGGGTCGGTAGCGATTTTGAACGCCAGCGCAGAGAACGGCTCGTCATCACTTGCGTGACGCTCAGCCGGAGTGTCTTTGCCATCGTCCAGGATACCGTTGATCGCAGGAACGTCAGTTGGTGCCGGCAGGTATTCGATTACCGCATCCAGCATCGCCTGTACGCCTTTGTTCTTGAACGCAGAACCACAGGTAACCAGGATGATTTCGTTGTTCAGCACGCGCTGACGCAGAGCGGATTTGATTTCTTCCTCGGTCAGCTCTTCGCCGCCCAGGTATTTTTCCATCAGCTCTTCGGAAGCTTCCGCAGCGGACTCGATCAGGTTCTGGCGCCATTCTTCAGCCAGATCCATCATGTCAGCCGGCACGTCTTCGTATTCGAAGGTTACGCCTGCGTCTTCTTCGTTCCAGTTGATCGCCTTCATCTTCACCAGGTCGATAACGCCGGTGAATTTGTCTTCTGCGCCGATAGCCAGCTGCAGAGGAACAGGGTTGGCGCCCAGACGAGATTTGATCTGGCCAACAACTTTCAGGAAGTTAGCGCCCATGCGGTCCATTTTGTTAACGAACGCGATACGTGGCACTTTGTATTTGTTAGCCTGACGCCATACGGTTTCAGACTGTGGCTGAACACCACCAACAGCACAGTAAACCATTACCGCGCCATCCAGCACACGCATGGAACGTTCTACTTCGATGGTGAAGTCAACGTGCCCTGGGGTGTCGATGATGTTTACGCGATGCGGTTCGAACTGCTTGGCCATACCAGACCAGAAGGCAGTAGTCGCTGCAGAAGTGATGGTAATACCACGCTCCTGCTCCTGTTCCATCCAGTCCATGGTGGCAGCGCCGTCATGAACTTCACCGATTTTGTGGTTTACACCGGTGTAGAACAGAATACGTTCGGTAGTGGTGGTTTTACCGGCGTCGATGTGAGCACTGATACCGATGTTACGGTAGCGTGCAATGGGTGTTGTACGAGCCATTTGATTCCTCTATTCCTAGGGCGTTCAAGTTCAGTTAACCCAAGCGGGCCGATTTGACGCGCCCGCTTGGTTAGCATGACTACAGCCGGGTGATTACCAGCGGTAGTGGGCGAACGCCTTGTTGGCTTCGGCCATACGGTGAACGTCTTCACGCTTCTTAACAGCAGAACCTTTGTTCTCTGCTGCGTCAGACAGCTCGTTCGCCAGGCGCAGAGCCATGGATTTATCACCGCGTTTACGTGCAGCATCAACGATCCAACGCATTGCCAGAGCATTACGACGAACCGGGCGGACTTCAACTGGTACCTGATAAGTAGAACCGCCAACGCGACGCGACTTAACTTCTACAGTCGGGCGAACGTTGTCGAGAGCGACTTCGAAAGCTTCCAGGTGATCTTTACCAGAACGCTGAGCCAGGGTCTCCAGCGCGGTATAGACGATTGCTTCTGCAGTAGATTTTTTACCGTCTACCATCAGGATATTTACAAATTTGGCCAGCAGCTCAGATCCGAACTTAGGATCTGGCAGGATTTTACGTTGGCCGATTACGCGACGACGTGGCATGGAAATACTCCGTTGTTAATTCAGGATTGTCCAAAACTCTACGAGTTTATTTTGACATTAAAGTTAAAACGTTTGGCCTTACTTAACGGAGAACCATTAAGCCTTTGGCTTCTTCACGCCGTACTTGGAACGAGCTTGCTTACGGTCTTTAACACCGGAGCAGTCAAGTGCACCACGGACGGTGTGGTAACGCACACCTGGCAAGTCTTTTACACGACCGCCACGGATCAGGATTACGGAGTGTTCCTGCAGGTTGTGGCCTTCGCCACCGATGTAGGAAGTCACTTCGAAACCGTTGGTCAAACGCACACGGCAAACTTTACGCAGTGCGGAGTTTGGTTTTTTCGGGGTAGTGGTGTATACGCGGGTGCATACGCCACGTTTCTGCGGGCAGGCTTCCAGCGCTGGAACGTTGCTTTTAGCAGCCTTCACAGAGCGTGGTTTGCGAACCAGCTGGTTAATTGTTGCCATTAAAAAAGCTCCTGGTTTTTGCTTCGTACTAGCTTCGTAAACATGTGATAAATCCCCTCGTATGCACTATTGGCAAAGTACGAGGACGCAGAATTTTAGGGCTGACCAGTATGGGTGTCAAGAAATATACAACATCACTCTCATTACCAGGCCATTTGGCTGCGGTGTTGTTCGGTTAATTCAACGAAGTGATTATAGCCGACGACAGTGATTTTGTGCGAAAAATGACCAACCAATCCCCGGGCTTCCAGGTCGTCCTGCAACGCATAAAGGGATATGGGGGCGGCGAGCAGCAATTCAAGATGGGCGCTGCCGGCAAGGCCTGCAAGCACGCCGTCCTGCAACAGCAGCAGCGCGTCGCCCTCCGCCGTCAGGCGCAGCAGCGCAGGTAAGTCACATTGGTTTGGCGAATGGCTCAGGGTATACAGCATCAGAGGATCCTAAAACGTCATCACGGCGTCGTAGCCGGCAAGCTCGCGGCGCAGTTCGTCCGGCGCCAGTACTTCCGCATCCAGCACCCAATCGTTCACCTGGCTCAATCCGCGTTCCTGCAGTGAAGCCTGGCACAGATAGCACCGCTCCACGTCATACAGCGGCAGCACGCCGAAGGTGGCAATGTAATTGCGCGCCAAAATCTTTTCCGGTTGCTGGCCCGGCAACAGCTGCAATACGCCATCGCCGACAAAAAACACCCCCACATCTTCACTGAGCGCCGACGTGGCGAGCAGCGCATCCAGCCCTTCCCTGCCGCTGGCGCCGCCGTGCGGCCCATGGGTGAAAACAAAAGCGACTCGTTTCATCCTATCCTCAGAACTGTACCAGACGGTCGCAACTTAGCGACGCTTCGGCCAGGGAACCCAGCCCGCTCAGGGTAAAACCGGGCTGCAGGTTGGCGCTTGCCAGCCCCTGCTGCGCCGCCTCCCGCTCGTCGGTGACGCCGCGGCGCAACGCGGCGGCCACGCAGACGTTGAGCGCCACGCCGTGTTGCTGAGCCAGCTGCGCCCAACCGCGCACCAGGTCGAACTCATCGCTGGCGGGCGCGGTCAGCTGGTTGGCGTTCAACACCCCTTCACGGTAGAAAAAGACGCTGGAAAGCCGGTGCCCTTTCGCCAGCAGGGCCAGCGCGAACTGATAGGCGCTGCTGGCCTGCTGCGTGCCGTAAGCCGGGCCGGTGACCAACAGACAATAATCGAGCATCAACGGTCGCTTCCCAACAGATCGCCGCTCTTGAACTGGCGGATGTACAAATACACGGTGTGTTTGGAGATATTCAGGCGATCCGCCACCTGATTGATCGCATCCTTGATGTCGAAGATGCCTTTCTCATAGAGGTTGAGCACTACCTGGCGGTTCTTGGCATTATTGGATACCGAGCGATCGGCATTCACCTCTTCGATGGTGAACTCCAGCGTCTGCGCCACCAGATCGTCGACTGAAGACGCGAAATTCACCGACGACGGCACGTCCTGCGTGGCCGGCGGCATAAAGGTCTGCATGATCTGCGAGAACGGCACATCGAGGTTCATGTTGATGCACAACAAACCGATTACCCGCTGTTCGCGATTGCGAATGGCGATGGTCACCGACTTCATCAGCACGCCGCTCTTGGCACGGGTGAAGTAGGCTTTCGACACGCTGCTGTCGTCGCCGGCCATGTCGTGCAGCATGCGCAGCGCCAGGTCGGTGATCGGCGAACCGATTTTACGCCCGGTATGTTCCCCGTTGGCGATGCGCACCGCTGAGCTGTTCAGATCTTCCAGCGCGTGTAATACGATCTCGCAGTGGCCGCCGATCAACATCGCCAGCCCATCGACCACCGCTTCATAGGATTTCAGGATTTCATGATCCGTTTGAGTAAACGGACGTTCATTCAGCAAATCAAGTTCGCTGGCTTCGCTGGATAAAAGCGAATTCGACATCGAAGATACCACCCTCATAGATCGCCTGTGCCAGGGGGCGCAGCTAAAACCGCTCGGACCGGATCGCTGCCGTCGTCGGCACGCCGCAGCGCGGCTGGCTGAGAGCAGCATAAACGGCACGATGACATCCGCGGGCGAGGCGGCCGGGAACAATTTTAGGTACACGCCCTAAGGGGCAGACGCATGACTGATAAGTCAGAATTATTAGTCTAGCAAAGCGACCGGAGCAAAGTCCTTGCGTTTGCGCGTGGTATTGACGTTAAGCCCGATGCCCGGCAGGCGTCAAGCGTTCAATGGAGAGAGAGGCGGCGGCGGCCGAAATGAAAACCGCCGCGGAGGGCATCCGCGGCGGTGGCAAACAGAGCGACGAGATTATTTCGCTTTGGCGTCTGCTTTCGCGTCAGCCGGTTTTTCGGCTTTAGCGTCGGCTTTCGGCGCCGCTTTCACGTCCAGCAGCTCAACGTCGAACACCAGCGTGGAGTTAGCCGGGATGCCCGGAACGCCGGTTTTGCCGTAGGCCAATGCCGGCGGGATCACCAGCTTGATTTTGCCGCCTTTCTTGATGTGCTTCAGGCCTTCGGTCCAGCCAGGGATCACGCCGTCCAGACGGAACGACAGCGGCTCGCCGCGGGTGTAGGAGTTATCGAACTCGGTACCGTCGGTCAGGGTGCCCTTGTAGTTTACTACCACGGTGTCGCTGTCTTTCGGCGCTTCACCCGCGCCCGGTTTCTCTACCTGGTACAGCAGGCCGGATTCAGTTTTCTTCACGCCCTTTTCTTTAGCGAAGCTGTCGCGGTACTTGGCGCCTTTGGTTTCGTTGTCCTTGGCGTCCTGTTCCATCTTCGCCTGAGCGGAAGCCTTCACGCGCGCTTCGAAGCCCTGCAGGGTCTTCTCGATGTCGGCGTCATTCAGCTTGCTCTTGTTGGCGAACGCGTCCTGAACGCCGGCGATCAGCTGATCTTTGTCCAGCTTGATGCCCAGCTTCTCTTGCTCTTTCAGAGAGTTGTCCATGTAACGGCCGAGAGACGCACCCAGTGCGTAAGCGGCTTGCTCGTCGTCGTTTTTGAACTTGCCGGTGCTCGGTGCTGCCGCCGCGTCTGCTGGTTTAGCGGCTTCTGCCGGTTTGGCGGCATCGGCTGCCATGACCTGGGTCGCATTCAGAGCAAAAGCCATGGTGGTTGCCAGAAGCGTGACTTTAAACAAAGATTTCATCCATTTCTCCAGTGTCTGAAGCAATGCCCCAAACAATCATTAGGTAAGATAACCGGGCTACTATAGCTGCCTGAAACAAAACAAAACAGTCGCACAGGTAACCAATCGAGTCAAAGTGTGACTCCCGCTTTGCCAAGAAGTTTCCCCCTGCGTGCTACTCGCATGATAAATCAGATTTTTCTTGCAGAATATTCGGCGAGGTTAGCAAAAAACGGCGTATCGGGCGTGCAACTTTTCAGCACTTTACACTGCCGATCGCAACGTTGCGCGCCGCCTGGAGAAATAGCGCGAGCAAACCCGGCGTCAGCTGTTACCATAGCGCCGAATCAGGATTTTATCGCGTCAGAGGTAGCCTCATGCACAACGCCGACATTCAACGCCTGCTACAACGGCTTGAAGAACTGGAGAGCCGTCAGGCCTTCCAAGAGCTCACCATCGAAGAGCTCAACCAGACCGTCATCCAGCATCAAATGGAAATGCTGAAGATGCGTGAACACCTGCGCATGTTGACCGACAAGCTGCGCTCGACCCAAACCTCAATGATCGCCTCGCAATCGGAAGAAACCCCTCCGCCGCACTATTGAGGGCCCGCTGTACGGTTACTTCAGGCGTGCCAGCCCTTCGACGGCACGCTCGAGATACCGGCGCGGGCACCCCAGGTTGATGCGGATAAAACCGCTCCCCTGCGGGCCGAAACCGCTGCCCATCGACGGCGCCAGCTTCGCCACCGCCACCAGCGCCTGCTGTAAGTCAGCATCGTTCAAACCCAGTGCACGGCAATCCAGCCAGGCGAGATAGGTCCCTTCAGCCTGGGTCATCGAGCACCAGGGCGCGGCGGCCGCCAGCGCCCGCTCAAACCAACGCCGATTCTCCGCCAGGTAGCCGAGCAGCTCATCAAGCCAGGCAGCGCCCCGTTGATAGGCCGCGGTCGCCGCCGTCATCGACAGCGCGTTGAATACATCCAGCCCGTGGGCGTTCAGCCGATCGACAAACCCCTGCCGCAGCCGGGCGTTGGGGATCAGGAAATTCGAAATGCGCAGCGAGGAAAGGCCGAAGGTTTTGCTGGCGGACGTCGCCGCAATCGCTCGCTCGCGATATTTCTCGTCCAGGTGCAACACCGACGTAAACGTCTCGCCGGGCAGCAGCAGATCGGCCCAAATTTCATCGGAGATCACCGTGACGTCGTGGGCATGGCAAAGCGCCATGAGCCGCTCCAGTTCATCGCGGCGCCAGCAACGGCCTGTCGGATTGTGCGGATTGCACAGCAACAACAGCGGCGGTTTACGCTGCGCCAGACAGGCAGCCAACTGGTCGAAATCGATCCGATATCCCTGCGGAGTTTCCAACAGAGGATCCTCAAGCACCTCTCGGCCGTTCATGGTGACTATCTTGGCGAACGAGCCATAATACGGCCCCTGCACCACCACGCCGTCCCCCGGCTTGCTGAGCAGTTGGATCAGCATCGCCAATCCGGGCACCACCCCTTCAATCGACGTAAACCACTCGCGCCGCAGCGGCAAGTCGTGCCGCTTGGCGAACCAGTCGATCGCCGCCTGATAGTAGGCGTCGTCGCGTTCGCTGTAGCCAAAGACGCCGTGCTCCACCCGCTGATGCAGCGCCTGTTGCACCTCTGGCGGACATGGAAAATCGAAATCGGACACCCACATCGGCAACAGTTCGCTGCCATCCAGTTGCAGATAGCGGTCGATGAAGTCCCACTTCACGGAGCTGGTGTTGTGGCGATCGATGATGGCGTTGAAATGACTCGTCATGTCAGGCTTCCTTACGCTGCAAGTCGTTCTGAGGTTGAAGTTTGGCGATACCGAAGCCGGTGAACCCATAAATCAGGGCGAACACCACCGCGGCATAACATTGGATCGCCCACGGCAGCAGATCGAGCGTGCTGACTCCCAGCGTGGTCGCCATGTAAATACCGGCGGCCGTCCACGGGATCAGCGGCTCGATAACGGTGCCCGCATCTTCGACGGTGCGCGACAGGTTTTTGTTGTCCAGCCCCATGCGTCGATAGGCGCCTTTGAACAGCTCCGCCGGGATCAGCAGCGCCAGCTTGCCGTCACTGGTCGCGCCGGTCACCAGGATGGTGGTGGCAACGGTAGCGGCGATCAGTTGACCGGTGGTGTGCACCACTTTCAGCAGCCGGCTGATGATCACCGTCAGCGCGCCGGTCAGCGTCAAGGCGCCGGCGAAGGAAAAGGCGCAGAACACCAGCAGGATCGTACTCATCATCGAGAACATGCCGCCGCGGTTCAGCAGGCGCGGCACATCGTCGACAATCCCTTCGACGTTATGGCCCTGGCTGGCGAACATCGACAGATTGAAACCGTCCATCAACGCATTCAGCCCCTGTTGCAGGCTAAAACCCTGCAGCGCGACGCCGATGGCGATCGCCAGCGCGCAGGCGGCCAGCATGACGGGGATCACCGGCCGTTTGGTCACCGCGCCCCACAGCACCAGCACCGGCGGCAGGATCAACAGCAGATTGAAATGGTACAACCCCTCAAGCGCGCTGACGATTTCGGTCACTTTTTCCGGCGTTGCCACGCTGCCCACCGCGCCGGTGTGGCCGGCGATCAGGTACACCACGGCGGCCAGGATGAAGCTCGGCAGCGTCGTGTACATCAGATGCTGGATATGGCTGTAGAGATCGGTATCCGCGACGATAGCCGCGAAGTTCGTCGAATCGGACAACGGCGAAATTTTGTCGCCGAAGTAGGCGCCGGACACCACAGCCCCGGCCGCGGCAGCCAGCGGCACGTCCAGACCGGCGGCCACGCCCATCAGCGCCACGCCCACGGTGCCGGCCGCCCCCCACGAGGTGCCGGTGCACACCGAGATCACGCTGGTGATGAAGAACGCGGCGATCAGAATGTATTGCGGGCTAATCAGCTTCAGCCCCCAATACACCATGTAAGGGATTGTGCCGCTGATCATCCAGGTGCCGATCAGGCCGCCCACGCAGATCAGGATCATGATCACCGGCATCGCCTTAGCCAGCTTGGCCACGATGGCCTCGATGATGTCATCCCAGCGGTAGCCTTGCCACCAGGCCAACGCGGCGGCGATGGCGGCGGAAACCAGCAGCAGCGGTTCAATGCGCAGGCCAAACTGGCCATAGCCGATGATGAGCAGCAACAGCATGGCCACAATCGGCAGCGTCGCCAGCCCAAGGTTGAGCGTTTTCTTATTATCCATATACGGCTCCTGTTGAAGAGGGGGTACTGCAACAGCGTAATGGCTTCGGTAATCGGAGGATGTGAGCGCAGGCCACTGGCCATGTAATCGGTTTCATGAGATGGCGTTATGTGAACCGCCTCTCATTCGCCGCGCTTGCTTTGCTCAGGCCTCTCACCATCGGCGACGGAGTCTCGCAGGATAAGTTCAGCCGAAAAGCGGTTGTTCTGCGGCGCGACGTCGCTGCCGCTGTGGATTTGTAGCGCCAGACGCGCGGCACGTCGGGCCATTTTCTCTATGGGGTAATGCACGGTGGTCAACGCGGGGTGGAGGTATTTCGCCAGGGCAATGTCGTCAAAACCGACGATCGACAGCGCTTCAGGCAACGGAACTTGCCGTTGGTGGCAGGTGCGCATCATGCCGGCGGCCATCACGTCGTTGAACGTCACTGCGGCGGTGAAGCGTTGGTCGCTGGCCAGCACGCGCTCGGCCGCCAGTTCGCCCCCTCTTTCATTAAAGGGCACGCTGATGATCCAGCTGCCGGGCACCTCAATGCCGCCGGCGGCCATGGCCTGGCGGTAACCCGCTAACCGCTGCGCGCGGTCGTCGATCGGCAGATCCGTCGTCACGCAGGCGATTCTCCGATGCCCCTGACGAATGAGCAGCTTGGTCGCCGCCTGCGCCGCCTTGGCATTGTCGAGCCAAATACAACGATTGGCGATGGCCGGCAGGTAGCGATTGATCAGCACCAGCGCGGGCGTGTGGGCGGCGTAGCGCAGCAGCTCCTCTTCTCCCATGCGCGTGACGTGCGCCACAATGGCTTCGCATCCCTGATTGATGAGAAAGTCGAGGCCGCTTTTTTCCAGTTCGGCCTGATGCCCGCCGCTGCACAACATCAAACGCACGCCGGCCTGCCGCGTGATGTCTTCCACGCCCCGCGCCAGGCGTGAGAAAAACGGATCGTCGAGGTTGCCGGTCAGCAACCCCAGCATATTGCCGCTTCTTTTCGCCAGCGCCAGCGCGGCGGCGTTGCGGTGGTAGTTAAACTCGCGCATCGCTTTCTCGACGCGTTCGCGGGTCACCGGTTCAACGTAGGCGGTATTATTGATCACCCGGCTGACGGTGGCCGTGGAAACGCCGGCGCGGCGCGCAACGTCTTTCATGGTGGCCATGGCATGTCCTGTTGTGCCGTTCGGCGCCTGGTGCGCCGCGCATAAAAAAGGGCAGCCAATGGCCGCCCTCTTGTCTCGGGATTGCGTTCTGCTTAGTGGCAGCCGCAACCGCCGTTACCGCAACCGCCTTTACCGTGGTCGTGACCATGGTCGTGATCGTGGCTGTGGCCATGACCGCCGCAGCAGCCTTCACCGTGCTCGTGGTGATGGTCGTGCTCGCCGTGTACGTGACCGTGCGCCAGCTCTTCTGCGGTCGCTTCGCGGATCGCGACAACTTCCACGTTGAAGTTCAGGTTTTGGCCGGCCAGCATGTGGTTGCCGTCAACCACCACGTGGTCACCGTCAACTTCGGTGATTTCAACCGGTACCGGGCCCTGATCGGTGTCAGCCAGGAAACGCATGCCGACCTGCAGTTCGTCAACGCCCATGAAGACGTCTTTCGGTACGCGCTGCACCAGGTTTTCGTCGTAGTTGCCGTACGCGTCGTTCGCGCCGACGTGAACGTCAAAACGATCGCCAACGTCGTGGCCTTCGAGCGCTTTTTCCAGACCTGCGATCAGAGAACCATGCCCGTGCAGATAGTCCAGCGGTGCGCTCACCGGAGACTCATCAACCAAAACACCGTCTTCTGTACGTACTTGGTAAGCCAGGCTGACCACCAAGTCTTTTGCTACTTTCATGATATCTCCTACCGTTGGCTACTAGGACGCGCACCGTTATCGGGATGCGCGCCTTTTCCGGACAGATTGTAACGGAAATCTGCCTCGCTGTACCCTCCGGGATAAAAAAACGCTACTTCGGCTGGAAAATGCCGATCACCTGCTCTTGCGGGCGAACGTGTTTTTCCACCTGTTGTTCGGTCTGGCGCTGATGGTGGCCGCACTTGACGCACTCCACCACTTCCACCTGATCCTCCCGCCATACCGCCAACGTATCCATGGCGCTACAGCTCGGGCACACCGCCCCGGCGATAAATCTCTTACGTGTTGCAGACATCGTTATGCTCCCGCTTATTCGTATTCGTCCCAGCCGTCGAACTGGCGACTTTCTTTTTGCATTTCGCGATGGAACAGCTCTTCCAGCTCGCGCCGCGCCTCTTTCACGCGGGAAATTTGCGCCACGTCGCCCTGATGCGGCGGCATCAGTTCACGCAGCATGCGCATATCCAGGCGGCGGAAATGCTGCTGGGCGCGGAAGGCCTGATGCGGGTGCATGCCCAACTCCATCAACGCCTTGCGCCCCAGTTCCAGCGCGCTGGAGAAGGTTTCGCGGCTGAACTGTTTCACGCCCGCCTGCAGCAGCTCATGCGCCTCCACGCGGCCGCGTGCCCGCGCCAGAATGCTCAGATTCGGGAAGTGCTGTTGGCACAACCGCACGATCTCCATGGTGTCTTCCGGCTCATTGCAGGTGATCACGATCGACTTGGCCTTTTCGGCGCCCGCCGCGCGCAACAGCTCCAGCTCGGTGGCGTCGCCGTAATAAACCTGATATCCGTAACGCCGCAGCACGCCGACGGCGCTGACATCGCGTTCCAGTACGGTAATGCGCATTTTGTTGGCCATCAACAGGCGGCCGATCACCTGGCCGAAACGCCCGAAGCCAACGATGATCACCTGCGGATCGTCGTCCTCTACGTACGGCGTCTCCTCGTCTTCGCCTTTGGCGTTGTAGCGGCGCGCCAAAATGCGGTCGATGGCCTGCATGAGTAGCGGCGTGGTCATCATCGACAGCGTCACCACCACCAGCAGCAAAGAGAGTTGATCCGGCTGCAGCACCTTTTGCGCGCCCGCCGCAGAAAACAGCACGAAGGCAAACTCGCCGCCCTGGCTGAGCACGCCGGCAAACTGCAGGCGCACCGAACTACGCAGGCCGAACAGCCGCGACACCCCGTAGAGCACGCCGGATTTGACCGCCACCAGCGCCAACACGCCGATCAACACCTCGGCCAGATGGGTGTAGAGCACGCCGATATTCAACACCATGCCCACCGAGATAAAGAACAGCCCCAGCAGCAGCCCTTTAAACGGCTCGATAGAAATCTCCAGCTCGTGGCGGTATTCGCTCTCCGCCAACAGCACCCCGGCGATGAAGGTGCCGAGCGCCATCGACAGGCCAAGCGTCTCCATAAACAGCGCCGAGCCGAGCACCAGCAACAGCGCCGCGGCAGTGAAGATCTCGCGCACGCCGGAAGCGGCGATATAGCGGAACAGCGGCCGCAGCAGGAAACGGCCGCCGATCAACATGCCGCCAAACGCCGCCACCTTGAGCGCGATCTTCGCCCAGTCGTCGCTGGTGCCGCCGGCGCCGGCCAGAATGGGGATCAACGCCAGCGCCGGGATCACCGCCATATCCTGGAACAGCAGCACCGAGAAACCCAGCTGTCCGCCTTCGTTGCGGTTCATGCCCTTTTCGCGCATCAGCTGCAGCGCCATGGCGGTGGAAGACATCGCCAGGCCGATACCGCCGATCACCGCCGCCTGCCAGGCGAAGTGCGTCAGGTACAGCAGTGCGCCCAGCACCGCCGCGGTGATCAACACCTGGCCGGCGCCGGCGCCGAAAATCGAGCGCCGCAGCTCCCACAGCTTGCTGGGATTCAGCTCCAGGCCGATGATGAACATCAGGAACACCACGCCCAACTCGGAGAAGTGCAGGATCTCATCGACGTCGCGAATGAAGCCCAACCCCCACGGGCCGATGGCGATGCCGGCGATCAGATAGCCCAGCACCGCGCCAATCCCCAGACGACGAGCGATCGGCACCGTCACCACCGCGGCGAACAGGAACAGCAAAATGGCGGTCAGTAAGGTCGATCCTTCCATGATCACCGCCCTCCATGCGGCAGCGGGTGGCTCAGCCATTCCCCGTAGGCGTCCGCGTGGCTGCGCAGCACCTCCGGCTTTTGCCGCCGCGCCCAATAGACCACGAACGGCGTCAACCAGTGCATATGGCACATCCCGGCGGTCAACTCGAACGGCCGCAGGATATCTTCCATCGGATAGTGGTTATAACCGCCGGTGCGGTAGGCGCCTTCCGGCTCGCCGGTGGTGATCACCGAGCGCCAGTATTTGCCCGCCAGCGCATTGCCGCCCACGCCGCTGGCGAAGCCGCGCGCCAGCACGCGATCCAGCCACTCCTTCAGCAGCGCCGGGCAGCTGTAGGTGTACAGAGGGTGCTGAAACACGATGACCTGATGCTCACGCAGCAGCTGTTGTTCGTGATGGATATCGATAAAAAAATCAGGATAGTGCGCGTAGAGATCGTGCACGGTGACATGTTCCAACTGCTGCGCCGGTCGAAGCAAAACCCGGTTCGCCACCGAGTCATGAGATTCCGGATGGGCATACAGCAGCAAGACCTTGGGCGGCTGCGACATCATTCCCCTCCAAAGCGTCGTCAGGGTAGCGGTTTTCCGTTACCATGCATCGCAAAGACAAAAACAGCGCGCGGTGCGCGTTCTGTTACCTTAATGATAATTTAACATACTCTGAACATACGGCGCTTTATGATTGTATTCTCCTCGCTACAAATCCGACGCGGCATCCGCGTCCTGCTGGACAACGCCACGGCGACGGTTAATCCAGGTCAGAAGGTCGGCCTGGTGGGCAAAAACGGCTGTGGCAAATCCACGCTGTTGTCACTGCTGAAGGGCGAGATCGCGGCGGACGGCGGCAGCTTCACCTTCCCCGGCAACTGGGCGCTGGCCTGGGTCAACCAGGAGACGCCGGCGCTGGACGTGCCGGCGATCGAGTATGTTATCGACGGCGACCGCGAGTTTCGCCAGCTTGAAGCCGAGTTGCAGGCGGCCAACGATCGCAACGACGGCCACGCCATCGCCACCCTGCACGGCAAGCTGGACGCCATCGACGCCTGGACCATCCGCTCCCGCGCCGCCAGCCTGCTGCACGGTCTCGGCTTCTCCAACGAACAGTTGCAAAGCCCGGTGCGCGACTTTTCCGGCGGCTGGCGTATGCGTCTTAACCTGGCGCAGGCGCTGGTGTGCCGTTCCGACCTCCTGCTGCTCGACGAACCAACCAACCACCTGGATCTCGATGCGGTGATCTGGCTGGAGCGCTGGCTGAAAAACTATCCCGGCACGCTGGTGCTGATCTCGCACGATCGCGACTTCCTCGATCCGATTGTCGACAAAATCCTGCATATCGAACAGCAGACCCTGAACGAATACACCGGCAACTACTCGTCGTTCGAGCGCCAGCGCGCCACCAAATTGGCGCAGCAACAGTCGCTTTATCAGCATCAGCAAGAAAAAGTGGCGCACCTGCAAAGCTATATCGACCGTTTCCGCGCGCAGGCCACCAAGGCCAAGCAGGCGCAGAGCCGCATCAAGATGCTGGAGCGCATGGAGCTGATCGCCCCGGCGCACGTCGACAACCCGTTCACCTTCAGCTTCCGTCCGCCGGAAAGCCTGCCGAACCCGCTGCTGCGCATGGAAAAAGTCAGCGCCGGATATGGCGATAAAGTGATCCTGAAATCAATCAAGCTGAACCTGGTGCCCGGCTCGCGCATTGGCCTGCTCGGCCGCAACGGCGCCGGGAAATCGACGCTGATCAAACTGCTGGCCGGCACCCTTGAGCCGCTGAGCGGCGAGATAGGTCTGGCGAAAGGCATCAAGCTGGGTTACTTCGCCCAGCACCAGCTGGAATTCCTGCGCGCCGACGAATCGCCGTTGCAGCACCTAAGCCGCATCGCCCCACGGGTGCTTGAGCAGCAGCTGCGGGATTACCTGGGCGGTTTCGGCTTCCAGGGCGACAAGGTCAGCGAAGTGACCGAACGTTTCTCCGGCGGCGAGAAGGCGCGGCTGGTGCTGGCGCTGATCGTCTGGCAGCGCCCTAACCTGCTGCTGCTCGATGAACCGACCAACCACCTGGATCTCGACATGCGTCAGGCGCTGACCGAGGCGCTGATCGATTTCGAAGGCGCGTTGGTGGTGGTATCGCACGACCGTCACCTGCTGCGTTCCACTACCGACGATCTGTACCTGGTACACGACGGTCAGGTCGAGCCTTTCGAGGGCGATCTCGACGACTACCAGCAGTGGCTTGTCGACCTGCAGCGCCAGGAAAGCCAGCAGGACGCACCGGAAAAAGAGAGCGGCGGCAACAGCGCGCAGGCGCGCAAGGATCAAAAACGCCGCGAGGCGGAGTTCCGTACGCAAACCCAACCGCTGCGCAAGCAGATCGCCAAGCTGGAACAGCAGATGGAAAAACTGGGCGCCGAGCTGGCGGCGGTGGAAGAGCAGTTGGCGGATCCCGCGCTGTACGACATCAGCCGCAAGGCCGAACTGACCGACTGCCTGCAAAAGCAAAGCCAGGCCAAATCCGCGCTGGAAGAGACGGAAATGACCTGGCTGGATGCGCAGGAACAGCTGGAGCAGTTAACGCAGGCGTTCGACGCCTAAGCCTCAGGCTTTGTAAAAAGGCCTATCCCCCAGAATGGTCGCGCGGTGCATGATGCGCCGCTGCGGCAGATAATCCGCGTTGGCGTAGTGCTGCGTCACGCGGTTATCCCAGATCGCCACGTCATTTTCCTGCCATCGCCAGCGCACCTGAAACTCCGGTTTGGTGATGTGAGCAAACAGGAAGTTCAGCAAAGCGTCGCTCTCCTTCGGCGCCAGATCGACGATCCGCGTGGTGAACCCTTCATTGACGAACAGCGCCTGCCGGCCGCTGACCGGATGGGTACGCACCACCGGATGCAGCAGCGGCGGGTTTTTCTGCACCGCCAGTTGCCAGCGCTGATGCTCCTCTTCACTGCCGCGATGCTTGTGCTCCGGGAACGACTTGGTGAAATCATGCTCCGCGCGCAGCCCCGCGAGCAGCGTTCTGAACGGCGCCGACAGCGCCTCATAGGCGGCGATGCCGCTGGCCCACAGCGTATCGCCGCCGGTGGCAGGCAGCGTCTTGGCCGCCAGGATCGCTCCCAGCGGCGGGTTCTCGATAAAGGTCACGTCGGTGTGCCAGTTGTCGTTGTCCGGCGGGTTGTCGTCGTGGGTATCGAGCACGATGATCTCTTCCACGTCGGTGGCGTGCGGATAGACCGGATGGATGTGCAGATCGCCGAAGCGGCCGGCCAGATCGCGCTGCTGCAGCGGCGTGATCGGCTGGTTGCGGAAGAACAGCACCTGATGCTTGAGCAGCGCATGATAAAGCTGTTCAAACTGGCCGTCGCCCAGCGGCCGGGCCAACTCGACGTTTTCCACCAGCGCCCCGATGTAAGGCCCCAGCGGGGTGATATTCAGACGTTCGTTCATTGCTGTACTCCATGCCACGGGGTCAGTCGGCGCTGCAGGGCGCGCAGCCCCAGCTCCAACCCAAATGCAATCACCGCAATCACGCCGATGCCGGCCAACACTACGTCGGTCGCCAAAAACTCACCGGCGGATTGCACCATAAATCCCAGGCCGCGCGTGGCGGCGATCAGTTCGGCGGCCACCAGCGTCGACCAGCCGACGCCCAGCCCGATGCGGATGCCGGTTGAGCATTACCAACCGCAGCGCGCCGACGCATTGAGCCATTTCATCGAACGGCAGCCGGGCATGATCTATGAAGC
>NZ_JBQEOW010000022.1:0-25634 GCF_052045405.1 Serratia sp. 22278 | reverse complement strand
GGATTTTTTCTCTTTCTTCCCGGCCGCTGTGTGAAGTGAATCACTTGCGCCGTGTCGATGGAGGCGCATTATAGGGATCCGAGTTTTTTGCACAACCCCTTTTTTGATCTTTTCTTTCCGTTTGCACACTTTTCAGCCCTTCCGGGTGGATCTTGTGCGATCAGGGCCATTTTCCGCAGGATCCGGCGCGGCGACTGGTTGTAATTCCATCGCCAGGGTCTAGTATTGCCGGTAAATATGATCCCGACGTGAGGCAAGCACCATGTCCGATGCAGTACGTTCTTATCTTCAATACACACCCAAACTCGGTCAACGCGTCTTGATCGATCCTTCCAGCGTGGTGATCGGCGACGTCGATCTGGCGGATGACGTCAGCATCTGGCCGTTGGTCGCCATTCGCGGTGACGTCAATGCGGTAAAGATCGGCGCGCGCAGCAATATTCAGGACGGCAGCGTGCTGCATGTAACTCATCGCTCCGAACATAACCCCGACGGTTATCCCCTGCTTATTGGAGAAGACGTGACCGTTGGCCATAAAGCGATGCTGCACGGCTGCGCCATCGGCAACCGGGTGCTGGTCGGTATGGGATCGATCCTGTTGGACGGCGTAGTCGTAGAAGACGATGTGATGATTGGCGCCGGCAGTTTGGTAGCGCCGGGCAAACGCCTGGCCAGCGGCTATCTTTATATGGGTAGCCCGGCACGCCAGGTTCGGCCTTTGACCGCCGCCGAGTTGGAGGGATTGCTTTATTCTTCTAACAACTATGTACGCTGGAAAGATGAATACCTGTCGGAAGACATCTGACGGGCTCCCCGTTCCCTATAAAGAGAACGGGGTAGGGGATTTATGCCGCCAGTTCGCTGCGCAGCTGGCGTAATACCGGTTCGATCTCTGGCATCACTCCGTGCCAAAGCAGGAAAGCATGCGCCGCCTGCCCCACCAACATGCCCAGCCCATCGGCATATTCCGTTGCCCCTTGCTGCTGCGCCCAGGCTAGGAACGGCGTGACGCCCTGCTGATAGAACATGTCATAGCAACGGGTTTGCGCGTTGACTACGCCCGTAGGCAACGCCGGGATCTCTCCACTGATGCCGGATGCCGTCGCATTGATCACCAGATCAAAAGCTTGTTGACCCAATTGATCCATCGGCACCGCCGAGATCTCCCCCAGATGCCGGAAAGCGTCGCCCAACTCTTGGGCCCGGCTGAAGGTGCGGTTGGTGATCGTGAGCCGGCAGCCGAAAGACAGCAGCGGCAGGATCACGCCGCGCGCCGCGCCGCCGGCGCCCACCAGCAGAATGCGATCCTGCGGCCGGATCAATTGCTGACGCTGCAGATCGGTCAGCAAACCGATGCCGTCGGTGTTATCCCCCAATAGGCCACCATTCGGCAACACCTTCAGGGTATTGACCGCCCCGGCCATCGCTGCACGCTCGCTCAGCTCAGAAGCAGCCGAATAAGCTCGCTCCTTGAAAGGCACCGTGACGTTCGCCCCCTGCCCTCCGGCGCGGATAAATTCCTGCAGGCTGATTTCAAAACCGTCCAGCGGCGCCAGCACTGTTCCATAAGGATGCTCTATGTCAGTCTGGGCTGCGAACAGCGCATGAATTCGCGGCGACTTGCTGTGGCCGATAGGGTTGCCAAATACCGCAAACTTCTCCATGCCCATTTCCTCTAGCCCTGACGGATCTGTTCGCCGGTCAGAGCATCTCTGATTTCGGAAGGATTAAGACGGCCGCCTACCTTGCCGGCCAATACCGGGAAAGCCTCGCCAAATTGCCGTGTGACCTCATCCGCGCTGCGGCACGGTTCCAGCCCACTGAGATTGGCGCTGGTCGACACCAGCGGCTTGCCGTACTGCCGGCACAGCAACTGCACCAACGGATGATCGCTGACGCGCACCGCCAGTGAACTGAAACGCCCGGTCAACAAACGCGGCGTCTCCGGGCGAGCAGGCAATACCCAGGTTACCGGCCCAGGCCAGCTGGCGAACATCGTCGCGCGCTGCTGTTCGCTGAGCGTACTGTCGTCAATATAAGACTTAAGCTGCGCATAGTCGGCGGCGATCAGAATCAGCCCCTTTTCCCACGGCCGCTGTTTCAACGCCAGCAGCGCATTGATCGCCTGTTCGCTGTCGGGATCGCAACCCAGGCCGAATACCGCTTCGGTGGGATAGGCAATCACCTGCTGTTGATGCAAAGCATCGATGATAGATAAAAGGTTCGGGCTTAATTCTGAATTCATGATGTGATTATTCTGTAGTCGCAACGGGTTTCCCGCACAGCTTGCTGGCACAGCACAGGACGGGGCCTTTTGCCGTGCGCTTTTCCATCAGCAGCGGATAATGGCAATAGGCGCATTCACCGGCGACGGGTTTAACGTTGAGAGCAAACTGGCATTCCGGGTAACGATCGCAGGAGTGGAAAACCTTGCCGTAACGCGACTTGCGCTGCAACAGTTTGCCTTGGCCGCACTGCGGACAGGTAATGGCGGTTTCATCAGGCTTATCGATCACTTCAGTGTGATCGCACTGCGGATAATCGCTGCAGCCGATAAACATGCCATAGCGCCCCTGGCGCAGCACCAACGTCGCCTGACATTTCGGGCACGGTTGCCCGTCCAACACCTTGACGATATGGCCATCGGCCTGTGCTTTCAGCGGCCGAATATATTGGCATTCAGGATACTGGGAACAGCCGAGAAAAGGGCCGTGGCGACCGCTACGGATCACCAGCTCGGCCCCGCATTCCGGACAGGGTTCATTTTGCCTGGCGGCAAAAATCGCGTTTTTTGTCATAACGTCTTCTATGCGCGTTATCGGCTCAATGCAGATAACCTTCGTTCACTTCAAACAACAGTTCTTCCATTTGCTGATAGGCGCTTTCATATCCGGGGATATTAAACAGCACCATCAACACGACCCATTTCAGATCTTCGAGATCGAATTCCGCATTATCCAAAGCCATAACGCGGTCGATAACCATTTCACGGGTTTCGAGGTTCAATACCTGAATCTGTTCCAGGAACAGGAGAAAACCACGGCAGCCGGCGTCCAAACGCGCGCTTTCCTCTTCGGTATAGATCCGCATCGCCAGCGGATCGGCATCCATAAAGTAAGGCGCATTTTGACCTTCTTGCAGGTCAGCCAACTTCTCAAGCCAATTCAACGCGTTGTAGATATCATCCTGATGAAACCCCGCTTGGGCGAGATCATCGGTCAGTTGATCCTGATCGACGCGCATCTCTGGTTCATTGTGGATATAAGTTTCAAACAAGTACATGAGTACGTCGAACATGGCTTGCCCTCCTTAATCGGACATAGCCGCCGGGTACAGCTGCGATCCACCCTGCTAACTCCAGTTCGAGTAACTTGATTACCACCACTGGCACAGGTTGGCCGGCACGTTCAGCGACGACGTCAACAGGTGTCACCTCATCTCCTACGTTAGCCAACACATCGGCAAATGGCAATTCAACTTCAGCCTGCGACGCACAAATAGTTGTATTTTCGTTCAGTGGCAACCATTGGAGGCCGCTTCCCAGCAATTCGGCGATATCTTTCGGCCCGGTGACCAGATGCGCGCCCTGTTGGATCAGCCAGTGCGTGCCTTCGCTCATCGGGTTCCCTAACGGCCCCGGCAAGGCGAATACCTCACGCCCCTGCTCCAGCGCATAGCGAGCTGTCACCAGGGTACCGCTGCGCAACGAGGCTTCTATGACCAGAACGCCCTGGCTGAGCCCGCTGATAATACGGTTACGGCGAGGAAAATGGTCGGCCAGAGGCAAGTCGGTGACTAAATGATCTGAAATCACCGCACCGCCCTGCTCGACTATCTGCTCCGCGAGCCGGCGGTGCCGGCGCGGATAGATATTGCCCAGCCCGCTGCCCAACACCGCAATCGTGCAGCCACCGGCCGCCAGCGCCGCGCGATGGCAAATGCCGTCGATGCCGATCGCCAAACCGCTGGTGATGGTGAAACCGCAACGCGCCAATTCCTCGGCGAAATGGTGAGCCCAACGCTCGCCGTAGTGGCTGAACTGCCGGCTGCCCACCATGGCGAGCTGCGGGTGCGACAACGCCTGAGGATCGCCTTCGATCAGCAAAAATAGCGGCGCATCGTCGATCTGGGCCAGGCGTTCGGGATAACCGGCCGCCCCATAGTTCAGCATACGGTGCGCCGGCAGCTCCAACCAACGCAGGCTAGCCGACAGATAACCGGGATCCAACTGGTTGAACTGCGTCTGCTGCCGTTCGTTCAATCCCAGCTCATGCAGCACGCGGCGTGGTTCGCAATCCATTTGCGATAGCTGCTGCACGATCCGGCTGGCCACGACGGTCTGCAGCCCCGTTACCCCTCGCATCCGTAAAGCGATCTCTTCCGGCCGCATCGTCTGTTCCCTCAGCAAAAACGGTGGTATTACCAATCTGAGCAATTGGTGCACAATGCTGTCAATCAGGTCGGGAAATGTCTAGAATAGAGGTTAAACCTCGTTCATTACTCGGATACAGATCTAAAGATATATGTCAGTCTTGCAGGTATTACATTTCCCAGACGAGCGTCTGCGCAAAGTCGCAGCGCCGGTAAAAGAAGTCAATGCAGATATCCAGCGCATCGTGGATGATATGTTTGAAACCATGTACGCAGAGGAAGGCATTGGCCTGGCTGCGACTCAGGTGGATATCCATCAGCGCATTATCGTGATCGACGTCTCCGAGAATCGCGATCAGCGCCTGGTGTTGATCAACCCGGAGCTGCTGGAAAAAAGCGGCGAAACCGGCATCGAGGAAGGCTGTCTTTCCATTCCCGAGCAGCGTGCGTTAGTGCCGCGCGCCGCGCAGGTGAAGATCCGCGCACTGGATCGTGAAGGCAAACCTTTCGAGCTGGAAGCGGACGACCTGTTGGCGATCTGCATCCAGCACGAGATGGATCACCTGATGGGCAAACTGTTCGTCGATTACCTGTCGCCGCTCAAGCGTCAGCGCATTCGTCAGAAACTGGAAAAAATGGCCAAGCTTCAAGCCCGCGCCTAACCGATCAGGAAATCAACGTGTCTGACTCTTTACGGATTATTTTCGCCGGAACACCAGACTTCGCAGCGCGTCATCTTGACGCGCTGTTGTCATCTGAGCACCAGATTGTCGGCGTTTTTACCCAGCCCGACCGCCCGGCGGGCCGCGGCAACAAGCTGACGCCAAGCCCGGTCAAAGTGCTGGCCGAGCAACACCAACTGCCGGTATTTCAGCCCAAATCGCTGCGCCCCGAAGAGAACCAGCGCCTGGTGGCCGATCTCAACGCCGACGTGATGGTGGTGGTGGCCTACGGGCTGATCCTGCCGCAGGCGGTGCTGGATATGCCGCGTCTCGGTTGCATCAACGTACATGGCTCGCTGCTGCCTCGCTGGCGCGGCGCGGCGCCGATCCAGCGTTCGCTCTGGGCCGGTGACAGCGAAACCGGCGTGACCATCATGCAGATGGACGTCGGTCTCGATACCGGTGACATGATGCACAAGATTGCCTGCCAGATTGAGAGCAGCGATACCAGCGCCAGTCTCTACGACAAGCTGGCCCAGCTCGGCCCACAGGGCATGTTGACTACGCTGCGCCAAATGGCAGACGGCAGCGCCACCCGCGAAGTGCAGGACGAAGCGCTGGTCACCTACGCCGAGAAACTGAGCAAAGAAGAAGCCCGCCTGGACTGGACACTGTCCGCTGCCCAGTTGGAGCGCTGCATCCGCGCCTTCAACCCTTGGCCGGTCAGCTACTTCACCATCGACGATCAACCGGTGAAAGTGTGGCAGGCCAGCGTACTGGCACAAAGCGCCAACGCGGAGCCAGGCACCGTTGTCCATGCCGACAAGCACGGTATCCAGGTGGCGACTGCCGACGGTATCCTCAACCTGATCCAACTGCAGCCCGCCGGCAAGAAACCGATGTCGGCGCAAGACCTTTTAAATTCACGTCGTGAATGGTTTACCCCGGGTAACCGGCTGTAAGTCGCTCCACTGCCCGGCCGTTCATCGCCGGGCCGTTATTTTCTTAATGCCGATCGTTATCAGCTTCAGCCTATGAAAAATAATTACAATCTCCGCAGCATCGCTGCCAAAGCCATCGGCCAGGTGCTGGATCAGGGGCAGTCGCTCAGCACTGTCCTGCCGGCGCTGCAAACCTCCATCAGCGATAAAGATCGCGGATTGCTGCAGGAGCTGTGTTTCGGCACGTTGCGCGTGCTGCCGCAGCTCGAATGGTGCATTCAGCAATTGATGGCCAAGCCGCTGACCGGTAAGCAGCGTACGCTGCACTACTTGCTGATGGTCGGCCTGTATCAGTTGCTGTATACCCGCATCCCGGCGCACGCCGTGTTGGCGGAAACCGTGGAAGGCGCGGTGGCGCTGAAACGGCCGCAGTTGAAAGGCCTGATTAACGGCGTCTTGCGGCAATTCCAGCGCCAGCAGGAAGAGCTGCTGCAGCGCGCCTCTAACAATGACAGCCGCTATCTGCACCCGAGCTGGTTGCTGAAACGCATTCAACAAGCTTATCCCGCCAACTGGGAACAGATCGTCGACGCCAATAACCAGAAACCGCCGATGTGGCTGCGCGTCAACCGCCTGCATCACACCCGTGACGCTTATCTGCAGCTGCTGAGCGACGCCGGCATCGCCGCGGAAACTCATTCAGACTATGCCGATGCGGTGCGTTTGCTGGCGCCTTGCGCCGTGACCGATCTGCCAGGGTTCGCCGAAGGCTGGGTCACCGTGCAAGATGCCTCAGCCCAGGGGTGTGTCGATCTGTTGGATCCGCAAGACGGCGAACAGATCCTCGACCTGTGCGCCGCACCCGGCGGCAAAACCACGCATATTCTGGAAGCGGCGCCGAAAGCGCACGTCATGGCGGTCGATATCGACGAACAGCGCCTGGCGCGAGTCAAAGAGAACCTGCAGCGTCTGCGTTTGCACGCAGAGGTTAAATTGGGCGATGGCCGCACTCCGCAGCAGTGGTGCGGGGACAAACAGTTCGATCGTATCCTGCTGGACGCGCCTTGTTCCGCCACCGGCGTGATCCGCCGTCACCCCGACATCAAATGGCTGCGCCGCGATCGCGACATCGCCGAACTCGCCGCACTGCAGGCAGAAATTCTGGAAGCCGTCTGGCCGCATCTAAAACCAGGCGGCGTGATGGTTTACGCCACCTGCTCTATCCTGCCGGATGAAAACAGCAGCCAGATCGCCGCGTTCTTGCAACGCCACGCCGATGCCAAGCTGGTTGAAACCGGCGATGCGCAACGGCCAGGGCGACAGAATATCCCGCATCCCGAGGACGGCGATGGCTTCTTTTACGCTAAGCTGATTAAAATGTAATGCTTCAGGGCGTGCGTGCGCGCCCTAAGTCTTTCAGTGTGAAGCAGAGAACACGATGAAAATAATTATTCTTGGTGCCGGTCAGGTTGGCGGGACGCTGGCGGAAAACCTGGTGGGTGAAAACAACGATATCACCGTCGTCGATACCGATTCCGGCCGCTTGCGCCAACTACAGGATAAATTCGATTTGCGGGTGGTTCAGGGACATGGTTCCCACCCTCGGGTGCTGCGCGAAGCCGGCGCAGAAGACGCCGACATGCTGGTCGCCGTCACCAACTCCGACGAAACCAACATGATCGCCTGCCAGATCGCCTATTCTCTGTTTAACACCCCCAACCGTATCGCCCGTATCCGCGCGCCGGAATATATCCGCGAGTCGGAAAAACTGTTCCTGCCGGAAGCGGTGCCAATCGACCATCTGATTTCGCCGGAGCAGCTGGTCATCGACTATATCTACAAGCTGATTGAATACCCTGGCGCCCTGCAGGTGGTTAACTTCGCCGAAGGCAAGGTCAGCATCGCCGCGGTTAAAGCCTATTACGGCGGCCCGCTGGTCGGCAATGCGCTCTCTTCAATGCGCGAGCACATGCCGCATATCGACACCCGCGTCGCCGCTATTTTCCGCCAGGACAGACCGATCCGTCCGCAGGGCTCGACCATTATCGAAGCAGGCGATGAAGTTTTCTTCGTCGCCGCCTCACAGCATATCCGCGCGGTGATGAGCGAACTGCAGCGGCTGGAAAAACCCTATAAGCGCATCATGATCGTCGGCGGCGGCAACGTCGGCGCCGGCCTGGCCGCCAAACTGGAAAAAGACTACAACGTCAAACTGATCGAGCGGAATCAGCAACGCGCCGCCGAACTGGCCGAACAGCTGCACGATACCATCGTATTCTACGGCGATGCCTCCGATCAGGAGCTGCTGGCCGAAGAGCACGTCGAGCAGGTGGATGTTTTCATCGCCATCACCAACGACGATGAGGCCAACATCATGTCCGCCATGCTGGCTAAGCGCATGGGCGCCAAGAAGGTGATGGTGCTGATCCAGCGCCGCGCCTATGTCGACCTGGTGCAGGGCAGCGTGATTGATATCGCCATTTCACCGCAGCAGGCGACCATCTCCGCCCTGTTGGGGCACGTGCGCAAAGCGGATATCGTCAGCGTTTCGTCGCTGCGCCGCGGCGTGGCGGAAGCGATCGAGGCGATTGCACACGGCGATGAAAGCACGTCCAAAGTGGTCGGCCGCATCGTCGAAGATATCAAGTTGCCACCGGGGACGACCATCGGTGCGATCGTGCGTGGCGATGACGTGATCATTGCCAACGGCAACAGCAAAATCGAACAGGGCGATCACGTCATCATGTTTATTACCGACAAGAAATTCGTGCCTGACGTTGAACGCTTGTTCCAACCGAGCCCGTTCTTCTTGTAGAACGAATTTATTAGGCGATGGTCTATAATTGCGTAGTTGTTCTCTGCCTTGGGAGGAGATAAAACTTCTCGCCATTTGTGGCAAAGGGAAATTGCTTTGTTAAACTTGAGTTATTAATTCTGCAAGGGGTGCGTTCTATGAGTATGTTGAAAGAGTTTCGCGAATTTGCCATGCGCGGCAACGTGGTCGATCTGGCCGTCGGTGTGATTATCGGTGCTGCATTCGGCAAGATTGTTTCGTCCTTCGTGGCTGATATCATCATGCCACCACTGGGCTTACTGATCGGCGGCGTCGACTTTAAACAGTTCCATCTGGTGTTACGCGAAGCTCAGGGCGCCGTACCGGCGGTGGTAATGAACTATGGTTCATTCATCCAAACCGTATTCGACTTCGTGATTGTCGCCTTCGCCATCTTCCTGGCGATTAAATTGATGAACAAAATGCGCCGCAAACAGGAAGAAGCGCCCGCAGCGCCGCCGGCACCTACCGCAGAAGAGAAACTGCTGACGGAGATCCGTGATTTGCTGAGCCAGCAACAGCAGCCAAAACTGTAAGACAGCGTTTGGTTATGCCAATAAAAAGCCACCTGATGAAGGTGGCTTTTTTAATGCCTTAAAACCAGAAGGCCAGTGGTAAATTATCGCTTGATAGTTTACCACTGGCCTCCCAGTTACCGCCTTTGTTGTGTTTTTCTTTACGCCGATAGCTGCCTTTGCCTTTCACATTCTTTTCTACCCGCTGACGGAATAGCGGATCATGCAGCAGCGCCTCAATGGCGTTATCTTGAATCTGACCTTTGGTGTGACGATATTTCGTCATGATAATGCTCCTGTAAAAGGTAGGGTAATAAAACGAGCCGATAATACTGCCGGCAATATAAAAATTAAAGTGCCGTCAGCAACCTTTTTTGCCTTTATCATCGCTGGCGCCCTGTTCCAAGGCTTCCAGAATAGAACAATAGTTGCTGGTATGGGCAGTGCCGCAGCAGGCGTCGCTCAAGCGTTTCAACGATTCGCGCATGCGAGTCAGCTCCGCCAACTTACTTTCCACTTCGCTCAGGCGAGCATCGACGATCGACTTCGACTCCTGGCAGGTATGATGTTCAGGATCAACCCGGATCGACAGCAGTTCGGCGATCGTTTCCAGAGTAAAGCCCAACTGTTTGGCATAGCGAATAAAACGCAGCCGCTGCAGATCCTGCTCGGTGTAGAGTCGATAACCGCCCTCTGTGCGGACATTGTGATCCATCATGCCCTGCTTTTCATAGTAACGCACGGTATCCGGCGTCACTTCGGCAAGCTTGGCCAACTGACCTATCTTGAACATTACTTCTCCTCCCGAGTGAATTTACCGTCCAGCGCGCGCTGATATTCGCCATGCAAGAAATCGGTGCTCATCCCAGCCTGACGCAACCGATGTTCCAGCAGTGCCATGCGCTTGCTGAGATCGACATAGTGCGGATGCTCACTGTTGATCCCTTGCAGTAAGTGAGCAACGGTCAACGCCTCTTTGCGATCTTCCAGCGCCGGCGGCAGGTAACCGGAATTTTTCAGCAGACGGTAACCGGCGCGCAGCTCAGCAGGCACCGCGCTGTCATCGTCCAGCACCAGCGGTTGGCCCTGGCCGGGCAGATTGTCGAACTCGCCTTTATCCTGGGCATCAAGGATATGACGTTCCGCCCATTGGTCAAGCAACCCCATAACAGACAGTCTCAGTGAGCCTATTGAATGAGTCTTAGCATAACGGATAGGGGCAGGGATCTTAAGCACGGCGGGGGAATTGAGCACATTTGGCGGGATTTGGGCGTAAAAAAACCGGGCAAGCCCGGTTTTTTTACGCGTCTACAGATTACTCTGCAGTTGCTACTTCTGCTTGAGACTCAGCACGATCAACCAGCTCGATGTATGCCATCGGCGCGTTGTCGCCTGCGCGGAAGCCACACTTCAGAATGCGAGTGTAACCACCGGCACGGCTCGCGAAACGCGGGCCCAGCTCGTTAAACAGTTTTGCCACGATCTCGTTATCACGAGTACGGGCGAATGCCAGACGACGATTAGCTACGCTGTCGGTCTTGGCAAGAGTAATCAGCGGCTCAACAACGCGACGCAGCTCTTTTGCTTTTGGCAGGGTCGTCTTGATGATCTCATGACGAACCAAAGAGCCGGCCATGTTACGGAACATAGCCTGGCGATGGCTGCTGTTACGGTTCAGTTGACGACCACTCTTACGATGGCGCATGACCTTATCCTTCTCAGTAAAACCTTAACCTGTGATCCGGTTACTCGTCAGCAATGCTTGCCGGCGGCCAGTTTTCCAGGCGCATGCCCAGAGACAGACCACGTGAGGCCAGCACGTCTTTAATCTCGGTAAGAGATTTTTTACCCAGGTTTGGCGTTTTCAGCAACTCAACCTCGGTACGCTGTACCAGATCACCGATGTAGTGGATAGCTTCTGCCTTGAGGCAGTTAGCAGAGCGGACAGTCAATTCCAGATCGTCAACAGGGCGCAGCAAGATCGGATCGAATTCCGGTTTCTCTTCTTTAACTTCCGGCTGACGCACATCACGCAGGTCAACGAAAGCTTCAAGTTGTTCAGCCAGAATGGTGGCCGCACGGCGGATCGCCTCTTCAGGATCGATCGTGCCATTGGTCTCCATTTCGATGACCAGCTTATCCAAGTCAGTACGCTGTTCTACACGCGCAGCTTCAACATTGTAGGCGATACGCTCTACAGGGCTGTAGCAGGCGTCAACCAACAGACGACCGATTGGGCGCTCATCTTCTTCCGAATGAATTCGGGCAGAAGCCGGCACATAACCGCGACCGCGCTGAACTTTGATACGCATGCTGATAGCCGCGTTCTCATCAGTCAGGTGGCAAATCACGTGCTGAGGCTTGACGATTTCGACATCACCATCATGGGTGATGTCGGCAGCGGTCACAGGGCCAATGCCAGATTTATTCAGGGTAAGAATAACTTCGTCTTTGCCTTGAACTCTCACCGCCAGCCCTTTCAGGTTGAGCAGGATCTCCAGGATATCTTCCTGTACGCCTTCTTTGGTGCTGTACTCATGCAGTACACCATCAATCTCAACCTCGGTCACCGCGCAACCCGGCATAGATGAAAGCAGAATACGGCGCAGTGCGTTGCCAAGAGTATGGCCAAAGCCACGCTCTAAAGGCTCAAGGGTCACCTTGGCGTGCGTCGAACTGACTTGCTCGATATCTACCAGGCGCGGTTTTAGAAACTCTGTCACAGAACCCTGCATTGTGTCCTCTCTTTGGTACTAAGCTTTACTTGGAGTAAAGCTCGACGATCAGGTGTTCGTTAATGTCCGCAGACAGATCGGTACGTTCAGGCATACGCTTGAACACGCCTTCCATCTTAGCAGCATCAACTTCCAGCCAAGTCGGCTTTTCACGCTGCTCAGCCAGCTCCAGAGAAGCTTTAACACGAGACTGCTTTTTAGCTTTCTCGCGGATGCTGACTACGTCATTCGGAGATACCTGATAAGAAGCGATGTTAACAACGCGACCGTTTACCATAACTGCTTTGTGGCTAACCAGCTGACGTGACTCTGCACGAGTAGCGCCGAAGCCCATACGGTAAACAACGTTGTCCAGACGACCTTCCAGCAGCTGCAACAGGTTTTCACCGGTGTTGCCCTTCAGGCGGGTTGCTTCTTTGTAATAGTTGCGGAATTGACGCTCCAGAATGCCGTACATACGACGAACTTTCTGCTTCTCACGCAACTGAACACCGTAATCAGACAGACGCGGTTTACGCGCACCGTGCTGACCAGGTGCTTGTTCAATTTTACACTTGGAATCGATCGCGCGAACGCCAGACTTAAGGAACAGGTCTGTGCCCTCACGACGGCTCAGCTTGAGCTTAGGACCCAAATATCTTGCCATTTTCTTTCTCCAACAATCCTAAAAGCTGCGTTACACGCGGCGCTTTTTCGGCGGACGACAACCGTTATGAGGGATCGGAGTCACATCAGTAATGTTAGTGATGCGGAAACCAGCCGCGTTCAGAGCGCGGATAGTAGACTCACGACCAGGACCAGGTCCTTTAACCATAACTTCCAGGTTCTTGATACCGTATTCTTTCACTGCGTCAGCACAACGTTCTGCTGCAACCTGTGCTGCGAACGGAGTGGACTTACGAGAACCACGGAAACCGGAACCACCGGCTGTTGCCCAACCCAAAGCATTACCCTGACGATCAGTGATGGTAACGATGGTGTTGTTGAAAGAAGCATGGATATGAGCCACGCCGTCAGAGACTTGCTTTCTTACACGCTTACGTGTACGAACAGGTGCCTTTGCCATTATTCAATAACCCCGATTATTTCTTGATCGGCTTGCGCGGACCCTTACGGGTACGAGCGTTGGTCTTGGTGCGCTGACCGCGTACCGGCAGACCACGACGATGACGCAAACCACGATAGCAACCAAGGTCCATAAGACGCTTGATGCTCAGGGTAATTTCACGACGCAAATCACCCTCAACGGTGTATTTGGCAACTGCATCACGAAGCTTTTCGATTTGCTCTTCAGACAGCTCACTGATCTTAACATTTTCAGCAATACCCGTGGATGCACAGATAGCCTGTGAACGGGTTTTACCGATACCGAAGATCGACGTTAAGGCGATAACGGTATGTTTATGATCAGGAATGTTAATGCCTGCTATACGGGCCACTATGCACTCCTACTATTTTATACAGCAACACCATTCTGAAAAGCCCGTTTTCAGGATACTCAAATAATGTTGCAGTGCGACATACAAAAGATTGGCTGGCTAATCTAGCCAGCTCAACCCAACTTTGCAAGAAAAATATGCGAGATAATCAGCCTTGACGCTGTTTATGCTTCGGCTCGGCGCTGCAAATCACACGAACGACACCGTTACGCTTAACGATTTTGCAGTTACGACATAATTTCTTGACGGAAGCACGAACTTTCATTTTTACTCTCCGTAACTTCTCAAACGAATCTGACTAGCGGTTATAGCCTTTCAGATTTGCTTTCTTCAATGCAGACTCGTACTGACTTGACATCATCAGAGTTTGCACTTGAGCCATAAAGTCCATGATGACGACAACCACGATCAGTAGCGAGGTACCACCAAAGTAGAATGGTACTTTCATTGCATCACGCATGAACTCCGGGATCAGGCAGATGAAAGTAATGTACATCGCGCCCACCAGGGTTAAACGCGTCATTACTTTATCGATATACTTCGCCGTTTGCTCTCCCGGACGAATTCCTGGTACGAAGGCACCGGACTTCTTCAGGTTATCTGCTGTCTCACGCGGGTTGAAGACCAACGCCGTGTAGAAGAAACAGAAGAAGATGATTGCAGACGCATAGAGTAACACATAAAGCGGTTGCCCTGGCTGCAAATACAGCGAAATCGTAGTCAGCCAGTTCCAACCGGTACCGCCCCCAAACCATGATGCAATCGTGGCCGGGAACAGAATAATGCTGGAAGCGAAAATCGCCGGGATAACACCCGCCATGTTCACTTTCAACGGTAAGTGTGTACTCTGTGCTGCATAAACACGACGACCTTGTTGACGCTTCGCATAGTTAACGACGATACGACGTTGACCACGCTCGATGAAAACAACGAAGAAGGTTACTGCAAACACCAATACTGCAACCAACAGCAGCAGGAGGAAGTGCAGGTCGCCTTGCCGCGCTTGCTCGATAGTATGGGCCACTGCCGGCGGGAGCCCCGCTACAATACCCGCGAAGATAATGATCGAGATACCGTTGCCGATACCGCGCTCAGTAATCTGCTCACCCAACCACATCAGGAACATTGTCCCGGTTACCAGGCTCACAACCGCAGTAAAGTAGAATGCAAAGCCTGGGTTTAACACCAGGCCCTGCATACCAGGCATATTCGGCAGACCGGTAGCAATACCGATCGACTGGAATATGGCCAATACCAGCGTACCGTAGCGGGTGTACTGGCTAATCTTGCGACGGCCAGCCTCCCCTTCTTTCTTGATTTCCGCCAACGCTGGATGAACCACCGTCAGCAGCTGGATAATGATCGACGCCGAGATATACGGCATGATCCCCAGAGCAAAGATAGAAGCACGGCTGAGGGCACCACCAGAGAACATGTTAAACATTTCAATGATAGTGCCTCTCTGCTGCTCAAGCAATTTGGCAAGCACAGTGGCATCGATACCAGGAATCGGAATGAAAGAGCCGATGCGGAAGACAATCAGCGCGCCGATGACAAACAAAAGTCTGCGCTTCAGCTCGCCGAGCCCGCCTTTAGCACTTTGAAAATCTAATCCTGGTTGCTTAGCCATCTGCTACTTATTCCTCAATTTTACCGCCAGCAGCCTCGATAGCAGCACGAGCGCCTTTGGTGACACGCAGACCACGCAGGGTTACCGGACGAGCGACTTCGCCAGAAAGTACAACTTTCGCGAATTCGATCTGGACACCAACTACGTTAGCGGCTTTCAGCGCGTTCAGGTCGATAACATCGCCTTCAACCAGAGCCAGTTCAGACAGACGAACTTCTGCCGTGATCATCGCTTTGCGTGAAGTGAAGCCGAATTTCGGCAGACGACGGTACAGAGGCATCTGACCACCTTCGAAACCACGACGTACGCCACCGCCAGAACGAGACTTCTGACCTTTGTGACCACGGCCGCCGGTTTTACCCAGGCCAGAACCAATACCACGACCTACACGCTTAGGCGCATGCTTGGCACCTTCAGCCGGAGACAGAGTATTTAAACGCATCTGTTACTCCTCAACTTTAACCATGTAGGAAACCAGGTTGACCATACCGCGAACAGCAGGAGTATCCTCGCGCTCTACGGTGTGACCAATACGACGCAGACCCAGACCGAGCAGAGTAGCTTTATGCTTCGGCAGACGGCCAATTGAGCTGCGAGTTTGTGTAACTTTAATAGTCTTAGCCATGGTCAATTACCCCAGAATGTCGGCAACGGATTTACCACGCTTAGCAGCGACCATTTCAGGAGACTTCATATTCGCCAGAGCGTCGATAGTTGCACGAACCACGTTGATCGGGTTGGTGGAACCATAAGCTTTAGCCAATACGTTGTGCACCCCAGCAACTTCGAGAACGGCGCGCATTGCACCGCCCGCGATGATACCGGTACCTTCATGAGCAGGCTGCATGAACACGCGAGAACCCGTGTGAGCGCCCTTAACAGGGTGCTGCAGGGTGCCGCTGTTCAGCGCGACGTTCATCATGTTGCGACGGGCTTTTTCCATCGCTTTCTGGATCGCTGCTGGAACTTCGCGTGCTTTGCCGTAGCCAAAACCAACGCGACCGTTACCATCACCAACTACAGTCAGTGCGGTAAAGCTGAAAATACGGCCACCTTTTACGGTTTTAGATACGCGGTTTACCGCGATCAGCTTTTCCTGCAGTTCGCCAGCTTGTTTTTCGATGTGAGCCATCTTAAACCTCTTCCTTAGAACTGAAGGCCAGCTTCACGGGCAGCATCTGCCAGTGCCTGGACTCGACCATGATATTGGAAACCGGAACGGTCAAAGGATACTTTCGCAATCCCTTTTTCCAACGCGCGCTCAGCCAGAGCTTTACCTACGGCTGCTGCTGCGTCTTTGTTACCGGAATACTTCAGTTGCTCCGCGATAGCTTTTTCTAAAGTAGAAGCGGCTACCAGTACTTCAGAACCGTTTGGAGCAATCACCTGTGCGTAAATGTGACGCGGGGTACGATGTACCACCAGGCGGGTTGCACCCAGCTCTTGGAGCTTGCGGCGTGCGCGGGTCGCACGACGGATACGAGCAGATTTCTTATCCATAGTGTTACCTTACTTCTTCTTAGCCTCTTTGGTACGCACGACTTCGTCGGCGTAACGAACACCCTTGCCTTTGTAAGGCTCAGGACGACGGTAAGCGCGCAGATCTGCTGCTACCTGGCCAATTACCTGCTTATCAGCGCCTTTCAGCACGATTTCAGTTTGGCTTGGGCATTCAGCAGTGATACCTGCCGGCAGCTGGTGATCGATAGGGTGAGAGAAGCCCAGGGCCAAATTCACCACGTTGCCTTTAACGGCAGCACGATAACCAACACCTACCAGTTGAAGCTTCTTGGTGAAGCCTTCGGTAACACCAACAACCATTGCGTTCAGCAGAGCGCGCGTGGTACCCGCTTGGGCCCATGCGTTAGCAAAACCTTCGCGCGGAGCGAAAGTCAGTGCGTTAGCTTCTTGCTTCACTTCAACGGCGTCGTGGATAGTACGAGTCAACTCGCCGTTTTTACCCTTAATCGAAATAACCTGACCGTTGAGTTTTACCTCTACGCCGGCAGGAATGACGACGGGTGCTTTTGCAACACGAGACATTCTTTCCTCCCGAATTAAGCTACGTAGCAGATAATCTCGCCACCCAGACCAGCCTGGCGAGCTGCACGATCGGTCATAACACCTTTAGAGGTAGAAACAACAGCGATACCCAAACCGGCCATAACTTTTGGCAGCTCATCTTTTTTCTTGTAGATGCGCAGACCTGGACGGCTGATACGTTGAATGCTTTCTACCACAGCTTTGCCCTGGAAGTACTTCAGTACCAGTTCCAGAACAGGCTTGGCGTCGCCTTCGATTTTGAAATCTTCAATAAAACCTTCTTCCTTCAGCACGTTGGCAATTGCCACTTTCAGCTTGGAGGAAGGCATGGTGACCGCAACTTTGTTCGCGGCTTGACCGTTACGGATACGGGTCAGCATATCCGCGATCGGATCTTGCATGCTCATCTGTCTTTACTCCCGTGATTCAATTGGTAATTACCAGCTAGCCTTTTTCAAGCCTGGTACTTCACCGCGCATAGCGGCTTCACGAAGCTTAATACGGCTCAACCCGAATTTGCCCACATAACCATGTGGACGGCCAGTTTGGCGGCAGCGTTTACGCTGACGAGACGGGCTGGAATCACGCGGCAGAGTTTGCAGCTTGAGAACGGCATTCCAACGATCTTCATCGGATGCGTTCACATCAGAGATAATAGCTTTCAGTTCAGCGCGTTTTGCAAAGAACTTGTCAGCTAATTTCACGCGCTTGACTTCGCGTGCTTTCATTGATTGCTTAGCCATCAGTAACCCTGCCTTACTTGCGGAACGGGAAGTTAAAAGCAGCCAGCAGCGCGCGGCCTTCATCATCAGATTTCGCAGTAGTGGTAATGGTAATATCCAAACCACGAACGCGATCGACTTTGTCGTAGTCGATTTCTGGGAAGATGATTTGCTCACGCACGCCCATGCTGTAGTTGCCACGGCCATCGAATGACTTGGCGGACAGGCCACGGAAGTCACGGATACGTGGAACAGCAATGGAGATCAGACGCTCAAAGAACTCCCACATGCGTTCGCCACGCAGAGTTACTTTACAGCCGATCGGATAGCCCTGACGGATTTTGAAGCCTGCAACGGATTTGCGGGCTTTGGTGATCAACGGTTTTTGACCGGAGATAGCTGCCAGGTCCGCTGCTGCGTTATCCAGCAGTTTCTTGTCAGCAATCGCTTCACCAACACCCATGTTCAGGGTGATCTTCTCGACCCGAGGGACTTGCATGACAGAGTTGTAATCAAACTGAGACATCAGTTGTTTGACTACCTCGTCTTTGTAGTAATCATGCAGTTTCGCCATCGTATTACTCCAAATTACTTGATAGTTTCGCTGTTAGACTTGAAGAAACGGACTTTTTTGCCGTCTTCGAATCTAAAGCCTACACGGTCAGCCTTGCCGGTAGCCGCGTTGAAGATAGCAATGTTAGAAACCTGAATTGCAGCTTCTTTCTCAACAATGCCGCCTGGTTGGTTCAGAGCCGGAACCGGCTTCTGGTGTTTCTTAACCAGGTTGATGCCTTCAACAATGACCTTGCCAGCAGACAGGACATTTTTTACTTTACCGCGCTTACCTTTGTCTTTCCCGGTAATCACGATAACTTCGTCATCACGACGGATCTTCGCTGCCATGTTCGCTCCTTAGAGTACTTCTGGTGCCAGAGAGATAATTTTCATGAACTTCTCATTACGCAGTTCACGAGTTACCGGCCCAAAAATACGCGTACCGATTGGCTGCTCGCTGTTATTGTTCAAAATAACGCATGCATTGCCATCGAAGCGAATGACAGAACCGTCCGGGCGACGTACACCCTTCTTGGTGCGCACCACTACCGCCTTCAGAACATCGCCTTTCTTCACCTTACCGCGAGGAATTGCTTCCTTGATGGTAATTTTGATGATGTCGCCGACGCCTGCGTAGCGACGGTGCGAGCCACCTAGAACCTTGATACACATTACGCGACGTGCACCGGAGTTGTCGGCGACGTTCAGCATAGTCTGTTCTTGGATCATTTTAGTGCTCCGCTAATGTCAACTACTACTTTAAAGACCCAAGTAAAAATTAGGCCGTTGAAAAGCCCCATAACCGAGGGCGCAGCATTATAACACCGCTTACTTGGTATGGGTAGAAAAAATAAACGGCTCATTTTCTGAGCCGTTTATTAAGTGAGAGCCAGCTACTCTATTACAGAATCGCTTTCTCTACAACGCGAACCAACGTCCAGGACTTGGTCTTGGACAGTGGGCGGCATTCGCGGATTTCCACCACGTCGCCGGTACCACATTCGTTGTTCTCGTCATGTACGTGCAGCTTGGTCGTACGTTTGATGAATTTCCCGTAGATCGGGTGCTTCACAGTACGCTCGATAGCAACAACGATGGATTTCTCCATTTTATCGCTAACAACACGACCCTGCAGGGTACGGATAACTTCAGTCATTTACACACCCGCCTTTTGAGTCAGTAAAGTCTTAACGCGTGCGACGTCACGACGCACTTGTTTCAACAGGTGAGTTTGTTGCAGCTGGCCACTGGCCGCCTGCATGCGCAAGTTGAATTGCTCACGCAGCAGGTTGAGCAGCTCGGCATTCAGCTCTTCAACGCTTTTTTCACGCAGCTCTTGTGCTTTCATTACATCACCGTCTTAGTTACAAAGGTGGTTTTGATCGGCAGTTTCGCTGCTGCCAGTTTGAATGCCTCGCGGGCAACCTCTTCTGGCACGCCGTCCATTTCGTACAGGACCTTACCAGGCTGGATCAGGGCAACCCAATACTCCACGTTACCCTTACCTTTACCCATACGCACTTCCAGCGGCTTCTCGGTGATCGGTTTGTCCGGGAATACACGGATCCAGATCTTGCCTTGACGCTTAACTGCACGAGTCATTGCACGACGAGCTGCTTCGATTTGACGAGCAGTCAGACGGCCACGGCCAACAGCTTTCAGACCGAAAGTGCCGAAGCTAACATCCGTACCTTGCGCCAGACCACGGTTGCGGCCCTTGTGCACCTTACGGAATTTTGTACGCTTTGGTTGTAACATCAGCGACTCTCCTTACTTGCGGCCTTTACGCTGCTGCTTTTTAGGTTGAGCAGCCGGTTCCGGTTGTTCAACTGCAGCCATACCACCCAGGATCTCACCTTTGAAGATCCATACCTTAACGCCGATTACACCATAAGTGGTGTGCGCTTCAGATGTGTTGTAGTCGATGTCCGCACGCAGAGTGTGCAATGGAACACGACCTTCGCGGTACCATTCGGTACGTGCGATTTCGGCGCCGCCAAGACGGCCGCTTACTTCAACTTTGATACCTTTAGCGCCAAGACGCATTGCGTTCTGTACTGCACGCTTCATAGCACGACGGAACATAACGCGACGTTCCAGCTGAGAAGTGATGCTGTCAGCAACCAATTTAGCGTCGAGTTCCGGTTTACGGACTTCGGCGATGTTGATCTGTGCAGGAACGCCAGCGATGTCCGCTACGACCTTGCGCAGTTTTTCGACGTCTTCACCTTTCTTGCCGATAACGATGCCTGGGCGAGCAGTGTGAATGGTCACACGGATGCTCTTCGCAGGACGCTCGATAACGATGCGAGAAACGGAAGCTTTCGACAGTTCCTTAGTCAGGAATTGACGAACTTTAAAGTCGCTGTCCAGGTTGTCAGCGAATTCTTTGGTATTCGCATACCAAGTAGAGTTCCAAGGTTTGACAATACCCAGGCGAATACCATTAGGATGTACTTTCTGACCCATTGCTAGTCTCCAGAGTCTCAGCGATCGGACACAACCACAGTAATGTGGCTGGTGCGCTTCAGGATGCGATCTGCACGACCTTTTGCACGCGGCATAATGCGCTTCATGCTTGGGCCTTCGTCTACGAAGATTTTCGTAACTTTCAGATCATCGATGTCAGCGCCATCGTTGTGTTCTGCGTTAGCAATGGCAGACTCCAGCACTTTCTTAACCAGACCAGCAGCTTTCTTGTTGGTGTAGGTCAGAGTTTCCAGAGCTTGCGACACTTTCTTACCGCGAATCAGGTCAGCAACAAGGCGAACCTTCTGAGCAGAAGAACGAGCGTGGCGATGTTTAGCGATAGTTTCCATCTCTTCCTCCTACCTTAGCGCTTTTTAGCTTTTTTATCAGCCGCATGGCCGCGATAAGTACGAGTCGGCGCGAATTCACCCAGTTTGTGACCGACCATTTCATCGGAAACGAACACTGGTACGTGCTGACGACCATTATGGACAGCGATGGTCAAACCGATCATGTTAGGAAAGATCGTTGAACGACGGGACCAAGTGCGCAAAGGCTTCTTGTCACCGCTTTCCACCGCTTTCTCTACCTTCTTCAGCAAGTGCAGGTCAATAAAAGGACCTTTCTTGAGAGAACGTGGCATGGCTTATCCTCTAATTATTTTTTGCTACGGCGACGTACGATGAACTTATCAGTACGCTTGTTGCTACGGGTCTTCTTACCTTTGGTCTGAACGCCCCACGGAGTTACCGGGTGCTTACCAAAGTTACGACCTTCACCACCACCGTGCGGGTGATCTACCGGGTTCATCGCCGTACCGCGAACGGTAGGACGAACACCACGCCAACGTGCAGCACCTGCTTTACCCAGAACGCGAAGCATGTGTTCAGCGTTACCGACTTCACCCAGGGTGGCGCGGCAATCAGCTGGAACTTTACGCATTTCGCCGGAGCGCAGACGCAGAGTTACGTAGGAACCATCACGAGCAACGATCTGAACGTAGGCACCAGCGGAGCGAGCCATCTGGCCGCCTTTACCTGGTTTCATTTCTACGTTGTGAACCGTTGAACCAACTGGAATGTTGCGCATCGGCAGGGTGTTACCCGCTTTGATTGCAGCATCAACGCCAGATTGAATCTGGTCACCAGCTTTCAGGCCTTTCGGCGCCAGGATGTAACGGCGTTCGCCGTCTTTGTACAGAACCAGCGCGATGTTCGCGGAACGGTTCGGATCGTACTCCAGACGCTCAACCACAGCAGGGATACCGTCTTTGTTGCGCTTGAAGTCAACCAGACGATAATGTTGCTTGTGGCCACCACCGATATGACGGGTGGTGATACGGCCATTGTTGTTACGACCACCGCTTTTGCTCAGTTTTTCCAGCAGCGGGGCATAAGGTTTACCCTTGTGCAGCTCAGGGTTAACCACTTTAACAACGTGGCGACGACCCGGAGATGTAGGTTTACATTTAACAATTGCCATTGTTCTTACTCCTCCGACTTACTCTGCGCCGCCGATGAAGTCCAGATTCTGGCCTTCTTTCAGGGTGACGTAAGCTTTTTTCCAGTCGCTACGACGACCAACACGCTGACCGTGACGCTTCACTTTCCCTTTAACTACCAGGGTGTTCACGTCTTTGACTTCGACTTCAAACAGTTTCTGCACTGCAGCTTTGATTTCTGCTTTGGTCGCGTCTTTGGCAACTTTGAGAACGATGGTGTTGCTTTTTTCCATCGCAGCGGATGCTTTTTCAGATACGTGCGGTGCACGCAGCACTTTCAGCAAACGTTCTTCACGGATCATGCCAGCATCTCCTCAACTTGCTTCACAGCATCAGCAGTCATAACCACTTTGTCGAAGGCGATCAGGCTAACCGGATCGATACCTGCTACATCGCGCACGTCAACCTTGTACAGGTTGCGAGCTGCCAGGAACAGATTCTCATCCAGTTCACCGGTCACGATCAGCACGTCTTCCAGAGCCATATCTTTCAGTTTCTGTGCCAGCAGCTTAGTTTTAGGCGCTTCTACAGAGAACTTCTCGACAACGATCAGACGATCTTGACGTACCAGTTCGGACAGGATGCTTTTCAGCGCGCCGCGGTACATCTTTTTGTTTACTTTCTGACTGTGGTCCTGTGGCTTAGCAGCAAAGGTCACGCCGCCTGAACGCCAGATCGGGCTCTTTACAGAACCTGAACGCGCACGGCCGGTGCCTTTCTGACGCCATGGCTTTTTGCCGGAACCAGTTACTTCAGCACGGGTCTTCTGAGCACGAGTACCTTGACGGGCACCTGCTGCATAAGCAACAACAACCTGGTGTACCAGCGCTTCGTTGAAATCACGACCGAAGGTAGTTTCGGAAACAGTCAGCGCGCTTTGCGCGTCTTTCAATACTAATTCCATTGCTATCCCCTTACGCCTTCACAGCTGGTTTAACGATCAGGTTGCCACCGGTTGCGCCCGGTACAGCACCCTTAACCAGCAGCAGGTTGCGCTCAGCGTCAACACGTACTACGTCCAGGCTTTGAACGGTTACGCGCTCATCACCCAGGTGGCCAGCCATTTTCTTGCCTTTGAACACTTTGCCCGGAGTCTGGTTCTGACCGATAGAACCCGGAACGCGGTGAGACAAGGAGTTACCGTGGGTAGCGTCTTGGGTACGGAAGTTCCAGCGCTTAACAGTGCCAGCAAAACCTTTACCTTTAGAAGTACCGGTAACATCGACTTTTTTAACGTCAGCGAAGATTTCTACGCTAATTTCCTGACCTGCAGCGAATTCTTGACCTTCTTCCAGGCGGAATTCCCACAGACCACGGCCAGCTTCAACGCCAGCTTTAGCGAAATGGCCCGCTTCCGGCTTGGTTACACGGTTAGCTTTTTTGCTACCAGTGGTAACCTGAACGGCACGGTAACCGTCGGTGTCCAGGCTTTTAACCTGAGTCACGCGGTTCGCTTCAATTTCAATTACGGTTACTGGGATAGAAACGCCATCTTCAGTGAAGATACGGGTCATACCCACTTTTTTACCGACTAAACCAATCATTGTTTCAACCTCTCAATCGCTCAATGACCTGATTAACCCAGGCTGATCTGCACGTCTACACCGGCAGCCAGATCCAGACGCATCAGAGCATCAACGGTTTTCTCGGTTGGCTCAACGATGTCAACCAGACGCTTGTGAGTGCGAATCTCGTACTGATCGCGCGCGTCTTTGTTGACGTGCGGAGAGATCAGAACGGTAAAGCGCTCTTTGCGAGTTGGCAGCGGGATCGGACCACGGACTTGCGCACCAGTGCGCTTTGCAGTCTCGACGATTTCCGCGGTTGATTGATCGATCAGACGATGATCAAACGCTTTCAGGCGGATACGGATTCTTTGGTTCTGCATGAGACCAGAGCTCCAATTATTTATAAACGTAAATAATTACTCCTCACACCCATTTCGATTGATGGGGGAGTGTAATCGTCAACATATAACCCCCATATCGGGAGTATTGTTCGAAAGGCAAAAAAGGCCTGCCAATCGACTGATTCGCTAAAATCAGGCTTACCAAGATTAGGTAAGCCCGCGCATTATACGCAAAATGGCCCAGGAAGCAAGCCGCAGTTGGAAATATGCTCAGGAAATCGTCATTTTTGCGCTTTCAGCGACGGTCACGGGATGAAGGCGGCGATCAAGGTATGAATTATGCTTGGCGGGCAGCTCCCCTGCCCCACCGTAAAAACGGTCACCGGCAGGAGAGGCGATGACGAACGGAAGGCAGGCTTACTCTTTGCGCTCTAAAATCTGGGCCTGGGCATAGTTTTGAATGCCGAGGCGAGCGATCAGATCCAGCTCGGTTTCCAGCCAGTCGATATGCTCTTCTTCATCGGCCAGAATGTCGATCATCAAATCACGGCTGACATAATCGTGGATCGAGTCGGCGTAGGCGATACCTTCGCGCAGGTTCTTGGCACCCGCCAATTCCAGCGCCAGATCGGAACGCAGCATCTCTTCAATGTCTTCGCCGATGTTCAGCTTGCCGAGGTCTTGCAGATTAGGTATTCCTTCCAGGAACAGGATGCGTTCAATGTAGCGATCGGCATGTTTCATTTCGTCGATCGACTCGTGGTATTCCTTATCGTTGAGGCGCATTAAACCCCAATTCTTGAACATGCGGGCGTGCAGGAAATATTGATTGATGGCAACCAGCTCGTTGCCGAGCAGTTTGTTGAGGTGAGCAATGATCTTTTTATCGCCTTTCATAGGTAACTCCTCCTGGCCAGTTCTAAAAGTGTAGAACCTGTAAGCCAAGAGTCAAAAATAACCTTACCCTTTGTTAGGCAACTTCATGCATTGGGATGATAGTTCCGCGTTCCTCCACCATAATCTGTCTTGCCTGACGAATGCACTTTCCACAATCGGTACCAATCGGCACAAGTTCACGCAGTTGCTTCATGGTATGGGGGTTGTGCTGACGCACCGCATTACGGATCGCTTTGTCAGTCACCGCATTACACAGACATACATACATAAAGAGACTCACTTCTTAACCAATGCATTGAGTCTAAATAGGAATGGTTTTTATTTCAATTAAGATTTGTACGAATTGCATAAAAAAAGGGCACCTAAGTGCCCTTTTTTGTGTCGAAAAATTATTCGCGATTAAGCGATAACTTTAGCAACAACACCAGCGCCTACAGTACGGCCGCCTTCACGGATTGCGAAACGCAGACCG
>NZ_JBQEOW010000021.1:0-30495 GCF_052045405.1 Serratia sp. 22278 | reverse complement strand
TCGCTTGCTAACTCGAGGTGGCGTATATTACGCTTTCCTCTTTCAGAGTCAACCCTAATTTTCAGGATTTTTTCTCTGCGACCCCCGGATACTCTGTGAAGTTGTTCACATGTTCCGTGTCGATGGAGGCGCATTATAGGGAGTTCCTCGCAGGCCGCAACAGGTATTTTCAGCAAAAACGATCGTTCGCTGCATTCCACAGCAAAACCCCGCCTTATACCCACTTGCACACAGTGTTATCCACAGATGCGATTTGCACGGAAAATTTACGAGCGCCACGCAAACGTTTTCGCTACAATTCCCCGCGACGAAACGATCCCCCTTTTTATGGGGGCGCTACCTGAATATGTGCCTGACCCTCCCTTTATAAGGCAAAAAACCCTTCCTTATAGAGAGAACGAGGTGGACATTCACGTAACGCTCTTTAATTGCGACTCAAAGCCAAGGGATAAAACCATGCAACAACCTCGTCCAATCCGCCGGGCCCTGCTCAGCGTGTCTGACAAAACCGGTATCGTTGAATTCGCCGAAGCGCTTTCCCAGCGCGGCGTTGAACTGCTCTCCACCGGCGGCACCGCTCGTCTGCTGGCAGACGCCGGTCTGCCCGTTACCGAAGTTTCCGACTACACCGGCTTCCCGGAGATGATGGACGGACGAGTTAAGACCCTGCACCCGAAAGTCCACGGCGGCATTCTCGGCCGCCGCGGCCAGGACGACGCCGTCATGAATCAGCATGACATCAAGCCTATCGACATGGTGGTCGTCAATCTGTACCCGTTCGCCCAAACCGTGGCGCGCCCGGATTGCTCGCTGGAAGACGCGGTCGAAAATATCGATATCGGCGGCCCGACCATGGTGCGCTCCGCCGCCAAGAACCATAAAGACGTCGCCATCGTGGTGAAGAGCAGCGACTACGCCGCCATCATTACCGAGATGGACAACAACGACGGCTCGCTGCGCTATGCCACCCGCTTCGATCTCGCCATCAAAGCCTTCGAACACACCGCCGCCTACGACAGCATGATCGCCAACTACTTCGGCGCGCTGGTGCCGGCGTACCACGGCGAGACCGAGCAACCGTCCGGCCGCTTCCCGCGTACCCTGAACCTCAACTACATCAAGAAGCAGGATATGCGCTACGGTGAGAACAGCCACCAGCAGGCCGCCTTCTATATAGAGGAAGAGGTGAAGGAAGCGTCCGTCGCGACCGCCGAGCAGCTGCAGGGCAAAGCATTGTCCTATAACAACATCGCCGATACCGACGCCGCGCTGGAATGCGTGAAAGAGTTCGCCGAACCGGCCTGCGTGATCGTCAAGCACGCCAACCCTTGCGGCGTGGCGATCGGCGACGACATTCTGGCCGCCTACGAGCGCGCTTACCAAACCGACCCGACCTCCGCCTTCGGCGGCATCATCGCCTTTAACCGCGAGCTGGACGCCGCCACCGCGCAGGCGATCATCAGCCGCCAATTCGTGGAAGTGATCATCGCGCCAAACGTCACCCAGGAAGCGCGCTCCCTGCTGGCCGCCAAACAGAACGTGCGCGTGCTGGCCTGCGGCCAGTGGCAGCAACGCGTGGCGGGGCTGGACTTCAAGCGCGTCAACGGCGGCCTGCTGGTGCAGGATCGCGATCTGGGCATGGTAACCGCCGCCGATCTGCGCGTGGTATCCGAGCGCCAGCCGACCGAGCAGGAACTGCGTGATGCGCTGTTCTGCTGGAAAGTGGCCAAGTTCGTGAAATCCAACGCCATCGTTTATGCGCGTGACAACATGACCATCGGCATAGGCGCCGGCCAGATGAGCCGCGTTTACTCCGCCAAGATCGCCGGCATCAAAGCGGGCGACGAAGGGCTGGAAGTAAAAGGCTCCGCCATGGCCTCCGACGCCTTCTTCCCGTTCCGCGACGGCATCGATGCCGCCGCGGCGGTTGGCATCACCTGCGTGATCCAGCCTGGCGGCTCAATCCGTGACGACGAAGTGATCGCCGCCGCCAACGAACACGGCATCGCGATGATCTTCACCGACATGCGTCACTTCCGCCATTAATTCCTTTTGCCGCGTGCGCTCCGGCGCACGCCATTCGTGGAGCCCCTGATGAACATTTTGATTATCGGCAACGGCGGGCGCGAACACGCGCTGGCCTGGAAAGCCGCCCAGTCTCCGCTGGCGGACAAAGTCTACGTCGCGCCGGGTAATGCCGGCACCGCGCTGGAAGCCAATCTGGAAAACGTGGCGATCGCCGCCACCGACATCCCCGCCCTGGTCGCGTTCGCCCAGAGCCATGATATCGGTCTGACCATCGTTGGGCCGGAAGCGCCGCTGGTGATCGGCGTGGTCGACGCCTTCCAGGCCGCCGGTCTGAAAATCTTCGGCCCATCACAGGCCGCCGCGCAGCTCGAAGGCTCCAAAGCCTTCACCAAAGATTTCCTGGCGCGCCACCGCATCCCGACCGCCGAATATGAAAACTTCACCGAGGTGGAGCCAGCGCTAGCCTATGTGCGCCGCAAAGGCGCGCCGATCGTCATCAAGGCTGATGGCCTGGCGGCCGGTAAAGGCGTGATCGTCGCGATGACGCTGCAGGAAGCGGAAGAAGCCGTGCGTGACATGCTGGCCGGCAACGCCTTCGGCGACGCCGGTCATCGCATCGTAGTGGAAGAGTTCCTCGACGGCGAAGAAGCCAGCTTCATCGTGATGGTCGATGGCGAGAACGTGGTGCCGATGGCCACCAGCCAGGACCACAAGCGCGTCGGCGACGGCGATACCGGCCCGAACACCGGCGGCATGGGGGCCTACTCTCCGGCGCCGGTCGTGACCGACGAAATCCACCAGCGCGCCATGGACCAGGTGATCTGGCCGACGGTGCGCGGCATGGCGGCGGAAGGCAATACCTACGTCGGCTTCCTGTACGCCGGCCTGATGATCTCCGCTGACGGCCAGCCGAAGGTGATCGAATTCAACTGCCGTTTTGGCGATCCGGAAACTCAGCCGATCATGCTGCGCCTGCGCTCCGATCTGGTGGAACTGTGCCTGGCGGGTGCCGAAGGCCGTCTGAACGAGAAAAGTTCTGACTGGGACGAACGCCCTGCGCTCGGCGTAGTGCTGGCAGCCGGCGGTTATCCGGGCGACTATCGCAACGGTGAGGTTATCCAGGGGCTACCGCAGCAGGAAAGCGCCGACGGTAAGGTCTTCCACGCCGGTACGCACCTGCAGGGCGATGACGTCGTCACCAGCGGCGGCCGCGTGCTGTGCGTGACGGCGCTGGGCGACACCGTGGCGCAGGCGCAGCAACGCGCTTATCAGCTGGCGGAAGGCATCCAGTGGCCAGGCAGCTTCTGCCGTAAAGATATCGGTTATCGCGCGATTGCGCGCGGCAAATAATTTGACCTTTCATGGTCATGACAAGAGGCTCCGCAGCGCGGGGCCTTTTTTATAGTTGGTCTTCTTTCGGTTCCCAGCTGCAGAAATCGTCGTTCGCCACCAGCAGCAGTTCGCTGCCTTCAGGCGCTTCCAGCCAGGCGACGCTCACCGGCCGGCTGCTGCTGCGGGCACGCTTCTCGATCCAGACGATGGAGGCGGCATCCAGTCCCGGTTTCATGCTTTGGCCGTCGCAGGTTTGCACCTCGCCCTGCATCCAACGCCCCTGCAGCAATTTCACCTTGCCGGCGCGCAGCGCATTGCTCACTTCGAGGATCCGTCGCGCCTGATATTGATACAGGGCAATTTCATCGCGGGTCAGCGGTTCGCGGCGTGTCGCCAGTTGGCGCTGCATAAAGCTCACCGTGCCGTCGTCGGCAAAGCGCAGCTGAATAGAATCTCGATCGCCGTCGGCGTCGTTACGTTTGATTTGGCGCAGCACGTCGCCCTGATAGGTGTACAGCGTGGTAATGGTACCCGGGCCGCGGTAAGGGCTGTAGACGCTGACCAACACTTGCGGACGATGTTGCTCATCGTCTTTACGCCACAGACGTATCACGCCCTGATCGGCCACGAAGCCGCTGGCGGTAAAACTGGGGATATCGGAATGGAAACTGCAGGCGCTCAGGCCGACGGCGATGCCAACGGCCATGAGCGCCCGACGAGTAAACAAAAGGGGCGCCATCGCCCCCCTGTTTAATCTTTTCACCGAGGCGCGGTCTTATTTAACGGCGTCTTTCAGTGCTTTGCCAGAAACGAACGCAGGCACGTTGGCTGCTGCGATTTTGATTTCTTTGCCAGTCTGTGGGTTGCGGCCAGTGCGCTCGCTACGATGGTTTACTTTGAAAGTACCGAAGCCAACCAATTGTACTGCATCACCTTCTTTCAGAGACTCAGTAATTGCAGCCAGGGTGGATTCCAGAGCCAGTTTAGCTTGTGCTTTGGAAAGGTCAGCCTTGTCCGCGATTACATCAATCAGTTGAGTCTTGTTCATAAGTTATCCTTACAGTGTGTTTATCGTTTGCAAAGCATCGAGTGCGACGGATATGCCGATTGACAGCACTCTCCTGCATACACGCACCGATAGCCACTTTTTTTACGCCCCCCAAATGTAGACCAGACAGGGTGCGGATGTGAAGCCTTAAGGCATGACAAATCAGGCGTTAAATCACGTTTTGTTGCCTTATTGCGCTAAATTTATCCCGATGTTGCTGACACCGGCCTCTCGCAGGTCGGATCGCAGCCCCTTGATCAGGTCTAAATCGCGCTCTTCACAGGCGTCCAACAGGCGGAAAATTTCCCATTGAATGTCCCATTCTTCCTCTACCGCCGGCAAACTTTCCAACTCTTCGTCGGTCATTTCCTTACCGGCTTGGGTCATTTCCAACATCGCCACGGTGCGAATCGATGTTTCGCTGATGGCGATGGCGTGCTCCAGCGTCTCCCCGCCGAGCCGCGAATGGATCAGTTCCCCTAATGCGATACAGGCATCAATTGCCGGGTAAACGCCGTAAAGATCGTAATCTTCCGCCGACGGAATCGCCTCTTCCAACTTCTCGAGCTGGCTGTCGAAGTTGACCTTGGCATCCTTCAGCACCAGCGTTTCCCACACCAAATCCAGAATGCGGCGATAAACCGCCGGATCGCCGAACTCGGTCTGTTTGCAGAACATCTGGTAATTCGGGTACATACGCTCGCACAAACTGGCCATAAAGGTCAAATGTTGCCAGCCCTCGAGCCGTTCCAGACGTAAATGAATCGGGTTACGTAGCATGCTTTACTCTCTTACGCGTTATCTGCGGCGCAGTGTACCCGAAATCGCTCATGGCGACACCTCCGGATGCTGCTGCAACCAGCGCTGAAACGCCGGACGGCGCGAAGCGATGGCGTCGGCCCAACGGGTCGGCTCCGGCAAACGGTAGCCCGCCATGCAGCGCTGCACCCACGCCAGCGCGCTGTCGGCGCCCACGCGGTGACCGGTAGAGATGAACAGCGGGTTGCAACGCGCTTTGCTACGCCATACCCAGCCCAGCTGTTCTCCCTTATCTTCCAACGGCGCCAGCGCGCCGACGGCGGCGTCCAGCGGCGCGAATTTGCCGCACAGGCGCTTCTTGGCCACGCCGATGGTCGGCACATCGACCAGCAGGCCGAAATGGCTGGCGACGCCGAGGCGCCGCGGATGTGAAACGCCGTGGCCATCAACGAAGATCAGCCCCGGTTTTTGCCGCAGCTGCGCCCAGGCGGCCAGCAGCGCCGGGTATTCGCGAAACGACAGGAAACCCGGGATATAAGGCATGACGGTAGCGATGCGCGCCACCTGATACTCCACCAGATCCAGCGACGGATAGCGCAGGATGGCGATGGCGGCGCGCGTCACCGCGCCCTCTTGCTCGAAGCCCACATCGGCGCCGGCGATGAACGCCGGCGGTTCGGCCGGCAGATCGTCGTAGCGAATGACTTCAGCGGCGCGCCGCAGCTGTTCGGCGCGCAGAGCCGCCATATCGGTCACATCGGATCCTTAACGGTGGTATTTCGCCGACTGCGCGTGTACCGCCTCGACGAAGGCCCCGGCGTGCTCCGGCGGCACATCCTGATGGATGCCGTGGCCCAGGTTGAACACATGACCGTTGCCGTGGCCGAAACCGGCCAGAATGGTCTCCACTTCTTCCGCGATGCGCGCCGGAGAAGCATAAAGCATCGACGGATCCATATTGCCCTGCAGCGCCACTTTGTCGCCTACGCGACGGCGCGCATCGGCAATGTCGGTGGTCCAGTCCAGCCCCAGCGCATCGCAGCCGGTGGCGGCCATCGCCTCCAGCCACTGCCCGCCGCCTTTGGTAAACAGCGTCACCGGCACGCGGCGGCCGTCATTTTCACGCAGCAGGCCATCGACGATCTTGTGCATGTAGTGCAACGAGAACTCGCGGTAATCGCGCCCGGTCAGCACGCCGCCCCAGGTGTCGAACACCATCACCGACTGCGCGCCGGCCTTGATCTGGGCATTGAGATACAGGATCACGCTGTCCGCCAGCTTGTCCAGCAACAGGTGCAGCGTGGCCGGTTCGGCATACATCATCTTCTTCAGCTTGGTGAAGGCCTTGCTGCTGCCGCCCTCAACCATATAGGTAGCCAGCGTCCACGGGCTGCCGGAGAAGCCGATCAGCGGCACTTCGCCCTTCAGCTCGCGGCGAATGGTGCGCACCGCGTTCATCACATAGCCCAGCTCCACTTCCGGATCGAACACCGGCAGTTTGTCGACGTCGGCGCGGCAGGTGACGGGGGAGCTGAAACGCGGGCCTTCGCCGGCTTCAAAGTACAGGCCGAGCCCCATGGCGTCGGGAATGGTGAGAATATCGGAGAACAGGATGGCGGCGTCCAGCGCATAGCGGCGCAGCGGCTGCAGCGTAACCTCACAGGCCAGCTCCGCGTTCTTGCACAGCGACATGAAATCACCGGCCTGGGCGCGAGTCGCCTTGTACTCCGGTAAATAACGACCGGCCTGGCGCATCATCCATACGGGGGTCACATCCACCGGCTGGCGCAACAGCGCGCGCAGGTAACGATCGTTCTTCAACTCAGTCATTTATGGGGCTCCCTTAATAATCTGCCGGCCATTGTACATTATTCTGCCCGGCACAGCGCCACGGTGTCCTCAATCAACCGGCGCGCCACGGTGCCGGGCGGCGGCAACAGCGGCAGTTGGTCGTAACGATACCAGCCGGCATTGAGCAGCTCCTTGGGATCGTGACGAATCTCACCCTGGTGGTAATCGGCCATAAAGGCCATCATCAGCGAGTGCGGAAACGGCCAGGGTTGTGACGTGACGTAGCGCAGGTTCTTGATTTCAATATTGCTCTCTTCCATCACTTCGCGCGCCACCGCTTGCTCCAGCGTTTCGCCCACTTCGACGAAGCCGGCCAGCACCGTGTGAATGCCGCCGCGATGGCGCACGTGCTGCGCCAGCAGGATCTGATCCTCGCGCCGAATGGCGACGATCACGCAGGGCGCGATCTGCGGGTAGTAGCGTTCTTTGCAATGGCCGCACAGGCAGGCGCTTTCGGTGCGGCTGAGGTGCATCTCATGGCCGCAGTAGCCGCAATAGCGATGGGAGCGGTAGAAGTCCGCCAGCTGCACGCCGCGCCCGGCCAGCTGGAACAGACCGCGATCCTGATCCAACAGCTGACGCACCGACCCCATCTCCCGCGGCATCGCCTGGCGCACCAGCCAGACCGGCGCGCCCTCCCACTCACCGATGACGCGCGCCATATGGCCCTGCAGCCCGAGGGCGGCGGCAGTCCCCGACGGCAATTCACCGTTCGGTAACCAAAGTTTGCTTTCATGGCTGACGATCCACCAGCCGTTTTCATTGCCCGTTAATGCAAGTTCCATATCGTTGTTGCACAACCTCAGCTTCACTGGCACTCTACAAATCGGCTTTGTTACATTTTAATAACTTACCGGTTACTTTTGTTACTTACACGGAGTCAAACATGCTCAACCGTTTGGAAAGGCTGACTCAGCGCGTTGGCGGTAGTAATGAATTAGTTGATCAATGGCTTCAGGCCCGCAAGCAGTTGCTGGTCGCCTACTGCACGCTGGTAGGCCTCAAACCGAATAAAGAAAAGCATACGCCGCTGAATGAAAAAGCGCTGGAGAACTTTTGCCACAACCTGGTGGATTACCTCTCCGCAGGGCATTTTCATATCTATGACAGAATTATCAAACAAGTGGAAGGCGCAGCCAGTCCGAAAATGTCGCTGGCGGTGAACATCTACCCCAAGCTGTGGGCCAATACCGAACAGATCATGGCATTCCACGATCGCTATACCGAAGTGGATATCGATCAGGAAGTTTGTCTGGAATTCCACCAGGCCTTGTCGGATATCGGCGAAACGTTGGCGGCGCGCTTTGCGCTGGAAGATAAGCTGATCCAACTGGAAGCGGAAGCCGCGCAGCAACCGCTGCCGGACCAGACACTGGATCCGGCGCGTTAAAATTTTATAGTTTTTTTTCTTATCCCTCCTATACTGGGGGGCATCTTGTCGGAGTGCCTAGCGCCTGATTTGTTCATCGAATCAGCCAGGCTGAGACCGTTAATTCGGGATCCGCGGAACCTGATCGGGTTAATACCCGCGAAGGGAACAAGAGTAATCTATCGCCACAGGCACGGCCTTCCCCTTGCGGGCGCCCTGCCTTATCGGCCACCATCATTACTCCCTCCGAGCTCCAGACAAGCAACTTTCCCAACCCAACACACTGGTAGGAACTTGCTATGTCTAACGTTAATCCACCGCGCGCCCGTAAAGCGCAACGCGAAGCCGCCCAGCAGTTTATCGACACGCTGCAAGGCATGGCTTTCCCGAACTCACGCCGCATCTATCTCCAGGGCTCGCGCGGCGATATCCAGGTGCCGATGCGCGAAATTCAGCTCAGCCCGACCCTGCTCGGCGGCAGCAAAGATAGCCCGCAGTATGAACCCAACGAGGCGATTCCAGTGTATGACACCGCCGGCCCGTACGGCGATCCACAGGCCGAGCTCGACGTGCACGCGGGCCTGACCAAGCTGCGCGCAGGCTGGATCGACGCGCGCGGCGATACCACGACGCTCAGCGGCGCCAGCTCCGGCTTCACCCAACAGCGGCTGGCGGACGAAGGCCTCGATCACCTGCGTTTCGAGCATCTGCCGCTGCCGCGCAAGGCGTTACCGGGCAAGTGCGTGACCCAGCTGCACTATGCCCGCGCCGGTATCGTCACCCCGGAGATGGAGTTCATCGCCATCCGTGAAAACATGGGGCGCGAGCGCATTCGCGGCGAGGTGCTGCGCCACCAGCATCCGGGCCAGGGCTGGGGCGCCAACCTGCCGGACAACATCACGCCGGAGTTCGTGCGCCAGGAAGTGGCCGCCGGCCGCGCCATCATTCCCGCCAACATCAATCACCCGGAAGCGGAGCCGATGATTATCGGCCGCAATTTCCTGGTAAAGGTGAACGCCAATATCGGCAACTCGGCGGTCACATCATCGATCGAAGAAGAGGTGGAGAAGCTGGTGTGGGCCACCCGCTGGGGCGCAGACACCGTGATGGATCTCTCCACCGGCCGCTACATTCACGAAACCCGCGAGTGGATCCTGCGCAACAGCCCGGTGCCCATCGGCACCGTGCCGATCTACCAGGCGCTGGAGAAGGTCAACGGCGTGGCGGAAAACCTCACCTGGGAGATGTTCCGCGATACGCTGCTGGAACAGGCGGAGCAAGGGGTCGACTACTTCACCATCCACGCCGGCGTGCTGCTGCGTTACGTGCCGATGACCGCCAAACGCCTGACCGGCATCGTGTCGCGCGGCGGCTCGATCATGGCCAAATGGTGTCTGTCGCACCATCAGGAAAACTTCCTCTATCAGCATTTCCGCGAAATCTGTGAGATCTGCGCCGCCTACGACGTTTCGCTGTCGCTCGGCGACGGCCTGCGCCCCGGCTCAATTCAGGACGCCAACGACGAAGCCCAGTTCGCCGAACTGCATACGCTGGGCGAGCTGACCAAAATCGCCTGGGAATACGACGTGCAGGTGATGATCGAGGGCCCAGGCCACGTGCCGATGCAGATGATCCGCCGCAACATGACCGAAGAGCTGGAACACTGCCACGAAGCGCCATTCTACACCCTCGGCCCGCTGACCACCGATATCGCCCCGGGCTATGACCATTTCACCTCCGGCATCGGCGCGGCGATGATCGGCTGGTTCGGCTGCGCCATGCTGTGTTACGTCACGCCGAAAGAGCACCTCGGCCTGCCGAACAAAGAGGACGTCAAACAGGGCCTGATCACCTACAAGATCGCCGCTCACGCCGCCGATCTGGCCAAAGGCCATCCGGGCGCGCAGATCCGCGATAACGCCATGTCCAAGGCGCGTTTCGAATTCCGCTGGGAAGATCAGTTCAATCTGGCGCTCGATCCGGCCACCGCGCGCGCCTATCACGACGAAACCCTGCCGCAGGAATCCGGCAAGATCGCCCACTTCTGCTCGATGTGCGGACCAAAATTCTGCTCGATGAAGATTTCGCAGGAGGTGCGCGACTACGCCGCCGCCCAAGAGGCCGCCAAACCGATCGAGGTGCAGCTGACCGGTATGGAGAAAATGTCCGCCGAGTTTCGCGCCCGCGGCAGCGAGCTGTATCACAGCGCCGGCAATTTGCAGGAGGAGACCAGCAATGACTGATATCACGACCCCCTTCCCGGCGACGCCCCACAAACTGGGGCTTTACCCGGTCGTCGACAGCGTGGAATGGATCGCTCGCCTGCTGGAGGCCGGCGTCACCACGATCCAGCTGCGCATCAAGGACTTGCCTGACGAGCAGGTCGAAGAGGATATCGCCGCCGCCATCGCGCTGGGCCGGCGTTATCAGGCGCGGCTGTTCATCAACGACTACTGGCGGCTGGCGATCAAGCACGGCGCCTACGGCGTGCATCTGGGCCAGGAAGATCTCGATACCACCGATCTGGCTGCCATTCACCGCGCCGGGCTGCGGCTCGGCGTTTCCACCCATGACGACGCCGAACTGGCGCGCGCGCTGGCGGTGAAACCGTCCTACATCGCGTTGGGGCACATCTTCCCCACCCAAACCAAAGACATGCCTTCGGTGCCGCAGGGGCTGACGGAGTTGAAACGCCACATCGCCGGCCTGGCGGATTACCCGACGGTGGCGATCGGCGGGATCAGTATCGATCGCGTACCGGCGGTGCTGGCGTGCGGCGTCGGCAGCGTGGCGGTGGTCAGCGCCATCACCCAGGCGCCGGACTGGCGCGCGGCGACGGCCGAGCTGCTGCGGCTGATCGAAGGCGAGGATCCGAACGATGCTTAACGATCAGGAATTCCTGCGCTACAGCCGCCAGCTGCTGCTGGAGGACGTCGGCCCGGAAGGCCAGGAGAAACTCAAGCGCGCCACGGTGCTGATCGTCGGTTTAGGTGGGCTCGGTTCCCCGGCTTCGCTGTATCTGGCCGCCGCCGGCGTCGGCACGCTGCTACTGGCCGACGACGACCAGCTGCACGTCACCAACCTGCAGCGGCAAATCCTCTACCGCAGCGCCGATACCGCCACCGGCAAGGCGGCGCTGGCGCAACGCCACCTGCAGGCGCTGAACCCGTTGGTGGAATCCATCCCGCTGGCGCAGCGGCTGCAAGGGCAAGCGCTGCGCGACGCGGTCGCCCGCGCCGATCTGGTGCTGGACTGCTGCGACAATATGGCGACCCGCCATGAGGTCAATGCCGCCTGCATCGCCGCCGCCAAGCCGCTGATCAGCGGCAGCGCGGTCGGCTTCAGCGGCCAGCTGCTGGTGCTCGAACCGCCCTATGCGCACGGCTGCTACGCCTGCCTGTACCCGGAGCAGGAAGAGCCGCAGCGCAACTGCCGCACCGCCGGGGTACTCGGCCCGGTGGTGGGCGTGATCGGCACCCTGCAAGCGCTGGAGGCCATCAAGATGCTGGCCGGCATGCCTTCTTCCCTCAGCGGTAAACTGCGGCTGTTCGACGGCAAGCAGCAGAGCTGGAGCACGCTGCAACTGAGCCAGGCCCGTGCCTGCCCGGTATGCGGAGGCGCGGCATGAAGATCCGTTTGAACGACCAACCGCTGGAGCTGGCGCAGCCGCTCAGCGTCGCCGCCCTGCTGGCCCAGCTGGAACGCCACCAGCCGGGTACCGCGCTGGCGATCAACCAAACCATCATCCCACGCGCCGACTGGGCCGACCATCAGGTGCAGGACGGTGACGACATTTTGCTGTTTCAAGCGATCGCCGGAGGCTGACATGCTGAAAATCGCCGATACCACTTTTACCTCGCGCCTGTTCACCGGCACCGGCAAGTTCGCCACCCCGGAGCTAATGCTGGAGGCGCTGGCGGCCTCCGGTTCGCAGCTGGTGACCATGGCCATGAAGCGCGTCGATCTGCGCGGCGGCAACGACGCCATTTTGGCGCCGCTGCAGCAGCTGGGCGTCAGGCTGTTGCCCAATACCTCCGGCGCCAAAACGGCCGCCGAAGCGGTATTCGCCGCCCGGCTGGCGCGTGAAGCGCTCGGCACCCACTGGGTGAAGCTGGAGATCCACCCCGATGTGAAATACCTGCTGCCGGATCCGATAGAAACGCTGAAGGCGGCGGAAACGCTGGTGAAAGACGGTTTTGTGGTGCTGCCCTACTGCGGCGCCGATCCGGTGCTGTGCAAACGGCTGGAAGAGGCGGGCTGCGCGGCGGTGATGCCGCTCGGCGCCCCTATCGGTTCCAACCGCGGTCTGCGCACCCGCGACTTCCTCGAGATCATCATCGAACAGGCCAAGGTGCCGGTGGTGGTCGACGCCGGCATCGGCGCGCCGAGCCACGCGCTGGAAGCGATGGAGCTGGGCGCCGACGCGGTGCTGGTGAACACCGCCATCGCCGTGGCGCGCGACCCGGTGCAAATGGCGCGGGCGTTTCGCCTGGCGCTGGAGGCCGGCGAATTGGCGCGCAGCGCCGGATTGGGCGTCAGCCAGCGCGGTGCGGTCGCCTCTAGCCCGCTGACCGCCTTCCTCAGCCAGCCAGAGGAGGCACAGTGATGGGCGACGATTTCAGTAGCCGCTGGCAACAGCTGGATTGGGACGATATTACGCTGCGCATCAACGGCAAAACCGCGCGCGACGTGGAACGCGCGTTGAACGCCGACAAGCTGACGCGCGACGACTTTATGGCGCTGATCTCCCCCGCCGCCGCGCCGTATCTGGAACCGCTGGCGCAGCGCGCGCAGCAGCTGACCCGTCAGCGGTTCGGCAACGTCGTTAGCTTCTATGTGCCGCTGTACCTCTCTAACCTGTGCGCCAACGACTGCACCTACTGCGGCTTTTCGATGAGCAACCGCATCAAGCGCAAAACGCTGGATGCGGCGGAGATCGCACGCGAGTGCGAAGCCATCAAGGCGCTGGGGTTCGAACACCTGTTGCTGGTCACCGGCGAGCATCAGACCAAGGTCGGCATGGACTATTTCCGCCGGCACATTCCGGCGATCCGCAGCCACTTCAGCTCGCTGATGATGGAAGTGCAGCCGCTGGCGCAGGACGAGTACGCCGAACTGAAAACACTGGGCCTGGACGGCGTGCTGGTGTACCAGGAAACCTACCATCCGGCCACCTATCTGCAGCATCACCTGCGCGGCCAGAAGCAGGATTTCCATTGGCGCCTGGCCACGCCGGATCGCCTGGGGCGCGCCGGGATCGACAAGATCGGCCTCGGCGCGTTGATCGGCCTCTCCAACAGCTGGCGCACCGACTGCTACCTGCTGGCGGAACATCTGTTCTACCTGCAGCAAACTTACTGGCAGAGCCGCTACTCGATCTCGTTCCCGCGTCTGCGCCCCTGCGCCGGCGGCATTGAACCGGCGTCGATCATGAGCGAGCCTCAACTGGTGCAGCTGATCTGCGCCTTCCGGCTGTTCGCGCCGGACGTTGAGCTGTCACTGTCTACGCGTGAGTCGCCGTACTTCCGCGATCATATGATCCCGGTGGCGATCAACAGCGTCAGCGCCGGCTCCAAGACGCAGCCCGGCGGCTATGCCGATGACGTGCCGCCGGAGCTGGAACAGTTCGAACCGCACGACGGCCGCACGCCGCAGCAGGTCGCCGAGGCCATCAGCAACGCCGGGCTGCAGCCGGTGTGGAAAGACTGGGACGGTTATCTGGGACGCGGTGCGCAATAAGCGGCAACGTTTGCCGCCGCGTGAAGAAAACGCTGGAGCGGCCGCGCAATGCTGAACGCCGATGCTGGCGTCGGCAAGCCCCTCGCTTATAGTGACCTTGCCGACCGCCAAACCCGGCGTCGGCCGGGGCCGTCTCCCTCTCGATGGCCCCGCCTTATCCCATCCCGGATCGCGCAGAGACTCTCTGCGCGACTCCGGTTCCTCCTTGGATTTGCGCCGGCGGGGCATGCGGACAGGCCGTTTTGGCGACTCGGCTGACAGGAGAAACTGCGTTCTGCAATAACTCAGAGTGAGATTCAAAGGGCGACGGTTACAACAGAAAGTGGAGAGCGTGGAAAAAGAAGGCACTGCAAAGAAGATGCGCGACAAGAGAAGCTTGAAGGATAATCCCCGGTGCTGCCAATGGCCCTGGTGCTGGCCGCGGATCTTTTTGCCGCCTGCTCCCTGCTTACGGACAAGAGCAGGCGGTTTATTTTGTGAGACTGGCACCCCCCCAGGACGCGAATCACACAGTATGTGCGCTAATTAACCACATAAACGGCGAAATGTGAATGTCTTTTGAGTGTTTTTTTATTCATGATCGAGTGTGTTTTGAGTTTGCCAAGGAAAATCAAACTGATATCACCGCAATACCCGAGGCTTCATCTATAATCCAGCACGGGTCCTCAAACAGGTTTTTCAACGCTCGCGGTTAACATCAAAAAAGCCAAGGTTGTCATGAAGAAAACGCCAAATTACATCGATGCAATCAGCGCGTTGCTCACTCTGAAAGGAGTTGGCGACAGAAAACATGCCTCCACGATGGCCAACATACTGAACCTTCAGTACAACAGCGCCAAACAGAAGCTGGATGGCAAAAGGGGCATCACCCTCGATGAAGTCAAAAAGGTTTTCCAGTATTTCAACGAGCCGTTTGCCGGCCAACGGACACATAACGGCGTGTTTATCATGAACAGCATTCACAAGCGCTGCAACATTGAGGTCGACGAGCGCCCGGTCACGCAAGCGGACAGCGACGAAACTTACGCCTACAAAAAGGACGACCTTTTCATCATCAACACCAATCGGGAATATGCAGCCGATGCCCCGCTGTATAAAGTCAACAAGATAGACTTTCTGCCGGCCCCGCGTATCGCGATCCTGGATAATGACGGTGATATTCTCGAACTGTTGAAGAAGATCGCCAGCCGCTACGGCATCGAAACTGAGACCTTTCAGACGGCGGACGCCATGCTGGCCGCGCTGGAGCAGCAGTCCTTTGAGGCGTTTATTTTGGACTGGCTGTTGGACTTCGGCGAGACTTCCGAACGCGTCGTGAAGAAAATTAAAGACGCCCTCGATCCGCACGCCCGCATCATCATTCTGACCGGCCAGCTGAATCACTACGAGAAAAACATCGGCGATATGATCCTGCACTATGACGTGCACCTGGTGGAAAAACCGACCAAGCCGCTGATTATCTCCTCGCTGCTGCTGTCGAACCTATTCTTTAATTAGTTTGATCGGGATGCGGATCAAAAACGATGAGCCAACCCCTTCGACGGATTTGACCTTGATGGCGCCTTTCATCGTCGTGACGTAATTTTTGATAATGGTCAGCCCCAGCCCCAACCCCTGCCGCGTTTCCCTTTCCAGCCCCTGATTGAACGCCTTATATAACCGATCCAGATTATCGACGTTAAACCCGATGCCGGTGTCTTTTACCCGCAAATACAGATTGCCGTGACACACCTTCACATTGAGGACGATCGCGCCGTGGTGGGTAAATTTGTCCGCGTTGCTGAGCAGGTTGGCCAATATTCGGTAGAGCTTGTATTTATCAGAACCAATCAGGCCGGCATAAGACGAACGGTGGATCACGAGCCGATTGCCTCGCCCGGCGCCGATGCCGGTTACGGCATCCTCCACCACCTCATTCAGCCGGAAGGTGGAAATATTGATTTTAACTTCTCCCATCTCAAGCCGAGAATAATCCATCACCTCGCGCGTTTGTTCGGCGATCTTGTTGCCGTGATAGGAGATCAGGCGGGCTTCTTTTTTCAACTCTTCCTGCGCTAGCTCGTGTTCCATAATATCCGCGGCAATGACGATGGCCTGGGTCGAGCCGGCGATCTCGTGGTAGATGGAAGAGATAAAGATGTTCTTGTTCTTGATGATCTCTTTCAACGAGAAGGCATTTCTCAGCACCAGGAACATCATCAGGAACACCAAAATCAGCGAAAAGAGGGCGAACATCTCGGCTTTACTCGAGTTGTCCTGGATGATGCCTTTCACTTCGGTAAAGTTTTTAATCTGTATCCGATAAATAATTTCCTGGATATCGACCAGCGTGCCCTCGATATCATCCATATAAGAGAGAATGTCCGCCTTGTTTTTCTGCCCCACCAGCAAGCCGGCAGAAAGATCGTCCAACGTGCGATACTGCTGCTTCAGCAGCGCAACATTTTTGATGAACTCGTCGTCGTAATAAAAAGAGTCGCTGAAGGTCGAACGGCTCTCCAGGATCTGAATCTTCGAGTAGAAGATTTTCTTTTTGATCTGGAAGGCGTCGTAATCGTTGTTTTCACTGAGCAACAGCGCGGTTTTGGTCCTTTCAAACGCCAGAAACAGGATCTCGGCCACCGAGTAGTTGTCCAGATTGGGCTCGATCTGCTTATAGCGCTCTTTTACGCCGCCGAAATTAATGGCAATCAACAAAATCAATAAGGAGAAGATGGCAACCAACGCGATAAGAGTACCGATCAGTTTTTTGCTCATCTTATTTCAGCTCCAACCTTTTAACTTGCCAGACGGTTTTCGCATTCACATCCAGGTTATTCAGCTCAGCATAGCCATCGCGCGGATAAATAATGGCGAACGGCCCCAGCTCACCAACGTCGATCGGCTTGCCGCCGCGCTGGTAGGCGACGATCACACGGTATTTAATCATCTCGTCAATCGGCATCGAATAAGAGTAATCATCCCAGGCGAAAGCGCGCACCGACTGGCCTTTCAGGTGATAGGCTTTCACTAACTCCGCAAACTCAACGCCGGTGAACATATCTTCCGGGGTGAAATTGGTCGAGGTTTTAATCGTGTGCTGCGGCATCGCCGCCAGCATCTGCCGGGTTATCTTGATCTTCTCGCCATCGAGCGGTTTCAGGTAAAAATAGTCAACGGCCGCATACAGCGGCGTGCTGAACAGCGAAAGCAGCAGTAACGTCATCAATCCTTTGATTGTCATTATTCACCCTCTTTACGTTTTACCAGTTCGGCCTGGCCGAATTCATCCTGCCCGACCACGGCCCAACCGTGATGTTGATAAAAGCCTTCGGCTTTGGAGCCGGGATCGGTGGTTAAGTGGATCGCTTCGGCGCCGCGCTCAAACATCCAGGCGGTGACCCGCGCCAACAAGGCGGAGCCGATCCCCTTCGACTGGTATTCCGGCTTCACGAACAGGCCGCCGATCAGCGGTTCAGGGATGAATAACCCGAAGCCAACGCCGGCATAGTCGTCGCCATGCTTGCAGATCCAGCCGCCGCCCTGATTGATGTCCTCCAGCGCCTGCCTGCGCTGCAGATACTGGATCTGATGCGGGTGCAGCAGGTTTTCCTCAACGGAAAAGCGGATCTCATACAGGTAAGGCAGGTGTTGCGCCGTCAATTTTTCGAAGGTAATGAGGCTGTCCATGTTCGCACTGTCCTTGGTTGTCTGGTAAAAAACGCCGGTCAATTTCTGCTGTAACCATAGTAGCAAAGTTTGCTCGGCCCCGGCATGAGGCGAAAAAAAACCGCCCCCGAGGGAGCGGTTTATCTGGCGATGGGCCCGGCATGCCGGGCCCGCGGCGCGGATGACGATTATTCGTCGTCGCTGCCGCCCAGGCCTGCATTGAGCAGCTCGGCCAGGTTAGCCGTCGCTTCTTCCGCGCTGACTTGCGGAACAACCGGCGCTTCACCCTGAGCACGGCGACGCATGCGATCCTGATGATAAGCGTAACCGGTACCGGCTGGGATCAGACGGCCCACGATGACGTTCTCTTTCAGGCCACGCAGTTCATCACGCTTGCCGGCTACGGCAGCTTCGGTCAGAACGCGCGTCGTTTCCTGGAACGATGCGGCGGAGATGAAGGACTCGGTCGCCAAGGAAGCCTTGGTAATACCCAGCAGATCGCGCGAGAAGGTTGCCGCAATTTTACCTTCAGCTTCCAGCTGACGGTTGGCAATCTTGACGCGAGACACTTCAGCCTGCTCGCCTTCCAGGAACTCGGAGCCACCAGCGCTAACGATGGTGCCTTTACGCAGCATCTGACGAACGATAACTTCGATGTGCTTATCGTTAATCTTAACGCCTTGCAGACGGTAAACTTCCTGCACTTCGTTGGTGATGTAGCGGGTAACCGCATGCACGCCACGCAGACGCAGAATGTCGTGCGGAGACTCTGGGCCGTCGGAAACGACGTCACCACGTTCCACCACTTCGCCTTCGAACACGTTGAGCTGACGCCATTTCGGAATCATCTCTTCGTAAGCGTCGCTGCCGTCCAGCGGAGAGATCACCAGGCGACGTTTGCCTTTGGTCTCTTTACCGAACGAGATAATCCCGCTGATTTCAGCCAGGATTGCCGGCTCTTTCGGACGACGCGCTTCGAACAGGTCGGCAACGCGCGGCAGACCACCGGTAATATCCTTGGTACCGCCGGATTCCTGAGGAATACGCGCCAGGGTATCACCCGCACCGATCTGAATGCCATCTTCCAGCTGAACGATCGCTTTGCCCGGCAGGAAGTATTGAGCAGGCATATCAGTACCTGGGATCAATACGTCTTCGCCCTGAGCGTCAACGATTTTCAGTGCCGGACGCAGGTCTTTACCGCTACCGGTACGCTCTGCGCTGTCCAGAACAACCAGAGAAGACAAACCGGTCAGTTCGTCGGTCTGACGAGTAATCGTCTGGCCGTCAACCATGTCCGCGAAGCGAATGAAGCCGCTGACTTCACTGATGACCGGCATGGTGTGCGGATCCCAGTTAGCGACGGTTTCGCCGCCATTAACTTCTTCACCGTCGCCTTTGCCCATCACGGCGCCGTAAGGCACCTTGTAGCTTTCTTTGGTACGGCCGAATTCGTCGATCAGTTTCAGTTCGGTGTTACGCGAGGTGATCACCAGCTTGCCTGCGGCGTTCATAACGAACTTCGCGTTGCTCAGCTTGATGCTACCCTTGTTTTTCACCTGAATGCTGGATTCAGCAGCCGCACGAGATGCCGCACCACCGATGTGGAACGTACGCATCGTCAGCTGTGTACCCGGCTCACCGATGGACTGTGCCGCGATAACGCCGATGGCTTCGCCTTTGTTGATGATGTGGCCACGTGCCAGGTCGCGACCATAGCAGTTTGCACACACACCAAAGTCGGTTTCACAGCTCACCACGGAACGGACTTTAACGCTGTCGACAGAGTTCTCTTCCAACAGGTCACACGCCTTCTCGTTCAGCAGGGTGTTGCGTGGCACCAGAATGTCCGCCGTACCCGGCTTGAGGACGTCTTCTGCCGTCACACGGCCCAGAACGCGTTCACGCAGCGGCTCTTTCACGTCGCCACCTTCGATAACCGGAGTCATCAGGATGCCGTCGTGGGTGCCACAGTCGTCTTCGGTCACCACCAGATCCTGCGCCACGTCAACCAGACGACGGGTCAGATAACCGGAGTTCGCGGTTTTCAGTGCGGTATCCGCCAGACCTTTACGAGCACCGTGGGTGGAGATGAAGTACTGGAGTACGTTCAGACCTTCACGGAAGTTCGCGGTGATTGGCGTTTCGATGATGGAGCCGTCCGGCTTCGCCATCAGACCACGCATACCGGCCAGCTGACGAATCTGAGCGGCGGAACCACGCGCACCGGAGTCGGCCATCATAAAGATGCTGTTGAAGGAAACTTGCTGTTCCACTTCGCCGTCACGGTTAACCACGTCTTCTACCGACAGGTTTTCCATCATCGCTTTAGCAACGCGTTCGTTCGCTGCAGCCCAGATATCGATCACTTTGTTGTAGCGTTCGCCGGCGGTAACCAGACCAGACTGGAACTGCTCCTGGATCTCGGCAACTTCGGTTTCCGCTTCTTCGATGATCTCCGCTTTCTTGGCCGGGATAACCATGTCGTCGATGCCTACGGAAGCGCCGGAACGGGCTGCGTAAGCAAAACCGGTGTACATGATCTGGTCAGCAAAGATAACGGTCGGCTTCAGGCCCAGGATGCGGTAACAGGTGTTCAGCATCTTGGAGATCGCTTTCTTGCCCAAAGGCTGGTTAACGATCGCGTACGGCAGACCTTTCGGTACGATCATCCACAGGATGGCGCGGCCGATGGTGGTGTCGATGATGCTGGTCTGAGAAGTCCATTCGCCTTCGGCGTTTTTGACGTCTTCGGTGATACGCACTTTAACGCGCGCATGCAGAGACGCCAGGCCGGCGCGGTAAACGCGCTCAGCTTCTTTGGAACCGTTCAGCACCATGCCTTCGCCCTTGGCGTTAACACAGTCGCGGGTCATGTAGTACAGACCCAGTACAACGTCCTGAGAAGGAACGATGATTGGCTCGCCGTTCGCTGGGGACAGGATGTTGTTGGTGGACATCATCAGCGCACGCGCTTCCAGCTGGGCTTCCAGCGTCAGCGGCACGTGAACGGCCATCTGGTCACCATCGAAGTCGGCGTTATAGGCCGCACAAACCAGCGGGTGCAGCTGGATCGCTTTACCTTCGATCAGAACCGGTTCAAACGCCTGGATACCCAAACGGTGCAGGGTTGGTGCACGGTTCAGCAGTACCGGGTGTTCGCGGATCACTTCGTCCAGGATATCCCAAACGACGGCTTCTTCACGCTCAACCATTTTCTTGGCGGCTTTGATGGTGGTGGCCAGGCCACGCAGCTCCAACTTGCCGTAGATGAACGGTTTGAACAGCTCCAGCGCCATCTTTTTAGGCAGACCGCACTGATGCAGACGCAGGTATGGACCTACGGTGATTACGGAACGGCCGGAGTAGTCAACGCGTTTACCGAGCAGGTTCTGACGGAAACGACCCTGCTTACCTTTGATCATGTCGGCCAAAGATTTCAGAGGACGTTTGTTGGAACCGGTGATGGCACGACCGCGACGGCCGTTATCCAGCAGGGCGTCTACCGCTTCTTGCAGCATACGCTTTTCGTTGCGCACGATGATGTCCGGCGCAGCCAGATCCAGCAGGCGTTTCAGACGGTTGTTACGGTTGATCACGCGGCGATACAGATCGTTCAGATCCGACGTCGCGAAACGGCCGCCATCCAGCGGAACCAGTGGACGCAGATCCGGCGGCAGTACCGGCAGCACGGTCAGGATCATCCACTCCGGCTTGTTGCCGGACTGTACGAACGCTTCCAGCAGCTTGATACGCTTGGTCAGCTTCTTGCGCTTGGTTTCGGAGTTGGTTTCGTTCAGCTCTTCACGCAGCTGCTCGCACTCGGCTTCCAGATCCATGTTTTTCAACAGAGCCTGAATAGCTTCCGCACCCATCTTGGCGTCGAATTCGTCACCGAACTCTTCCAGCGCGTCCAGATACTGCTCTTCGGTCAGGATCTGACGACGCTCGAGGTTCGTCATACCGCCTTCGACCACCACATAGGATTCGAAGTACAGTACGCGTTCGATGTCACGCAGCGGCATATCCAGCAGCAAACCGATGCGGGATGGCAGCGATTTCAGGAACCAGATGTGCGCAGTCGGGGAAGCCAGTTCGATGTGGCCCATGCGCTCACGACGCACTTTGGTCTGGGTCACTTCAACGCCGCACTTCTCACAGATCACGCCGCGGTGTTTCAAGCGCTTGTACTTACCGCACAGGCACTCGTAATCTTTTACCGGCCCGAAGATACGGGCGCAGAAAAGGCCGTCACGCTCTGGTTTGAACGTACGGTAGTTAATGGTTTCCGGCTTCTTAACTTCACCGAACGACCACGAACGGATCATGTCTGGCGAGGCCAGAGCAATCTTGATCGCATCAAACTCTTCGGTCTTAGTTTGCGCTTTCAGAAACTTCAATAAGTCTTTCACGGATTGGCTCCTGTCGGAGTTAAACCTGTTGGGCACCCACAACCGCAGTAGGTACCCGTGTGACCTGAACAACCACCCTCAGGCTCCCTTAGGCGGGGAGCCTGAGCCGGAATGACGATTACTCGTCTTCCAGTTCGATGTTGATGCCGAGCGAGCGGATTTCTTTCAACAGTACGTTGAAGGACTCCGGCATGCCTGGCTCCATCCGGTGATCGCCATCCACGATGTTTTTGTACATCTTGGTACGGCCGTTAACGTCATCCGACTTAACGGTGAGCATTTCCTGCAGGGTATAAGCCGCGCCGTATGCTTCCAGTGCCCACACTTCCATCTCACCGAAGCGTTGACCACCGAACTGCGCTTTACCACCCAGAGGCTGCTGAGTAACCAAGCTGTAAGAACCGGTTGAACGGGCGTGCATTTTATCGTCAACCAAGTGGTTCAGTTTCAGCATGTACATATAGCCGACAGTAACCTGGCGCTCGAATTGCTCACCGGTACGGCCATCGAACAGCGTGATCTGACCGGAGGTCGGGATACCACCCATTTCCAGCAGCTTCTTGATTTCAGTCTCTTTCGCACCGTCAAACACCGGCGTTGCGATCGGCATACCTTTTTTCAGGTTCTCTGCCAGACGCAGCACTTCGTCGTCGCTGAAGGTGTTCAGGTCAACTTTCTGGCAAACGTCGTCGCCCAGATCGTAGGCCTTCTGGATGAACTCACGCAGCTTGGCCACTTCCTGCTGCTGCTTCAGCATCTGGTTGATCTTCTCACCGATGCCTTTCGCAGCCATACCCAGGTGGGTTTCCAGGATCTGACCGATGTTCATACGTGATGGTACGCCCAGCGGGTTCAGTACGATGTCTACCGGCGTGCCGTTTTCATCGTAAGGCATATCTTCGATCGGGTTGATCTTGGAGATAACACCCTTGTTACCGTGGCGGCCCGCCATCTTGTCACCCGGTTGGATCTGACGTTTAACGGCCAGATAAACCTTGACGATTTTCAGTACGCCCGGCGCCAGATCGTCGCCCTGAGTGATCTTACGACGCTTGGCTTCCAGCTTCTTCTCGAAGTCGGATTTCAGTTCGTCATACTGCTCAGCCAGCTGCTCCAGCTGGTTTTGCTTCTCTTCGTCGGTCAGGCCCAGTTCCAGCCAGCGATCGCGCGGCAGCTTGCTCAGCTTGTCGGCTTCGATGCCACCGGCAACCAGCACCGCGTGGATACGTGCGAACAGGCCGGCTTCCAGGATCTGCAGTTCTTCAGTCAGGTCTTTCTTCGCCTGCTTCAGCTGCATCTCTTCGATTTCCAACGCGCGCTTGTCTTTTTCCACGCCATCGCGGGTGAAGACCTGTACGTCGATAACCGTACCGGAAACGCCGTTCGGCACACGCAGAGAAGAGTCTTTAACGTCAGACGCTTTCTCACCGAAGATCGCACGCAGCAGTTTCTCTTCCGGCGTCAGTTGGGTTTCGCCTTTAGGCGTTACCTTACCGACCAGAATGTCGCCGCCGGTCACTTCAGCACCGATATACACGATACCGGATTCATCCAGTTTGGAGAGCGCAGCTTCACCCACGTTAGGGATGTCGGCGGTGATCTCTTCAGGCCCCAGCTTGGTGTCGCGAGACACGCACGCCAGTTCCTGGATGTGGATGGTGGTGAAGCGATCTTCCTGCACCACGCGCTCGGAGACCAAGATGGAGTCTTCGAAGTTGTAGCCGTTCCAAGGCATGAACGCTACGCGCATGTTCTGGCCCAATGCCAGTTCGCCCAGGTCTGTCGATGGGCCATCCGCCAGCACGTCACCGCGCTCGATTGGCTCACCCAGATTCACACACGGCATCTGGTTGATGCAGGTGTTCTGGTTAGAACGGGTGTACTTGGTCAGGTTGTAAATATCGATACCTGCTTCGCCCGGGTACATCTCGTCTTCGTTAACTTTGATAACGATACGGGAAGCATCCACGTACTGGATCACACCGCCGCGTTTGGCAACGGCGGTTACGCCGGAGTCAACCGCTACAGCACGTTCCATACCGGTACCGACCAGCGGCTTGTCAGCGCGCAGAGTTGGTACGGCCTGACGTTGCATGTTCGCACCCATCAATGCACGGTTGGCGTCATCGTGTTCCAGGAATGGAATCAGTGAAGCACCAACGGAAACGACCTGCTGGGTGGATACGTCCATGTAGTCAACCTGGTCGCGGCTGAACAGGCTTGATTCGCCTTTGCTACGACAGGTGACCAGGTCTTCTACGAAGCGGCCTTCCTCATCCAGGTTGGAGTTCGCCTGGGCGATAACGAAGTTGCCTTCTTCAATAGCAGACAGATAGTTGATTTCATCGGTCACCACGCCGTCACGCACGCGGCGGTACGGGGTTTCCAGGAAGCCATACTCGTTAGTCTGTGCGTACACGGACAGGGAGTTGATCAGACCGATGTTTGGACCTTCCGGCGTTTCGATTGGGCACACGCGGCCGTAGTGGGTCGGGTGTACGTCTCGAACTTCAAAGCCGGCACGCTCACGGGTCAGACCGCCCGGGCCCAGTGCGGAGATACGACGCTTGTGCGTGATCTCGGACAGCGGGTTGTTCTGGTCCATGAACTGGGACAGCTGGCTGGAGCCGAAGAACTCTTTCACCGCCGCCGAAATCGGCTTGGCGTTGATCATGTCCTGAGGCATCAGGGTATCCAGATCGCCCAGAGACAGACGCTCTTTCACCGCACGCTCAACACGCACCAGACCTACGCGGAACTGGTTCTCGGCCATTTCGCCAACGGAGCGGATACGGCGGTTGCCCAAGTGGTCGATATCGTCCACTTCGCCCTTGCCGTTACGGATATCGATGAGCTTCTTCATCACTTCGATGATGTCGTCTTTGCTCAGGATGCCCGAACCTTCGATCTCGTCACGCAGCAGAGAACGGTTGAACTTCATACGGCCAACCGCGGACAGATCGTAGCGGTCTTCGGAGAAGAACAGGTTCTCGAACAGGCTTTCGGCAGCTTCGCGCGTTGGCGGCTCACCAGGACGCATCATGCGGTAGATTTCTACCAGCGAGCTCAGACGATCGTTGGTCGGATCGACACGCAGCGTTTCAGAGATGTACGCGCCGTGGTCCAGATCGTTGGTGAACAGCGTTTCGATGCGCTTGTGGCCAGACTGGCTCAGCTTGGCCAGCAGATCCAGCGACAGCTCCATGTTGGCTGCGCAGATCAGTTCGCCGGTATTGGTATCGATATAGTCTTTCGCGACCACTTTGCCCGCGATGTACTCTACCGGTACTTCAATGCTCTGAATGTCGTCTTTTTCCAGCTGACGGATATGACGAGCGGTGATGCGACGGCCTTTCTCTACGTAGATCTTGCCGTTGGCTTCGATATCGAACGAAGCGGTCTCACCACGCAGGCGCTCTGGCACCAGCTCCATCTGCAGCTTGTTGTCGCGGATTTCGAAGACGATCTTGTCAAAGAACAGGTCGAGGATCTGTTCAGTGGTGTAGTTCAGCGCGCGCAGAATGATGGTCGCAGGCAATTTGCGGCGACGGTCAATACGCACGAACAGGTTGTCTTTCGGATCGAACTCGAAGTCCAACCATGAACCGCGGTAAGGGATGATGCGTGCGTTGTACAGCACTTTACCCGAGGAGTGGGTTTTACCCTTATCGCTGTCGAAGAATACGCCAGGACTACGGTGCAACTGAGATACGATAACCCTCTCAGTACCGTTGATCACAAAGGTGCCGTTTTCGGTCATGAGCGGAATTTCGCCCATGTAGACTTCTTGTTCCTTGATGTCTTTGACCGTACCTTCAGGCGCTTCGCGCTCATAGATAACCAGGCGCAGTTTTACGCGCAGCGGTGCAGAGAACGTCACACCACGGATCTGGCACTCTTTGACGTCGAAGACCGGCTCACCAAGACGGTAGCTAACGTATTGCAGCTCCGAATTGCCACTGTAGCTCTGGATAGGGAAAACAGAACGGAATGCGGCTTCAAGGCCGTACTGCCCTTCTGGATCTTGCTCGATAAACTTCTGGAACGAGTCAAGCTGGATAGAAAGGAGATATGGTATGTCCAGCACTTGTGGACGTTTACCAAAATCCTTACGAATACGTTTTTTCTCGGTATAGGAGTAAACCATAGGGTTCCTCAGCTCGCTGATCAGTGACCCAATCTGTCCGTCCGATTAGGGACAGTTCATGCAACACCGTTTTGTCGACCGGAAAGCGGGAACACTTTCCGCAATGTCTCTTGCTATCACGCTTAAACCATTTCATCGCGCCTTCCCCCAGAACTCCTGGTAGTGCAAAGACCGCGGTATATTAAGTCGTCAATAGAAACAAACATTGGGAGGCGAAACCAGCAGCCAAACAGTGTGAAACGCTACTGGCGCCCTACAGCGCAAAAAGGCTGGTGACTAAAAAGTCACCAGCCATCAGCCTAAAAGACTAGGCTGCAACCGGAAAGGTTGGCTTATTTAACTTCAACTTCTGCGCCAGCTTCTTCCAGAGATTTTTTCAGAGCTTCTGCGTCATCTTTGCTCACGCCTTCTTTCAGAGCGGCTGGAGCAGATTCAACCAGGTCTTTAGCTTCTTTCAGACCCAGGCCGGTAGCGCCACGTACTGCTTTGATAACAGCAACTTTGTTAGCGCCTGCAGCTTTCAGGATAACGTCGAATTCAGTTTTCTCTTCAGCAGCTTCAGCTGGGCCAGCAGCTACAGCTACAGCAGCAGCAGCAGAAACGCCGAATTTTTCTTCCATAGCGGAAACCAGTTCAACAACGTCCATTACGGACATAGCGGCAACTGCTTCCAGGATTTGGTCTTTAGTGATAGACATAACAATTGTTCCTAAAATTCAGAAATAGTTTAAATACGTTAGCAAAGGCTAAGAAAGAGTGGCTTACGCCGCTTCTTTCTGATCGCGTACTGCAGCCAGAGTGCGAACCAGTTTGCCGGCAGCGGCTTCTTTCATGGTTGCCATCAGGCGTGCGATCGCTTCTTCGTAAGTTGGCAGCGTCGCCAGGCGGTCGATTTGCGCCGCTGGGATCAGCTCACCTTCAAAGGCCGCAGCTTTAACCTCGAATTTTGCATTCGCTTTCGCGAACTCTTTGAACAGACGAGCAGCAGCGCCCGGGTGTTCGTGAGAGAATGCAATCAAGGTTGGACCGACAAACGTGTCTTTCAGGCATTCGAATGGAGTGCCTTCAACTACGCGACGCATCAGGGTGTTGCGAACAACACGCATGTAAACGCCAGCTTCACGACCTGCTTTACGCAGTTCAGTCATTTTATCTACGGTAACGCCGCGGGAATCCGCAACAACCGCAGACAGCGCGCCTTTGGCTACTTCGCTGACTTCAGCAACAATCGCTTGTTTGTCTTGAAGATTTAATGCCATTAGCTTTTTGCTCCTGGATTAGCCGGGGAAAATCCCCCGGAACTCACTTCACTCGGCGCTTTGTAAAACGCCACGCCGAGCGGCTTAACACGGTGAGCAGAATCCAGCAAAGACATTCTTTTATAAAAAAGAAAAATTTTCTTAGGCTCTGTCACCGTCTACGCAGGAAGGATTAAGTATCTCGCGATACACCTGCGGTCTTGGACGGAGGCCTGGATAGGCCAGGCTCCAACCGAAAAATCTTTGTTTTGCCTACGGCATAGCCAATAGCAAAACCTTGGGGCATAAGATTCTAGACAAATCTCGGCCCCAAGTCAAAGCGATAATCGCAAGTGCGATTAGTTCGCTGCGGCAGACAGACCGCTCTGATCGATAGCAACGCCAGCACCCATGGTGGTGGAGAGGCTAACTTTCTTGATGTACATACCTTTCGCCTGAGAAGGTTTTGCTTTTTTCAGCGCAACCAGCAGGGCTTCCAGGTTTTCTTTCAGTTTGTCTGCGTCGAAATCAACCTTACCGATGGTGGTATGGATGATGCCGTTTTTGTCGTTACGGTAGCGAACCTGACCTGCTTTAGCGTTTTTCACAGCTTCAGCAACGTTCGGGGTAACGGTACCCACTTTCGGGTTTGGCATCAGGCCGCGTGGACCCAGGATCTGGCCCAGTTGACCAACAACGCGCATTGCATCCGGGGAAGCAATAACAACGTCGAAGTTCATTTCGCCTTTCTTGATCTGCTCAGCCAGATCGTCCATACCTACCAGCTCTGCGCCTGCAGCTTTCGCAGCTTCAGCGTTAGCGCCTTGGGTAAATACGGCAACGCGAACGGAACGACCGGTGCCGTGTGGCAGAACGGTAGCGCCACGAACGTTTTGGTCAGATTTACGAGCGTCGATGCCGAGGTTAACGGCAACGTCAACGCTTTCTACGAATTTAGCGGTGGCCAGCTCTTTCAGCAGAGCAACAGCTTCAGTGATGTCATACTGTTTAGTAGCATCAACTTTGTCACGGATCACGCGCATGCGCTTGGTCAGCTTAGCCATCTCTTAATCCTCCACTACCAGGCCCATGGAACGAGCGGTACCTTCGATGGAGCGAGTCATCGCTTCAACGTCAGAACCAGTCATGTCCGCAGCTTTGGTTTCTGCGATTTCACGTACCTGAGCACGGGTCACTTTACCTACTTTGTCTTTGTTCGGCTTACCGGAACCAGACTTGATACCAGCCGCTTTTTTCAGCAGAACTGCTGCTGGCGGGGTTTTGGTAACGAAAGTGAAGGAGCGATCAGAATAAACGGTGATAACAACCGGAATCGGCAGACCTTTTTCAATGCTGTCAGTCTTAGCATTGAACGCCTTACAGAATTCCATGATGTTAACGCCCTGCTGACCCAGAGCTGGACCCACTGGTGGGCTCGGGTTAGCCATACCAGCTGCAACTTGCAGCTTAACGTAGGCTTGTACTTTCTTAGCCATTTAAATTTCCTCGGTTTGGGTAGTATCGCCTCGTGAGAGGCTCCCCGTGTTTAACCTCGCCGGACAAACATCAGGCAAGGCATCTAAAAACAAAAGGCGCGAAATTGTAGTTCAATTTCGCGCCTTTGACAAGCGGCAACAGGCCGCTTACTGCTGATTATTCGATCAGCCTTTTTCAACCTGGCTGAAGTCCAGTTCCACCGGCGTTGCACGGCCGAAGATGGAAACGGAAACTTTCAGGCGGCTCTTCTCGTAATCGACTTCTTCGACCACGCCGTTGAAATCGGCAAACGGGCCGTCGTTGACGCGCACCAGCTCGCCCGGCTCGAACAGCGTTTTCGGACGCGGCTTGTCACCAACCTGCTGCAGGCGGTTCATGATCGCATCAACTTCTTTATCGCTGATCGGCGCTGGACGGTCAGACGTACCGCCGATGAACCCCATGACGCGCGGTACGCTGCGCACCAGGTGCCAGCTGGCGTCATTCATCACCATCTGCACCAGCACATAGCCAGGGAAGAACTTACGCTCGCTCTTGCGACGCTGGCCGCCACGGATTTCAACCACTTCTTCCGTAGGCACCATCACTTCGCCGAACAGCTCTTCCATATCGTGCAGTTTGATGTGTTCACGCAGCGATTGCGCTACGCGACCTTCAAAACCGGAAAACGCCTGAACGACGTACCAACGTTTTTTTGGAGCTTCAGACATTTTAGAACCTCAGGCCAGTAATAAACGACACCAGACGGACCAGAATACCATCCAGCCCCCACAGAATCAGTGACATCACGGCGGTTACCGCGGCGACGATCAACGTGGTGTGCAGCGTTTCCTGACGAGTTGGCCAAATCACTTTACGTACTTCGGTACGCGCTTCACGGGCAAACGCAACGGTGGCTTTGCCTTTGGTGGTCATCAGAGCCACTGCACCTGCAACGGCGATGATCAGCACAACTGCCAGCGCGCGCAATGGCAGGCTTAAATCACGGTAGTAATAGTTACCGACAATAGCCACAACCAACAGAACGGCGACGATCAGCCACTTTGCCGCTTCCAGGCCGCGTCCGCTCCCTTGAGCCTCGGTATTCGCACTCATAAACCAACCTGTCACAATGATGATTCAGAACAAACAACTTTGCCTCGCATTGCGAGGCAAACCAAACCGATCGGATACCGCACTAGCGATATCCCGGTGTTTTACGCCATGACGTATTCAGTCAATACGGTTTAAGAGCCCATCTCACCAATGATTATGACTGCAAAATCGCTGATGAGATAGGTTCTAGTTCACAGCGTAGAAAAAGGGCATCAAATGATGCCCTTTTACCGCGTGTCGCGTCAAACTTTATCAGCGATTAAGCGATAACTTTAGCAACAACACCAGCGCCTACAGTACGGCCGCCTTCACGGATTGCGAAACGCAGACCG
>NZ_JBQEOW010000020.1:0-43726 GCF_052045405.1 Serratia sp. 22278 | reverse complement strand
GTTGAGCATTACCAACCGCAGCGCGCCGACGCATTGAGCCATTTCATCGAACGGCAGCCGGGCATGATCTATGAAGCGCACTCTACGGATTACCAACCGCCGCAGGCCTACCGCCAACTGGTGCGCGATCACTTCGCCATCCTGAAGGTGGGGCCGGCGCTGACCTTCGCGCTGCGCGAAGCGCTGTTCGCCCTCGATCGCATCGAACGCGAATGGCTGGGGGAACGCCAGTCGGCGCAGCTGTGCGCCACGCTGGAGCAGGTGATGCGCGAGCAGCCGCAGCAGTGGAGCCGCTATTACCACGGCACGCCGCACCAACAGTATCTCGATCGCCACTACAGCCTGAGCGATAGGGTGCGTTACTACTGGCCGCAGCCGCAGGTGCAGCAGGCGGTCGACGGTTTGCTGGACAACCTGCGCCGCAGCCCGGCGCCGCTGGCGCTGCTCAGCCAGTACCTGCCGGATCAGGCGCGGGCGCTGAACGCCGGCGAATTGAGCGCCGATCCGCAGGAGTGGGTGCTGCATAAAGTGACGCAGGTGCTCGACGATTACCACGCCGCCTGTTACCCGGAGGGCCGCTGACATGCCGAACATTTTAATGACTCGCATCGACAATCGTCTGGTGCACGGCCAGGTGGGCGTGACCTGGACCAATACCCTTGGCGCCAACCTGGTGGTGGTGGCCAACGACGAGGCCGCCGCCGATCCGGTGCAGCAGAACCTGATGGACATGGTGGTGGCGGAAGGGGTGCAGACCCGTTATTTCACGCTGCAGAAAACCATCGACGTGATCCACAAGGCGGCGGATCGGCAGAAGATCTTCCTGGTGTGCAAAACGCCGCAGGATGTATTGACGCTGGTGCGCGGCGGGGTGCCGATCCGTTTCGTCAACGTCGGCAACATGCACTTCGCCGAGGGGAAGCGGCAGGTGCACAAAACGGTGTCGCTGGACGACGGCGACGTGGCCGCGTTCCGCGCGCTGGCGGAACTGGGCGTGGAGTGCGAAGTGCGCCGGGTGCCGGATGAAGCGGGCGAGGCGATCGGCAAACTGCTCTTTTGAGCCAGGGGGGAAGCATGTTGACGGATGCGCTATTGATTGCGTTGTTGGCCGGATTGGCCGGGGTTGACCTGTTCGACGGTCTGACCCATTTCCACCGGCCGGTGGTGATGGGGCCGCTGGTGGGGCTGATTTTGGGCGACGTCTACACCGGGTTGCTGGTGGGCGGCACGTTGGAGCTGGTGTGGATGGGCATGGTGCCGCTGGCGGGCGCCCAACCGCCGAACGTGGTGATCGGCGGAGTGATCGGCACCGCGTTCGCCATTCTGACCAAGGCCGACCCTAAAGTGGCGATCGGCGTGGCGGTGCCGTTCTCGATTGCGGTGCAGGGCTGCATCACGCTGCTGTTTACGCTGTACTCACCGATGATGCACCGCTGCGATCGCATGGTGAAAGCGCTGAACTGGCGCGGCATCGAACGGGTGAATTACCTGGGCATCAGCATTCTGTTCATCTTCTATTTCGTGGTGGCGTTCCTGCCGATTTACTTCGGCGCCGATGCGGCCAGCGCCATGGTGCAGAAGGCGCCGGGCTGGCTGCTGGACGGGCTGGCGGTGGCGGGCGGCATGATGCCGGCGATCGGCTTCTCGCTGCTGATGAAAGTGATGATGAAAAAAACCTACGTGGCCTATTTTATCCTCGGTTTCATCTCGGTCACGTTCCTCAAGCTGCCGATCCTGGCGGTGGCGCTGGGCGCCCTGGCGATCGCCCTGATCGATTTCTTCAACACGCAACGCGGCACGGCAGAGGCGACCGCCCGGCCCGCTCCGCAGGAGGACGCCGAAGATGGCATTTAACGATTCCGACGATCTGCTGGCGCAAAAGGCCGAGCAGCGCATGGCGCAGGCGCTGGCCACCAGCCAGGTGGAGCAGGACGATTATCTGGACAGCCAGCCCGCCGAAGCGCTGACGCGCGGCGACATCAACCGCATGGCCTGGCGTTCGCTGCTGTTGCAGGCGTCGTTCAACTACGAGCGCATGCAGGCGGGCGGCTGGCTGTATCAGTTGATCCCCGGGCTGCGCAAGATCCACCGCAACCCGCAGGATCTGGCCAACTCGATGAAGATGCACATGGAATTTATCAACGTGCACCCGTTCGACGTCACCTTCCTGTCCGGTTTGGTGCTGGCGATGGAGCAGAACAAGGAGAAGATCTCCACCATTCGCGCGGTGAAAGTGGCGCTGATGGGGCCGCTCGGCGGCATCGGCGACGCGCTGTTTTGGCTGACGCTGCTGCCGATCTGCGCCGGCATAGGCGCTTCGCTGGCATTGGAGGGCAGCCTGTTCGGGCCGATCGTCTTCCTGCTGCTGTTCAACCTGTTCCACTTCGGCCTGCGTTTTGGGCTGGCGCACTACGGTTATCAGGCCGGCACCAGCGCGCTGGCGCTGCTGAAGACCCACACCCGGCGCATTTCTCACGCCGCGTCGATCGTCGGCATGACGGTGATCGGCGCGCTGGTGGCCTCGTATGTGCACCTGTCCACGCCGCTGGTGATGCACGCCGGCAAGGCCAGCGTGGCGCTGCAGACCGACGTGCTGGACAAGCTGATGCCCAACTTGTTGCCGCTGTGCTTCACGCTGCTCATTTTCTTCCTGATGAAGCGCGGTTTCTCGCCGGTGAAGCTGATTGGCGTCACCGTAGCGATCGGCGTGGCGGGCAAATTTATCGGTATTTTGTGAGGAGCGGGCTATGCCAGGCATTGTGATTACCGGCCACGGCGGCTTTGCCACCGGGCTGTTGCAGGCGGTGGAACAAGTGGTGGGGCCGCAGCGGCACTGTGCGGCGGTCGATTTCCCTGAACAGATGAGCACCGCGCAGCTCAACGACGCCCTACGCTCGGCGCTGGCGGCGGTGGCGCAGCCGGACGGTGTGGTGTTCCTGACCGATATGCTCGGCGGTTCGCCGTTTCGCAGTGCCTGCGAACTGGCGGATGCGCAGGGCGATTGCGAAGTGCTCACCGGCGTCAACATGCAGTTGGCGGCGGAAATGATGCTGGAGCGCGATGGGCTGAATCTGGATGAATTTCGCGAGATGGCTTTGGCGTGCGGTAAACGCGGCCTGACCAGCCTGTGGCATGAACGCCGCCGGGTGAAGTGCGAAGACGCGCAGGCCGATGGCATCTGAACGAAAACCGGGCGCGCCCGGCTTCGTGAGTTATGCCGGCAACGGGCTCAGCGCCAGGCGCGCCGGTTGGTCTTCGCCGCGGCTGAAGCGCCAGCAGGTCTGATGGTACTTCGCCACGCTGTTGCGGTGCGCTACGCTGATCAGCGTCATGTCCGGCAGTTCATCCACCAGCAGGCAGTACATCAGTTGCTCGGTTTCGTCGTCCAGCGCGCTGGTGGCCTCATCGAGGAACAGGATGCTCGGGCGAATCAACAGGGCGCGGGCGAACGCCAGCCGCTGTTGCTCACCCGGCGACAGGCGATGGCTCCAGTTGGCGGAGGTATCCAGCCAGCGCTGCAGGTGTTTCAGACGGCAGTTTTCCAGCACCCGCATCAGCTGTTCGTCGCTGTATTCTGACGCCAGGCTCGGGTAGCTCAGCGCCTCGCGCAGCGTGCCGATCGGAATGTAGCTGCGCTGGGGCAGGAACAGCGTGTTGGCGTTGGCCGCCACCCCGATGGCGCCCGCGCCGTAAGGCCAGATACCGGCGATGGCCCGCAGCAGCGTCGACTTGCCGCAGCCGGAAGGGCCGACGATCAGCAGGCGATCGCCGCGTTGCAGCGTCATCTCTGCGCCGGCCAGCAGCGGTTGGCCGTCGGGCAAGTTCAGGCTGAGGTTATCCAGCGTCAACGGATGGGCGGTCTCTTCCCGCAGCTGAATGCCGCGCGGCTGATGGTGAACCTGATCGACGGCGGCGTTGAAGCCGGCCAAACGGTTAACGCAGGCTTTCCAGGTCGCTAAGTCGTTAAACGCGTCGATAAACCACGACAGCGCACCCTGCACCTGGCCGAAGGCCGAGGCGATCTGCATCAGGCCGCCCATCTGAATGGCGCCGGAGAAGTAGCGCGGCGCCGCCACCAGCAGGGGAAACACGATGGCGAACTGGCCGTAGAAGTTGGTGGCGATGTTCAGCCGCCGGGTGATGCGCATGATCGCCCACCAGTTGCTGCGAATGGTGTCGAAACGGTCACCCAACTGTTGCGCCTCGCGCGGTTCGCCGTGGTATAGCGCAATGGCGTCGTTGTTTTCGCGGATGCGGATCAGGCCGAAACGGAAGTTCGCCTCATACCGCTCCTGGTTAAAGCCCAGCATGACCAGCGGTTTGCCGACCCACCAGATCAGCAGCGATCCCAGCACCGCATACAGCAGCGCGAACCACACCATATAGCCGGGCAAGGTGATGGCGTGTTGACCGAGCGCGAAGGTCATCGGCCCGCTGACGTGCCATAAAATGTCGATAAAGGAAAACAGCGTCACCAGGCTGGAGAGCAGCCCGAGCGACAGTGACAGGGTATATTGAGTCAGTACGTTGAGATCTTCAGCGATACGCTGATCGGGGTTATCGACGATCTGCTGCTGCTCGGTATGGTAATACGCCTGGTGCGCCAGCCATTTTCCCATGAACTTTTCCGTCATCCAGCGCCGCCAGCGCATCTGCAGCCCCTGAGTCAGGTAGATCTTGTAGACCGCCAGCACGATGAAGATCAGCGCCAGATAGGTGAAGCGCCACAGCTGCGCCTTGAACACCGGGTAGTTTTTGTTCTGCAACGCATCGTAGAACACCTGGTTCCACTGGTTGATCTGCACGCTGATATAGACCAGACCAAGCGACAGGACGACGATGGCTGTTAGCATCATCCAGGCGCGCCATCGCTCCTCAGACACCCAAAAGGGTTTGATCAACTGCCACACGGCGTGTTTCTGCAAGGGGGTTGCGTTCATAACGGCTCGATAATTGCGGTGTTTTGTTCAGCATGGGCTGCGGGCCGGTAACAAACAAACCGCGACTGTAAGCAGTTTTGACTCCGCTAACCGTTTGAAATAAGGCGGCTGAATCGTCAGCGGCGCGCTGGCGGGCGCAATTGCGGCATACACTCCGGCGCAGGGCGGTTATACTGGCGCCGAATTTTTGCAGAAAGGATAAACGATGAAGGCTTGGTTTCCCCTGTTGCTGACCTGCGGCGTCTTCGCCAGCGCCCGGGCCTGGGCGCACATTGACGAGCCGGACATCGCCGCCGACTGTCAAAAGGTGGCGAGCTACGCCGAACTGGGAAAAAAGGCCTATCAGCGGCAGGATTACGCCAAAGCCGCCGACATCTTTCGCGATCAGGCGGCCTGGAGCGAGTTTTGCGGCCTGAGCGAGCAGGCTGTCGCCACGGCTTACAACAACGTGGCGCTGTCGCTGATGCACGCCGGGGAATTGCTCAAGGCGCAGGCCTATCTGGCGCTGGCTCCGCACGACGACAAATCGCAGCACAACCTGAGCCTGTTGCGCCAACGCCTGGCGCAGCAGCCGCAGCCCAAGGGGCCGGGCGGCGTGTATTGGCAATACGCCGGGCGCGGCGTGTGGAGCGAAGTGGCGGTGAAGCCGCAGGGCGAGCGCTGGTTGATCGCGTTTTCCGGCTACGCCATGCCGCAGATGGGGCTGTATTACGGGCCGAACATGGGCGACTTCACCGCCGAGCTGCCGATCGAACACGGCAAGGCTGTCTACCACCAGCATGAAGCGGAAAGCGCGCAGGTCTGCGACGTGACGATGGCGTTTGGCGAACAAGCGCTGGAGATGCATACGCGGGGGGATTGCGGGTTCGGTCACAACGTGCGGGCGGAAGGGCGGTTCGTGCGGGTCGAATGACTCGCCCCGGCGATCGGGGCGAGAAGGGTTACGCCAGCGCGGCGGCGCCCAGCAGGTTCTTCCAGGCTTCCACATTGCCCAGATAGTTCCCGGCCGGCAGCAGATGCAGGCGGCCTTCGCTGTCCTGCAGCGCAAAGGTCGGGAAGCCCTGGCCTTGCACTTTGGCGAGCAGCGCCCGGCTTTCCGCGATGTGTTGCGCGGTCGGTGCGCCGCTGTTGAAGCGCATTTCGGCGATAAACGCCGCCGAAGGCAACCCCAGCTCTTTCGCCAACGCTTCCAGCACCGGCGTGTCGGCGATGCGCCGGCCCTCCTTATAGTGCGCCTGCTGAATGCGATGCAACATGTCCAGCCCGCGTCCAGACAGCTTTTCCGCCGCCAGGATAGCGGTGATCGGCGGTTCGGAATCCATCACCGCCGTGGTGTCGCGCAGCAGGCCGTTGAAATAGGCTTCGCCGAACGGCTGGCCCGTCATTTCGGCGATGCGTTTGTCGTGCGGAATCACATAGTTGCGCCACTCGTCGGTGATCTGGCGGCGATTGTTGCCGGTCATCATGCCGCCGGCGTGCGGCACGATCTTCAGCCCGGGGAGGCTCTGAGCCGCTTTCACCAGCGGCGCGGCGCCATAGCACCAGCCACACAGCGGATCGAAAATGTAATGTAACGTGGTTTCGGTCATCTTTACTCCTCGCTTGGCGCGCGGCAACTCGCCGCGGCGCCGGGGCTGGTTCAATCACGCAGGGGCGCTTATTGCGGCCACTTCATCTCGCCTTTCAGCACTTTTGCGCTCAGTTCCAGGCTCGATTCGTCTTTCAGCGTCGGGTAGTGCTTTTTCATCGCTTCAATCAGCGCGGCGGAGTCCTTGGCCTTCGGCAGTTCGGCTTCCAGCGTGGTCAGGTATTTCTGGGTAAAGTGCACCGATGCCAGCGTTTGCGCGGCGCCTGGCAGGAAGTGGCCCGGCACGACGACCTGCGGCTTCAGCGCTTCGATGTTTTTCAGCGTCTGCTGCCAGTGCTGGCGCGATTCCTCGGTCTGGTTGTCGGCGATCCACGGATGGATATTGTCACCGGCGACCGCGACGCCGCCCACGACCGCTTTCAGCGCCGGGATCCAGACGAAGGTGCGATCGGGGGTCGGGCCGTTCAGGCCTTTCACTTCCACTTTCTGGCCGTCGATGGTGAAGCTGTCGCCCTGCAGCGGCTGTGGCACGATCACGGTTTTCGGCGCGTTGTCTTTCAGGATCGGGCCCCAATAGGCGACTTTGCCGTCTTTGGTGGCGTTGATGTCCTTGATGGTGCCTGGCGAAGCGATGATTTTCGCCTCCGGGAAGGCCGCCTTAATCACGTCCAGACCGAAATAGAAATCCGGGTCTGAGTGGCTGATATAAACGGTGGTCAGCTTCTTGCCGGTCGCCTTGATCTTTTTCACCAGCTCTTCGGCATCGTTACGCTGGAACTGAGCGTCAATCAGTGCCACTTCGTGTTGGCCGCTGACGATTTCGGAAGACACCGGGAACACGCTTTTCTCGCCCGGGTTATACACTTCCATGGTCAGGGTATCGGCAGCGGTGGCGTAAGTGCTCAGTGTGGCGACGCCGGTGAAGGCCAGAGTTAACAGTGATTTCTTAAACATGGGCAGAGGTCCTTAGGTATCGGTTAATGTTGTAACGATGTTAGGTTGCATAAAGCGATAGAAAAACCGGATAATAAGCAATTATTCGTTGCATAAATCGGACTAATCATGGATCGCATTACCGCCGCTGAGGTTTTTGTCACCATCGTCGATCGCGGCAGCATGATCGCCGCCGCGGAAACGCTGGAGATGTCGCGCGCGATGGTGACGCGCTACCTGGCGCAGATGGAGCAATGGGCCGGGGCGCGTTTACTGCACCGCACTACCCGTAAGCTTAGTCTGACCGACGCCGGTGAGCGTACTCTGGAACGTTGCCGACAAATGTTGGCGCTGGCGGGGGAAATCGATCTGGTGGAGGAAGGGCAGAGCGACGAACTGCGCGGCCTGCTGCGCATCACCTGTTCGCAGTCGCTCGGGCAAACGGCGCTGGTGGGGGCGGTCGCTCAGTATCTGAAGCGTCACCCGCAGGTGGCGGTCGATCTGCAGATGAACAACCGGGCGGTGAACCTGGTGGAAGAGCGCATCGATCTGGCGCTGCGCATCACCAACGAGCTGGATCCCAACCTGATCGCCCGTCCGCTGTCCACCTGCGCATCGGTGGTGTGCGCCGCGCCGGCGTATCTGGCGGCACACGGCACCCCGCGCCAACCGCAGGATCTGGCGTTGCACAACTGCCTGACCTACTCCTATTTCGGCAAAAGCCTGTGGCACTTCGATGCTCAGGGCGTGAAATCGGCGGTGGCGGTCAGCGGCAACCTGAGCGCCAATGAGTCGGTGGTGTTGATGGCCGGCACGGTGCAGGGCGCGGGCATTTCCATGCAGCCCTATTATTCGGCGGCCCCGCTGCTGGCCAGCGGCGAACTGGTCGAATTGTTGCCGGATTACCGGCCGCAGTCGATGGGCATCTACGGCATCTACACCTCGCGTCGCCAGATGCCCGCCACCTTGCGCACCATGCTGGACTTTCTGGTGGAGTGGTTTGCCACCGATCCGCAGTGGCAGGCGACGCTGCGCTAAGGCCTCGGCAATATTCCCACGCCGCTTTCAGCGCCTGACAGCGGCGGCCAGCCGGGCGGAGAAGCGTGCCGCCTGCTGATGCAAATGGTCGATAAAGGCCGTGACCAGCGCCGATGAAGGGCGGTGCAGCGGCCGGATCAGGCTGACGGTGAACGGCACGTCGATGCTGAACGGCCGCACGTGCACGCCGCTGCCGGCATAGTCGAGCGCCGTCAGCGGGTTAACGATCGACACCCCCACGCCGGCTCTCACCATGGCGCACACTGACGCCGCACTGTGCGTTTCCATCACCATGCGGCGCTCGACGCCTTGCTCGGCGAACAGCGCATCCAGCAAGTGACGATAGCTGTCGGTGCTCGACAGGCTGATGAAGTTCTGCCCGGCGAAGTCCTGCGGCGTCAGCTGGTCTTTTACCAGCAGCGGGTGGCCCGTCGGCAGCACGCACACTTCGTTCAACGTCATCAGCGTCACCCGTTCGGTGCCCGCCGGCGTGAGGGTGGTTTCCGTCAGCCCGAGATCGTGGCGCTGGGCAGACAGCCACTCTTCCAGCAGCGGCGACTCTTGCGGGATCACGCTGAAGCTGACTTCCGGATAACGTTCGATAAAGGGCTGGCACACCGCCGGCAGCAGCGATTGGGAAAATACCGGCAGGCACACGATCGACAGCTGCGCCTGCTGAAACTGGCGGATGCCGGCGGCGGCGTTGACGATGCGATCGAGGCCGTAATAGGAGCGTTGCACCTCTTCGAACAGCCGTAGGCCCTGCACCGTGGGGGACAAGCGCCCGCGCACCCGGTCGAACAACTGCAGCCGAATCAGCTTTTCAAAGCGCGCCAGCTCGCGGCTGACGGTCGGTTGCGAGGTTTGCAGCAGGGCCGCCGCCTCGGTCAGGTTGCCGGTGGTCATCACCGCCCGAAAGATTTCGATCTGCCGCAAAGAGATACTGTGCATGGCGAGGCCGCTCGACTGTAGAGAAAGCCATATCATAAATGAATAGACTACGGCTAAATAGATATTTTTCACTCGATTCAGCGTGCGGCACTATGGCTTTATCTGCCGTCATTTTCGAATTGGGAATATCGCCATGCCACGCCCGTTGCACGAAACCTCCACCGCGTTGAACGCCGCTAACCTGCTGGCTTTGCCGCAGCGTTTCGGCTGCCCGGTCTGGGCTTATGATGCGGACATCATCAGCCAGCGCATCGCTCAGCTGCGCCACTTCGACACCATTCGTTTCGCGCAGAAGGCCTGTTCGAACATTCATATTTTGCGCTTGATGCGCGAGCAGGGCGTGAAGGTGGATTCGGTGTCGCTGGGCGAGATCGAACGGGCGCTGCAGGCCGGTTTTCAGCCGGGCGGCGAACCGAGCGAGATCGTGTTTACCGCGGACGTGTTGGATCACGCCACGCTGGCGCGCGTCAGCGAATTGAAGATCCCGGTTAACGCCGGTTCCATCGACATGCTGGATCAGCTCGGCCAGGTTTCCGCAGGGCATCCGGTGTGGCTGCGCGTTAACCCGGGATTTGGCCACGGCCACAGCCAGAAAACCAACACCGGCGGCGAGAACAGCAAGCACGGCATCTGGTATGCCGACCTGCCGCAGGCGGTGGAGAAGATCCGCCGCTATGGCCTGCAACTGATCGGCGTGCACATGCACATCGGTTCCGGCGTCGATTACCAGCATCTGGAGCGCGTCTGCGATGCGATGGTGCAGCAGGTGATCGATCTCGGTCATGACATCAGCGCCATTTCCGCCGGCGGCGGCCTGTCTATCCCGTATCAGTACGGCGAAGAGGCGATCGATACCGAACACTATTTCGGTTTGTGGAATCGGGCGCGTGAACGCATCGCCGCGCATCTGGGGCATCCGGTGCAGTTGGAGATTGAACCCGGGCGTTTCCTGATGGCGGAAGCGGGCGTCTTGGTGGCCGAGGTGCGGGCGGTGAAAGACATGGGCAGCCGCCACTTCGTGCTGGTGGACGCCGGTTTTAACGATCTGATGCGCCCGGCGATGTACGGCAGTTACCACCATATTTCGCTGTTGCCGGCCGATGGGCGCGATACCTCGGGGCAAGCGCTGCGCGAAACGGTGATCGCCGGGCCGCTGTGCGAATCCGGCGACGTGTTCACCCAGCAGGCGGGCGGCGGCGTGGAAACCCGAGAGCTGCCGCCGGTGCAGATCGGCGATTATCTGGTGTTTCACGATACCGGCGCCTACGGCGCGTCGATGTCCTCCAACTACAACAGCCGTCCGCTGTTGCCTGAAGTGCTGTTCGAAAACGGCGAGCCGCGATTGATCCGCCGCCGCCAAACCATCGAAGAACTGATCGCGCTGGAACTTATCTGATCAGCCGGCGGGCGTCTGGCGCCCGCTTCACAGCGTTATGCGGCGGCATGATTACGGCTGTTCGTGCGCGTTGTTGAGGGTGGCGACCGAGTGGCGGCGCACCAGCGTTGGGCTGAACATGTTGGTGATTTCCGGCAACGGTTGCCGGTTGGCCAGCGCCAGCGCCAGCTCCGCCGCCTGGGTCGCCATCGCCACGATCGGGTAGCGAATGGTGGTCAGGCGTGGGCGCAGGTAGCGCGAAATCAGCACGTCGTCGAAACCGATCAGCGAAATCTCCCCCGGTACGTCGACGCTGTTATCGCTCAGCACCGACAGCGCGCCGGCGGCCATCGGATCGTTGTAGCAGGTAATAGCGGAGAACGAACGGCCGCGGCCGAGCAATTCTGTCATCGCCTGTTCGCCGCCGATCTCGTCCGGTTCGCCATAGGCGATCAGCTTTTCATCCACCGCGATGCCGTGTTCCCGCAGCGCGTCGAGATAGCCCTGCAGCCGGTCGGTGGCGTCGGAAATCTGGTGGGTGGAGCAGATGATGGCAATGCGCTGATGCCCTTGCTGGATCAGATGACGGGTCGCCAGCCAGGCGCCGTAGCGATCGTCGAGCGCCACGCAGCGCGTTTCGAAGCCCGGCAGCGTGCGGTTGATCAGCACCATGCCCGGGATCTGTTGCATCCAGCCGCAAAGTTCCTGATCGCTCAGCCTTTTGGCGTGCACCACCAGCGCTTCACAGCGGTGCCGCACCAGCTGTTCAATCGCCTGACGCTCTTTTTCGGCGTCGTGGTAACCGTTGCCAATCAGCAGAAAATTGTGGGTGGCGTAGGCCACCTGCTCGACCGCCTTGACCATCGCGCCGAAGAAGGGATCGGAAACGTCGGAGACGATCAGGCCCAGCGTCTCGGTGGATTGCTGCGCCAGCGCTCGTGCGTTGGCGTTAGGGTGATACTGCAGCTGTTCCATGGCGGCCTGCACCGCGGTGCGCGACCCTTCGCTGGCCTTGGGGGAATTGTTTATCACGCGGGATACCGTGGCCACGGAAACCCCCGCCAGCCTGGCAACATCCTTTATCGTAGCCATATCAGTCAACACATCCTGGGTAATCGCTTACATCCCCCAGTTTTGCGGAAAAAAACCGGGGCTGCAAGCGGTCTCGTGCGCAACTTGTGGCGGCCGTTGCAGAATCTCTTCGAGTCTGTACGCATAACCATCGACGACCGAACGATAGCGCAATTTGTACGTTGGCACTGGCGGCGGGCTGAGGTAACGTCTGTGCATTCCGATTTGCGCCGAGAATGCCATGTCCATTAAACGCTATCCGCAGCTCGCCCATTGGGGCGCTTATACCGCCGTGGTTGAAGACGGCCGGCTTATCCGTTGTGAACCCTTCGTCGACGATCCCGATCCTTCGCCGCTGCTCGATTCCATCGTACCGATGGTCTACTCCGACAAACGCATCCGCAAGCCGGCGGTGCGCCGCTCGTGGCTGCAAAAGCGCGAGGGCAGCGACCGTACGCTGCGCGGCAGGGAAGATTTCGTCGAGGTGGATTGGGAGTTAGCGCTCGATTTGGTGGCGCAGGAGAATCGCCGGGTGCGCGATCGCTACGGTGCCTCCGGGCTGTTTACCGGCTCTTATGGCTGGTCGTCGGCAGGGCGGCTGCACCATGCCCGCTCGCTGGTGCGGCGGTTCTACTTCAGCGGCGGCGGCGGCGTCGATCAGCAGGGCAACTACAGCTGGGGCGCGGCGCAGTTTTTCCTGCCGTATGTGATCGGCACTTTCTCGCCGTTGACCGGGCGCGTCACCAGTTGGCCAAGCGTGGTGGAGCACTGCGAACTGTTTGTGGCGTTTGGCGGGTTGGCGCTGAAAAACGCCCAGGTGTCTTCCGGCGGCGCGGCGGAGCATGCGCTCAAGCCCTGGCTGCAAAAGCTGGCGCGCAAGGGCACGCCGGTGATCAACATCAGCCCGATGCGCGACGACTGCCCCGAGTTCGTCAATGCGGAATGGATCCCGATCCGGCCGAATACCGACGTGGCGCTGATGCTGGCGCTAGCTTACGAAATCCAGCGGCTGGGCGCGCAGGATGAAGCCTTCCTGCACAGCCACTGCGTGGGTTATCAACAGTTGGCGGATTACCTGAACGGCGTGAGCGACGGCGTGGCGAAAACGCCGGCCTGGGCCAGCGACATTACCGGCATTCCGACGGCGCGCATCGCGCTGCTGGCGCGGCAGCTGATCGGCGTGCGCAGTTTTATCACCTGTTCCTACTCCGTACAGCGCGCGCATCGTGGCGAGCAACCGTACTGGATGATGATCGCGCTGTCGGCGATGTTGGGCCAGGTGGGGCTGCCGGGCGGCGGGTTCTCGTTCGGCCACGGCTCAATGAACGGCGTCGGCAACCCGCGCGTGGATACCCCCGCACCGACCATGCCGGTAGGCGATAACCCGGCCGGGCTGGCGATCCCGGTGGCGCGCATCTGCGACATGCTGCTGCACCCTGGCGAAGCCTATCAATTTTGCGGCGAGACGCGGCATTATCCGGATATCCATCTGGTGCACTGGGCCGGCGGCAACCCGTTCCATCACCATCAGCAGTTGAACCGACTGGTGGAAGGCTGGCAGAAGCCGGATACGGTGATCGTACAAGATATCTGGTGGACCGCGGCAGCCAAAATGGCGGATATCGTGTTGCCGGTCACCAGTTCGCTGGAGCGCAACGACATCGGCGGCTCGTCGCGCGATCGTTACGTGCTGGCGATGCATCAGGCGATTGCACCGCAGCATCAGGCGCGCAACGATTTCGATATCTTCGCCGATCTGGCGGAGCGCCTGGGCTATCGCGAGCGCTTTACCGAAAACCGCGACGAGCGGGCCTGGATCGAAGCTATCTACCGGCAATGCGGCGCTGCGCAGCAGCGCGCCGGCGTCGCCTGGCCCGAGTTTGAGGCGTTCTGGCAACGGGGCTATGTCGAGCTGCCCGCTCCGGCCAAAGAGTTTGTATTTTTTGACGCGTTCCGCGCCGATCCCCAGGTTAACCCGCTGCAAACGCCCAGCGGCAAGATCGAGTTGTTCAGCGAGCGGATCGCCGGCTATCGCTACGAAGATTTCGCTCCGCATCCGCAGTGGCGGCCGCCGGTGGAGTGGCTGGGCGCGCCGCAGGCCAAGAATTGGCCGCTGCACCTGATCTCCATTCAACCGAGCGATCGCCTGCATAGCCAGATGGATCCGGCGCCGCTGGCGCAGGGCAACAAGACCGCCGGGCGCGAAACCCTGTATATGCATCCGGACGATGCGGCGCCGCGCGGGGTGGCGGACGGCGCCGAAGTGCTGGTCAGCAATGCGCGCGGCAGCTGTCTGGCGGGGGTATCGCTCACCGATGGTGTGACGCGCGGCGTGGTGTTGATGGCGACCGGTGCCTGGTTCGAGCCGGGTTTCGACGCGCAGCGCCGGCCGCTCGAGCAGGCGGGCAACCCGAATGTGCTGACGCTGGATATTGGCACCTCGCCGCTGACGCAGGGGCCGAACGCCATGAGCTGCCTGGTCGAGGTCAGCGCGCGATGAGTGAAGATTTCACGTCTGGGTCACTGGCTCGTCGTTGTTATATTTATTTTCGTCGCTGCGGGAAGGTTTAAGTTTCATTGAGTTATTACAGCAGATCGCGGGAAATTTACAGCTGGTTGCATTTGGAGCAGAACTCTTGCGATTCGGCGGTAGTTTCCTGCACGCCATCTCTCTAGAGTAGGTGATCCCAGAGGTATTGATTGGTGAGAAATCAGCATACTCTGTATGTTGAAGCCATTTTCAATTGCACCAACCTACGCGGATGCGTAGGTTTTTTTTTGCCTGCCATATAGTATTCTTTTCCCTACAACGATTTACGCCTCCATGGCCAAGGGAGAAGGGCATGATCTTTTCACTGCTGCGCGCGCTGTTTCGCCTGTTGTTTCGGGTTCGGGTCGAAGGGGGCGTCCAGCACTTCGAACGGCAAAAACTGCTGATTACGCCGAACCACGTCTCTTTCCTCGACGGCGTGCTGTTGGCGCTGTTCCTGCCGATAAAACCGGTGTTTGCGGTTTACGCCAGCATCGGCGAGAGCTGGTTCATGCGCTGGCTTCGGCCCTACATCGATTTCGTCTCGCTCGATCCCACCAAGCCGATGGCCATCAAGCAACTGGTGCGCATGGTCGAACAGGGGCGGCCGATCGTCGTGTTCCCTGAAGGGCGCATCACCGTGACCGGCGCGCTGATGAAAATCTACGACGGCGCGGCGTTTATCGCCGCCAAATCGGGCGCCACCGTGGTGCCGGTGCGGATCGACGGCCCCGAATTCAGTCCGTTCGGCCGCATGGCCGGGGTGTTCAAGATCCGCTGGTTTCCGCAAATCAGCATCCGCATCTTGCCGCCGACCACGCTGCCGATGCCGGAGGCGCCGCGTGCGCGCGAGCGTCGGGCGCTGGCGGGCGATCGGCTGATGCAGATCATGATGCGGGCGCGCATGGAGACGCGCGAACCGCAGACGCTGTTCCATGCCTTGCTGGCGGCGCAGCGCCGCTATGGGCGTCGCAAGCCGTGTATCGAAGACATCGCTTTCAAAGAGGACAGCTACCAAACGCTGATCAAGAAATCGCTGGGCGTCAGCCGCATTCTGCAGCGCTTTACCGCCGAAGGGGAACACGTCGGGCTGCTGTTGCCGAACGCCACCATCACCGCGGCGGCGATCTTCGGCGCTTCGCTGCGCAACCGCATTCCGGCGATGCTCAACTACACCGCCGGCGCCAACGGCCTGAACAGCGCGATGACCGCCGCCGGCATCAAGACCATCGTCACCTCGCGCCAGTTCCTGGAGAAGGGCAAACTGACCCACCTGCCGGAGCAGGTGACGCAGGCCAACTGGATGTATCTGGAGGATCTGAAAGACACCGTTACGCTGGCGGACAAGCTGTGGATCCTGCGGCACTTGCTGCAACCGCAGCGCGCGGCGTTGCCGCAACGCCCGGAGGACGCGGCGCTGATCTTGTTCACTTCCGGCTCTGAAGGCCACCCCAAGGGCGTGGTGCATTCGCATGCCAGCCTGCTGGCCAACGTAGAACAAATTCGCACCATCGCCGATTTCACGCCGCGCGACCGTTTCATGTCATCGCTGCCATTGTTCCACTCGTTCGGCCTGACGGTGGGGTTGCTTACGCCGCTGATCACCGGCAGCCGCATTTTCCTCTACCCCAGCCCGCTGCACTATCGCGTGGTGCCGGAGTTGGTGTATGACCGTAACTGCACGGTGCTGTTCGGCACGGCGACCTTCCTCAACAACTATGCGCGCTTCGCGCATCCGTATGATTTCGCCCGCCTGCGCTATGTGGTGGCCGGCGCGGAGAAACTGGCGGACAGCACCAAACAGATCTATCAGGATAAATACGGCATCCGCATTCTGGAAGGCTATGGCGTGACCGAGTGCGCGCCGGTGGTGTCGATCAACGTGCCGCTGGCGACCAAGGTGGGCACCGTTGGCCGCATCATGCCGCAGATGGAGGCGCGCTTGATCGCGGTGCCGGGCATCGATAACGGCGGCCGCCTGCAGCTGAAGGGGCCGAATATCATGAAAGGCTATCTGCGGGTTGAACGTCCCGGTGAGCTGGAACCACCGGCGGCGGAAGATGCGAACGGTGTGCTGCAGCCGGGGTGGTATGATACCGGCGATATCGTCAGCCTGGATGAGCAGGGTTACTGCACCATTCGCGGACGCGTGAAGCGCTTCGCCAAGCTGGCGGGCGAGATGGTGTCGCTGGAGAGCGTCGAACTGCTGGCGCAACGGCTGTCGCCGGAAAAACTGCATGCTGCCACGGTCAAAAGCGACAGCAGCAAAGGCGAGGCGCTGGTGCTGTTCACCACCGATCCCGCCATTACCCGCGAGGCATTGCTGCGGGTGGCGCGCGAGCTGGGCAGCCCGGAGCTGGCGGTGCCGCGCGATATTCGCCTGTTGAAAACGCTGCCGGTGCTCGGCAGCGGCAAACCTGATTTCGTCACCCTGCGTCATATGGCCGAACAGCCGGAGAGTGCCTGATGAATCCTTCGACCGAATCCCCTTTGTTGTCACGCGGCATGATCGCGGTGATCAGCGCGCAGTTCCTCTCGGCGTTCGGCGACAATGCGTTGCTGTTCGCCACGCTGGCGCTGATCAAGCAGCAGCTGTATCCGGACTGGAGCCAGCCGATCCTGCAGATGGCCTTCGTCGCCACCTACATCATCCTGGCACCGTTTGTCGGCCAGGTGGCCGACAGCTTCGCCAAAGGGCGGGTGATGATGTTCGCCAACGCGCTGAAGCTGGCGGGGGCATTGGTGATCTGTTTTGGGGGGAACCCGTTTCTGGGTTACAGCCTGGTCGGCGTGGGGGCCGCCGCGTATTCTCCGGCCAAATACGGCATTCTGGGCGAGATCACCAGCGGCGAGAAGCTGGTCAAGGCTAACGGCCTGATGGAGGCCTCGACCATCGCCGCCATTCTGACCGGTTCGGTGGCCGGCGGTATTCTGGCGGACTGGCACGTGGTCGCGGCGCTGGCGGCCTGCGCGTTGGTTTACGCGGGGGCGGTGGTCGCCAACCTGTATATTCCACGTCTGGCGGCGGCGCGCCCAGGGGCTTCATGGCGGCCGCGGGCCATGACGAACAGTTTCTTTACCGCCTGCGTCACATTATGGCGCGATGGGCAGACGCGTTTCTCATTGATTGGCACCAGCCTGTTTTGGGGGGCCGGCGTGACGCTGCGTTTTCTGTTGGTGCTGTGGGTGCCGGTGGCGCTTGGCATCGCCGATAACGCCACGCCGACGCTGCTGAACGCCATGGTGGCCGTCGGCATCGTGTTGGGCGCGGGTGCCGCCGCGCGCTTCGTCACGCTGAAGACGGTGAAACGCTGCATGCCGGCCGGGATCCTGATCGGCATCGCGGTCGCGGTGTTTGCGCTGCAAACGACCATGCTCAATGCCTACGTCTTGCTGGCGCTCATCGGCATGCTGGGGGGCTTCTTCGTGGTGCCGCTCAATGCGTTGCTGCAGGAGCGGGGCAAACATTCGGTCGGCGCCGGCAATGCGATCGCGGTGCAAAACCTGGGTGAAAACGCCGCCATGTTGCTGATGCTGGGCCTGTATTCTTTGGTCGTGAAGCTGGGCGTGCCGGTGGTGGGCGTCGGCGTAGGGTTTGGCGTGGTGTTTGCGCTGGCGATTAGCGCATTGTGGTGGTCTCAGCGGCGGTGAAACGGGGCGCAGCCAGGCTGCGCCCTCAGGCTATCAAGGCGCCGGAATGGTAAACCGGGTGTGGATTTCTTCGAGCGCCTGCAGCACGTCCTCATCCAGAATCACGTCGAGGCTGTCGAGGTTGATTTTCAACTGATCCACCGAGGTGGCGCCCAGCAGAGTGCTGGCGACGAATGGCTGCTGACGCACGAAGGCCAAGGCCATCTGCGAAGGATCCAGCCCGTGTTTTTTGGCCAGCGCCACGTATTCGGCGATCGCCAACTGGGTTTGCTGCCCTGAATAACGGTTGAAACGGGTGAACAGCGTATTGCGCGCGCCGGCCGGTTTTGCGCCGTTGAGGTATTTACCGCTCAGGGTGCCGAACGCCAGGCTGGAATAGGCCAGCAGTTCCACCCCTTCGTGCTGGCTGATCTCGGCCAGGCCAATCTCAAAGCTGCGGTTCAGCAGGCTGTACGGATTTTGAATCGACACGATGCGCGGCAGCTCATGTTTCTCCGCCAGCTGCAGGTAGCGCATCACGCCCCAGGGCGTTTCATTGGAAACCCCGATATAGCGGATCTTGCCGGCGCGCACCTGCTCGGTCAGCGCTTCCAGCGTTTCCAACAGCGTGACCGTAGCTTTGTCCTCAGTGTATTGATAGTTGAGTTTGCCAAAGCAGTTGGTAGCACGCTGCGGCCAGTGCAATTGATAAAGATCGAGATAATCGGTGTTCAGCCGCTTGAGGCTGGCGTCGAGCGCGGCGCGGATGTTTTTGCGATCCAGCGCCTGCTGCGGACGGATGCTGCTGTCGGTGCCGCGTACCGGGCCCGAAACTTTGCTGGCCAGGACGATTTTTTCGCGATTGCCGCGCGCCTTGATCCAACTGCCGATATAGCTCTCGGTCAGGCCCTGGGTTTCCGGACGAGGCGGCACCGGGTACAGTTCGGCGGTATCTATCAGGTTCACGCCTGCGGCCAATGCATAGTCCAGTTGCGCATGGGCGTCGGCTTCGCTGTTCTGTTCGCCAAAGGTCATGGTGCCCAGTCCCAGCACGCTCACTTCTAAAGAACTGTGGGGAATACGGTGGTATTGCATTAACGGCCTTCCTTTCTTGTTAGCGCTGACGGGCCGCGCGGCCCGGTGAAACAGGAGCCCAATTCAGAAGACGGCGCAAAGTCCGTCGGGCGGCGATGTCGCCTTTCCTGACTATAACCAAGCGGTGAAGATGGGGGAAGCGGATTCAGTGCGCAGGCGAATGAGGGCTACCGCGCTTGAACGGGCGATAGCCGGCGAGCGGTGATTAGCGTTCGATAACCTGGGAAACCTGATCGCCGTTGATCTGGCGGTGGTTGCCTTTCTCGTCTTTATAACTGATGAGTCCGGTGTCTGTGTCGATCTCCGGTTTTCCTTGCGTCAGGATCATGTTGCCGTCTTTAGTCGCCATGACGTAGTCGCTGGAACATCCCGCCAAACCGGCGGCCATAACCAGCGCAGACACTGCCATTACCCACTTTTTCATCCTGCGGATCCTCGATTATGCAGAAAACAATGTTCTTTCAAGATTAGCAAACTCTCGGCCGGGGGCGTCTCAGATAAGTCTTTATCTGATAAGAAAAAGTGAAATGAGGGGGCAATGAAACGGCGGAAGCCGCCGGTGGCGGCTTCCATATCGCGTTATTCCGGCGCGTGATTTTTTTTGCTGCGCATCAGATTGAGCGCTTCTACCGACATGGAGAAGAACATGGCGAAATAGATGTAGCCTTTCGGCACGTGCACCTGGAAGCTTTCCAGCATCAACGTGAAGCCCACCAGGATCAGGAACGCCAGCGCCAGCATTTTTACCGACGGATGGCGGTTAACGAACTCGCCGATCGGCCGGGCGGCGAACATCATCACGCCGACGGCGATCACCACCGCCGCCATCATGATGAACAGATGGTCGGAAAGGCCCACGGCGGTAATCACCGAATCCAGACTGAAGATGATATCCAACAGCATGATTTGCACGATCGCGCCGAAGAAGCTGTGCACCTTGGTGTGGTGCTCTTCTTCCGAACCTTCGATGGTTTCGTGGATCTCTTTGCTGGCTTTCCAGATCAGGAACAATCCCCCCAGCAGCAGGATTAAATCGCGGGCGGAAATGGCGTGATCCAGCACGGTGAACAGCGGGTGCGTCAAGCGGATCACCCAGGCGATAGAGGCCAGCAGCGCCAGGCGCATCAGCATGGCGGCGGCCAGCCCGAGCCGGCGAGCTTTGTTCTGTTGCGCTTTGGGCAGCTTGGCTACCACCAGCGACAGAAAAATGATGTTATCAATACCCAGTACGATCTCAAGAATGGTTAGCGTACCTAACGCTAACCAGGCATTGGGATCCATAATCCATTCGAACATTGCCCGACACACCTTAATAAATGCAAAGCGTGAATTATACGCGTTTATCGCGGCGCTGACAGGGTTAGCTAAACCAGAGTTAAACGAAATCGCTTAGATTGAGAAATGTCTTGCCAGCAGCGCGCCGGTAAAGCCCTTTTTCAGATAGAAACCGCGCGGCAGCGTCATGATAGGTTGCCCCTGTTCGCCGATGGCTTCGGTGAGCGCCTTGTTGTTGGCCGCTTTGGGGCGCAGTTGCAGCACTTCGCCGTGGCGTGCGGTGATGCGTTCTACGTGACCGAGCACGATCAGATCCATCAGTTCTTCCCAATCGCGGCGTAACCTCTCTTCTTCTGCAAGGCTCGGGCTCCACAGCAGCGGCGAACCGACGCGGCGCTGGGCCAGCGGGATTTGCCGTTCGCCTTCTACCGGTATCCACAACACGCGCGCCAGCTTGTGGCGAACGTGGCTGCTGGCCCAGGTGACGCCGCTGTTGCCGGTGAGCGGGGCGACGCAGACGAAAGTGGTTTCCAGCGGTTTGCCGGCGGCGTCGACAGGAATGGTTTTCAGCTCAATGCCCAACTCGGGAAAATCCTGTTCCGGTTTGCTGCCGGCCATGGCGCCGAGATACAGCTCCAGCAGCATGCCCACCCAGCCTTTATCGCGTTTCAGATCCTTGGGGATCGGCAATTGCGCACGGGCGGCCAGTTCGCCAAAGCTGAAGCCGGCCAGCGCCTGAGCGCGCTCGAACAGCTGCCGTTCATTTTCCGGCGGGGGCGGCAAAGGGGATAAAAATGCCATAAATCAAGCCTGTCGAATTTGGTTGAAAAACGTACTGCAATTATACACGGCGAGCGATAACCGCTATCGCCTGGGGAAAAGAATAATAGTAGCATGATTTTACATGACTTTTTTTCTTTCTTTACGCGGGCGACAATGCACTCGCGGGGCTTGTTCACCTGAAGCCACCGACAATAAACAGGATCTTACACCTATTTATCCACAGATTTATGGGATAACCCAAATTTTTACCGATCACTGGTTCAATTTACAGCCTTGACTCAGGCGGGTTTTTACGAATTTGTCCGTTTTGTGCGTAACTTGCCCGGATAATCTGTGGATAAAAACGGCGTTGGTGGATCTTTCGCCAGGGTAAGATCCTTACCGTGCATAGATCACATTTTTGTCCTGTGCATCACTGCGAGATATTGGTTAACTATATGTTTTTAAATTTAATATTTGTTTTTGGGTATGAGGGCGGATTTTAGGGGACGAGAGTTTTACCGGCTTATCCCTCGAGTTCTGCACACACCTATCCACAGAAAAAGTGAATAAAACCGGTCTGAAAGGCTGGGGTATGTTTATAACTTTGCCAATATCTGTGAGTTATCCCAATGTTATCCGGCCCGCAGCGCCGTAAAGCAGTGGTTTACCGCCTGTAGCTTGTGTGAAACAATCAGGACATCTATGCGAATTTAAGCTTATCGAGGTAGTCCGGTGATCGATGATGATGGCTACCGCCCGAATGTTGGTATCGTAATCTGTAATCGTCAGGGGCAGGTCTTATGGGCCCGCCGTTACGGTCAGCACTCCTGGCAGTTTCCCCAAGGTGGGATTAACCCTGGCGAAACTGCGGAGCAGGCGATGTACCGTGAGCTGTTCGAAGAAGTGGGGCTGAGTAAAAAGGATGTGCGCATCCTGGCTTCGACCCGCAACTGGTTGCGCTATAAATTGCCGAAACGTTTGGTGCGTTGGGACACAAAGCCGGTTTGTATCGGCCAAAAGCAAAAATGGTTTTTGTTGCAGCTACTGTGCAATGACGCTGATATCAATATGCAGCGCAGCAGCACGCCGGAGTTCGACGGTTGGCGCTGGGTGAGCTTCTGGTATCCGGTGCGCCAGGTGGTGTCGTTCAAACGCGACGTCTACCGCCGGGTGATGAAAGAATTCGCCGTGACCGTGATGCCGATGCAAGAGCAGGCGGCGCCGCGGCAGGCTCCCGCTTATCGCCGAAAGAGAGGTTAAGTTAAGCCGACTATGCTCACGCGCTTGCGAGAAATTGTAGAGAAGGTGGCCGCGGCGGCCAGTCTGACGGATGCGCTGGATCTGCTGGTCAATGAAACCTGTCTGGCGATGGACACCGAAGTGTGTTCCATCTACCTGGCGGACAACGATCGCCGCTGCTACTACCTGATGGCCACGCGCGGGCTGAAAAAGCCGCGTGGGCGCACTATCGCATTGGCGTTTGACGAGGGCGTCGTCGGGTTGGTCGGCCGCCGAGCCGAGCCTATTAACCTGGCCGATGCCCAAAGCCACCCCAGTTTCAAATACGTTCCGCAGGTGAAAGAGGATCGTTTCCGATCCTTCCTCGGGGTGCCGATCATTCATCGGCGCCAACTGCTGGGGGTGCTGGTGGTGCAGCAGCGCGAGCTGCGCCAGTTCGATGAAAGCGAAGAGTCTTTCATGGTCACTCTGGCCACGCAGATGGCCGGGATCTTGTCACAGTCGCAGCTCAACGCCATTTTCGGCCAGTATCGCCAAACGCGCGTGCGTGCACTGGCGGCCTCGCCCGGCGTGGCGGTGGCTGAAGGGTGGCAGGACAGTAGCCAGCCTTCGCTCGATCAGGTTTACCGCGCGTCGACGCTGGACACCGCCAGCGAGCGCGAGCGCCTGACGCTGGCGCTGGAAGAGGCCGGCGCGGAGTTTCGCCGCTTCAGCAAGCGTTTTGCCGCCAGCTCGCAAAAAGAGAGCGCGGCGATCTTCGATCTTTATTCTCACCTGTTAAACGACGCCCGCCTCAAGCGCGAACTGTTCGCCGAAATCGACAACGGCTCGGTGGCGGAGTGGGCGGTGAAACAGGTGATAGAAGCCTTTGCCGAACAGTTCGCCAAACTGCAGGACACCTACATGCGCGAGCGCGGCAGCGATCTGCGCGCGCTGGGCCAGCGCCTGCTGTTCCACCTCGATGACACCACCCAGGGCGCCACCCAGTGGCCGGCGCGTTTTGTGCTGGTGGCGGATGAGCTGACCGCGACATTGCTGGCCGAAGTGCCGCAGGATCGCCTGGTCGGCGTGGTGGTGCGCGACGGCGCCGCCAACTCGCATGCGGCGATTTTGGTGCGGGCGATGGGGGTGCCGACGGTGATGGGCGCCGACATCCAGCCTTCTCTGCTCAGCCAGCGGTTGCTGATCGTTGATGGGTATCGCGGTGAACTGTTGGTCGATCCTGAACCGGTGCTGGTGCAGGAATATCAACGGCTGATCAGCGAAGAGCTGGAGTTGAGCAAGCTGGCGGAAGACGACGTCGAGCAACCGGCGCAGTTGAAAAGCGGCGAGCGTATCCAGGTGATGCTGAACGCCGGCCTCAGCCCGGAACATGAACAACTGTTGGGCGGCCGAGTGGATGGCGTGGGGTTGTACCGCACCGAAATCCCGTTCATGTTGCAAAGCGGTTTCCCCTCCGAAGAAGAACAGGTCGCGCAGTATCAAGGCATGCTGCAGCTTTATCCGAGCAAGCCGGTTACGTTGCGCACCCTGGATATCGGCGCCGACAAGCAACTGCCCTATATGCCGATCAGCGAAGAGAACCCTTGCCTGGGGTGGCGCGGCATCCGCATCACTCTGGATCAGCCGGAGATCTTTTTGATTCAGGTACGCGCCATGCTGCGCGCCAATGCCGGCACCGGCAACCTGGGTATTTTGCTGCCGATGATCACCAGCCTTGAAGAGGTCGACGAAGCTAAACGCCTGATTGACCGAGCCGGGCGCGAGGTGGAAGAGGTGCTCGGCTACGCGATCCCGAAACCGAAAATCGGCGTGATGCTGGAAGTGCCATCGATGATTTTCCTGATCCCGCATTTGGCCGGGCGCGTTGATTTCATCTCGGTCGGCACCAACGACTTGACCCAGTACCTGCTGGCGGTGGATCGCAACAACACGCGGGTCGCCGCGCTGTATGACAGTTTGCATCCCGCGATGTTGCAGGTGCTGAACTTGATCGCCGAGCAGGGGAAAGCGGCCGGGCTGCAGCTTAGCCTCTGCGGTGAGTTGGCCGGCGATCCCATGGGCGCGCTGTTGCTGGTGGGCATGGGCTATCGCAATCTGAGCATGAATGGCCGCAGCGTGGCGCGCATCAAATACCTGCTGCGACATATTGACCTGGCCGACGCCGAAATGCTGGCTCACCGGGTGTTGAATACCCAGATGACCACCGAAGTGCGCCATCTGGTGGCGGCGTTTATGGAGCGGCGCGGCATGGGTGGGCTGATCCGCGGGGGCCGATAACCGCCGCACGGTGTGATTTTTTTACAGAACTTTTCCCGCCCTGCCGGACCGGACCGCGCTAAGCCTATGTTATGATGCGCAACCTCAGCGCGGCGCATGCTCGTCGCCTTGCAGACCGCAGCGGCCAATGCCGCCGTTTGCAAGGCGCGGGATAATTTCCGTCGCCGCTTGGCACCTGCCGCCCCCGCATGGGGAAAAATAACAGACATGTTGTGGTGATAGATGAGCAATAGCTATCTGGCGTTTCCTAAATTTGATCCGGTCATTTTCTCCATTGGCCCGGTTTCTCTGCATTGGTACGGCCTGATGTACCTGGTCGGCTTCGTTTTTGCCATGTGGCTGGCGGTGCGTCGCGCCAACAAGCCGGGCAGCGGCTGGACCAAAGACGAAGTGGAAAACCTGCTCTACGCCGGCTTCCTGGGCGTATTCGTCGGCGGCCGCGTCGGCTATGTGCTGTTCTACAACCTGCCGCTGTTCCTGGATAACCCGCTCTATCTGTTCAAGGTCTGGGATGGCGGCATGTCGTTCCACGGCGGCTTGATGGGGGTGATTCTGGTGATGTTCTGGTTCGCTCGCCGCACCAAACGCACCTTCTTCCAGGTTTCCGATTTTATCGCGCCATTGATCCCATTCGGCCTGGGCGCCGGCCGCCTCGGCAACTTTATCAACGGCGAACTGTGGGGCCGCGTGACCACCGATACCCCTTGGGCGATGTTGTTCCCAAGTTCGCGCAGCGAAGACGTGGCCCTCGCCACCGCCGATCCCTCTCTGCTGCCGTTGCTGAATCAGTACGGCGTACTGCCGCGCCACCCGTCGCAGCTGTATGAACTGCTGCTGGAAGGCGTGGTGCTGTTTATCATTCTGAACCTGTTTATTCGCAAACCGCGGCCGATGGGTGCCGTATCAGGCCTGTTCCTGATCGGGTATGGCGCATTCCGCATCATCGTTGAAGCGTTCCGCCAGCCGGATGCCCAGCTCGGCCTGTTCGACGGCGTGATCAGCATGGGGCAGATCCTGTCCATCCCGATGGTGGTGGCCGGTATTATTATGATGATTTGGGCGTACCGTCGTCGCCCACAGCAACAACTGTCGTGAGGAACAAATGAAACAGTATCTGGATTTGATGAATAAGGTGCTCGCCGAGGGCACCCCTAAAGCCGACCGTACCGGCACTGGCACATTGTCGATTTTCGGCCACCAGATGCGTTTCAACTTGCAGGAAGGTTTCCCGTTGGTGACCACCAAGAAATGTCATCTGCGTTCGATCATTCATGAGCTGTTATGGTTCCTGAACGGTGATACCAACATCGCCTACCTGCGTGACAACAAGGTCACCATTTGGGACGAGTGGGCCGATGAAAACGGCGATCTCGGCCCGGTGTACGGCAAACAGTGGCGCGCCTGGGGCGCAGCGGACGGCCGTCAGATCGATCAGCTGAGCAACGTGCTCCAACAGCTGAAGCAAGATCCGGATTCGCGTCGCATCATTGTTTCCGCCTGGAACGTCGGCGAGCTGGATCAGATGGCGTTGGCGCCGTGCCACGCGTTCTTCCAGTTCTACGTGGCGGACGGCAAGCTCTCTTGCCAGCTGTACCAGCGTTCCTGCGACGTTTTCCTCGGCCTGCCGTTCAACATCGCCAGCTACGCGCTGTTGGTGCACATGATGGCGCAGCAGTGCGATCTGGAAGTGGGCGACTTCGTCTGGACCGGCGGCGATACCCACCTGTACAGCAACCACATGGAACAGACTCAGCTGCAGCTGACGCGTGAACCGCGTCCGTTGCCGAAACTGGTGATCAAACGCAAACCGGCTTCACTGTTCGATTACCGTTTCGAAGACTTCGAGATCGAAGGTTACGATCCGCACCCGGCCATCAAGGCGCCGGTCGCGATCTGACCTTAACCGCATCACACCAGGGGCGCAGCGATTGCGCCCCTTTTTTTATCCGCATTGCGTACCGCACCGCATTTTTTTGTCGCCGTCTGCCATCGTAGAGAAAACATTGCGCAGCTTGCCGCAGCGCTTGCGCATGCGGCTTTACCGCGTTGTTACGGCCCTTACACTGGCGGCATGAACGACAATACTCTCTCGAACATCGATGATCGCCAACGGGGCATGACGCTGATTGAGCTAATGGCGGCGATCCTGATCGCCGCCATGCTCACCGGCTGGGGCGTCGGGCAATGGCGCTATCATCAGCAAGCGCTGCGGCTGGAACACACGGCCCAACAACTGCTGGCGTTTTTGCTGCGATTACAGGCGGACGCCAACTGGCGTAACCGCACGGCGCTGCTGTGGTTCAAGAATGGCACGCCCTGGTGCCTGGGCGGCGGTGTGCCACCGACGGATTGCGTTTCCGCCGAAGGCTCCGTTTTCTTGCCGCCTTATCGCGACGTTGTGCTGAGTGGCTACTCCGGCAAAGAGATTGGGTTTTATGGTTTGCGCAATACTGCGCAGGCGGGGCACATCCTTCTCAGCAACGACGCAGGCAGCCTGCGGCTGGTGCTGTCCGCCCGTGGGCGGCTGCGTTTGTGCAGCGAAGGGCTCCGGATAAGGGGGATCGCGCCATGCTGACTGTCGAACGCGGTTTTACCTTGCCGGAGGTGATGTTGGCGCTGGTGTTCGGCAGCGTGATCGCGCTCGGCGCGGCGAAAACTTACCCGGTGTTACGCCAGCAGAACGTGGCCGTCGGTCAGCACTTTCGGCTGGAGTCAACGCTGCGACAGTTGGCGTTCGGCATTGAGAAAGATCTGCGCCGCGCCGGTTTTTGCGCCGGGCAATGCGCCGGCCGGCCGCTGCTGATAGGCCAGGCATCGGGGGAAACGGCTGGCAGCTGCGTTATCGTTGCCTACGACATTGCTCGCAGCGGGCAATGGCTCACTTCGGGTGAGGATGCAGGCTATTTCGGTTATCGACTACGTAATGGCGGCTTGGAAGGGCAGCGCGGCGTGAGCCAATGCGAGGGCGGTGGCTGGGAGCGGCTACTCGATCATGACGAAGTGCGCATTGAGCGGTTTCATGTGGCGATAGAGCGGGGCGATCACGGCGCGGCATTGGCTCGCCTGACGCTGACGGGGCGCTCCGCCAGCGATACGCGTATCAGGCGCAGCCTGAGCGGGAGCGTCGAAATGGCGGCGCTGCCATGAAGCGGCGAACCCAGCGAGGTGGTAGCACCCTGGCGGCGGTGATGTTGCTGCTGGCGCTGGGGCTGATGTTGCTCAATGCTCAACAGCGGCAATTGGATAACGCGCTGTTACTGGCCGCCGATCAGCAGCGTTACCTTCAGGCTTACAATCAGGCCGCTTCGGCGCTGAGTTGGGGCATGAGCCAGCGTTGGCCGCGCGCCGAGCTGAGTGCAGCGGCCTGGCTATGCAGGCAGCGCGTGGAACTGACGGCTTGCGCTCGGCTGTCAGCCAGAGCGGGAGTGGTGACGGTTCGCGGCCTTGGTGAGATGCGCGGCGGTGAACCGGTATGGCTGTATCAATGGGGCACCTTTAACGGCGCGGAGGCTGCTGGCAAGTTGCAAGCACAGCCGGGCGGTCGGCTGGATTTTTGTCCCGAGAAAAGGTTGGCCGACTGTGACGGCTAACGCTCGGGCAGCGTGGATATCCCGCAACGGCTTCAGTCTGCCGGAAGTGTTGGTGGCGGCCTTGCTGTTCTCGGTGTCGCTGCTTGGCTTGTTACAGTATCATCAGGTGCTGTTGCAGTCGTTCCAGCGCCAGTGGCACTACCGGCAAGCCTGGGGGCTGGCGCACCAGCAGTTGGAGGCGTTCGCCGTTATCGGCCGGCTCGAGGCTGAACCGCTACCGGAAGGGTGGCGGCGCGAGACGGCACTTGACGATGCGGGGAGCGATTGTCGCCGATTGACGGTCAGGATCCAAACGCCGCAGCGGCAGTGGGCAACGCTGAGCCGCTGGTATTGCGCCCGTTTTTGATCCGTATGTCTTTTGTTTTAAAGGAGTCTTCATGTTCACTGTTTATCATTCCAATCAGCTGGATTTGTTGAAAACGCTGACCAGCGCGCTGATAGCCAGAGATCCGTTGACCGATCCTTTTCAACAGGAGGTGGTGCTGGTGCAAAGCCCCGGCATGGCGCAATGGCTGCAGATGCAGCTGGCGGAACAGTTCGGTATCGCAGCCAATGTCGCGTTTCCGCTGCCGGCGACCTTCATTTGGGACATGTTCACCCGGGTGTTGCCGGATATTCCGAAAGAGAGCGCCTTCAGCAAGGATGCCATGACCTGGAAGCTGATGTGGTTGTTGCCGGAGATGCTGACTCAGCCGGCATTTGCGCCACTGCAGCACTATCTCACCGATGACGGCGACAAGCGCAAAATCCACCAATTGGCCGGCCGGGTTGCCGACCTGTTCGACCAGTATTTGGTTTATCGCCCGCAGTGGCTGGAGAGCTGGCAGCGCGGCGAGCGCATCGACGGTCTGCCCGAGGCTCAGCAGTGGCAGGCGCCGCTCTGGGCGCGGCTGGTGGAGTACACGCGCGAATTGGGGCAGCCGGAATGGCACCGCGCCAATCTGTACAGCCGCTTTATCCACGCGCTCGAGCAGGCAACAGCGTGCCCGCCCGGTTTGCCGCCGCGGGTGTTTATCTGCGGCATCTCGGCGTTGCCGCCGGTCTATCTGGAAGCGTTGCAGGCGCTGGGGCGGCATATCGACATCCACCTGATGTTCACCAACCCTTGTCGCTACTATTGGGGCGACATTCAGGATTATGCTTTCCTGGCCCGCTTGCAGAGCCGCAAGCGTCGTCATTACCACCAGGCTCGCGAGCAAGGGCTGTTTCGCGAGCCGGCCGACGCGGCGCGCCTGTTTGACGCCGAAGGGCAGCAGCAACTCAGCAACCCGCTGCTGGCCTCTTGGGGCAAGCTGGGGCGCGATCACCTCTATTTGCTGTCGCAGATGGAAGGGGCGCAAGAGGTCGACGCCTTTGTCGATATCCCGGCGGATACCATGCTGCACGCCGTTCAGCGCGACATGCTGGAGTTGGAAGATCATGCGGTGATCGGTATTACCGCGGAAACGCTGGAAAGCAGCTTCAGCAAACGCCCGCTTGATGAGAACGACCGCTCCCTCAGCCTGCACGCCTGCCACAGCCCGCAGCGGGAAGTGGAGGTGCTGCACGATCAACTGCTGACCATGCTGGCGCAGGATCCCGCGTTGACGCCGCGCGATATCATCGTGATGGTGGCGGATATCGACAGCTACACGCCTTATATTCAGGCGGTGTTCGGCAATGCCCCCGCCGAGCGCTACCTGCCGTTCGCCATTTCTGACCGCAAAGCGCGGCAGGCGCATCCGGCGCTGCAGGCGTTCATTTCACTGCTCGATCTGCCGCAAAGCCGCTTTACCTCGGAACAGGTGCTGGCGCTGCTGGAGGTGCCTGCCCTGGCCGCCCGTTTCGCCATTGGCGAAGAGGGGCTGCGTCTGTTGCGCCACTGGGTCGGTGAATCCGGCGTGCGCTGGGGCCTGGACGACGATAACGTGCGCGAACTGGATCTGCCCGCCACCGGCCAGCATACCTGGCGCTTCGGTATTACGCGCATGCTGCTCGGCTACGCGATGGACAGCAATGCCGGCGATTGGCAGGGCATTTTACCTTACGACGAATCGAGCGGGTTGGTCGCCGAACTGGCGGGGCAGTTGGCAGACCTGCTGGCGCAGCTCAGCCACTGGCGGCAAATTTTGAGCGAAGCGCGCCCGCTCGAGGCGTGGCTACCGCTGTGCCGGCAACTGCTGGATGCCTTCTTCGAAGCGGAGAGCGACACCGAAGTGGTGCTGGCATTGATCGAGCAGCAGTGGCAGCAGGCCATCAATTTTGGCCTGGCGGCGCGCTATCCCGATGAGGTGCCGTTGACCATTCTGCGCGACGATCTGGCGGCGCGCCTCGATCAGGAGCGCATCAGCCAGCGCTTCCTTGCCGGGCAAATCAACTTCTGCACGCTGATGCCGATGCGCTCCATTCCGTTCAAGGTGGTGTGCCTGCTGGGCATGAACGACGGCGTGTATCCGCGCACGCTGCCACCGCTGGGTTTCGATCTGATGGCGCAGCAGGTCAAACGCGGCGACCGCAGCCGGCGCGATGACGACCGCTATCTGTTCCTGGAAGCGATTTTGTCCGCGCAACAGCGGCTGTATATCAGTTTCATCGGCCGTTCCATCCAGGACAACAGCCCGCGCTACCCTTCGGTGCTGGTCACCGAGCTGCTGGAGTACCTGGAACAAAGCTATTGCCTGCCGGGAGATGAAGAACTCAGCGCAGACGACAGTGCTCGGCGGGTTGGTGAGCATTTGCTTAAGTGGCACGCGCGCATGCCGTTCGCCGCCGAGAATTTCTTGCCGGGCTCGGAGGAGCAAAGTTATGCCGCCGAGTGGCTGCCTGCCGCCGATGGTCGCGGTGCGGCGCACCCGGCCTTCAACCAACCGCTGCCCGCCGAAGCGCTGCAGCAAATATCGTTGGATGAGCTGCTGCGGTTTTATCGCCATCCTATCCGCGCCTTCTTCCAGCTGCGGCTGGGCGTCAGTTTTATCCTGGAAGAGACTGAGCTGCCGGACGAAGAGCCCTTCACGCTGGATAACCTCAGCCGCTACCAGTTCAACAGCCAACTGCTGAATACCCTGATCGACGGCGACGATCCCGAACGTTTGTTCCAACGGGTGCGTGCCGCCGGCGGCTTGCCCTATGGCGCCTTCGGCGAGATCTATTGGCAAAAGCAGCAGGAAGAGATGAGCGAACTGGCCGAGCAGGTGCGTGCGGAACGCGCAGAGAGCCATAGCCTGGAGCTGGATATCGATATCGCCGGCGTACGTCTCAGCGGCTGGCTGCATCAGGTGCAGGATGACGGCCTGTTGCGCTGGCGGCCCGCCACGTTGTCGGCGGTGGACGGCATATTGCTGTGGCTGGAGCACCTGGTGTACTGCTGCGCCGGCGGCACCGGCGAGAGCCGCATCTACGGTCGCAAGAACTCCGCCTGGCGCTTTGCCGCGCTGGCGCCTGAAGAGGCGCAGGCGCAGCTGGCGGAACTGCTGGCGGGCTATCAGAGCGGTTTGTGTCAGCCGCTGCTGTTGCTGAACAAGAGCGGCTGGGCGTGGCTGAGTCAGTGCTATCAGCCGGAAACGCAGCAAATCGACTGGGAGGAAGAAGCGCAAATTAAGGCACGGGCCAAATTGCTGCAGGCTTGGCAGGGCGATCAGCGCATACCCGGAGAAGGGGAAGATCCCTACGTGCAGCGAGTGTTCCGCCAATTGGATAATGAATACTTAGCGCAAATACTGGCCGAAACAGAGCGTTATCTGCTGCCGATGGCGCGACATAACCTGGGGTAACAATCCCCCGGTGGTGCTGTACGGCGGGAGGTGGTAAAAATAACGAAGGTTATATTCAACCATTGGGGTGATTCCCGGTCTTACATAACGTACAGGCATATACCCGCCGTGTTTCGGATCGCCACATTGGCGAAGATCCCGGCGAGTACAGATTTGGTTATGTGGTTTTGATGCACGTCGCCAACGTCAGGGAGTGGGCGTAGCGACGTCAGAATAGGGGTTTATTTTGGATATGCGCAGACAGTTGGTCCGTATCACCGGGCTGGTACTATTGGCTATGTGTTGGGCACCGTTGAGTTGGGCCGCGCAAGGATGGCAACCGCTGACGGAGAAGATCAACAAGAGCGAACACGATCCGCGTCAGTATGAAGCGATCAAGTTGGCTAATGGCATGACGGTGTTGCTGGTGTCTGATGCCCAGGCGCCGAAATCGCTGGCGGCGCTGGCATTGCCGGTTGGATCGCTCGAAGATCCGAACAGCCAACTGGGATTGGCGCACTATCTGGAACATATGGTGCTGATGGGCTCCAAACGCTATCCAGAGCCGGAAAACCTGTCCGAATTCCTGAAAAAGCACGGCGGCAGCCACAACGCCAGCACGGCCTCTTATCGCACCGCCTTCTATCTGGAAGTGGAAAATGACGCGCTGGAGCCGGCGGTCGACCGCATGGCCGACGCTATTGCCGAGCCGCTGCTGGATCCGGGCAATGCCGATCGCGAGCGCAATGCGGTGAACGCCGAGTTGACGATGGCGCGTTCGCGCGACGGCATGCGCATGGCGCAGGTCGGCGCGGAAACCCTTAACCCGGCGCACCCGAGCGCGCGCTTCTCCGGCGGCAATCTCGATACGTTGAAAGACAAGCCGGACAGCAAGTTGCACGATGAACTGACCGGCTTCTATAAGCGCTACTATTCCGCCAATCTGATGATGGGCGTTTTGTACGGCAATCAGCCGCTGCCGCAGCTGGCTGACATTGCGGCGAAAACCTTTGGCCGCGTGCCGAATCATGACGCCAGCGTGCCGCCGATCACCGTGCCGGCCGTGACGCCGGAACAGCAGGGCATCATCATTCACTATGTGCCGGCGCAGCCGCGCAAGCAGCTGAAGGTCGAGTTCCGCATCGATAACAACAGCGCCGCGTTTCGCAGCAAAACCGATACCTACATCAGCTACCTGATCGGCAACCGCAGCAAAAACACCTTGTCTGACTGGTTGCAGAAGCAGGGGCTGGCGGACGCCATCAATGCCGGCGCCGATCCGATGGTGGATCGCAACGGCGGCGTCTTCGCTATCAGCGTCTCGCTGACCGACAAAGGCCTGGCCCAGCGCGACCAAGTCGTCGCCGCCATTTTCAACTACCTGAAAATGCTGCGCAGCGAAGGCATCAAGCAGAGCTACTTCGATGAAATCTCGCATGTTCTGAACCTGGACTTCCGTTATCCGTCGATCACGCGCGACATGGACTATATCGAATGGCTGGTGGACACCATGCTGCGCGTTCCGGTTGAGCATGCGCTGGACGCGCCTTATCTGGCCGACCGTTATGATCCTAAGGCGATCGCCGAACGCCTGGACGCCATGACGCCGCAAAACGCGCGCATCTGGTTCGTCAGCCCGGATGAACCGCACAATAAGACGGCCTATTTCGTCAACGCGCCTTACCAGGTCGACAAAATCACGCCGCAGCGCTTTACGCAGTGGCAGCAGTTGGAGAGCGGCATTTCCCTGTCGCTGCCGGCGCTCAACCCGTACATCCCGGATGACTTTACCCTGACCAAGCCATCGCACGAGTTCAAAAAACCGGAAAGGGTGGTGGATAAACCCGGCCTGCGCGTGCTGTACATGCCGAGTCGTTACTTCGCCGACGAGCCGAAGGCCGACGTCACCGTCGCTTTCCGCAACGCCAAAACCATGGATTCCGCGCGCAATCAGGTGCTGTTCTCGCTGACGGATTATCTGGCCGGCCTCGCGCTGGATCAGTTGAGCTATCAGGCGTCGGTCGGCGGGTTGAGCTTCTCGACCTCGCCGAACAACGGTCTGATGTTTAACGCCAACGGCTTCACCCAGCGTTTGCCGCAGTTGCTGACGGCGCTGATCGAGGGTTATTCCAGCTTCACGCCGACGGAAGATCAGTTGGCGCAAGCCAAATCCTGGTATCTGGAGCAGTTGGACGCCGCCGAGAAGGGCAAGGCGTTTGAGCTGGCCATTCAGCCGGTGCAGATGGTTTCCCGCGTGCCGTATTCCGAACGCAGCGAGCGCCGCGAGGTGCTGAAGACGTTAACGCTGAAAGACGTGCTGGCCTATCGCGACAGCCTGCTGGCCGAGGCCACGCCGGAGCTGTTGGTAGTGGGCAACATGAGCAAGCAGCAGGTCGACACGTTGGCGTCGACGTTAAAACATCGTCTGGGCTGTACCGGTAGCGAATGGTGGCACGGCGAAGACGTGGTGGTGGACAAGAATCATCTGGCCAACCTGCAACAGGTGGGCAGCAGCACTGACTCGGCGCTGGCGGCGGTTTATGTGCCGACCGGCTACGACGAAGTGACTGGCATGGCCTACAGTTCGCTGCTGGGGCAGATTATTCAGCCGTGGTTTTACAGCCAGCTGCGCACGCAGGAGCAATTGGGGTACGCGGTCTTCGCCTTCCCGATGTCGGTAGGGCGCCAGTGGGGCGTGGGCTTCCTGTTGCAGAGCAACAGCAAACAGCCGGCCTACCTGTACCAGCGCTATCAGGATTTCTACCCGAAAACCGAGAAACGCCTGCGCGACATGAGCGAGGCGGACTTTGAACAGTACAAACAGGCGCTGATCAATGAGCTGAAACAGCGGCCGCAAACCCTGAGCGAGGAGGCCAGCCGGTTCGCCAACGATTTCGATCGCGGCAACTTCGCCTTTGATACTCGTCAGAAGCTGATCGCGCAGGTGCAACAGCTGACGCCGGCCAAACTGGCGGATTATTTCCACCAGGCGGTGATCCAGCCACAGGGGCTGGCGGTGCTGTCGCAGGTCAGCGGCAGCGGGCAAGACAAGGCGGATTACGCGGCGCCTAAGGACTGGAGCACCTATCCGAACGCGTCGGCATTGCAGCAGATTTTGCCGCGTAAAGTGGCGACGCCATGACGGAAATTGCCCCGCAGAGGTTGGAGCCTCTGTCGCTGCCGCTGTTCGGCGAACGCCTGATAGAAGCGTCGGCGGGCACCGGCAAAACTTTTACCATCGGCGCGCTGTACCTGCGTTTGCTGCTGGGGTTGGGCGGTGAAGCAGCGTTTCCCCGCCCGCTGACGGTCGAAGAAATCCTGGTGGTGACCTTTACCGAGGCCGCCACCGAGGAGCTGCGTGGGCGTATCCGCGACAATATTCACGGATTACGCATCGCCTGCGTGCGCGGTGTCAGCGCCAACCCGCTGTTTTCGGCGCTGATGGCTGAAATTGACGATTTGACCGACGCCGCCTCGCAGCTGCTGGCGGCGGAGCGGCAGATGGACGAAGCGGCGATCTACACCATTCACGGCTTTTGCCAACGAATGCTGACGCACAACGCCTTCGAGTCCGGCATGCTGTTTGAACAAACGCTGGTGCAGGACGAGCTGCCGCTGCGGCGGCAGGCCTGCGCCGATTTCTGGCGTCGCCACTGCTATCCGTTGCCGCTGGGCGTGGCGCGTGCGGTCAGCCAGGAGTGGAGCGGCCCGGAAGCGTTGCTGGCCGATCTCTCCGGCTATCTGCACGGTGAAGCGCCGGCGCTGCGTCGGCCGCCGAAGGATGAAGAAACCGTCCTGATGCGCCACGAGCAGATCGTCGCGCGCATCGACGCCATCAAGGCGCAATGGCGGGCGGAGGCGGGCGATCTGGAAGCGTTGATCGCTCAGTCCGGCGTCGATAAGCGCAGCTACAGCAGTAAACACCTGCCGAACTGGCTGAACAAGGTCGGCGAATGGAGCGGGCAGGAGACTCAGGACTACCAGTTGCCGAAGGAACTGGATAAATTTCGCCAGTCGGTGCTGCTGGAGAAGACCAAGAAAGGTGAGCCGCCGCGGCATACGCTGTTCACGGCGATAGATGAGTTGTTCGCTGAACCCTTGACGCTGCGCGACCTGATCATGGCGCGTGCGCTCAGCGAGATCCGCACCTCCATTCAGCAGGAAAAGCGCCAGCGCGCCGAACTGGGATTTGATGACCTGCTCAGCCGGCTGGACGGCGCCCTGCAAAGCGGCGGCGGCGAACAGCTGGCGCAGGCGATCCGCCAGCGATACCCGGTGGCGATGATCGATGAATTCCAGGATACCGATCCGCAGCAATACCGTATTTTCCAAAAACTTTACGTCGGCCGGCCTGATTGCGGCCTGCTGTTGATCGGCGATCCCAAGCAGGCGATTTACGCCTTTCGCGGCGCCGACATCTTTACCTACATGCGCGCGCGTTCAGAGGTGAGCGCCCACTATACGCTGGAGACCAACTGGCGCTCGTCGCCGTCGATGGTCGCCAGCGTCAATCACCTGTTTTCTCAGGTAGAAAAGCCTTTCCTGTTCGGCCAAATCCCCTTTATTGAAGTTAACGCGGCGGAAAAGAACCAAGGGCTGGCGTTTGAATTGCACGGCAAGCCGCAGCCAGCGATGCAGTTCTGGCTGCAGCAGGGAGAAGGCGCGGGTGTAAGTGATTACCAACAGCTGATGGCGCGCCTGTGCGCCACGCAAATTCGCGACTGGCTCAGCGCCGGGCAGCAGGGCCAGGCGCGGCTGCAGAGCGGCAAGGCGTCACGGCCGGTACAAGCCTCCGATATCACGGTGCTGGTGCGCAGCCGCAATGAGGCGGCGTTGGTGCGCGATGCGCTGAGCGCGCTGTCTATTCCGTCGGTCTACCTGTCCAACCGCGACAGCGTGTTTGACACCCCGGAGGCCAAAGACATGCTGTGGTTACTGCAGGCGGTGTTGGCGCCGGAGCAGGAGCGCACGCTGCGCAGCGCCATGGCCACCGGGCTGATGGGGTTGGACGCGCCGACGCTGGACGGCCTGAGCCGCGATGAGCGCGCCTGGGACGCGCTGGTTAACGAGTTCGACAATTACCGCACGCTCTGGCTGCGCCGCGGCGTGTTGCCGATGCTGAGCGAGGTGATGAAAGCGCGCCAGCTGGCGGAGAACCTGTTGGCCAGCGTCGGCGGCGAGCGTCGCTTGACCGACGTGCTGCATCTGGGGGAACTGTTGCAAGAGGCGGCGGCGCAGCTCGACAGCGAGCATGCGCTGGTGCGCTGGTTGGCGCAGCAGATCGCCCAGCCCAATCGTCAGTCCGATAATCAGCAGCTGCGGCTGGAGAGCGACCGGCATCTGGTGCAGGTGATCACGATCCACAAATCCAAGGGGCTGGAGTTCGATCTGGTGTGGTTGCCATTCATCGGCAACTTCCGCCAGCAGCAACAGGCGCTGTATCACGATCGCCACAGTTTCCAGGCGTTGCTGGATCTCGACGCCAATGAAGAGAGCCAGGCTTGGGCGGAGGAGGAGCGGTTGGCGGAAGATCTGCGTCTGCTGTACGTGGCGCTGACCCGCTCGGTGTACCACTGCAGCATCGGCATCGCGCCGTTGTTCCAGGGCACGCGCAAGAAACAGGGCGATACCGATCTGCACCGCAGCGCATTGGGTTATCTGGTGCAGGGCGGGCAGGCCGGCGACGCCGTGTATCTGCAGGAACGTCTGCAGCAATTGGCGGGCGGGGGTATCGCACTGTCGCTGGTTGAACCGCCGGACGAAGAACCCTGGCAACCCCAGGCGGCACTGGCCGAAGCGCTGGCGGCGAAAAGCTTTACCCGGCGGATCCAGGATTTTTGGCGGGTGACCAGCTATACCGGTTTGCAACAGCACGGCGCGAGCCTGATGCAGGATCTGCTGCCGCGTCTGGATGTCGACGCGGCGGGCGAGCGGAGTGAGGAGAGTGAGCCAGCGCTCACACCGCATACCTTCCCGCGCGGCGCGGCGCCCGGCACCTTCTTGCACAGCCTGTTCGAAACGCTGGACTTCACCCAGCCGTTGGATGAACAGTGGCTGCTGGCACAGCTGCAACAGCAAGGATTTGCCGAACACTGGCAGCCGATTTTGCTGGCGTGGATGCAGGTATTGCTCAACACGCCGCTCGCCGACAGCGGCGTGACGCTGGCGGCGCTAACGCCGCAGCACAAGCAGGCCGAGCTGCAGTTCTATTTGCCGATCAACCGGCTGTTGCAGGCGAAGGAGCTCGATGCCCTGGTGAAGCGTTACGATCCGCTTTCCGCCCGCTGTCCGGCGCTGGATTTCCATCAGGTGCAAGGCATGCTGAAAGGCTTTATCGACCTGGTGTTCTGTTGGCAGGGCAAATACTACCTGCTGGACTACAAGTCCAACTGGTTGGGAGAAGACAGCAGCGCCTATACCCGGCCGGCGATGGAGCAGGCGATGGCGGAGCATCGTTACGATCTGCAATATCAGCTGTATACGCTGGCGCTGCACCGTTATCTGCGTCATCGGCTGCCGGATTACGATTACCGGCGCCATTTCGGCGGGGTGATTTATCTGTTCCTGCGCGGCGTGGATGCGGCGCACCCGGGCAACGGCATTTTCACCTGTCTTCCCGAGTTTGAGCTGGTGGCGGGGATGGATCGTTTGTTCAGCGGCGAGGCTGCTGCGACGGAGGATGGATCATGATCGCACTGCTGGAGCAGGCGGTGGCGCTTGGCGTGTTGCGCCCGCTGGACGTGCAGTTCGCCCGCGTGGTGGCGAACGAAGACGAGCCCGATATTTTGCTGGCCGCCGCCTGCCTGAGCGCAGAGGCGGGGGCCGGTCACGTCTGCCTGATGCTGGAGCAGCTGCAGGCGGATACGCTGTTTGAAGGGCGCCAACCGGCGCTGGCGCTGGCGGTGTGGGAGGCGGCCGGGCGGCCGGATGGCGTGCGTTGGCAGCAGCGCCTGGCGGCCAGCGCGGCGGTCGGGGACGGCAGCGAGGCTACGCCGCTGGTGCTGCGCGGGCCGCGCTTGTATCTGCAGCGCATGTGGCAAAACGAAGGTGAAGTGGCGGCGTTTATCGGCGGCGAAGGCGACTCGCTGGCGGTGCCGGAGGCTGAACTGCGCACTATTCTTGACCGTTTGTTCGGCTCGGCGAGCGATGAACCCGATTGGCAGAAGATCGCCGCCGCGGTGGCCGCTACGCGGCGCATTGCGGTCATTTCCGGCGGGCCGGGCACCGGTAAAACCACCACCGTCGCCAAGCTGTTGGCGGCGCTGGTGCAGTTGGATGAAAGCGCGCGCTTGCGCATTCAGCTGGCGGCGCCGACTGGGAAGGCGGCGGCGCGCCTGACGGAGTCGCTTGGCAGCGCCAGCCGTCAGCTGGCGTTGACCCCGGCGCAGCAGGCGCTGTTCCCGACGGAGGCGGCGACGTTGCACCGCCTGTTGGGGGCGCAACCGAACAGTCAGCGCATGCGCTATCACCGCGGCAACCGGCTGCATTTGGATGTGCTGGTGGTGGATGAGGCCTCGATGGTCGATCTGCCGATGATGGCGCGCCTGATTGCTGCGTTGCCCGATCGGGCCCGGGTGATTTTCCTTGGCGACCGCGATCAGCTGGCCTCGGTGGAGGCCGGCGCGGTGCTGGGGGATATTTGCCGTTTTGCCGAGCAGGGATACAGCGATGCGCGCGCTGCAGAGCTGAGCCGCCTGACCGGCTGTTCGATCGAAGGACAGCTGGCCGTTGCGGAAGCGGCGGTGCGCGACAGCCTGTGCCTGCTGCGCAAGAGCTATCGCTTCGACGCCCGTTCCGGCATCGGTCAACTGGCGTTGGCGGTCAACGCCGGAGCGGGGGATCACTCGCTGGCGGCACTAAACGGCAGTTTCGGCGATGTCATGGGTTATGCGTTGGCGACGAGCGAAGAGTATCAGACGCTGTTGGATGCCTGCGTGGCGGGCTATCGCGACTATTTGCGGCTGACCGCCGAAGGCGCAGACGCGGCGGCGGTGCTGGCGGCCTTTGGCCGCTTCCAGGTGCTGTGCGCGCTGCGTGAAGGGCCGTTTGGCGTCGCCGGCCTGAACGAGCGCATTGAGATCGGGTTGCAGCGCGCCGGTCTGATCGACCGTAAACCGGGCGTGCTCGGCCGTTGGTATCGGGGGCGGCCGGTGATGATCGGCCGCAACGACAGCGCGCTGGGGCTATTCAATGGGGATATCGGCATTACGCTGCCGGATGAGCGCGGCGAGCTGCGCGTGCATTTCCAATTGCCGGATGGAAGCATCAAGTCGGTGCAGCCGAGCCGTTTGCCGGCGCATGAAACCGCCTATGCCATGACGGTGCACAAATCTCAGGGATCGGAATTTGACCATACGGTTCTGGTGTTGCCGAATCACTTCCTGCCGGTGCTGACGCGTGAATTGGTCTATACCGCGATCACTCGCGCGCGTAAGCAGCTCTCGCTGTATGCCACGGAGGCGGTGTTGCTGCGGGCCATTCGCACGCCGACCCAGCGCCGCAGCGGATTGGCTGAACGATTACAGGCAACGGAATAAACGATGAAGGGGCGCGGCAACGGCCGCGCCCACTGGGATTACAGATCCGCCAGCAGAATTTTGGAGCGGCGCTGGTAGTTGTACAACGCCTGTTTCTGCATCGGCAGCACGTCGACCTCCGCCGGGGTAAAGCCACGTTCCTGGAACCAGTGGATGCTGCGGGTGGTCAGCACGAACAGCTTCTTCAGCCCCATCTGTCGCGCCTGGTTTTCTACCCGCTGCAGCAGCATCTCGCCGCGCGAAGAGCTGCGGTAATCGGGATGTACCGCCACGCAGGCCATCTCACCGATTTTTTCCTCCAGGAACGGGTACAGCGCCGCACAGGCGATGGTCAGGTTATCGCGTTCGATGATGGTGAATTTGTCGATCTCCATCTCCAGCTGTTCACGCGAACGGCGCACCAGAATGCCCTGCTGCTCGAGCGGCCGGATCAGCTCCAGGATGCCGCCGATGTCGTTGATTGTCGCCCGGCGCACCTGTTCGGCGCTCTCCATTACGATTTGGGTGCCGATGCCGTCGCGCGAGAACAGTTCCTGCACCAGCGCACCGTCTTCCTGGTAGCTGATCAGGTGGCTGCGGCGCACGCCGCTGCGGCAGCCTTTCACCGCGCCGCGCAGGAAACGCACGGTGCCGGAATGGTAATCGCCGCCTTCCTCCAGCTCTTCAAGGCGCTTTTGCGCGTCGTTGGGGAACAGCTCGGAAAGGATGTTGCCTTCCGCGTCGGTCACGCCCTGCGAGGAGCAGAAACCGATCATTTTTTCCGCCTTCAGCTTGATCGCCAACTGGGTGGCCACTTCTTCCGAGGTCAGGTTGAAGCTCTCGCCGGTGACCGAAACCGCGACCGGGCCAATCAGCACGATGGCGTTGCTGTCGAGCTGGCGGTGGATCGCTTCTTCATCGATGCGGCGAATGCGGCCGCTGTGGCAGTAGTCGATGCCGTCATCCACGCCCAGCGGCTGCGCGATGATGAAGTTGCCGCTGACCACGTTAATGTGCGCGCCTTGCAGTGGCGTGTTGTTGAGGCTCATCGACAGCCGAGCGGTGATGTCGAGCTGCAGCAGGCCGGCGGCCTGCTTGACCAGCTCGAGCGTATGGGCGTCGGTCACGCGAGTGTGTTTGTGGTAGATCGGCTCATAGTTGTGCTGCGCCAGATTGGCGTCGATCTGCGGCCGTGCGCCGTAAACCACCACCAGGCGAATACCCAGGCTATGCAGTAGCCCGATATCGTTGACGATGTTGGAGAAATTCTCGTGTTCGATGGCTTCCCCGCCGAGCATGATGACGAACGTCTTGCCGCGGTGGGCATTGATATAGGGGACTGAGTGACGGAATCCTTGCACCAGCTCTGTACTACGTTCCTTCACGGCCAAACCTCTTTGCATATTTATACGATATTTTTGTATTTTTATTCTTTTATTGCGCCGATGGCAAGTGGGAAATCGTCATGAAGCGTGCGCTAAGGGCGCTAAATCGTTAATAAATTGAAAAACCATAAAAAGATTTTCTGATGACAGGGCTGGAATGATTGGTTAAAGTTTTCGGCATCCCCATTTCATTGGTGTTTTTTTCATCTGTTGTAAACAGCTATTACTGCCGGAGCCGCATGCCAAACGCTAATCACAATCTGGGCCGCCGTCGTTTATTACAGGGCGTTGCCGCCAGCTGGTTGCTGAGTGTGAGTCGTACGGGCTTCGCCGCATCATCGCACGTGATCGCCGTGCGCGTCTGGCCATCCTCCACCTATACCCGCGTCACGCTGGAATCCAACGTCGAACTGAAATACAAGCAGTTCGCCCTGACCAATCCCGATCGCGTGGTGGTGGACATCGAAGGTGTTCACCTCAACAGCGTGCTGAAAGGCATCGCCGGGCAGGTGCGCGCCGACGATCCTTATCTCAAGCAGGCGCGCGTCGGCCAGTTTGATCAGAATACCGTGCGGCTGGTGCTGGAGCTCAAACAAAGCGTCAGCCCGCATATTTTCACGCTGGCGCCGGTGCCGGAGTATCGCAACCGTCTGGTGATGGATCTCTATCCGACGAAGGGCGGCAGCGGGGGTGAGGAGTATGATCCGCTACTGGCGTTACTGGAAGATTACAACAAGGGCGATCTGGAGCGCACGCTGCCGCCGGAAGCGCCGCAGGCCGGCAAAGCGGGGCGCGATCGGCCGATCGTCATCATGCTGGATCCCGGCCACGGCGGCGAAGATCCCGGCGCTATCGGCAAGTACAAGACGCGCGAGAAAGACATCGTGCTGCAGATTGCCCGCAAGCTGAGCGCCATGATCAAGCGCGAGCCAAACATGAAAGTGTTCATGACGCGCAATGAAGATGTGTTTATTCCGCTCAAGGTGCGCGTCGCCAAGGCGCGCAAGCAGCGCGCCGATCTGTTCGTTTCGATTCACGCCGACGCCTTCACCAGCCGCGCCGCGCGCGGTTCATCGGTGTTCGCATTGTCCACCAAGGGCGCCACCAGCTCGGCGGCCAAGTTCCTGGCGCAGACACAGAACGCGTCGGACCAAATCGGCGGTGTCAGCAAGAGTGGCGACCGTTATCTCGATCACACCATGTTCGATCTGATCCAAACCGCGACCATCAACGACAGCCTGAAGTTTGGCAAGGAAGTGTTGAATCGGATGGGAAAAATCAACCGGTTGCACAAGAATCGTGTCGATCAGGCCGGTTTTGCGGTGTTGAAGGCGCCGGATATCCCGTCGATCCTGGTGGAAACGGCGTTTATCAGCAACATTGAAGAGGAGCGTAAGCTGCGCACCAGCCACTTCCAGCAGCAGGTGGCGGAATCGATTCTGGCGGGCATCAAGGCTTATTTCGCCAACGGCGGCGCGCTGGCGAGCCGATAAAAGCAGGGCCGGGCGCGAGTCCGGCTATTTTTGCGGATTGCAGATACAAAAAAACACCCGGAAGGGTGCTTATCTGTTGTCATCAAGAGTTGGTTGCGGAGGCCGGATTTGAACCGACGACCTTCGGGTTATGAGCCCGACGAGCTACCAGGCTGCTCCACCCCGCGTCCGTCTTGATGCTGTATTACGACGAAACCACCGTTCATGTTATGCCGCTGGTACGACATTCGGTTGGTTGCGGGGGCCGGATTTGAACCGACGACCTTCGGGTTATGAGCCCGACGAGCTACCAGGCTGCTCCACC
>NZ_JBQEOW010000019.1:0-62448 GCF_052045405.1 Serratia sp. 22278 | reverse complement strand
ACGACAACGCGCAGCGTTGCCCGCAGGGTGAGGCCACAGGCCGAATCAATCCTGCACGACCCACCCATTCAGAAAAAAGCGCCTTTTGGCGCTTTTTTCGTTTCTGCCTCACTCACTGCCCCTATCTCCTTATTCTTTCTGTATTCACTACGCGCTGAGATACGAATGGTTATCATTTTGGCGGCTTGAATGGTAAATTAGCGGGCATCCACCACGCAGCCAATCCGCCGCCGGATTGATACGCCTTAGTTCAAGGAAAGAAAGAGCCCGCTCATGACCCTATCCTTACGCCAGCTGTTCATTGCATTTATCGCCACTTCCAGCCTGCTGCTCAGTGGCTGCGGCCCGGACGACAAGAGCGACGGGCAGAAACCGTCCGCTCCCGCAACCGACAGCAGTTGGCCGCGCACCATCGACAGCGTCAAAGGGAAATTCACGCTGGAAAAACCGCCGCAGCGCATCGTGTCCACCAGCGTCACCATCACCGGCACGCTGCTGGCTATCGACGCCCCGGTGGTCGCCAGCGCCGCCACCAGCCCAAATCCCCTGGTGGCCGATAAACAAGGTTTCTTTACCCAATGGAGCGAGGTGGCCAAGCAGCGCCACGTCGAGCGGCTGTACCAGGTGGAGCCCAATGCCGAAGCCGTCGCCGCCGCCGCGCCGGATTTGATCGTCGTCGCCGCGACCGGCGGGGATTCGGCGTTGAAACTGTATGACCAGCTGTCCGCCATTGCGCCGACGCTGGTGCTCGATTATGGCGACAAAAGCTGGCAGCAGCTGGCCAGCGAGCTCGGCGAGATCACCGGTCATGAAGCCGGCGCCAAACAGGCGGAAGATCGTTTCGAACAGCGCGTGGAGCAAGTGAAGCAGGCGATCGCGCTGCCGCCGCAGCCCACCACTCCGCTGGTGTATGCCGACAACGGCCGCGAGGCCATGCTGTGGACGCCAGGTTCCGCCCAGGGCAAACTGCTGACCCAGCTCGGTTTCCAACTGGCCACCCCGCCGGAAAGCGCCAAAGGCAACACCAGCATGGGGAAACGCCATGACATCATCCAGATCTCCGGCGAAAAAATGGCCGAAGGCCTGAATGGCAAAACCCTGATCCTGTTCGCCACCAATGAGCGCAAAGTGCAAGAGGTGCTGACCAACCCGTTCCTCAAACATCTGGAGCCGGTGGAACAGCGGCACGTCTACGCCGTCGGCAACGACACCTTCCGCCTCGATTACTACAGCGCCACCAACATGCTGAACCAAATCGAACGGTTGTTCAAAAAGCCCTGAATCACGCCGTCGGCAGGCCAGACCCCTGCCGACGCTTTCCGCAAGCGGGGCAAACATTCACATTCAATCAATTGAAATATCAATAGTTATTAACATCATCATTGCACCTGCGCCGCCAACCGGCGGGTGCATGCGGGCGTAAACTCGTGCTACTATAAGCGCCCGCATGAACGCAAATAACAATGAGAATAAAAATCATACAGGAGTTACCGGTGTGAACGTACCCACTCCGACTGAGCGGACGCTTTCGTCCGCACCGCACGCAGCTTACGCCAGTGGCTTCAAACGCATCGCCGGGTTCGGTATCGGTTTGGCGCTGTTGCTGCTGTGCATCATGGCCAGCCTGATGCTGGGTTCCAAAGCCATCCCCTTCCATACCGTCTGGCTCAGCCTGCAGGGCGCCGCGAGCGGTTCCGACAGCACCATCATTCTCAATGCCCGGGTACCCCGTACGCTGGCGGGCATCCTGGCCGGCATGGCGCTCGGCGCCGCCGGCGCGCTGATTCAGGCGCTGACGCGCAACCCGCTGGCCGATCCCGGCGTGCTCGGCATCAACGCCGGCGCCAGCTTCGCCGTAGTCATCGGCATCATGTTTTTCGGCGCCGCCACCACCGAAAGCTATATGGCCTACGCCTTTGTCGGCGCGGCCCTCACCACCCTGCTGGTCTACCTGATCGGCACGCTGGCGGGCGGGCGCATCAACCCGGTGCGGCTGACGCTGGCTGGCGTGGCGATCGGCGCGGTGCTGCTCGGCATCACCACCGGGCTGTCGCTGATCGATCCGCAAACCTTTGACCAACTGCGCTTCTGGCAGGCCGGCACGCTGGATATCCGCACGCTGTCCACGCTGCCGGTCACCGCCCCCGCCATTTTGCTCGGCTGCCTGCTGACGCTGCTCATCGCCCGGCCGCTGAATACCATCGGCATGGGGGAGGATTTGGCTATCGCGCTCGGCGCGCGCGTGGTGCTGACTCAGATCGTCGCGGTGATCGCCATCACGCTGCTGTGCGGCGCGGCAACCGCCACCGTCGGTCCGATCAGTTTCATCGGCCTGATGGTGCCGCATATCGCCCGTTGGTGGGTCGGCCCCGACCAACGCTGGATCCTGCCCTATTCCATGCTGCTGGCGCCGATTTTACTGCTGTGCGCCGACGTGGTCGGCCGCTTGCTGGCGGCCGGTGAACTGCGGGTTTCCATCGTCGCCGCCTTTATCGGCGCGCCGGTACTGATCTGGCTGGTGCGCCGCAAGAAAACGCTGGGGGGCTTGTGATGAGTCTGCCGCACACGCTGCATATCGGCCGTCCGGACGGCGTCATCAACTGGCGCGTGCCGCTGCGCCTGCTGTTGGTCAACCTTTCGCTGCTGGCGTTATGCCTGGCGATGGCGGTTGCCGCGCTGTGCTACGGCACGCTACAGCTCTCGCTGGAGCAAGTCTTTGCCGCGCTCAGCGGCGAGGCGCCGAAAAATCTGGTGACCGTGGTCACCCAATGGCGCTTGCCCCGCATCGCCATGGCGCTGCTGTTAGGCGCCGCGCTCGGCATGAGCGGCGCCATTTTCCAGTCGATTATCCGCAACCCGCTCGGCAGCCCGGACGTGATCGGCTTTAACATGGGGGCCTACACCGGCGCGCTGATCGCCATCACCCTGTTCAACGGCGGCTACTATTACATCGCCGGCGGCGCGCTGGCCGGCGGCATTCTCTCGGCGCTGGCCATCTATCTGCTGGCCTGGCGACAAGGCATCGCCGGTTTCCGGTTGATCATCGTCGGCATCGCCATCAGCGCAGTGCTGGTTTCCACCAACACCTGGCTGATCATCACCGCTTCGCTTGAGCGCGCCATGGACGCCGCCATGTGGCAGGCCGGTTCGCTCAACGGCATGACCTGGCAAAAAGCCCAGCCCGCCACGGCGTTCATCGTGCTGGCGGCCGCGGCCGCGCTGCTGATGGGCAAACGGCTGCAGCTGCTGGAAATGGGCGACGACACGGCGCGCGCGCTGGGCGTCAACGCCGAAGGCAGCCGGCTGTGGCTGATGCTGTTTGGCGTTACCCTCACTGCCGCCGTCACCGCCACCGCCGGGCCGATTTCCTTTATCGCGCTGGCGGCGCCGCAGATCGCCCGTCGCCTGGCCGGACAATCCTCGGTCACCCTGACCTCCTCGGCGCTGATGGGCGCAGCGTTGCTGCTCGGCGCCGACGTGGTGTCCCAACATCTTTTCGCGCCGATCCAACTGCCGGTCGGGGTCGTGACCGTCTGCATCGGCGGCCTGTACCTGATTTGGCTGCTCATCCGAGAGGCCCGCAGATAATGAAGAGTGATAATGCCATGAGCCACCGCCTGCACGCCTCGCACCTGAAGCTGGGCTACGACAATAAAATCATCGCTGACGATCTGAGCGTGGCGATCCCCGACGGCGCCTTCACGGTGATCGTCGGGCCGAACGCCTGCGGCAAATCGACGCTGTTGCGCGCCCTGTGCCGCCTGCTGAAACCCAGCGCCGGCGAGGTGATGCTGGACGGCAAGAACATCAGCAGCTTCGCCACCAAGGCGCTGGCGCGCGAGCTTGGCCTGCTGCCGCAAACTTCAATCGCGCCGGACAGCATCACCGTGGCGGATCTGGTGTCGCGCGGCCGCTATCCGCATCAGAGCCTGCTGAAACAGTGGACGCAGGCCGACAAACAGGCGGTGGAAGCCGCCATGGCGGCCACCAACGTCAGCCAATTAGCGGACCGCAGCGTCGACGAACTGTCCGGCGGGCAGCGTCAGCGCGTCTGGGTGGCGATGGCGCTGGCGCAGCAAACCCCGCTGCTGCTGCTGGATGAGCCGACCACCTACCTCGACATCGCGCACCAGATTGAGCTGCTGGATCTGTTCCGCCAGCTTAACCGCGAGCGCGGTCAAACCATGATCGCGGTGCTGCACGATCTCAACCACGCCTGCCGCTATGCCGATCACATCATCGCCATGCGCGACGGCAAGATCGTGGCGGAGGGGAAACCGGCGGAGATCATCACCGCCGAACTGGTGGAGCGAGTGTTCGGCATGCCGTGCATGATCATCGACGATCCGCTGTCCCACACGCCGCTGGTGATCCCGCGCGGCCGCTACCACTGCGACACGCCGCAGGCATGAAAAAGGCCGGGTTACCCCGGCCTTTTGGTTACTTCTCCAGCGACACCTGTTTGAAGATGTGTTTGCCGAACGGGTCTATCTCGTAGCCTTTCACTTCCTTGCGCACCGGTTCGAAGATGGTCGAGTGCGCGATCATCAGCGCCGGCATCTGATCGTGCATCATCACCTGCGCCTGCTGGTACATCGCCACCCGTTTGGCGTGATCGTTCTCTTCACGCGCCTGCAGGATCAGCTGGTCGAACGGTTTATAGCACCATTTCGCCGAGTTAGAGCCGCCGAGCGAAGCGCAGGTGAACAGCGGGCCGAAAAAGTTGTCCGGATCGCCGTTGGCGGTGGTCCAGCCCATCAGCGCGGTCTGGTGCTCGCCGTTTTTAATCCGCTGTAAATACTCGCCCCACTCGAAGGTGACGATTTTGGCGCGCACGCCGATCTTGGCCCAGTCGGCCTGGATCATCTCCGCCATGCGCTTGGCGTTGGGGTTATAGGGCCGCTGCACCGGCATCGCCCACAGATCGATGTCGAAACCCTGCCCCAGCCCGGCCTCCTGCAACAGCTGCTTCGCCCGCTCCGGCGAATACGGGTAGTCTTCAAGCTGCGCGTTGCTGCCCCATTGGGTCGGTGGCAGCAGGTTCTTGGCCGGCTGGCCGGCGCCGTGGAACACCGCGTCGATGATCGCCGGTTTGTTGACCGCCAGCGCCAACGCCTGGCGCACCTTGACGTTATCCAACGGCTTCTTCTGGGTATTGAACGCCAGGAAACCGATATTCAAACCAGATTTTTCCATCACCTGAAGGTTGCCGTCCTGCCGCATGCGCGCCAGATCCGCCGGGTTGGGGAACGGCATCACCTGGCACTCGTTCTTTTGCAGCTTGGCGTAACGCACCGTCGCATCCGGCGTGATCGAAAACACCAGCCGGTCGATCTTCGGTTTGCCTTCCCAGTAACGATCGAACGCCTTGTAGAGGATTTTCGCATCCTTCTGGTACTGCACCAGCTGGAACGGCCCGGTGCCGATCGGATCGTTGTCCACCCGCTGCGGCGTGCCGGCCTTCAGCATCGCGTCGGCATATTCCGCCGATAATAGGGTGGCGAAGTACATGCCCAGATCGGCGACGAACGGCGCCTCGGCGCGGGAGAGCTCAAAGCGCACGGTGTGGTCATCCACCTTGACGATCCGGTCAATCAGCGTGCCGAACTCCATCGACTCGAAGTTGGTGTAGGCGCCGTTGGAGACCTTGTGATACGGGTTGTTGGCGTCCTTCTGGCGCATAAACGAGAAGATGACGTCATCGGCGTTGAAATCGCGGGTGGGCGTAAAATATTTATTGCTCTGGAATGCCACGCCCTTGCGCAGATGGAAGGTATAGCGCTTGCCGTCTTCGCTCACCTCCCAGCTTTCCGCCAGGCTGGGTTGCAGCTCGACGGTGCCGGGTTTGAAATCCACCAGCCGGTTGTAGATCGCCGCCGAACTGGCGTCTACCGTGGTGCCGGAGGTGAACAGCTGCGGGTTGAAGCCTTCCGGTGAACCTTCGGAACAGTAGACCAGCGTATTGGCTCGCGCGCCGCCGGCAATCGCCAACGCCAGCAGCCCGATCGTTATTGCTTTTCTTTTCATTGCGCTATCCCCAGTGGTGAAAAAACAGCCCAACGGATAGCAATAAATCATGCAGTTAGCGATGTAAAGGATAAATTCCGCGCATAAAAACGGGCAGGCGCGCAAGCGGCCTGCCCCGGTGAAACAGCGCGATGATGAAATTAAATCATCTGGCTGAAGTTCATCTGCGCCATCAGCTTATAGTTGTCGGCGTAGTCGACCGGAATGGCCACCACCACCGGTCCCTGGATCGCCATCGCCTTGCGCAGCATCGGCCGCAGGTCGTCCACCGACTGCACGGCGAAACCGACCGCGCCGCAGGATTCCGCATAGGCCTTGAAGTCAATCGGCCCAAACTCCACGCCGGATTTGCGCTGGTATTTGTTCACTTCCTGCATCTCCACCATGTTGTAGGCGTTATCGACCCAGATCACGTGCACGATGTTATTTTTCAACCGCACCGCGGTCTCCAGTTCCATGCTCGACTGCATGAAGCCGCCATCGCCGGAGATCGACACCACCTTATCGCCGGGGCGCACCAGCGCCGCGCCGATGGCCCACGGCAGCGCCACCCCCATGGTTTGCTGGCCGTTGGAGATCAACAGCTGGCGGGCGCGGAAGCTGTAAAGGTAACGGGCGATCCAGATGTGGAAGCTGCCCATGTCCACGCACAGCGTCACGTCGTCGCTGACGATGTCCTGCAGCTCCTTGACGATGCGCAGCGGATGGATCGGCATGCCGCCGCGGCGCGCGGCGCGTTCCGCCAGTTCTGTGCGCTGACGGCCGAGATCGGAGAGGATCAGCTCCACCTCCGGCGGCACGCAGACCGCCTCATTGAACGCTTCGGTCATCATGTTCAACGTGGCGCTGATGTTGCCCACCAGTTCGACATCCGGCCGATAGCAGGTGTCGATATCCGCCGGCAGCACGTCGATGTGCACCAGCTTCAGCCGCCCGTGGCTGTTCCACATGCAGGGATCGTATTCGATCGGATCATAGCCGACGCTCACCACCAGATCGGCCTTCTGCAACAGCTGATCGGCCGGCTGGTTGTTGAACAGGCCGACGCGGCCGGCGAAACGGGCGAAGTGGTTGACGTCGATCACCCCCGCCGCCTGATAGGTGCCGACCACCGGCATATGGGTGCGGTACAGCAGATGGCGCACCGCCTCGCTGTTCTCCGGCCGGCTGGCCTGCAAACCGAGCAGCAATACCGGGCATTTGGCCTGGCGAATCAGTTTCACCGCCGCCTGGATGTCGTCCGCCGCCGCGGCCCCCATGCGCGGCAAGCGGCAGCCGGCCAGCACCGGCGCGCTGACCGGTTCATTGACGATATCCATCGGCAGGCTGACGAATGATGCTCCCGGCCGGCCAAACTCGGCGCGGCGGAAGGCGTTGGCGATCACCTCGGAAATCGCCGAACCGGCATGCACTTCGGCGCAATACTTGGTCACTGGCCGGAACATGCTGACGGTATCCATGCTCTGGTGCGTCTGCTTCAGGCTGTCGGCGCGCTTCACCGCCCCGCCAAAGGCCACTACCGCGTCCCCCTCCGAGGTGGCGGTGGCCAGTCCGGTGATCAGGTTGGAGCTGCCCGGCCCGGAGGTGACCAGCGCCACCCCGGCCTTGCCGGTCAGGCGGCCGACCGCCGCCGCCATAAAGGCCGCGTTGGCCTCATGCCGCACCACCACCGTTTCAATCGATGGCGCGTCCTCCAGCGAGTCGAACACCCGGTCGATCTTGGCGCCCGGAATGCCGAAAACGTGTTTGACGCCCTGCGCTTCCAGATTTTTCACCACCAAATCGGCGCCGCATTGCCAGTCATTGCCTGTTTTTTCCTGTGCCATGGTTCCACCTCCTAAGAAAACGATCGCCGGGGTTAGCCCTCGGCGGAACGAATCGCGCGATCCAAATCCTCTGGGCAGAGGTTGGCGCGCAAGAAATCCGCATCATGCGGCAACTGAAGATTGAGACGGGTGATGACGCCGAACTGCAGGCGGCCGTGATCGAGCTGGTAATCCAGCACGTGGCCGCCGCCGCTGCGGTCGTCGGTAACGAAATGTTCGTGATAGCCGGCCACGCCGATGCCCTGCATGTAATCCGGCGATCGGAAGCCAACCAGCGTGCCGCGCCGTTGATGAAACGAGAAGGTCGGCTGCTCTTCTATCGCTTCCAGCATCGGGCGATAGGGCCGTTCCTGACGCGGCACGGTGCGGGTTTCCACGTGGCTGAACTCACCGTCGACCCGCACCGCGCAAAACAGGTTCGGCGAGGCGACCTGTTCATCGATGCACTGGTGCAGCTGCGCCTTGGTGATCGGCCGGTCGAACTGTTGGCTGATGCTGGGCTGGAAAAAGGTGACGACGGCGAAAGGGGTTTTCTGTTGCAAACCGGCTGGGCGGGCGCTGCCGTCGGCGCGCAGCTGGTGTATTTCCTGGTCGAAAGCGATCAGTTCGCCGTCCAGGTGATTGAAGGTGCCGAGGCCGAAATCACCGTGTTTGAGCAACTCGGCAATGGTGGTTTCACCCTCGTAGACCCCGTCGATGAGCGCGCTCATCAGCGAGATTTGATAGATTTCGCCCTCCCCGGCGTTGATCGACTGCCTGGCAAAACCCTGCGCCAAATGGCGCGCACAGGAACACCCGTGTTTTTCGTTCATGACTCACTCCTCCACCAGCGCGGGATCGCGATTCCGCGCGTTCAAAAGACCCACCGACGGTGGGCCAAGATGCCCCCCAAGGCGCGTTCATCAGTTGGAACGATTCAGCCTGAGGCGACAAAAAAACCGGCACGGCTGGCCGGCCGATATCCAGAACCCACGGCATGATGTGTGAAAGTAAAGGCTCACTAATCATTAATGCTGAGTCGGATATCAAATTGAACGGTTAATCTGGTGTTGGAGCGACAATCAACTCCGCAGGCGGCTCATGCAGCCTGGGAAAAACATCTGTTATTTAGTGCTAAGCGCCGCGAGGTTTATGCGTTTTTTCTCTATACGGCCAGGATGCGGCGGCGTTGAAGCCCGCCGTCAACCCGCAGCCAGAGTAGCCGCAGCGCCGCCGACAGAGAAGCGGGTATTCATAAGAAACGCTTTTGCATATAATGCAAAAATGAATGACGCCCGTTATGTTGAACATCTGCCGATCTTTCTCGACGTGGCCCGCCTGGGCAGCTTTTCCGCCGCCGCTCGCCGGCTGGGCATGGTGCCCTCCTCGCTGGTGCGCCATATCGACGCATTGGAAAGCGCGCTCGGCGCCGCGCTGTTCGTCCGCTCCACCCGTGGGCTGCTGCTGACCGACGCCGGCGAGCTGCTGCTGACGCGCGCCGCCGCGCTGATGGCGGACATTACCGGTATTCACGCCGAGCTGAGCGCGTTAAACGAAACGCCGCAGGGCACGCTGCGCATCAGCTGCCTGCCGACCTTCGGCAAAACCTATGTGCTGCCGCTGCTGCCGACGCTGGCGGAACGCCATCCGCAGCTGTCTGTCGATCTCGATCTGACCGAACGCCAGACCGATCCGACCCAGGAACGGCTGGACGCCGCCCTCCGCATCGGCGAACAGAAGGACAGCGCGCTATACGCCAGCCGTATCGCCACGCAACGCTGGGTGATGTGCGCCAGCCCCGCCTACGTCGCCCGCTATGGCCTGCCGAGCGATCTGGAAGCGTTGCCGCAGCATCGGCTGATCGCCCGCTACCACAAACAGCAGCCGGCCTGCTGGGCGCAGATCCTCGACGCGGCGCTGATGAGCCGCTGCACCATGGCGCTGCGCTGCGACGACTTCACCGCGCAGCGCCAGGCGGCGCTGCTCGGCCTCGGCATCGCCTTTCTGCCCAACTGGGTGGTGGGGCCAGACGTGCAGAATGGGCAACTGGTTCAGATGCTCGAAGATCCGCGCCATGAGCAGCAAGGCATCTATCTGCTGCGCCCGATGGCGAAGGTGTCCGCCCGGCTGGCGGCCTTCACCGCCCTGCTGCAGCAAACCCTCGGTCAGCCGCCCAGTTGGGGGTAAAGCGGTGTCACCCGGTTGTGCAGCGCCGGATTGTCGCTCTCGTCCTTCAGCTCGATGCCGCTCAGCCGCCGCTGGAACGCCTGCTCCAGCAGCCAGGCCAGACGGAACGCCGCATGCGGGTAATCCAGCCCCTCCGGCCGCACGTTGGAGATGCAGTTACGCTCGGCGTCCGTTCTGCGCGCATTCGGCTCCCAGGTTAAATAAATGCCCAGGCTGTCCGGCGACGACAGCCCCGGCCGTTCGCCGATCAGCACCGCCACCGCCCGGGCCTGCAGGCATTCGCCGATCTCATCCCCCAGCGCCACCCGCGCCTGATGCGCCAGCACCACCGGCGTCACGCTCAATCCCAGCGTATCGAGATAAGGTCGCAGCGCCTGCAGCAGCGGCAGCGCCTGACGGTGCACCGCCTTGGAGGAGAGGCCGTCCGCCACCACCAGCAGCAGATCGACACGGCGCGATGGTAAGCCGAGCAGCAGGCTGCGGCTGTCCGGCGCCAATCGCCGCCCCAGATCCGGTCGGCGCAGGTAGGCGGCGCGGTCGGCGGCCTGGCTGTGCACCGCCAGCGTGGGCCAACCGGCCTCGTGCAAATCCGCCGCCAGCCGCTCGCTGTCGAAAGGCTGATGCACCGCGTCGCGCGCCTGGGCATGGGCCAGGCCGAAGCGCAGCAGCTCGTCGGTCGGCAGGCTGGCGCCGGTGCGCCCCAGCGCGATGCGCGCGTCAGTAAAGGCGCGCAGCGCGTCCCAACTGTTGACGTGAACCGATTTGCTCATGTCCGTTCTCCCTGCAGCGCCAGCAACAACGGGTGATTGGCGGCGGCGTCGCGCAGCCGCCCGCGTTCGTCGGTGATGTTCATCGCCGCCAGCCAGGCGGCGAACTCCGGCGCATGCTTCAGCCCCAGCAGCTCGCGGATATAGAGCGCGTCATGGAACGAGGTGCTTTGGTAGTTGAGCATGATGTCGTCCGCGCCCGGCACGCCGATCAGGAACGTCAACCCGGCGGCGGCCAACAGCGTCAGCAGCGTGTCCATGTCGTCCTGATCGGCTTCGGCATGGTTGGTGTAGCAGACGTCGCAGCCCAGCGGTAGGCCGAGCAGCTTGCCGCAGAAGTGGTCCTCCAGCCCGGCGCGAATAATTTGCTTGCCGTCATACAGGTATTCGGGGCCGATAAACCCCACCACGGTGTTGATCAGCAGCGGTGAGAAATGGCGCGCCACCGCATAGGCGCGCGCCTCGCAGGTCTGCTGATCGACGCCGTGATGCGCGTTGGCCGACAGGCAACTGCCCTGCCCGGTTTCGAAGTACATCACGTTATCGCCCAATGTGCCGCGCCTAAGGCTCAGCGCCGCCTGCTGCGCCTCCGCCAGCAGCGCCAGGCTGATGCCGAAACCACGGTTGGCCGTCTCGGTGCCGGCGATCGACTGAAACACCAGATCCACCGGCGCGCCGCGCTCCATCAGCCGCAGCGTGTTGGTCACATGGGTCAGCACGCAGGATTGGGTGGGAATGGCGAAGCGCTGGATCACCTCGTCCAGCATATAGTTGAGCTTTTCCAGCAGCGGCAGGCTGTCGCTGGCCGGGTTGATGCCGACCACCGCGTCGCCGCTGCCGTACAGCAGACCGTCCAGCATGCTGGCGGCGATGCCCTGCAGGCTGTCGGTCGGGTGATTGGGCTGCAGCCGCACGCTGAGGTGGCCCGGCAGACCGATCGTGTTGCGAAAGCGCGTCACCACTCGGCATTTCTTCGCCACCAGGATCAGATCCTGATTGCGCATGATCTTGCTTACCGCCGCCGCCATCTCCGGCGTAATGCCGGCGGCCACCTGCGCCAGCATGGCGCTGTCCGCCTGCTCGCTCAGCAGCCAGTCGCGAAAATCGCCGACAGTGAGGTGCGAGATGGGCTCAAAGGCGGCGGCGTCGTGGCTGTCGATGATCAGGCGCGTCACCTCGTCCTGTTCGTACGGCACCAGCGCCTGCTGCAGGAACGCCTTGAGCGGCACATCCGCCAGCGCGATGCGCGCCGCCATGCGCTCTTCGGCGCTTTCCGCCGCCACCTCCGCCAGATAATCGCCGGAACGCGCCGGCGAAGCTTTCGCCATCAGTTGACGCAGATCGCCAAAGCGATAGCCGCGTTGGCCCACCGTTGCCTGATACATAGCCCCCTCCCTTGCCCCGGGTGACGAGATAACAGCCCTGCACCAAGTGTAGTCAGTGAAGCAAGAAAATTAATTTGCCTGCTATCGCCGCCATCGCGCATCCCCCCATTTCACCCGTTGCCGCTTCGGGTTACAGTAGCCGCGAAAACAGGAGGGGTGATGGATCCGCAACGTCAAATTATCAACTGGCTGCAACAGGATAACGCACGCATGGCCGCCCTGCGCACCGTGCGCCGGCTCGGCCTGAATGACTGGTGCCTTGGCGCCGGCTTTGTGCGCAATCTGGTGTGGGATCGGCGCCATGGCTATACGGAGCCCACGCCGCTCAACGATATCGACGTGATCCACTTCGATGCGGAGCGTGCGGACGCTGAGCGCGATCGCATGCTGGAGGCGCGGCTGCAACAGTGGCTGCCGCGGCCTTGGTCGGTCAAGAACCAGGCGCGGATGCACCTGCGCGGCGGCCGGGCGCCTTACCGCGACAGCGAAGAGGCCATCAGCTTCTGGACCGAAGTGGAAACGGCGATCGGCGCGCGCCTGAACGCCGACGACAGCATCACGCTGGTGGCCCCCTTCGGGCTCGCGGCGCTGTTCGACGACACCATCACCTTCAACGCGAAAAACGGCGATCGCGCGGCCTATGCCCAGCGCGTGGTCGACAAAGGCTGGCTGCTGCGCTGGCCGCGTCTGCGGCAGGTAAAGATTTAGCCGCCGCTGCCGATACCCTGAACAGCGAGATCCAGACTCAGGGAGAGCAACCATGTCGACCACCATCACCATGATCGTACCGATCAAGAATACCGTCCCCGGCGTCAGCAACGTCTTCAGCGCGCCGGGCCATCAGGGCGAATTGCTGATGGCCAAGCCGGTCAACAACCAGCCGCAAGGCGGCAAGATGGAGAAAAACGAACGCGCCAACGGCAATGACGAACCGGTTAATCTCAACGAAAGCCGCGCCTCGGCGCGCATCAAGGCGCTGAACCGGCAGATTCAGGCGCTGCAGCAAAAGCTGGTGGAACTGAAGGACTCCAACGCCGATCCTAAGGAAATCGAAAAGCAGAAACAGCTGATCGAAGCGCAGATCAAGATGTTGCAAGCCGAGATCGCGCGCATCCAGAAAGAAGAAATGGAAAAGCAGCAGCAGGAGCAAATGGAAAAAGCCGCGGCGCGAGCCGGCGACGGCGTAAACCGCCCAACGCCGCTCAACGCGGTGGACGTCTATATCTGAGTCAATATTCCGCGTTTTCCCGCCGGCGCTGTTGCAGCAGCGCCGCCTGCTGACGCGCCACCTGCCAGATGGCCTCCGCCGCCGGCGTCAGCGAGCGGTTCTTGCGCCGCACCAGCATCAGCGCGCGGTTAATTTCCGGCACCAGCCGCCGTACCCGAAGCCGCCCCCCTTCCGGCAGCGGCAGCGCCAACGCCGGGAAAATGCTGATGCCGATCCCCTCCGCCACCATCGGGAACAGCGTCGCCGGATGGCCGATTTCCTGCACCACCTGCGCTTCCACCCCCTGCTGCCTCAGCGCGCTGTCGATCAGCGGCCGGCTGCCCGACGCATAATCCTGCAGCACCAGACGGCAGCCGTTCAATGCCGACCAACGTACCGCCTGCTGCGCAGCAAACGGGTGATCGTCGCGGCACAGCAACAGGAACGGTTCATACAGCACCGCTTCGCACTCCAGATCCACCGCTTGCACCGGATCGACCACGATGCCGAAATCCACCTCGGCGTTACGCACGCTGTGCAGCACCTGCTGCTGCGCCTGATCGCGCAGCATGATGCGGATCTCCGGGTATTGGCGCTCGCCGGCGGCGATGCACTGCGGCATCAGATGGGCGGAAATGGTCTGGCTCGTCGCCACCCGCACCGTGCCGCTGCGCTGTACGCCAAAGCTGCGCGCATCCAGCAAAGCAGCCTGCAGTTCGTCCAGCAACCGTTCAACCCGGTTGGCCAGCCGCAGGCCGGCGTCGGTCAACACCACTTCACGCGTGGTGCGATCCAGCAAACGCACGCCGACCTCCGCCTCCAGCTCTTTCACGCTGTGGCTGACCGCCGATTGCGTCAGGCCGATCGCCTCGCCGGCGCGGCTGAAGCTGCCGTGGCGGGCGACAACGACGAACACCCGCAGCTGTTTGAGTGAGTAATTCATGTGTTTTATTCATAGATGAATTAAATAAATCAATTTAATTATTATATCCCCGCGCGGGAGAATAGCCCCATCGATTTTCTACCCGAGCGCATCGCCATGAGATTCCTGCCCGATCGTTTTACCCTGACGCTGATCGCCACCGTGCTGCTGGCGTCGTTCCTGCCGGCGCGCGGCGAGTTCGTCGGCTGGCTCAACGCCCTGACCATCGCCGCCATCGCCCTGCTGTTCTTCATGCACGGCGCCAAGCTGTCGCGCGAGGCCATCCTTGCCGGCAGCAATAACTGGCGGCTGCATCTGTGGGTGATGTTCAGCACCTTCATCATTTTTCCGGCGCTGGGGATGCTGTTCGCCTGGTGGGCGCCGATCGACTTCAGCCCCGAGCTGTACGCCGGTTTCATCTACCTGTGCATCCTGCCCGCCACCGTGCAGTCAGCCATCGCCTTCACCTCGCTGGCGGGCGGCAACGTGGCGGCGGCGGTGTGCAGCGCCTCCGCCTCCAGCCTGCTGGGGATCTTCGTGTCGCCGCTGTTGGTCGGCCTGCTGATGAACGTGCACGGCGATACCGGCAGCCTGCGGCAGGTGGGCTCGATCGTGCTGCAGCTGCTGGTGCCGTTCGTCGCCGGCCACCTGCTGCGGCCGCTGATCGGCGGTTGGATCGAGCGCCATCGCCCGCTTATCGGCAAAACCGACCAGACCTCGATTCTGCTGGTGGTGTACGCCGCCTTCAGCGAGGCGGTGACGCACGGCATCTGGCATCAGGTAGGGATGGGCTCACTGGCGTTTATCGTCGGCGGCAGCATCGTGCTGCTGGCGTTCGTGCTGGTGGTGAACACTTACATGGCGCGCTGGCTGGGGTTCAGCAAGGCAGACGAAATCACCATCGTGTTCTGCGGATCGAAGAAGAGCCTGGCGAACGGCATTCCGATGGCCAATATCCTGTTCCCGGCGGCGACGGTGGGGATCATGGTGCTGCCGCTGATGGTGTTTCATCAGGTGCAGTTGATGACCTGTGCGGTATTGGCGAAAAGGTATCAGCGCAAGCAGCAGGCGCAACAGGCGGTGCCCAACGCGCAGGCGACGCGCGGGTAAAAAAAGACGGGCCAAGGCCCGTCAGTTCAGTTTTTCTTCAGCGGCTTGACCAGGTGGTCAAGCCCTTCGATTTTAATCGCCAGCGTCATCTCCATCAGCATGCCGAGCTTGCCTTTGGGGAATTCGCCCTTGCGCGCGAACCACAGCAGGTACTCTTCGGGCAGATCGATCAGCACCCGCCCCTGGTACTTGCCGAACGGCATCACGGTATTGGCGATCTCCAGCAGGTTTTCCTTTTCCATCAGTCACCCAGCAGGCGGATCATTTCCGCTTCGTCGATCACGGCGATACCCAGCTCCTGCGCCTTCGCCAGCTTGGAGCCGGCCGCCTCGCCGGCGATCACCAGATCGGTTTTCTTCGACACGCTGCCGCTGACCTTGGCGCCCAGCGCCGTCAGGCGATCTTTAGCCTCGTCGCGCGACAGCTGGCTCAGCGAGCCGGTCAGCACCACGGTTTTGCCGGCGAACGGGCTGTCGATCTCTTCCGCCACCACCACCACCGGCGCCGGCCAGCGGATGCCGATTTCGGGGCCCACCAGCTCGTTGATCACCTGCTGATTAAGCGCTTCATCGAGGAAATTGCGGGTGTGTTTGGCCACCACTTCACCGACGTCCGGCACTTCTTTCAACGCCTCGATATCGGCGGCGAACAGCTTCTCCAGCGAACCGAAATGCGCGGCCAGGTTGGCAGCGGTCGCTTCACCGACCTCGCGAATGCCGAGCGCATACAGGAAACGGGCGAAGGTGGTCTGCTTGGATTTCTCCAGCGCGTTGACCAGATTCTGCGCCGATTTCGGCCCCATGCGATCCAGGCCGGTCAGAATGCCGGCGGACAGGCGGAACAGATCGGCCGGGTTCTTCACGTACTCCTTGTCCACCAGCTGCTCGATGATCTTGTCGCCCATGCCCTCGACGTCCAGCGCGCGACGGGAAACGAAGTGCTTCAACGCCTCTTTGCGCTGCGCGCCGCAGATCAGCCCGCCGGTGCAGCGCGCCACGGCCTCGCCTTCCACGCGCTCAACGTCGGAGCCGCACACCGGACAGTGCAGCGGGAACACCACTTCGCGCGCATCCTGTGGCCGGCGGTCTTCCAGCACCCCCACCACCTGCGGGATCACGTCGCCGGCGCGGCGCACGATCACCGTATCGCCGATGCGCAGCCCCAGGCGTTCAATTTCATCAGCGTTGTGCAAGGTCGCGTTGCTGACGGTCACCCCGGCCACCAGCACCGGCTCAAGGCGCGCCACCGGCGTAATCGCACCGGTGCGGCCAACCTGAAACTCCACTTCGCGCACCACGGTGATCTGCTCCTGTGCCGGGAATTTGAACGCCGTCGCCCAACGCGGCGCACGCGCCACAAAGCCCAGCGTTTCCTGCAGATCGATATCGTCAATCTTGATCACCACGCCGTCGATGTCGAACCCGAGCTGCGCGCGGTCCTGCTCGACCTGGCGATAAAACGCCAGCACTTCCTCGCTGCCGGTGCGGCGCTGGGCGCGATCGCTGACCGGCAGGCCCCAGGCCTTGAACTGCATCAGGCGCTCAAAGTGGCTGCGCGGCAGCTCGCCGCCTTCCAGCAGGCCAACGCCGTAGCAGAAGAAGGTCAGCGGGCGTTTGGCGGTAATGCGCGGATCGAGCTGGCGCAGCGAGCCGGCGGCGGCGTTGCGCGGGTTGGCGAATACCTTGCCGTCTTTGCGCCGCGCCTCTTCGTTCATCTGTTCAAAACCGGCCTGCGGCATGAACACTTCGCCGCGCACTTCCAGCCGGCGCGGGATATTGTCGCCGGTCAGGCGCAGCGGGATGGCGCGAATGGTGCGCACGTTGGTAGTGATGTTCTCGCCGGTGGTGCCGTCGCCGCGCGTCGCCGCGCGCACCAGTTCGCCGTCTTCATACAGCAGGCTGACCGCCAGGCCATCCAGCTTCAGTTCGCAGCAGAAGGTCAGCGGATCGCTGCTTTTGAGCCGGTCCTGCACGCGCTTGTAAAACGCCAGGAAGCTTTCTTCGTCGAATACGTTGTCCAGCGACAGCATCGGCACTTCGTGACGTACCTGGTCGAACGCCGCCAGCGGCGCCGCGCCCACGCGCTGGGTCGGTGAATCGGCGGTGATCAGTTCCGGATGCGCGCTCTCCAGCTCGCGCAGTTCGCGCATCAGGCGGTCATATTCCGCATCCGGCACTTCCGGCGCATCCAGTACATGATACTGGTATTCATGATGGCGCAGTGTGGCTCGTAGTTGATTGATTTGTTGGATTATCGATTCCATGGCTCACCATCAAAGATAAAAAACCCCCGGCTAGCGGGGGCTTTGTTGTTACGGATGTTCAGTGCGCGCGGCAACCCGGTCAGGCGTTGTTTTCCAACACTTCACGGATACGCGCTTTGTAGGTTTCCAGCTTCTGCGGCGTCATCATGCGGCGCTCGTCGTCCAGCACCACGCCGCCCACGTCGTCGGCGATGCGCTGCGCCGACTGCAGCATCAGCTTGAAGTTCTGATTGGCGTCGCCATAAGACGGCACCATCATGAACATCGACACGCCCGGCGTGGAGAAGTCGGACATCATGTCAGGATCGAACGACCCCGGCTTGACCATGTTCGCCAGGCTGAACAGCACCGGGCCGCTGCCGGCCGGGCTGATATGGCGGTGGAAGATGCCCATCTCGCCAAACTGGAAGCCCGCTTGCAACACGCTCTGCAGCAGCACTTCGCCGCCGATCACGCCGCCCTGATGGGCCGCGACATGCAGCACCAGCACGGTCTCTTTCAGTTTAGCCTGAACTGGCGCAGCGGCCGGCTGTTGCGGCTGCGGTGCAGGTTCCGACGCAGGCTTGACTTCCGGCGCTGGCTGCACAGGGGCGGGTTCGGCGTGGAATGCCGGTTCCGCCGCCAGCGGCGCCTCATGTTCATGCGGCAGATCGTCAACGCGCGGCTCGCGGCGCGCGGCCGGTTGCGATTGCTGCGGCTCGGCCGGTTCTTCGTCCGGCGCGTAGTTGTTCAGCAGGATGTCATCATACTCCGGCCGCTGAGACAGCGGAGGCGGCGTCTGATGAGCGGCCGGCTGAACGGCGCGGGGCGCAGGCGCAGCCGCCGGAGCGGGCTTCGGCGCGGCCACGGGTTCTTCGCGTGCGGCATCGAAATGGCCGAATGACGGCTCGTCTTGCGGGTGAGCGGCGCGTACGCGCACCTCACCGACGCCTTCTTCGAGATCGTCGATCGGAGTTTGTTCACGTTCCTTTTGGGAACGTTTGGCTGGGCGATCGCGGAAGAGCGCTGACCGTTCTTTGCGACTGGTCCACAGACCGTGCAATAACAGCGCTATTATGGCGATCGCGCCAACAACGATTAATATCAGACGCAAATCCTGCATCATTGCTATCTCTGTTGTTCCAATACATTGCCACCGCGGCAAACATTCACTCTTTAACTCTATTTGCCCGCGCACACAAGTGCAAGTCCGTGCTGAACTTTATGCCAATAAAGATGATTATACTGCCTTTTTCTGCTGGTTTTTCAGCCAACCCTACCCTAGCCAGTGGAAAATCATCCCTATATGATAATGATGCCTGTTCAGACAACGAGATAACTTAAGATATGTCCTATACGCAGCCCCCTCCCCGATCGACCAGCGGCATTCACTATTTCGCCGAAGGCTGGCGCCTGATTTCACGCCCGGGGATTAAACGCTATGTGGTCCTGCCGTTGCTGGTCAACGTGCTGCTGATGGGTTCCGCTTTCTGGTGGCTGTTCAGCCGCCTCGGCGACTGGATCCCGGCGATGATGAGCCACGTTCCCGACTGGCTGCAATGGTTGAGCTACCTGCTGTGGCCGCTGGCGGTCATTTCGGTGCTGCTGGTGTTCAGCTATCTGTTCAGCACCATCACCAATCTGATCGCCGCGCCGTTCTGCGGTCTGCTGGCCGAACAGCTCGAAGGCAGCCTGACCGGCAAACCGCTGCCGGACACCGGCCTGCTCGGCATCGCCAAAGATCTGCCGCGCATCATGGCGCGCGAATGGCGCAAACTGATGTATTACCTGCCGCGCGCGCTGCTGCTGCTGGCGCTGTACTTCGTGCCCGGCATCGGCCAGACGGTGGCGCCGGTGCTGTGGTTCCTGTTCAGCGCCTGGATGCTGGCGATTCAGTATTGCGACTATCCGTTCGATAACCACAAGGTGAGCTTTGCCGACATGCGCCGCGCACTGCGCCAGCACAAAACCGACAACCTGCAGTTCGGCGCGCTGGTCAGCCTGTTCACCATGATCCCGATCCTCAACCTGGTGATCCTGCCGGTCGCCGTCTGCGGCGCCACCGCGATGTGGGTCGATCGCTACCGCTCGCAATTCGTCCGATAACCGCCGTTTTTTGCCGCCGACAGCGCGGAAATTTTCGACAGGGCGCGCATTTCGCGCCCTTATCATTGTGCTTAAAACTTATTTCCTAATAACATATAGATATACCAATTCTTTACTTCCCTGCCGGTACTGTTAGCGTATGCTTTCGATGTTCCCCACATTTTCATAGAGTTAAAGGACGGGCTATGAGCAAGATATATGAAGACAACTCATTAACAATCGGCCATACGCCGCTGGTTCGTCTGAACCGTATCGGCAACGGACGCATTCTGGCCAAGGTTGAATCACGCAACCCGAGCTTCAGCGTCAAATGCCGCATCGGTGCCAATATGATTTGGGATGCGGAACAACGCGGTGTGCTGACCGCCGGCAAGGAACTGGTGGAGCCGACCAGCGGCAACACCGGCATCGCGCTGGCCTTCGTCGCCGCCGCGCGCGGTTACAAGCTGACGCTGACCATGCCGGAAACCATGAGCATCGAACGCCGCAAGCTGCTCAAGGCGCTGGGCGCCAATCTGGTGCTGACCGAAGGGGCGAAAGGCATGAAAGGCGCCATCGCCAAAGCGGAGGTGATCGTCGCCACCGATCCAAACCGTTACCTGATCCTGCAACAGTTCAGCAACCCGGCCAACCCAGCCATCCATGAAAAAACCACCGGCCCGGAAATCTGGGAAGACACCGATGGGGAAGTCGACGTGTTCATCTCCGGCGTCGGCACCGGCGGCACATTGACCGGCGTCAGCCGCTACATCAAGAACACCAAAGGCAAGGCCATCACCACCGTGGCGGTCGAGCCGACCGACTCGCCGGTCATCAGCCAGGCGCTGGCCGGTGAAGAGCTGAAACCGGGCCCGCACAAGATCCAGGGCATCGGCGCCGGCTTCATACCGGGCAACCTCGATCTTGACCTGGTGGATCGCGTCGAAAAAATCTCCAACGACGAAGCCATCAGCATGGCACGCCGCCTGATGGACGAAGAAGGCATCCTGGCAGGCATCTCCTCCGGCGCAGCGGTCGCAGCGGCGGTAAAACTGGCTGAAGAACCGGCGTTCGCCGACAAGACCATTGTGGTCATCCTGCCCTCTTCCGGCGAACGTTATCTCAGCACCGCGCTGTTCGCCGATCTGTTCACCGAGCAGGAATTGCAGCAGTAATTCCGCCACTGCACAAATCGCTAAAAAAGCACCCTGCGGGGTGCTTTTTTGTGGACTGGATCAAACTTTATAGCAGTCCAAGATTGCTTTTGCCCGTCGCCTTTAGTATTTAACGGTGCATTATTTCGATGCGCAAAATTAATCACTCTCCGAGCCTGGTCGAGGCTGAATCGATTTACTCATCTGTCGCCGACGCGGCGAATCGGGCATAATGGGGAGCGGATTGGAACGACGTCTAAAGCCGAGTTTTTTGATCTGAAGTGCCTAACGCGTCGTTTTCTGTTGCATCAACGTTCGCCCCTGTCCATAGTCAGGCGCTATAACCAGACAAGTTAAAGTCAGGCCCCTGGGCTAAACTTTAACTCCACAACATTAATCCAATAAGTTGGGGAAACATCAATGTTCCAGCAAGAAGTTACTATTACCGCTCCGAATGGTCTGCATACTCGCCCTGCCGCTCAGTTCGTTAAAGAAGCCAAAGGCTTCACGTCTGACATCACCGTGACCTCCAACGGCAAAAGCGCCAGCGCTAAAAGCCTGTTCAAACTGCAAACTCTGGGGCTGACTCAAGGGACCGTAGTGACCATCTCAGCTGAAGGTGAAGACGAGCAGAAAGCCGTTGAGCACTTGGTAAAACTGATGGCAGAGCTTGAGTAATCGGCCCGTCTTTTTAGTTAACACCAGTCAAGAGTAAGGTAGGGTTATGATTTCAGGCATTTTAGTATCACCGGGCATCGCTTTTGGTAAGGCTCTCTTGCTGAAAGAAGACGACATCGTCATCAACCGGAAGAAAATCTCTGCTGATCAAGTAGAGCAGGAAGTCTCGCGTTTTCTGGCTGGCCGCGCGAAAGCGTCCGAACAGCTGGAAGCGATCAAGACCAAAGCTGGCGAAACCTTCGGCGAAGAGAAGGAAGCTATCTTCGAAGGCCACATCATGTTGCTGGAAGACGAAGAGCTTGAGCAGGAAATCATAGCCCTAATCAAAGACGATCTGGCCTCCGCAGACGCCGCCGCCTACACCGTGATCGAAGGTCAGGCGAAAGCGCTGGAAGAGCTGGACGACGAATACCTGAAAGAACGCGCCGCCGACGTGCGCGACATCGGCAAACGCCTGCTGCAGAACATTCTGGGCATGCCGATCGTCGATCTGGGTTCCATTCAGGACGAAGTGATCCTGGTGGCCACCGATCTGACCCCGTCCGAGACCGCGCAGCTGAACCTGGACAAAGTGCTGGGCTTCATCACCGATCTCGGCGGCCGCACCTCCCACACCTCTATCATGGCGCGCTCCCTGGAGCTGCCGGCGATCGTCGGCACCAGCGACGTGACCAAGCAGGTGAAAAACGACGACTACCTGATTCTGGATGCGGTTAACAACAAAATTTACGTTAACCCGACCGCTGATGTGATCGATCAGCTGAAAGCCGCCCAGAACCAATACATCACCGAGAAAAACGATCTGGCCAAGCTGAAGGACCTGCCGGCGATTACGCTGGACGGCCATCAGGTTGAAGTCTGCGCCAACATCGGCACCGTGCGCGACGTCGCGGGTGCAGAGCGCAACGGCGCGGAAGGCGTCGGCCTGTATCGTACCGAATTCCTGTTCATGGACCGCGACTCGCTGCCGACCGAAGACGAGCAGTTCCAGGCTTATAAAGCCGTGGCGGAAGCCATGGGCTCGCAGGCTGTGATCGTCCGCACCATGGACATCGGCGGCGACAAAGACCTGCCGTACATGAACCTGCCGAAGGAAGAGAACCCGTTCCTCGGCTGGCGCGCCATCCGCATCGCGATGGACCGCCGTGAAATCCTGCACGCCCAGCTGCGCGCCATCCTGCGCGCCTCGGCGTTCGGCAAACTGCGCATCATGTTCCCGATGATCATCTCCGTGGAAGAAGTGCGCGATCTGAAAGGCGAAATCGAGACGCTGAAGGCGCAACTGCGCGAAGAAGGCAAGGCGTTTGACGAAAGCATCGAAGTGGGCGTGATGGTGGAAACACCGGCTGCGGCGGTCATCGCTCACCACCTGGCGAAAGAAGTCGACTTCTTTAGTATTGGGACAAACGATCTAACCCAGTATACTCTGGCGGTAGATCGCGGCAACGAGCTGATTTCTCATCTCTATAACCCGATGTCCCCATCAGTGCTTGGCCTGATCAAACAGGTTATTGATGCATCTCACGCGGAAGGCAAGTGGACCGGCATGTGCGGCGAACTGGCTGGCGATGAGCGTGCTACACTGTTGTTATTGGGCATGGGGCTGGATGAGTTCAGCATGAGTGCGATTTCAATCCCGCGCATCAAGAAAATTATTCGTAACACGAATTTCGAAGATGTGAAGGCGTTGGCAGCGCAGGCCTTGGCACAGCCAACGGCACAAGACCTGATGAATTGCGTCAATAAATTCATCGAAGAAAAAACGCTCTGCTAAACTTCCACGACACTGGAACGCCGCCCAATTTAATGCTTAGGAGAAGATCATGGGTTTGTTCGATAAACTGAAATCTCTGGTTTCTGATGACAAGAAAGACACGGGCACTATCGAGATCGTCGCTCCCCTTTCTGGCGAAATCGTCAATATCGAAGATGTGCCGGACGTAGTGTTCGCTGAAAAAATCGTTGGCGACGGTATCGCCATCAAACCGGCCGGCAACAAAATGGTTGCTCCGGTTGACGGCACCATCGGCAAGATTTTCGAAACCAACCATGCATTCTCTATCGAATCCGACAGCGGCATTGAGCTGTTCGTCCACTTCGGCATCGATACCGTAGAACTGAAAGGCGAAGGCTTCAAACGCATCGCCGAAGAAGGCCAGCGCGTCAAGAAAGGCGACGTCGTTATCGAGTTCAACCTGCCACTGCTGGAAGAGAAAGCCAAGTCTACCCTGACGCCGGTCGTTATCTCCAACATGGACGAGATCAAAGAGCTGATCAAACTGTCGGGCAGCGTGACCGTTGGCGAAACCCCGATCATCCGCATCAAGAAGTAATCGCGGATGAGCAAGAAAAACGGCGCCCTCGGCGCCGTTTTTTTTATCCCCTTCGTCTTTCGAACCGCAGCGTTGTTGGCCGCACGTGCTCACCCCGGTCACTTACCGGAGTAAGCTCCCGAAGATTCCCCCGCTTGCCGCCTAGCTGCAATTCGAAATCCTTTGGGTATGCCGCGGATAATAGACGTTATCGGCGCAGGCAGTTTGAACATGGACAGCGCGCAACCTTCGAAGCGTACACGCAGTACGTGACGAAGGCGTGCACTGCCCTAGTTCAAAATGGCAAGTAAGATAGTCTATTATTGCCAGCGCGGGATACGCAGGGTAATGACCAGCCCCTCTTTGTCGCCGTTGCGCGCCTCAACCTGGCCACCGTGCGTCAACACCACCTTGCGGGTAATCGCCAGCCCCAGGCCGTAGCCCTTGCCCGACTGCGCCGACTTCACGCGCACGAACGGATCGAAGATGCTCGACAGCTTCGCCTCTTCGACCCCCGGCCCCTGATCGCTGACGGCGATCTGGAACTGGTTATCGACGCGCGACAGCGCCACCGTCACCCGCTGCCCGTGGATGGAAAAGCGCAGCGCATTGCGCACGATGTTGTCCACCGCTCGCCGCATCAGCTCCGCATTGCCCTTGACGGTATACTCCACGTCCGATTCGGCCTGCAGCACGATATCCACGCCGGGCACCTGCGCCTCGTAGCGCGCATCGCTCACCACCGCATCCACCAGGCCGTACAGATCGAAATACTCTTCGTCCGGCAGGCTGCTGTGTTCGGTACGCGACAGCGCCAGCAGCTCGCCGATCATTTTGTCCAGCCGCCCCGACTCATGTTCGATGCGCTTGAGTGAGGTTTCGACGTTGCCGGCATTCTGTCGCGCCAGTCCGATCGCCAGCTGCAGGCGCGCCAGCGGTGAACGCAGCTCGTGCGAGACGTCGTGCAACAGCTGCTCGCGGGCGCTGACCAACAGCTCCAGGCGTTCGGCCATAGTGTCGAAATCGCGCGCCACGTCGGACAGCTCGTCATGGCGGCGCCGCATCGTCGGAAACAGCCGCACCGAGAGATCGCCCTGCGCCACCCGATCCAGGCCGCCACGCAGCTGACGCATCGGCCGGGTCAGGTTCCAGGCCAGCACGGCGCTGAACAGCAAACCGCCCAGCCCGCCGACCCACAGCATCGGCGCAGGAATGTTGAAGAAGTGGGAACGCCGCTCCGGCCGATACTCTTCCCGCAGCCCGCGCACGTCATAGCTCAGCCAGTAACCCTGCCCTTCCCCGGTCTGCACCCAGGCGGAAATCGCTTTCGGCATCCGCCGCCCTTCAAACACCGATTCTTCCGGTGCAGGCGGCGGTTGGGTCATTGGCGTCACCGACAGCAGACGCCGATCGTCCTCGGGCCAGTCGCGCATCAAGGCTTCCAGCGCCGGCATGCCGCCGCGGCGCAACTGAGCGGCGGCCGAGGTCAGCTGCAGGCCGATGACCCGCCGCGCCATGGCGTTCTCCGGCGGCACATAGCGATCGCCATAGAGAGAAAACGCCACCCACAGCGCCTGCGTCATGATGAGAAAGGTCAGCCAAAAGCCGAGTAAAATTTTCCAGAACAGTCTTCCACGCATGTCAGGTTACCGAATGCGATAGCCGATGCTGCGCACCGTCTCGATGCTGAGCTTACTGCCGGCCAGCGCGCTCAGCTTCTGGCGGATATTGCTGATATGCACGTCCACGCTGCGATCATAGGCCTCGCGCGGGCGCCCCAGCCCCTTCTCGGACAGTTCGTCCTTCGATACCACGCGATCCGGCGCGCGCAGCAACAGCTCCAACAGATTGAATTCCGAAGCGGTCAGATCAAACGCCTTACCGCGCCATTCGCTGCTGCGGGTTGAAGGGTTCAGCGTCAGCTCGCCGAAGCTGATGGCGGCCTCCTCGTCCGCCTCTTGCGGCCGCTCTTCGAAACGGCGCAGCACCGCGCGCAGACGCGCCACCAATTCGCGCGGGTAGCACGGTTTGGGCATGTAATCGTCAGCGCCCATCTCCAGGCCAATCACCCGATCGATGTTGTCGCCTTTGGCGGTCAGCATGATGATCGGCAGCCGGCTCTTTTTACGCACATCGCGCAGCACGTCGATGCCGCTCATGTCCGGCAGCATGATGTCGAGGATCATCGCGGTATAGTCGCCCGACAGCGCGCCCTCAACCCCCGCCTTGCCGGTCAGCACCAGCGTGGCGTCGAAGCCTTCGCCCGTCAGGTATTCGCTCAGCATGGTGCCAAGCTCCAGGTCATCGTCGACCAGTAAAATTTTCATGCCTTGCTCCTTCACCGATTTTCGTTATTTTCCCGCCAATTCCGCCGGCCCGCAGCCGGTTTTACTCAATCCTTACACATCGCTCTTTGCGTCTCGCCACCGTTATTGTGGTCGCTGCCGCGCAATTTCTCTACTTCAGTCATGGCATTGGCGCACGAGCAAGCGGCAGCTACCACGCAAGCGGGGCTGCCGTCTGTCGGAAGGAAAGTGGGAAAGATTCTCCCGACGGAACACACCGCCGGGAAGGAGCGATCAGTCGAACACGCCGGTAGAGAGGTAACGGTCACCGCGATCGCAGACGATCGCCACCACCACGCTGCCAGGATGGGCCGCCGCGATGCGCAAGGCGCCGGCTACGGCACCGCCGGAGCTGACGCCGCAGAAAATGCCTTCACGCTGCGCCAACTGGCGCATGGTCTGCTCGGCATCGCCCTGTTCGATATCCAACACCTGATCCACCAGCTCCGGGCGGAAAATCCCCGGCAGGTAAGCGGGCGACCAACGGCGAATGCCGGGGATGCTGCTGCCCTCCGCCGGCTGCAGGCCGACGATCTGCACCTGCGGGTTCTGGCTTTTCAGATAACCGCCCACGCCGGTAATGGTGCCGGTGGTGCCCATGCTGGAAACGAAGTGCGTGATGCGCCCTTCGGTCTGGCGCCAGATCTCCGGGCCGGTGGTGGTGAAGTGGGCATAGGGATTGTCGAGATTGTTAAACTGATCCAGCACCTTGCCCTGCCCCTGGCGCTGCATCTCCAGCGCCAGATCGCGCGCCCCTTCCATCCCCTGCTCACGGCTGACCAGGATCAGTTCCGCACCGTAGGCGCGCATCGCCGCCTGCCGCTCCAGGCTCATGTTCTCCGGCATCAGCAGCTTCAGCGCATAGCCTTTCAATGCAGCGATCATCGCCAGTGCAATGCCGGTGTTGCCGCTGGTAGCCTCGATCAGCACGTCGCCGGGCTTGATCTCCCCGCGCAGCTCCGCCTGCTGGATCATCGCCAACGCGGCGCGATCCTTCACCGATCCCGCCGGGTTATTGCCTTCCAGTTTGACCCATACCTCGCTGCCCGCCTGGGCGGCCAGCCGTTGCAGTTGTACCAGCGGGGTATTCCCGATGCATTGTTCGAGCGTTGTCACGATCTTTGCCTGTGTGTTGGTGTGCGTAAAGTAAAAAGGCAACCCCGGGGTTGCCTTGAAGAAAAGGACGGCTAAAACCTATCAGGCGCTTTTGGCTAACGCAACAGGTTGCAGCAGTTGATCGCCGGCATACAGCCGCGCATTGAGGCTGCCGACGTAATAACGGCCGCCGCGCACCGGCGTGGCGTTGCCTTCCGGCAACACCACGCCGATCGGTTCCTGATGCCAGCCGATCGGCTGCACCGTCAGCTGCCAGAAGTGACCACGCGGGCTGACTTCCAGCACCTGCACCGGCAGCGGGCAACGCTCGCTGCTTTCGGTCGCCACTTCCATTTCCCACGGGCGCAGAAACAGATCGACGCTGCCCTGGTGCATCGGCTGGAACGACAGCGGCCACTGGTGCGCGCCGACGAACAGCTGGGAGCCGCGAATTTCGCCGTTCAGGCGGTTCACTTCCCCCATGAACTCCAGCACGAAGCGGCTGGCCGGTTCGCGCATAATCTCTTCCGGCGACCCGACCTGTTCGATATTGCCCTGGCTCATCACCACGATGCGGTCGGCCACTTCCATCGCCTCTTCCTGATCGTGGGTGACGAACACGCTGGTGAATTTCAGCTCTTCGTGCAGCTGACGCAGCCAGCGGCGCAGCTCTTTGCGCACCTGCGCATCCAGCGCGCCGAACGGTTCGTCCAGCAGCAGAATTTGCGGTTCCACCGCCAGGGCGCGCGCCAGCGCCACGCGCTGTTTCTGGCCGCCGGACAGCTGCGACGGATAGCGGTTGGCCAGGTGGCCCAACTGCACCATTTCCAGCAGCTGAGTGACTTTCTGTTTGATCGCCGCGGCGTTCGGGCGCTCGCGGCGCGGCAGCACGGTCAGGCCGAAAGCGATGTTGTCGAACACCGTCATGTGGCGGAACAGCGCATAGTGCTGAAACACGAAGCCCACGCGCCTGTCGCGCGCGTGCATGTGGCTGACGTCGGTGCCGTGGAAGCCCAGCTTGCCGCCGCTCTGGCTTTCCAGCCCGGCGATGATGCGCAGCAGCGTGGTCTTGCCGGAACCGGATGGCCCAAGCAGCGCCACCATCTCGCCGGAAGCAATATCGAGCGAGATATCGTTCAATACCTTGGTGCGACCGAAGTACTTGTTGATGCCGTTAATCTCAATGCTCATGATTTTCCTCCCGCTCGAGACGCGCGTTTTGGCGTTCCAGACGCCACTGCAGCGCACTCTTCAAAAATAGGGTAACGATCGCCATCAGGGTCAACAGGGCGGCGGCGGTAAAGGAGCCGACGGTGTTGTAATCCTGCTGCAACAGCTCGACCTGCAGCGGCAGGCTGTAGGTTTCGCCGCGAATCGAACCGGACACCACCGACACCGCGCCGAACTCGCCGATGGCGCGCGCGTTGGTCAGCACCACACCGTATAGCAACGCCCAGCGAATGTTGGGCAGCGTCACGCGGCGGAACATCTGCCAGCCGGACGCCCCCAGCAGAATGGCGGCCTCGTCTTCCTGGCTGCCCTGGCTGAGCATCATCGGCACCAGCTCGCGCACCACGAAGGGACAGGTGACGAAAATGGTCACCAGTACCATGCCCGGCCAAGAGAACATGATCTGGATGTTATGCGCATCCAGCCAGCCGCCCAGCAGGCCGTTGCTGCCGTAAAACAGCAGGTAAATCAGCCCCGCCACCACCGGTGAAACGGCGAACGGGATATCGATCAGCGTCAGCAGCAGCTGGCGGCCGGGGAAGGTGAAGCGCGTCACCAGCCACGCCAGCAACGTGCCGAACACCAGGTTGAACGGCACGGTGATCAGCGCGATCAAGACCGTCAGCCAAATGGCGTGCAGCATGTCCGGATCGAGCAAGTTGCTCCACATCGCGCCGAACCCTTTGGAAAAGGCCTCGGCGAAAATCGACATCATCGGCACCACCAGCAGCAGCACCGAGAACAGCGCGCCGATGGCGATCAGCGTCCACTTGCCCCAGTTGACGCGCGGGCGCTCGGCGCCGTTGAAGGCGGAAACATCAGCCATCAGTGCCCTCCTCCCAAACGTCTGCCGAAACGGCTTTGCAATACGTTAATGCTGAACAGCAGCAGCAGCGACGCCGCCAGGATCACCGAAGCGATAGCGCTGGCCGCCGGGTAATCGAACTCCTGCAAACGTACAAAAATCATCAGCGAGGTCACTTCCGTCTTCCAGGCGATGTTGCCGGCGATGAAAATCACCGCGCCGAACTCGCCCAGGCTGCGGGTAAAGGAAATGGCGGTGCCGGCCAGCAGCGCCGGCGCCACCTCGGGCAACACCACGCGGCGAAAGCTCTGCCAGCGCGTGGCACCCAGCGTCTCGGCCGCCTCTTCGTATTCCGGCCCCAGCTCTTCCAAAACCGGCTGCACGGTGCGCACCACAAACGGCAGGCTGGTGAACGCCATCGCCACCGCGATCCCAAGCCAGGTGAAGGTGACCTTAATGTCAAAGTGCGCCAGCCACTGACCGTACCAGCCCGTGGTGGAAAACAGACCGGCCAGCGTCAGGCCGGCCACCGCCGTCGGCAGCGCGAACGGCAGATCGATCAGGCCGTCCAGCAGTGAACGGCCGGGAAAACGGTAGCGCGTCAGGATCCAGGCCATCAGCATGCCGAACACCGCGTTGAACAGGCTGGCGACGCCGGCGGCCAGCAGCGTCACTTTGTACGCCGCCACCACCTGCGGGTTGGAAATCACTTCCCAATATTGCGCCAGGCTCATCTGCGCCAGCTGCATCACCAGCGCGGTGAGCGGCAGCAGCAGGATCAGACAGGTATAAAACAGGCTGCTGCCGAGGCTGAGGCCAAATCCGGGCAGCACCCGCTTACTGGACGACAACGCCAACATTTACTTGCGCCCTGCCGCTAACAGCTGATCCAACTCGCCGCCGGTGGCGAAGTGAGTTTTCATCACCTGCGGCCAACCGCCGAACTGGTCTTCCACCCGGAACAGTTGGGTGTCCGGGAATTGCCCCTTCGCCGCCGCCATCGCTTTCTGGTCATAGACGCGGTAGTAGAAGCTGGTGATCACCTGCTGCGCCGCCGGGCTGTAGAGGTAGTTCAGATAGGCTTTGGCCGCCTGCTCGGTGCCGTTGCGCTCGACGTTTTTGTCGACCCAGGCCACAGGAAACTCCGCCAGAATATCGACCGGCGGCACGATCACTTCGTACTTGTCTTCACCGTATTGCTTACGGATGTTGTTCACTTCGGACTCGAAGCTGATCAGCACGTCGCCCAAGCCGCGTTCGACGAAGGTGGTGGTCGCGCCGCGGCCACCGGTATCGAACACCAGCACGTTTTTCAGGAAACGAGTCATAAAGGCGCGGGTCTTGGCCGCATCGTTGCCGTCAGCCTGGCTGGCGGCGCCCCAGGCGGCCAGATAGGTGTAGCGGCCATTGCCGGAGGTTTTCGGATTCGGGAACACCAGCTTCACGTCGTCGCGCACCAAATCGTTCCAGGTGTGGATGCCCTTCGGGTTGTCCTTGCGCACTAAAAACGCCATGGTGGAATAGAACGGCGAGCTGTTGTTGGGCAGGCGCGCCTGCCAGTCCGCCGGGATCAGCTGCCCGCGATCGTGCAGGATCTGCACGTCGGTCACCTGGTTGTACGTCACCACGTCGGCGCGCAAGCCTTGCAGGATAGCCAGCGCCTGCTTGGAGGAGCCGGCGTGCGACTGTTTGATGGTCAGCTTGTCGTTCGGGTGCTGTTGATTCCACTGCTGTTCAAAGCCGGGATTCAGCGCGACGAACAATTCACGGGAAACGTCATAAGAGCTGTTCAGCAATTCCGCCGCCGACGCGGCGCCGCTCGCCAACAGCGCAGCCGCCAGCCAACCTTTCAGCACGAGATTTTTAACCCGGTTTTGTTTCATTCTGCACCTTATCACTGAGTCATTCCTTCAGGCTTTCGCCTTATTGACGACCAGTGTATTTATAACTCGGTGCGGAGCTGTAACGCTTTTATATACCGTTTAGTGATTTACAAGCATCAAACGCTATAAGGCAGGGAATGCGAGGCGTTTTCGGGACGGGAAAACGGACCGAAGCCGGACGCGCCGGCTTCGGCGACGGCGTCAAAGTGACAGCAGGCGCGTCAGCGATGGCGCAAAGTAGTAGCTGCCGGTCACTGCACGGCTGAAGCGCAACATCGCGTCACGTTTGCCGTCCAGATCGCCGAACATGCTCAGCAGTTGCTGCTCGATATTGTGCAGGCGCGCGCAATAGGCGATGAAGAACAGGCCGTGCTTGCCGCTGGCGGTGCCGTAAGGCAGGCTCTGACGCAGAATTTTCAGGCCCTTGCCGTTCTCTTTCAAATCGACGCGGCTGACGTGCGAGGTATCCGGGCGCTGATCGGCCGGCAGCTCTTCGCTATCGTGCTTGGTGCGGCCGATGATCTGCTCCTGCTGTTCGGTGGTAAAGCGCTGCCACTGGCGCAGGTTGTGCTCGTAGCGTTGCACCAGCACGTAGCTGCCGCCTGCGTCCTCTTCGCCTTCGGCGATCGTCGCCACTGCCGGGCGCTGATCGCCCTGCGGATTTTCGGTGCCGTCGACGAAGCCGCTCAGATCGCGCTCTTCCACCCAGCGGAAACCGTGGGTTTCTTCTTCAATCTTGATGACGTTGCCGAACGCCGCCAACGCCGCCTGCGCCAGCGTGAAGTTGACGTCGTGACGCAGCGACTGGATGTGGATCAGCATATCGCGCTGGGTGGCCGGCGCCAGCCCTTTGCCGAGCGGCGTGAACGGCTTCAACTCTTTCGCGCCCTGGCCGCTGGAGAGATCGTGCCAGACGTCGTAACCGAAAGCGATCACCGCGCCGAGGCGCGCATCGGGGAACTGCTGCTGCAGCTCGCTCAGGGTCTGACAAAACTGCTTGCAGCCCTGGCGCAAGTCGGCGAATTCGCCCTGTACGCTGGCTTCCATAAAAATGGCGAAACGGCAGTGCTCCAGCAGAATGCCGCTCTGAACCTGTGTCATGTTGTTATCCTCAATACCAAAACCAGGCAACAGGTATGGCGGTTGACGCGCGGGTTCCCTGTTACAAACGCGCGCTATCATACCGCAAGCGCGGGCGATTGCCTTGCAGCAGCGCAAAGAAAATAGGGGTAATGGCTTGAAAAGGCAGGCGCCGCGAACCGGCGCCCGTTGAACGCGTTACTGCTGCGGCTTGGCGTGCCAGATGATTTTGCTGACCGTCCAGCTTTTCAGGGTGTCGTCCGGCGGAATGATATCCTGCGCCCCGGCCCACTTGCCGCTGAAGATGTAGGTGACGTACTTGCTCTGCTCCGCCACGCACTCCACTTTACCGGCGTCTTCGCCGCTGCCCGGCTTACAGGAGCCGAACGCCTTGCTGTACATATCGCCGAACGGCGTGCCGAGCTTGTTGCCCCACTCCGTCGCCACTTTCGGATCCAGCACGTCCACGCGCTGCAGGCGCCCTTTCGGTTCGCCGGTGATCACCAGTTTCACTTCGTCGCCGGACAGCGCCTGGTAATAAGAGACGATCTGGCCGTTGTTGGTCGCCATGCCACCGCGCAGGCGGTAGTTGCCGTCCAGCCCGTCATTGATGGCGCTTTCCGACATCGGCGTGCCGGCGTTGAGCTTGCCGACGCCCTTGGCGCCGACCTCCAGGCTGCTGCCGAACCAGTTGAACGGCGACAGGCTGGACCAAGAGAAATTGGACATGCTCGAACAGCCGGTCAGTAACAACGGAAGCCCTAACAACAGGGGGCGAATATTCATCTCTAGCTCCTTAAACATCAATGGCACGGGGCGGTAACCCGCCCCTGCCGCACTCGGCGTTTTGCTGCATGCCAGCCTCTCACAACGGCCCGCACTACGCCAACGGTTGCCAGCTTGGAGTGCGGAAAATGCGAAAAGTGCCGCACTTCTCGGCAATTAGTCGGCGTGCTCCGCCGGTGCGAAACAGGCTTTCAGACGCGCATTCAGCAACAGATAGCTCAGCGCCAGCGCGTCGAGCAGCGCCAACGTCAGCTCCAGCCCCGGCGCATCGCCGTCCTGGCGCCACAGGCTGAACAGCGAGCCGCCGAGCGACGCCAGCAGCGAGACAGCCAGCCCCCAGCGCCAACCGCGCCACAGCCGCGGCCATTGGTGGCGACGGCCGCTCAGCAAAAACGCCAGCGCCGCCGGCAGACCGAGCAGCATGCCGTACCAAAAGCGTTGGGTATCCGGATAAAACAGCGCCAGCAAGCTTTCGCCCTGCTCATGCGAAACGCCGGCCATCACGAACAATAGCCAGGTGCGCGCCTGCAAAATCAGCACGGCCCAAAATCCCAGCGGCAGCCGCAGCGCGCCGTGCTGGTCGTAATCATCCGGGGAAAACCGGGGTGAGAATGGCTTCAACGATCGTTCCTTGCCAACAGAATAAAGACTATGGCTACAGATGGGCGCCGGCGATGGGAATTTCAATGCGTCGGCTTAAGAAGCTCTTAAGATCGGCGTGTTTTAATCCCTATCACTAAGCAAGCCCCCGATATCAGCGGGATGTGATTTTCAATAACGATAAGGAAGCGCAACATGAAAAAACTGACTCTGGCCGCTCTGATCGCGCTGTGCAGCGCACCGGTACTGGCGCAACAAGGCGGGTTCCTCGATCCGGCCGCGCCGCAGGCTCAAACGCAAACCACCGCACAAGGTGGTTTCTCCGGCCCCAGCGCGGCGCTGACCACCGTGGACAAGGTGAAATCGCTGAGCGACGACACCTGGGTGATGCTGCAGGGCAACATCGAGCAGCGCATCGGCGACGATACCTACACCTTCCGCGACGCCACCGGCACCCTGACGGTCGAGATCGATCGCAAGCGCTGGAACGGCCAAACCGTCACGCCGAAAGACAAGGTGCAGTTGGAAGGGAAAGTGGATAAAGACTGGAGCAGCGTGGAAGTGGACGTGAAAACCGTCAAAAAGCTGCCGTAATGCGATGCGGCGGGCGGGCTATACCGCCGTCCGCCGCTCGATCAATATTCCTGATCTTCGATCAGCCGCTTGCCCAGGCTGGTGATGCCCTGGATTTCGTAGCCGAGCTTCTCGTACATCTCAACCACCGTGTCGTTGTCTTCGCGCACCATAATCTGGATCTTCGGGCAGCCGCGGGCGATCAGCTTCTTCTCCAGACGGTTGATCAACGCATTGGCGATGCCGCGCCCGCGATAGTCGGGATGCACCCCGAGGTAATACGCCGAGCCGCGGTGGCCGTCATAGCCGCCCATCACCGAACCGACCACTTCGCCGCCGACTTCCGCCACCAGGAACAGCTCCGGATCGTGGTTCAGCTTGCGCTCGATGTCCATTTCCGGATCGTTCCAGGGCCGCAGCAGATCGCAGCGCTCCCACAGGGTAATGACTTCTTCAAAGTCGTCTTGTCGAAATACGCGAATTTCCATCGATGTTGGCCGCTGTTAATTAAGGTGTTTATCTGATTATCGCGTGATTATTCACTTACGCAATATCAAACTGCGATTTAGCGCGCTATTTTGCCCGGAAATCGCCGGTAACAGGCGTAATAAATGGAAATAGTTATCGGGTCGATTAATGATTATCAATACGATATAACGTCGCAAAATAGAAACGTCGACGGAGCGTTGCGTAATGAAAAAGCAGGGTAAACAATTCCTCAATTTTAAGCCGCTTGCCGTTTCCCCGACGCGACGCCAACTGTTGCTTTCCGGCCTGGCGGTGGCGCTGTTCGGCGTGAAAAACCACAGCGCCAAGGCGGAAGGCCTGCTGCGCAATCAGCACAGCAAACCGGCGGCGAAACCGGCCGGCGGCAAAAAGCGGGTGATGATCGATCCCGGCCACGGCGGCATCGACTCCGGCGCGGTCGGCCACGAAGGCTCGCAGGAAAAACACATCGTGCTGGAAATCGCCAACCACGTGCGCCGTTTCCTGCATGAGCACGATCACGTCGAGGCGCGCCTGACGCGCGAAGAAGATGAGTTCATTCCGCTGTTCCAGCGGGTCGAGATCGCCCACCAGCACCAGGCCGACCTGTTCATTTCGATTCACGCCGACGGCTTTACCAGCCCGTCGGCCTCCGGCGCTTCGGTGTTCGCCCTCTCCAACCGCGGCGCCAGCAGCGCCATGGCGCGCTACCTGTCCAACCGTGAAAACGCCGCCGACGACGTGGCGGGCGGCAAGTACAAGGATCAGGACAACTACCTGCAGCAGGTGCTGTTCGATCTGGTGCAAACCGACACCATCAACAACAGCCTGACGCTCGGCCGCCACGTGCTCGGTCAAATTCGCCCGGTGCACCATCTGCACAGCGACAGCACCGAACAGGCGGCGTTCGCGGTGCTGAAATCCCCGTCCATCCCCTCGGTGTTGGTGGAAACCTCGTTCATCACCAACCCGAACGAAGAACGGCTGCTGGGCACCACCGCGTTTCGCGAGAAAATCGCCCGCGCCATCGCGGACGGCATCGTCAACTTCTTCGACTATTTCGACGCACACCAACGCAAACCCCGCTGATGCCGCGGGCGGCGAATAAGAGTATACTCAGCGCCTTGTTCAGCCAGACGCTATAAAGACCCCGCATGAGTTTACCTAACATCGCTGAAGTAAAATCCTTCCTGCTGGCGCTGCAGGATCACATCTGCGCGCAGCTCGCCCAGGCCGACGGCGGCGCCGTGTTCACCGAAGACCAATGGACGCGTGAAGAAGGCGGCGGTGGCCGCAGCCGCGTGCTGACCAACGGCGCGGTGTTCGAACAGGCAGGAGTCAACTTCTCGCACGTCTCCGGCGCCACCCTGCCGGCCTCGGCGACCGCGCACCGTCCGGAACTGGCCGGACGCAGCTTCCAGGCGATGGGCGTCTCATTGGTTATCCACCCGCTCAGCCCCTACGTGCCCACCAGCCACGCCAACGTGCGCTTCTTCATCGCCGAAAAACCGGGCGAAGCCCCGGTGTGGTGGTTCGGCGGCGGTTTTGACCTGACGCCGTTCTACGGTTTCGCAGAGGATGCCGTGCACTGGCACCGCACCGCGGCCGAGCTGTGCGCGCCGTTCGGCGACGAGGTCTACCCCAAATATAAACAGTGGTGCGACGATTACTTCTTCATCAAGCATCGCAACGAAGCGCGCGGCATCGGCGGCCTGTTCTACGACGATCTGAACACCCCGGATTTCGACCATTGTTTCGCCTTCACCCGCGCGGTGGGCCAGGGCTTCCTCGACGCTTATCTGCCGATCGTCGAAAAACGCAAGGCCTTGACCTGGGGCGAGCGCGAGCGCCAGTTCCAGCTGTATCGCCGCGGCCGCTATGTGGAGTTCAACCTGGTGTGGGATCGCGGCACGCTGTTCGGGCTGCAAACCGGCGGGCGCACCGAGTCCATCCTGATGTCGATGCCGCCGCTGGTGCGTTGGGAATATAACTACCAGCCGGAGGCCGACAGCCCGGAAGCGGCGCTGGCGCGCGATTTCCTGCCGGTGCGCGACTGGCTGCAGGAGTCGAAATGATGCAGATTTGGGTCGATGCGGACGCCTGTCCGAACGTGATCAAAGAGGTGCTGTTCCGCGCCGCCGATCGCACCGCCATCACCGTCACGCTGGTGGCGAACCAGCCATTGCGCACGCCGCCGTCGAAGCACATCCGTTCGCTGCAGGTGGCGGCCGGCTTCGACGTGGCCGATAACGAGATCGTGCGCCGCTGCGAAGCGGGCGATCTGGTGATCACCGCCGACATCCCGCTGGCGGCGGAGGTGATCGAGAAAGGTGCGGTGGCGCTGAACCCGCGCGGCGAACGCTACACGCCGGACACCATCCGCGAGCGCCTCAACATGCGCGATTTTATGGATACCCTGCGCGCCAGCGGCATTCAGACCGGCGGCCCGAACGCCCTGAACCAGCGCGACCGCCAGCAGTTCGCCAACGAGCTGGACAAATGGCTGCTGCAGGCGAAACGGGCGCAGTGACTGCGCCCTGCTCTGCTGCGGTTTAGAAGCGCAACTCCCCCCCGAAGATATAAGTCCGCCCACGGGCGGTGTTGGTCGGCGTGAAATCTTGTGACTGCGAAGGCAGCGAATTCATCTTGTTCAGCGCGTCCGAGTAGTCCTTGTCCATCAGGTTTTGCACGCTGAGCTTCAGCAGCAGATTGCGATTCACCTGATAGGTGCCGTACAGATCGATAATGGTCGGAATATGCGGCGCCGGCTCCTTCATCAACTGTTCGTTTTCATCGAGAGTGGAATCAGGCGACAGGCGCACCGCTTTGCCGGTGTATTTCACCACCCCGCCCAGCGTCAACGTCTCGTCCAGCAGGCGCACCCCGCTGTCCAGCGTGAAGTAGAATTCCGGCAGTTCGCTGACATCACCCGCGCCGAACACGTTGCTGGCCTGGTTGGTCGGCTGGGAAGTATGCTCCTTGCTTAACGACAGTTTGGTAAACGCGAAACCGGCGTCGTACAGCGCTTCGATCTCCACACCGCGCATTTTGACCGGTTCGGGGGCGTTGCTGTACATGGTCATGCTGACGTTGACGTCCGCGTTATCCCACTCTTCCTGCGTCGCCTGCGAACGGTTGCACTTCTGGCGGTCTTTACACACCAGGTAGGTTTGGCTGGAGATGTAGTTTTTGATCCTGGTTTCGAAATAGACCGCTTTCAGTTGGAAGCTGTCCTGCTTGAACAACAGATCGTGGGCATTGGCGTTGAACCCGCCCTGCCAGGTCTCCGCTTTTTCGCCCTTGAGGAACGGGTTCATCGACTGGCCGCCGCTGTTGGCGAAGAACACCTCCTGGATATTCGGCCCGCGCATCGACTTGCTGTAGCTGACGAACGGCTGCAGCCACGGCGTCACCTGCGCCGACAGCATGACCGACGGGTTGAAGCCGTGTTCGTTACGGTTGATATTGCCGGCGCCCTGCGGGAAGCACTCTACGCGCTCGTCACAGGCCGGCTTATAGCCGGAGAGGCGATAGGCGGTGTAGTTCAGATCGAAATTCCCCTGCCAGATGCCGTAGTTGGCCTGCAGGCCGCTGTACAGGCTGGAGATATCCTGCTTGCCCGACATTCCCACCGGCATGCTTTCCGCCTGATTGTCATCCGTCACCAAACCGGAGGCCTTTTTCTTATACTCGTTGCGCACCAGCTTGCCGCCGTAGCTGAACGCGAAATCGACGTCCTGCAGGCTGAAACGGCTGGTGTTGTTGATATCTAGCGCATCGGAGATGTTTTTCGCCGTGCTGTCGCTGAATCCCGCCATGTTGTCGGACATGAACTTCTGCTCGCCGCGGCTGGTGCTGGCGGTCAGGTTGAAATCGATCAGTTCGGAGAACGGCGCGTAGTGGTATTTAAGGTAGAAATCGTCGCTGTCGATGTGCCGGCGGGTGATTTTATTCTGGTAGCTGCGCGCCGACAGTTCGATGCTGTTGAAGGCATCCGGCTTGATGTCCACCTTGAACAGCTGGGATTTCGGGTTCTGGCGGTAGGTTTTATCGACGTTGAACATCTCGCTGTCGAAACCGGCGCCGTTTTTGTAGTTGGAGGTGATGGAGCTGCCGCTGATCGCCGCCATCGCCCCCAGACTGCCGCCGTCGGCAAAAGCGGCGGTTTTGGCGCCCACGGCGATCATGCCGCTGCGGCCGATGCCGTTATTGCCCACCGAGAATTTGGTGCGCACGCCGAACGGGTTATCGGAAAACACCACATCGTCCACGCCGATGGTGCGGAAGTTGGCGCTGCCCGCCAGGGCGTTCACCCCGTCGGAACCGGTGGCGTTGCCGCGCGCCACGTCGACGCCGACGATAAAGTTAGGATCGATCAGCGCCCCGAACTGGCTGGTGGGCAATCCCCCGTGCGCCGCGTCGCTCGGCGAGTTGCCGTAGTAGTTTTGCGTGATGCCGTCGACCATGGTGTTGACCCGGCCAAAGCCGCTCAGGCCGCGAATATTGACGCTGACCGATCCCTGGCCGGGATCGATCTGGGTATAGGTGCCCGGCATGCTGCGCAGAATGCTGTCCACCGACTCCAGATTTTTGTTTTCGTCGCGCGAGCTGAACGCGCCCGGCCTGGCCAACGCCTCTTTTTCGCTGCTCTTGCCGCCGTCGGCGGCCGAGACGTTGAGCGGGCTGAACGCCACGCTGCCTTTATTATTTTCCGCCTGTTCCTGCGCGGCCGCAGCCGGCCCGTACAGCGCCAGTCCCGCGCCGATCAGGCTCGCTATCATTTTGATTTTCATATATCCCCAGAAATAGCCAATAAGGTTTGATGGCCGACAATGCCCAGCAAAAAGCCCGCCGAAAGCGCGGTAAAAGTTGTTATTGTTTTATTGCGCCGCAGCGTGCCGCGGCGCTGAAGGTTATTTCTGCGCCTGCCGATCCGCCGCCAGAATAAAGGCGTACTCCAGCGCGCCGTTTTCCAGCCGCGCCAGGCGGCCCGATTTGCCGCCGTGGCCGGCGGTCATGTCGGTGGAAAGCAGCAGCAGCGAATCGCCCTGCTTGAAGCGCCGCAGCTTCGCCACCCATTTGGCCGGTTCCCAATACTGCACCTGCGAGTCGTACAAACCACTGGTGACCAGCAGGTTCGGGTAACGCTGCCTGCGCACGTTGTCGTACGGGCTGTAGGACTTCATCAGCGCATAGGCGGCCGGCTGGTGCGGGTTGCCCCACTCCTCGTATTCCCCGGTGGTGAGCGGAATGCTGTCGTCCAGCATGGTGGTCACCACGTCGACGAACGGCACCTGCGCCACCACCGCGTTGTACAGCTGCGGCGCCTGATTGATCACCGCCCCCATCAGCAAGCCGCCGGCGCTGCCGCCCATGGCGTAGATGCGCCCCGGTTGGCCGTAGCCGTCGTTGATCAGCGCTTGGGTAGCGTCGATGAAATCGTTGAAGCTGTTCGGTTTGTGCGTCAGTTTGCCCTGTTTGTACCAGCGCTGCCCCAGCTCGCCGCCGCCGCGCACGTGGATCAGCGCATAGACGAAGCCGCGATCCAACAGGCTGATGCGGTTGGCGCTGAACGCCGGATCCATGCTCATGCCGTAAGCGCCATAGCCATACACCAGCAGCGGGTTATGCCCGTTTTTGAACAGCGATGTGCGGTACACCAGCGAGACCGGCACCTTCACGCCGTCGCGCGCCGCGATCCAAATGCGTTCGCTGTGATACAGGCTGGGATCGACGCCTTTCACTTCCTGTTGCTTGAGCAGGGTGCGCTCGCCCTTGTTCAGATCCCACTCATAGGTGCGGGTCGGCGTGGTCATCGCCGAATAACCGTAGCGCAACCGATCGCTGTCCGGCTCCGGGTTATAGCCCAGCCAGGCCATGTAGCTGGCGTCGTCGAACGGGATGGCGCGCTCGGTTTTGCCGTCCCAGCTGATTTGCCGCAGCTGCACCAGCCCGTTGGCGCGCTCCTGCACCACCAGCCAGTCGCGGAACAGGCTGAAGCTCTCCACCTCGTGCTGCGCCTGCGGCGCGATCAGCGTCTGCCAGGGTTTACCCGCCGCCGCCGTGTGGTACAGGCCGAAGTTCGGGTCCTGATGGTTAGAGCGCAGGTAGAACTCGCCGCGGTAGTGATCGAGATAATACTCGCGGCCGTTCTGCCGGGCGGCGAACAGCTGCGGCTCGCGCTGCGGCTGGTTGGCGTCGATCAGGCGCACTTCGGAGGTGGTGTTGCCGCTGATGGTGAGTATCAGGTAGTCACGCGAAGAAGAACGGCTGAGGCTGAGGTAGAACGCCGGGTCGTTTTCCTGGTACACCAGCTTATCTTCCGCCGGCGGCGTGCCGTACTGATGACGGTAGACCTGATACGGCAGCAGCGTTTGCGGGTGGTTGCGCACGTAGAACAGGGTTTGGTTGTCGTTGGCCCACACCATGTTGCCGGAGGTGTTTTCCAGCGTTTCCGGCGACCAGCGTTCGCTGCCTAACTCGCGCAGGGAGATGCGGTATTGGCGGCGGCCCTGCAGATCTTCGGCCACCGCCAGACGGCGGTTGTCCCGGCTAATGTCCATCGCCCCCAGGCGATAGTAAGCGTGGCCGGCGGCGCGCTGGTTGGCGTCCAGCAGGGTTTGCCACGGCGCGTCGGCGGTGAGCGCCTGGCGCTGATACCGCGCGAACTCTTTACCGGCGGCGTAGCTTTCCTGATAGCGATAACCGTTGAGCTGATACGGCACCGAACGATCGTCAGGACTCATGCGGCCCAGCATCTCCTGATACAGCGTGGCGCGCAGCTTCTGGTACGGCGCCATCATCTGCTCGGTGTAGCGGTTCTCCGCCTTCAGGTAATTCAGTACCTTTTGCTCTTTTCGGCTGTCGTCGCGCAGCCAGTAATAATCGTCGGTACGCGTCTCGCCATGCGCCGTCAGCGCTTTCGGCGCGCGTTCCGCCAACGGCGGCTGCGGTTGCGCCAGCGCGGCGCCGGCGACGCCTAAAGAAAGCCAGAGCGCGGCCGCAATGCGGCGACGCGGGGTGAATAACAGCGGATTCATAATCCCTCACGAAGTTTGAAAAGGCGGACGGCGGCGAGGCGGCGTCTGCAGGCATTAACGGCGGGCGTTCAGCTCCGCCAGATTGAAATCGATCGGCATCGTCACCCTGACGGCCCCCTGCTGCAGCATCTCCGGCGGCGGCGGCGGCAACGGCTGCGCGCGCGATACCACCGCCACCGCTTCCCGATCCAGCGACGCGGTGCCGGAACGCGCCAGCAGGATCACGTTCGATACCCGCCCCTGCGCATCGACGCTGAAACTGACCTGCGGCATGCCGCTGCGCCGGCGGCTGCGGGCATCCAAAGGGTAATCCTTGATGCGGTTCAGCTTGCCTTTCACCAGGCTCTCCCACGACAGCTTGGCCTGCGCGTTGCTGTTGGCGTCGCTGTTGATCGGGGCGGCGGTGTGGTGGGAGAGCGTCTGCGCCTGCGGCGCGGCGGCGCTGGACGCGGCGGCATTGCGCGTCTCTTTGGCCTGTTCCTGCGGCTTCGGCTGCGCTTTTTGCGGGGGACGGTGTTCGGCGCGCTTCTTCTGCGCCGTCACGATTTTCGCTTTATCGGCGCGCGCCAGCTTGGGCAGATCCGGCTGTTGCTGCTGCTCAGCGGGCTGCGCTGCGGCGGACTCCGCCTGCTGCACGCCCAGCGGCAGCGGCTTGCTTTCCGGCGCTTCAATCTGCGCCGCCCAGCTCATCATCACCGCCGGCGGCGGCAGCGCCACCGGCTCCAGCGCCGTCTGCGGCCAATAAAACAGCAGCACCAACGCCGCGTGCGCCGCCAGGGCGAGCAGCAGGCCGCGCGCCCAGCGCGGCTGCGGCAGTTCAAAGGCCGGGAGGGAGTAAGACTGACTTAACATAGGGGCATTAGCTTGCTTAATTGCGAATGATTGCAGATCACATTTACTAATGATAATCATTTGCAACTATAATTAACACCCCTTTTCACTCTCTTAACGTATTCATTTCACTGATGGTGTGATCCACAGGTAGTCTGCGGTGTTCGCATCGACCTGTACGCCCGGTTCCGCCAGCATCAGCACCGTCGGCACCGCCGCCGGTTGCAGATCCCGCACGTGCAGCGGCACCCCCACCGATTTGGCGGCGTGATAACCACCGGCGATCAACAGCGCGGGCGTCGGTGCCGCCAGCAAGCGCTCAGCCATGCGCCGATCGCGCTGCTGCTGGATCGCCAACATCGCATGCAGTTGATCGGCCTCAATCTTGCCGCCGTGCGAAGTGCGGATGGTCTCTTCCAGCGCCTTGCGCACCGCCGGCTGCGCCGATAGCTGCCCCGCCGGGAACTGCGGCTGCTGATAGAACGCCGTAATCTCGCTGCGATCCAGGTTGGCCGACCACAGCGGGTAAGGCGCGCGCATCGCCGCCATCGTCACCCCGCCATACAGCTCCCACTTCCAGCCCGGCTGCCAGGCGATCAGTTCCGCTACGCGGCCGTCACGCACCGTGGGATCGCTCTGCAGCCACTGTTTGACCTTGTCTACCTGCGCCTGCTGGTTCGGGTTGATCATCTCCATCAGCACGCTGCCCTGCGGCCGCCGCTGCGGCAGTTGCTGCACCAGCCATTGCTCAATCTGATGGTGGCAAGGATTGTCATGCTTTTCCCCAACGATCACCCGCGGCTGCTGCGCCAATCGCGTCAACAGCTGCTCCGGCGTCAGGGCCGCGCCGCTGTGCAGATCGGTGATGCTTCCCAAACTCGCGACGTCATTGGCCGGCGCCTTCACCGACGTTTGGCTGCAGGCGCCGAGCGCCAAGGCCGCCAATAAAATCAAATATCTCATCATGTTGCCCCATTATCGAAAATGGCGACATTATAGATAATAATTATCATTTGCATATAGATCCGGCTTAATGATTTTTTTACGCGGCGATCGCCGGTGGCGCATTGCGTTAAAAAGGCATTACGGGTATAACCAATAGCCATTCAGATATTTAGACGTCTATACGGATAGATTATTATGCACGCATCGGCGCCCGCCGCAGGGCAGTTCAAACGCAGCATGAAGGCCCGGCACCTGGTGATGTTGTCGCTGGGCGGCGTGATCGGCACCGGGCTGTTTTTCAACACCGGCTACATCATCTCCACCACCGGCGCGCTCGGCACGCTGCTGGCCTACCTGATCGGCGCGCTGGTGGTGTATCTGGTGATGCTGTGCCTGGGTGAGTTGTCGGTGGCGATGCCGGAAACCGGCGCCTTTCACGTCTATGCTTCGCGCTATCTGGGGCCGGCCACCGGCTATGCCGTCGCCTGGCTGTATTGGCTCACCTGGACGGTGGCGCTCGGCTCCAGCCTGACCGCCGCCGGATTCTGCATGCAGTACTGGTTCCCGCAGTCGCCGGTGTGGCTGTGGTGCCTGCTCTTCTGTGCGGCCATTTTCCTGCTTAACGTGGTGACCACCCGTTTTTTTGCCGAAAGCGAATTCTGGTTTTCGCTGATCAAAGTGGTGACCATTCTGGCGTTCATCATACTGGGCGGTGCCGCCATGTTCGGCCTGCTGCCGATGAAAGACGGCACCCCGGCGCCGTTCCTGCATAACCTGACCGCTTCCGGCTGGCTGCCGCACGGCACGCTGCCGATCCTGATGACCATGGTGGCGGTGAACTTTGCCTTCTCCGGCACGGAGCTGATCGGCATCGCCGCCGGTGAAACCGAGAACCCGGAAAAAGTCGTACCGCTGGCGATCCGCACCACGGTGATCCGCCTGATGCTGTTCTTTATCGGCACGGTCTTCGTGCTGGCGGCGCTGATCCCGATGGATCAGGCGGGGATCGTCAAAAGCCCGTTCGTGCTGGTGTTTGAACGCATCGGTGTGCCTTACGCCGCCGATATCTTCAACTTCGTGATCCTGACCGCCATCCTGTCGGCGGCCAACTCCGGCCTGTACGCCTCGGGGCGCATGCTGTGGTCGCTGGCCCACCAGCGCACCCTGCCGGCCTACTTTGCGCGCGTCAATGCGCGCGGCATTCCGATCAACGCCCTGACCTTCAGCATGCTCGGCGGCGTGCTGGCGCTGTTGACCAGCGTGATCGCGCCGGACACGGTGTTCGTCGCCCTGTCGGCGATCTCCGGCTTTGCGGTAGTGGCGGTGTGGCTGAGCATCTGCGCGGCCCACTATGCTTTCCGCCGCGCCTACCTGCGCAGCGGCCAGCTGATAAGCGGCCTGAAATACCGCGCGCCCGGCTATCCATTGACGCCGATCCTCGGCTTTGCGCTGTGCCTGCTGGCCTGCATCGGGCTGGCGTTCGATCCGGAGCAGCGCATTGCGCTCTACTGCGGGCTGCCGTTCGTCGCCCTGTGCTACCTCACCTATTTCCTGACCCGGCGCGCCGGGCAAAAAAATGCTTTGGGAGAACAACATGTCGGTTAACAACCCCGTCGCCCGCCTGCTGGCCGAACAGTCGACGCTGATCCTGGACGGCGCGCTGGCCACCGAACTGGAAGCGCGCGGCTGCGACCTGACCGATCCGCTGTGGTCGGCCAAGGTGCTGATTGAAAATCCCGAGCTTATCTATCAGGTGCATCTCGATTATTTCAACGCCGGCGCCCAGTGCGCCATCACCGCCAGCTATCAGGCCACACCGCAGGGCTTCTTGCGCCGCGGCCTGGATCAGGATCAGTCGCTGGCGCTGATCGCCAAAAGCGTGCAGCTGGCGCAGCGGGCGCGCCGCGATTATCTGGCCGCACACCCGCAAGCGGCGCCGCTGCTGATCGCCGGCTCGGTGGGCCCGTACGGCGCCTATCTGGCCGACGGCTCGGAATACCGCGGCGACTATCGGCTGGCGCAGGATGACTTCATTGCCTTCCACCGCCCTCGCCTCGCCGCGCTGGCCGCCGCCGGCGTCGATCTGCTGGCCTGCGAAACGCTGCCGTCGTTCGCTGAACTACAGGCGCTGCTGACGCTGTTGCAGGAGTTCCCGACGCTCGGCGCCTGGTTCGCCTTCACCCTGCGCGACAGCCAACACCTCAGCGACGGCACGCCGCTGACGGAGGTCATGTCCGCACTGCGCGGCAACCCGCAGGTGCTGGCGATCGGCATCAACTGCATCGCGCTGGACAAGGTCGCCCCGGCGCTGCGTCAGCTGAGCGCGCTGGCCGACAAACCGCTGCTGGTCTACCCGAACTCCGGGGAGCATTACGATGCGGTGAGCAAAACCTGGCACGCCTGCGGCGGCGAACACGGCAGCCTGGCCGATCAGGCGGTAGAGTGGCGTGCGCTCGGCGCACATTTGATCGGCGGCTGTTGCCGCACCACCCCGCAGGATATCCGCGCCATCGCCGCGCGCTGCAAGGCATGAGAATGGGAGTTACTCGGTTAGCCGGCGCAGTTGCTCCGCGGCTTGTTCAACGTTGAGGCGGCCTTGAGCTGCTTCAACCGTAATTTCGACCAGTTCTGCGTCTTCCCGCAGTGCAATGCCATTAATACCGAGAAATAGCGCCATGCTTTGGAAGGCCGTACGTTTGTTGCCATCAAGAAAAATGTGACCGTGGCTGATGGCGATGAGATAGAGCGCGGCCAACCGGTATACGTCTGTGACGTTCTCGTAGTGGTAAGCATTGAGCACGCGGTTGGCTACAGCCTCAACTTTGCTGCCTTCCTGGCGGCCGTGAGGCACAATTTCAGCATTGAACTCCGCAATATCCTCTGCGGTCAAAAAGATCATCTATTCGCCAGCGCCTTAATCGTATCCGCGTGTTTAGCCTGAATGCGCGCTTTCACTTTGGCTTTGACCAAAACCTCATAGTCGGCCTTACTGATGATGTAAACCTCATCGTGTCCGCGGCGCGTCACTTCCACCGGCTGTTTTTGCGCTTCCAAAAGCACCTCGGCCAAATTGTTTCTCGCCGCCGTATAGCTAATCGTAGTCATTTTCTTTACCTGTACATGTACATATTTGACGATTATTTGTACCACGCCCGCTGGAAATAAAAAAGCCCCCGGCGCCAACGGCACAGGGGGCCAGTCACTCAACCCGGGCTTACAGCGGTTCGGTCTGGGCTTCCACCACCGCCAGCGCCACCATGTTGACGATGCGGCGCACCGAGGCGATCGGCGTCAGGATGTGCACCGGTTTGGCGACCCCCATCAGCACCGGCCCGACGGTCACCCCTTCCGAGCAGGAGACGCGCAGCAGGTTGTAGCTGATGCGCGCCGCTTCCATGTTCGGCATGATCAGCAGGTTGGCCGAGCCTTTCAGCGGGCTGTCCGGCATCAGATCGTGGCGGATGCTCTCCACCAGCGCGGCGTCGCCGTGCATTTCGCCGTCGATCTCCAGCTCCGGCGCCAGCTCGTTCACCAGCTCCAACGTTTTGCGCATCTTGCGCGCCGCCGGGCAGTCAGACGAGCCGAAGCTGGAATGAGACAGCAGCGCCACCTTCGGTTCGATGCCGAAGCGGCGCACGGTTTCCGCCGCCATCAGGGTGATCTCCGCCAGCTGTTCCGGCGTCGGATCGTCGTTGACGTAGGTGTCGGCGATGAAAGTGTTGCCGCTCGGCAGCAGCAACGCGTTCATCGCGCCGGCGACGTGCGCGCCTTCACGGAAGCCGAACACGTTCTTCACCACGTCGTAATGCTCGTGGTAGCTGCCGATGGTGCCGCAGATCATCGCATCCGCTTCGCCGCGATGCAGCATGATGGCGGCGATCAGCGTCGGGTTGCCGATCACCGCGCGGCGCGCCTGCTCTTGCGAAACGCCGCGGCGTTTCATGATCTGGTAGTACTCTCCCCAGTATTCGTTGAAGCGCGGATCCGACTCGTTGTTCACCACTTCGAAATCTTTGCCCGGCGTCAGCTGCAGGCCCAGCTTTTTCAGGCGCATCTCGATCACGCTCGGCCGGCCGACCAGGATCGGGAAGGCCAGCCCCTGCGACACCAGCTCCTGCGTGGCGTGCAGCACGCGCTCTTCCTCGCCTTCCGCCAGCACCACCCGCTTCACCTCTTTGCGCGCCTGCGAGAAGATCGGTTTCATGAACAGGTTGGTTTTGTAGACGAACTCCGCCAGCTTCTCCACATAGGCGTCGAAGTCTTCGATCGGGCGCGTCGCCACGCCGGAATCCATCGCCGCCTTGGCCACCGCCGGCGCGATCTTGACGATCAGGCGCGGATCGAACGGTTTCGGAATGATGTATTCCGGCCCGAAGGAGAGATCCTGATCGTCATACGCGGAAGCCACCACGTCGCTCTGCTCCGCCAGCGCCAGATCGGCGATGGCATGCACGCAGGCCAGCTTCATCTCCTCGTTGATGGTGGTGGCGCCCACGTCCAGCGCGCCGCGGAAAATGAACGGGAAGCACAGGACGTTGTTCACCTGGTTCGGGTAGTCGGAACGGCCGGTACAGATGATGGCGTCCGGGCGCACCGCTTTGGCCAGCGGCGGCAGAATTTCCGGTTCCGGGTTGGCCAGCGCCATGATCAGCGGATCGCGCGCCATGGTTTTCACCATATCCTGCGTCAGGACGCCCGGCCCGGAGCAGCCGAGGAAGATGTCGGCATTCGGGATGGCGTCGCCCAGCGTGCGCTGGCCGTTATCCTCGATGGCGTAGGCGGCTTTGGTTTGTTCCATATTGGCGTCGCGGCCTTTATAGATGACGCCCTTGGAATCGCAGACGGTGATGTTCTGCTGACGCAGCCCCAGCGCCACCAGCAGGTTCAGGCAGGCGATGGAGGCCGCGCCGGCGCCGGACACCACCAGCCGCACGTCGGAGATATTCTTCTTCACCACGCGCAGGCCGTTGAGCACCGCAGCGGTGGTAATGATCGCCGTGCCGTGCTGGTCGTCGTGGAATACCGGGATCTTCATGCGCTCACGCAGTTTCTGTTCGATGTAGAAACACTCCGGCGCCTTGATGTCTTCCAGGTTGATGCCGCCGAAGGTCGGTTCCAGCGCGGCGATAATGTCGATTAACTTGTCAGGGTTATGCTCATCCACTTCGATATCAAATACATCGATACCGGAAAACTTCTTGAACAAAACGCCCTTGCCTTCCATCACCGGCTTACCGGCCAACGCGCCGATATTGCCCAGACCCAGTACCGCCGTGCCGTTGGAAATCACCGCCACCAGATTGCCACGCGCGGTGTATTTGTAGGCCGCCAGCGGATCTTCGGCGATCTCGAGGCAAGGCGCGGCGACGCCCGGCGAATAGGCCAGCGCCAGATCGCGCTGGGTCGCCAACGGTTTGGTAGGGGAAACCTGGATCTTCCCTGGGACAGGAAACTGATGGAAATCAAGGGCACTCTGTTTGAGCTGTTCGTCCATTATGGATTCCTTTGTTTTTTGCTTTTATGTTGAGGTAAGGCTTTGAGGCTGCGCCCTGCCGTGGGCCATGGCGCCCAATTACAATGACAGGGCACAGCCTTGAAGTATAGTGAGAGAAACATCACAAACTTTGAAGCGCGCCATAACCTTGGTCGAAAGAGCGTTTTAAAAGTAAAAAAAGAAGATCTGCGAGACGAGCAGAGAAACGCCGCCGTCAGCGCGGCGGCAGCGTGGCGCGCCAGGCGTTGAGCGTCTCCACTTGGCCGGCGCAAATGTGTAACGAGGTTTGTAACGCCAGGACATAGCTCACCGCATCCCCCCAGGTCTCCCCCTGCAACTGCGGCTGCTCACAGGGAGCGAACACCGACTCAGGGGGCAACAGCGGCACGGCCTGCGGCGTCGGCGGCAGCCGGGCGCAGGAGCTCAAGCACAGCGCCAGGCAGAGGCTGAGCGGCGCAGGGATCGTTTTTAATCGCTTCACGGTATTTCCTCTGATAAGCCTCGTGTTGTTGGCGCAACTGCCGTTCCTGCCGCTGCTGCGCCGCCATCAGCGCGCGATTTTGCGCATCCTGTGTCTGCAAGGTGGCGATAAGCCCCGCCTGCTGCGCCAGGCTTTTTTGCAGTTCCGCCGCCTGTTGCCGCGCGGACGCCAACTGGTGCGACAACAGCGAGCTATAGCCGCCCAGGCAGATGGCCGCCAGCAACAACAGCAGCAAGCCGCCCTGCATCAGTTTTTGCAGCCAGCCGCTCATGCCGGATAGTCCCGGAACGGCAGTTGGAAGTGCGGGCCATCCTTGAGGGTTTTCCACTCGCCGCCCCATTCGACGTTGATGCCGCATTCACGCGCCGCGCGCCGCACCGCCACCGCAATCTGCGCGTAGTAATCCCACTCCCAGGAGGCCACGCCCGCCGGCATCGCCACCACGTCCACCGCGTGCCCGGTCAGGTGGCGGCTGCGCAGCGTTTGGCTGCTGCCGGCGCGCACCATTTCCCGCTGGCGCGCCATGCTGCGCAGCCCCTCGCTGACGGAAAACGGCACCAGCGAATAACGCAGCGCCAGGCGAATAACGCGCACCAGATCCGGGTGCACACCGCGCAGGTTCTCTTCGCTGCGGGCGGTAAAACGAATCTCTTCAATGTCATTTAACATTTTTAAACCCCGTCTTTTTTCCGATGAATTTTTTAATTAAGGCGTTGATGTAATCCGCCCCCATAAAACCAATCAGTACGCTGGCCAAATTCGCCCACTTTAATTCCAGGCCCATCAACGCCAGCGCATCGCGCACCGTCCAGGCCAATAACGCGCACATCGCCGCATTCAATAAACGGCGCCGAATACCCACGTTGCGATAGGCACCGTGTAATAGCGCCATCACGCCGGCCAGAATGGCGTTCAATACCGGCTGAAGATATTCACATACTCGCTGGACTATTAAGCCAACAGCGTCAGGCTCTATGCTGGACATAGCTCATCTCCTTTTTATTTTTAATTAAATGCCAATCACGGCCGGCGGGACATCGGATACTCAGAATCTAGTTAAGGATGCTATTACAAAGCAAATGAATAAATACAGGCCCTATGGTCGAATTCATTCACGCTGAACGTTGGCACAACACATAAAACGCCAATGCATGCGGCAGTTAATAAAAATTCATTCTTATGGTGATTTATTTCGACTTTTATTCTCGATGAAAATAAACATTAATGGCGACGGGGAATATTCCCCCATTGAAAAACATCCACTCTGGAGAAATGCCATGTCCACACGCAAAGCCGTTATTGGGTATTATTTTATTCCGACCAACCAAATCAATAATTACACCGAGACCGATACGTCTGTCGTACCGTTCCCGGTTTCCAACATCACGCCGGCCAAAGCCAAACAGCTGACGCACATTAACTTCTCGTTCCTGGATATCAACAGCAACCTGGAATGCGCCTGGGATCCGGCCACCAACGACGCCAAGGCGCGCGATGTGGTCAACCGTTTAACCGCGCTCAAAGCGCACAACCCCAGCCTGCGCATCATGTTCTCCATCGGCGGCTGGTACTACTCCAACGATCTGGGCGTGTCGCACGCCAACTACGTCAACGCGGTGAAAACCCCGGCGGCGCGCACCACGTTCGCCCAATCCTGCGTGCGCATCATGAAGGATTACGGCTTCGACGGCGTGGACATCGACTGGGAGTATCCGCAGGCGGCGGAAGTGGACGGTTTCATCGCCGCGCTGCAGGAGATCCGCACCTTGCTGAACCAGCAAACCATCGCGGACGGCCGCCAGGCGTTGCCGTATCAGTTGACCATCGCCGGCGCTGGCGGCGCCTTCTTCCTGTCGCGCTATTACAGCAAGCTGGCGCAAATCGTCGCGCCACTCGATTACATCAACCTGATGACCTACGATCTGGCCGGCCCCTGGGAGAAGATCACCAACCACCAGGCGGCGCTGTTCGGCGACGCGGCCGGGCCGACCTTCTACAACGCGCTGCGCGAAGCCAATCTGGGCTGGAGCTGGGAAGAGCTGACCCGCGCCTTCCCCAGCCCGTTCAGCCTGACGGTCGACGCCGCCGTGCAGCAGCACCTGATGATGGAAGGCGTACCGAGCGCCAAAATCGTCATGGGCGTGCCCTTCTACGGCCGCGCCTTCAAGGGCGTCAGCGGCGGCAACGGCGGCCAGTACAGCAGCCACAGCACGCCGGGCGAAGATCCGTATCCGAACGCCGATTACTGGCTGGTGGGCTGCGACGAGTGCGTGCGCGACAAGGATCCACGCATCGCCTCCTATCGCCAGCTGGAGCAGATGCTGCAGGGCAACTACGGCTATCAGCGGTTGTGGAACGATAAGACCAAAACCCCGTATCTGTATCATGCGCAGAACGGGCTGTTTGTTACCTATGACGATGCCGAGAGCTTCAAATACAAAGCGAAGTACATCAAGCAGCAGCAGCTGGGCGGCGTAATGTTCTGGCATTTGGGGCAAGACAACCGCAACGGCGATCTGCTGGCCGCGCTGGATCGCTATTTCAACGCCGCAGACTACGACGACAGCCAGCTGGATATGGGCACCGGCCTGCGATACACCGGCGTCGGCCCCGGCAACCTGCCGATCATGACCGCGCCGGCCTATGTGCCGGGCACCACTTACGCCCAGGGCGCGCTGGTGTCCTATCAAGGCTACGTCTGGCAGACCAAGTGGGGTTACATCACCTCGGCGCCCGGCTCAGACAGCGCCTGGCTGAAGGTGGGCCGCCTGGCGTAAGCCGTAAAAAAACCCCGTAGCCGAATGCTGCGGGGTTTTCATTGAGTTAACCGTTTGATTTTCGCGTCCCTTCGTCTCTATTCCTTCAGTTGTGGCACCATGGATAACCGCCATCCCGCACCACTTCGCGGCCCATCAGGCTGTAGACATCGCTTTTGCGCGTCAGCCGCTCATGCCACCAGTTAAACCCGGCGCCCTTGCTGGCCGGATGCCACGCCAGCCAAATCATTTCGTCCCCCTTTTGCATCTCCACCGGCACCGTCACCAGTTCACCGCTGGCCAGTTCCTTTTCAATCAGCGCAGGCGGCAGAAAAGCGTGGCCGATGCCGCGCTTGAGCAGCGCCAGATTGCTTTCCACATCGCATACCACCAACTGACGCTGCAAGGGCAGCGTGCCGTGATTGCGTTTGGGCAGCTCATGGCTGCTGTCGGCGATCGCGACCACGATGTCGTTCAGCCGCTGCTTCTTGCATACCGGCGTTCTCTGCGCCGCGAACGGGTGGGAAGGCGACACGCACAGCACAAAGTCGAGCTTGCCGAGCATCAGGGTTTTGGCCTGCACGCTGTCGGGGATTTGGCCGATGGCGATGATCAGGTCCGCCCGGTTGTTCTTCAGCGCATCCCAGGTGCCGTTCAACGCTTCCCGCTGCACCGAGATATTGGCGTTCGGGCAATGCTGAATATAGTCGCGGATATCCTGCGTCAGCGTTTCCAGCGGGAAGAAGGTGTCTACCGCCAAGCGGATATTATTGTCCAGCTTGGGAATGTTGCGCACCCGGCTTTCCAGATCCTGCACCGCATTTAATATCCAGCTGCCCTCCTGCAGGAGAAACTCCCCTTCATCCGTCAAGGTAATCATGGGGCCATTACGATGAAAAAGTTTCACGCAGAGTTTGCTTTCAATATTGGAAACCCGATAAGAGATCGCCGAAGGCGTTTTATGCAGCGCCTCCGCCGCCATAGAGAAAGATCCGGTGTTCTTGATGGTGCTGATTATTTTAATCGCGTCCAGGGATAATCTAGTCATACAAATTCCTCTTTAAAATAAAATAAGAAAAATGACACTAAATTCCCAAGGTGGTGGCGCACAAAAATCGATCAAATCAAACAAGGGTACTCAACGCAACAAGCAATATACTTCATAAATGAGAGCGCTATCTTAAATACTATTCATCACTACTTGATATAAATTTCATCATAGCGCCGTGCTTTTACACTGTGACAGTTAAATAAATTCGGCCTAACGATCAAAGATCGTCATCATAATATTTTTCGTTAATAGCCGGTAAAACATTCCAATCTACGGCCAAACCAGAATGGTAAAAATAAAACAAGCCGACAAGAAGGGTTATTTCCAATTGCGTTATTAGTCTCTCATTTTGTCGGTGAAATACGCTCAACTTACAACATAATTTCAGTCAGGAGTGACTTATGAACAAAACTTCCCGTACCCTGCTCTCTCTGGGCCTGCTGAGCGCGGCCATGTTCGGCGTTTCGCAACAGGCGAATGCTCACGGTTATGTCGAATCGCCGGCCAGCCGCGCCTATCAGTGCAAACTGCAGCTCAACACACAGTGCGGCAGCGTGCAGTACGAACCGCAGAGCGTCGAAGGCCTGAAAGGCTTCCCACAGGCCGGCCCGGCTGACGGCCACATCGCCAGCGCCGACAAGTCCACCTTCTTCGAACTGGATCAGCAAACGCCGACGCGCTGGAACAAGCTCAACCTGAAAACCGGCCCGAACTCCTTTACCTGGAAGCTGACCGCCCGTCACAGCACCACCAGCTGGCGCTATTTCATCACCAAGCCGAACTGGGACGCTTCGCAGCCGCTGACCCGCGCTTCCTTTGACCTGACGCCGTTCTGCCAGTTCAACGACGGCGGCGCCATCCCTGCCGCACAGGTCACCCACCAGTGCAACATACCGGCAGATCGCAGCGGTTCGCACGTGATCCTTGCCGTGTGGGACATAGCCGACACCGCCAACGCCTTCTATCAGGCGATCGACGTCAACCTGAGCAAATAATCGGTCAAATGAGGAGATCGTTGAGGGTTCAGCCTGGCGCTGAACCCTTTTTTTTTGCAGGTGCCGCTATTGCGACATGTTGAGGATAGTGCGCACATTGAGCGCGCTGGTGGCGATAATGTCGATGGCGCCGGTGCGCAAAGCGCCCAAAATCGCCAACGCCTTGGTATTCTCGGAAGCAATGGCGATCACGCAAGGGATTTTGCGCAGCTCATCAATGCTCAGCCCGATCACTCTGTCATTCATCACCGTGTCGACATGCTGCCCCTGAGCATTGAAAAAGTCATAGCCGGCGATGTCGCCGATCACGCCCTGATTAAGGCTGGCGTCGATAATCTCGTGCGGCGTAAACCACCCCAATTTCACCATATAGCTGTTTTCATTCATGTCGCCAATACCGACTAACGCCACATCGGCCTTACGCGCGCGGTCCAGCGTTTCCTTGATCGTGCCGTTCTGCATGAAGGCGTCTTTCAGCGCGCGATTTTCGACGTAGGCCGGCGCGTAAAGCGTCTCGCTGCTGCCGCCGAACTTCTTCGCCAAGCGCCGACTGATATGGTCGGCGTTGATCGCATCGCCCGGACGGTGGGTGCCGCCGATGCCGCAGATGAACTTGCAGTTGCGTTCCGTCACGCTGCCGACGTGATCGGCGATCGCCGCCACGTTGCGTCCCTGGCCGACCGCCAACACCATATCGTCTTTCAGCGACATCGCCAGATAGTTGGACACCAGCGCCGCCACCTGCCGACGCTGTTCCTCTTCGTCCTGATGGTCGAGCGCGATCAACGCGCGGCTGATGGGAAAACGTTCCATCATCTGCTGTTCCAGCCGGGTGCTGAATACCGGGTGATAACGCACGTTGATCTCGACGATGCCTTCTTCCTTGGCGCGCTTGAGCAAACGACCGACTTTGATCCGTGAGATGCCGAATTTTTTGGCGATCTCTTCCTGCGTGATCTCATCCTGATAATAAGCAACGGCGATTTCGGTCAGCAGTTCGTTATCCTGGGACACAGTTTGTTTTTCCATCCGTTAGACGTTTCCCCACGGCAGGCCGGTTGATGATGGCGGAGGGACGATACACGCCCCTCCGACAAGGCTGAATGCCCGCTAGTATAACGCGTTCAAGCGGCAACGGTATTCAGTCGTTGTTCCACCTCGTCCGCCAATCGGGTCAAGAGCAGGCAGCAAGATACCGCGCCGGCGTCCAGTACGCCGCGCGAACGCTCGCCCAGACGGCTGGCGCGGCCGATTTTCGCCACCAGCTCGCGCGTGGAATCGCGCCCGCGTTCCGCGGCGATCCTCATCTTTTCCAGCGCTGCGGCGAAGTCGTCACCGCGCCCGGCCGCCTGCTCAAACGCCGCCACCGCCGGTATCAGCGTATCCATCAGACACTTGTCGCCCACGCCCGCGCTGCTGATGTCCTGCAGTTCGCTCAATCCGCCGTGCAACATCGCCAAAAATGCCTGCTTATCCAGCACGCTGCGCTCACGGACGCTCTCCGCCATGCCCATGAACAGGCTGCCGTACAGCGGCCCCATCGAACCGCCGATGCCCTCCATCAGCGCATCCGATACCGCATCGAACGCCTGCGCCAGCGTGAGCTCGCGGCCGCGAATGGCATCGCCGCACATCGCGAATCCCTTCGACATATTAATGCCATGGTCACCGTCGCCGATGGCGCCGTCGATTTCGCTCAGGTATTCGCGGTTGCTGACAATGGTTTCTATCAGCCCCGTAACGATCTCACTGCCGTACCGGGTTGAAATTTGTTCCGTCATGATTCACTCCACCTGGGTTAAGCCTAAAGATTGCGCCGGCATGTCCAGCAGCGTTTTCAGTTCGTCATCCAGCGTCATCAGCGTCAGCGTCACGCCCATCATTTCCAGCGACGTGAAGTAATTGCCGACGTAGCGCCGATGCACCCGCACGCCTTTCGCCGTCAACCGGCGCTCTATTTCGGCATAATAGATATACAGCTCCATCACCGGCGTGGCGCCAAGCCCGGAGATCAGCAACGCCACCTCCTGGCCTTGTTCCAACGGCATATCGTTGAGCACAAAATCGAGCATGGTGCCGGCCATCGCCGACGCCGACTGGATCGGCGATACCTCAATGCCCGGTTCGCCGTGATGGCCGATGCCGATCTCCATCTTGCCGTCTTCGATATGAAAATTGGGTTTGCCGACCGCGGGAATGGTGCAGGAACTGAGGCCGACGCCGATCGAACGACACCGGTCGATGGCTTTTTGCGCCGCGCCGATCACGCCGTCCAGATCGTATCCCTTGGCCGCCGCCGCCGCGCCGACCTTCCACATCAGAATTTCGCCGGCCACGCCGCGTCGCTTATCCCTCTCACTGGCCGGCGCCGAGGCGACGTCATCGTTGGCCACCACGGTTTTCACCCGTATGCCGGCCGCCGTCGCCTTCTTGATCGCCATCTTGACGTTCATGTTGTCGCCGGCGTAGTTGCCGTACAGGCAAGCGACACCCGCACCGCTGTCCGCCGCCTTGAAGGCGTCGAGAAAAGCCCCCGCCGTAGGCGATGAAAAAATCTCGCCAATCGCGACGGCATCCAGCATGTTTTTGCCGACATAGCCCAGGAACGCCGGCTCATGGCCGGAGCCGCCGCCGGTGACGATGCCCACTTTGCCGGCGATCGGCGCAGGCGGATATTTCAACACCCGCGCATTGTCGGTGGTGGCGTAATAGTTCGGGTGGGCCAGCCTGTAGCCCTGGATGGCGTCTTCCACTACGTGATCGGGATCGTTAATGATTCTGTTCATCGCGGCCTCTCTGTCGCCTGAATAAGAAATTATTGAATGGTGTAACCGCCGTCGACCACCAGGTTGGCGCCGGTGATCATCGCCGCCGCGTCACCGGCCAAAAACAGGGCGCTGGCGGCGATATCTTGCGGCTCAGCAAAGCGCCGCAGCGGAATTTTCTGCTTCATCTGCTCAGCCACCTCGCCAGACCAGGCCTTACGGCCCAGCTCCGTCAAAACCACGGTGGGTGAAATGGCGTTGACCCGCACGTTGTGTGGTCCCCACTCCAGCGCCAGCACCTGGGTCAACCCGATAACGCCCGCTTTGCTGGCGCAATAGGCCAGGTGATTAGGCAAAGCCACCACCCCGGCCTGCGAGGCGAGATTGATGATGCTGCCGCCGCGCTGACTAATGAAACGGCGCCCTACCGCCTGGCAGGTAAGAAACACGCCTTTCAGATTGACCGCCAGGGTTGCATCCCACGCCGTTTCCGGCAGCTCCTCGGCCGGATGCAGCGCGACGATGCCGGCGCTGTTGACCAGCACGTCCAGCCGCCCGAAATGCGCCTCAATCTGCGCCACCGCCCGCTCCACCGACGCGGCATCGGTGACGTCGGCCACGACGCCCAACGCCGTCTCGGCGTCCAGCTGTCGCGCCACTTCCGCAACCTGCGGCGCCCGATCGAGCAGCGCCACGCGCGCGCCGTTTTGCAGATAGCGTTCGGCAATCGCGAGACCGATCCCTGCAGCGCCGCCGGTAATCAGCGCCACCTTGCCCTGCAGCGAGAGCTCGCGCGGCGCCGTAGTTTGATGATTAATCATAAATTTCCCCTTAAAACTGTGAACTTCACGATCGGTCAGGATATTTTCGCCAAACTCGCGCCGCGTTCCTCCTGCGCCGTCGCGCTTTCTTTCGGCAGCGTGACAAATTTCATCAGCACGCCGCTGAACAGGTACAAGCCGGTAAAGATCCAGATCACGCCAACGGTGCCGAGACTGCCGATAAACAGCCCCACCACCGCCGGGCCGACGAAGGTGCTCAGGCCGGCGCCCAGATTGAGAATCGACATCGCCGCGCCCTTATTATCCGGCGCCAGCGACGGCATGATGGCCGACAACGGCACAAACGCCGCCAGACAGGCGCCGAACAACCCGGCGGCGCACACGGTCAGCAGATAATTGGCGCCGAAGAATTGCGGCACGTAGTAGAACATCAGCGTGGTCAAGGCGCAGCCGACGCAACCAAACCACATCACCACATTGCGCCAGCCGAGCCCGTCGCTGATCACGCCGAAAATCAGGTTGAAAATGATGTTGACCGTCCACAGCGCGGCGTACATCTGCAACCAATGCGTGCGGGTGAACCCCATATCCATCATGTACATGGGCATGAATACGACGAAGCCGTAAGCCGCAGAGGTATTAATGGTGCGCACGATGCCGCCCAGGCCAATCTTCGGGTTTTCAAACGCGATGGTGATGCCCTTCAAGACGTAACCCAGCGACGCTTTTTCCCGGTTGCCGCTCTGTGCCGCGCCGTCGTCGCGATTGAGCATCAGCGCAATCACCGCGCCCAGCACGACGAAAATCAGCGCGCTCCACAGCGTGTGGATCTCGCCGAGATAAGGCAGCATGATGCTGGAATACAGCACGCCCAGCACGCTGAGCCCGCCGCTGTAGACGAACCAGAAAATCCCCACCGCCGACCCCAGCCTTTCCGGCGGCGCCTCATACGCCACCCACACCAGAAAACCGTAGGCAAATAGCGGATAGCCCAGGCCGCGCAGCGCATAGGTCGGCACCATGATCGCCAGGTTGTTGCTCGGCAGGCCGAACGTCAAAAAACACACCGAACCGAATAGAAAAAGCAGCAGGCCGGCCAACATCACCCGCCGGGCGGTAAAGATTTCCGCCAGCACGCCGGAAAACCAGGCGGCGATCGCGGCCGCAAAGCCATAAACGCTGAACAGCAGCGCCGATTCCTGAATGCTAAGCCCTTTGCCAATCAAATAAGGCGACAGCCATCCTTGTTCCAGCCCTTCGCCCATCATGAACACCAACACGCCGGCATAGCCCAGCAGCAGTTTCGGTGACAGACCAATGCGATGAATCAGTCCATGCAACATAGAACACCCCAGCACATGTGATTATGGAGGCGCAGGCTCGCCCGCACCCGAGGAACGACGCAGGTTTCAGAGGTTTGGATTAAGCACCACTTTGATTGAACCGATGCCGCGCTTCATCAGCTCGAAACCTTCGGCGAACTGTTCCAGCGGCAACGTATGCGTCACCACGCCTTCGGTCGGCAGATCGCCATTGGCGATGCCTTCGATCACCAGCGGGTAGCAGTAAGGGCCGAGGTGCGAACCGAGCACGTCCAGCTCCTTGCGGTCGCTGATGATGCTCCAATCGACGGTCACCGGATCCTTGAACACGGAAAATTCGACGAAGGTGCCGAGCTTGCGGATCAGCGTCAGGCCCTGTTCCACGGACTTCTGTGCGCCGGTCGCCTCGATGTAGATGTCGCAGCCGTAGCCGTCGGTCATCGCTTTAACCGCGGCGGGCACGTCGTCACGGGTGGGATTCAGCGTCACATCCGCGCCGAAGCGCTTCGCCAAGGCCAGACGTTCGTCGGACAGATCCAGCACCACCAGCTTCGAAGGCCCGGACTTTTTGATCGCCCCGATCATGCCCAGCCCCAGGGTGCCGGCGCCGGCCAACACCACCACATCGCCCAGTTTGATATTGGCGCGTTGCACCGCATGGAAGGAGCAAGCATAGGGTTCGATCAGAATGGCTTTTTCGATCGGCAGGTCGGCCGGCACATGGTAGTTAATCGCCTCTTTGGTGAACTTCATGTACTCGGCCATGCCGCCGTTAACGTTTTTCTGGAAACCGTACAGGTCATGCTTTTCGCACATCCAATACTGACCGCGGTTGCAGAAGCGGCATTGCCAGCAGGGAACGATTTGTTCTGATATCACGCGATCGCCGAGATTGAAGCCCTCGACGCCTTCGCCGTACCCCACGACATGGCCGATAAATTCATGGCCGGGGATCATCGGCGCCTTGATGTATGCCGGTTGTTTTTCATCGCCCCAGAAGCTGGGCGCCCCTTCGAACGCTTTAACATCACCGGCGCAGATGCCGCAGGCCTCGATCTTCACCAGGATCTCTTTCGGGCCGATCTTCGGTACCGGCACCTGTTCCAGGCGGTAATCTTTCGGGGCGTACGCCACAACCGCCTTCATGATCTCGGGGATACCGGCCGCCATTTTCGCCTCTGTTATGCAGGTCTGACACATAGCACTCTCCTCTGGTAGGGGAACTTATTTTGATCATTAATACAAACAAAGAACAAATGAACACTAACGCCGCGCGTTCAATTTGCCCACAGTGAACTTATCAAAGTGTGATATCGCTCAAAAACCCGTCTCAACTAGGGTAAACAACGATTGAAAGCCCTTTTTTAGTGACTGATATCACCTTTTACAGTGGCAAACTGAAAAATCCAGCAAAAAACAAAAGAACATCAATTGAACATTTGATTAAACAGGGATACGGTAATGAACGTGGCGCCACCGAGGATCGCCACCCTTTTCGTTACCAATCAGGAGACCGCTATGCTGCCTATCGCCATCGGCGCCGATGATGCCGCCATTGAACTGAAGGATCTGATCGTTGCCCACCTGCAACAACGGGACATCCCCGTCATTGACTACACGACGGATCGCGCCGCAGAAACGGGGATCTATCCCGATATCGCCTATCGCGTCGCGCAGGCGATACGGGAGGAAAAACATCGGCGGGGCATCCTGCTGTGCGGCACCGGCATCGGTATGAGCATCGTGGCCAATAAAGTGCCCGGCATTCGTGCGGCGCAATGTCACGATACCTACTCCGCCCAACGGGCGCGCAAAAGCAATGATGCTCAGATCATCACGCTGGGCGCGCGGGTCATCGGTGCCGAACTGGCGAAAACCATCGTCGATGCCTGGCTGGAATCGGAGTTTGAAGGGGGAGGATCGGCGCCGAAAGTCGAGCGAATCGGCTATTACGAAAACGCGGCCGGACGGCGTTAAACCGCCTGCAGTCTCGATGGCGGTCGCGCGCAAGCCGCGCTCCGCCTGGGTTTATTCGGCATTCATTGTTATTATCCATCGCAACAATCAGAAAAAGCGCATTTTCATTCTCGATCCGATGATGCAGTGTGTTCCCCCTATGATGAAAAAGGTTCTCATTTCCCTACATTGAGCTTGGTCAAGGAGCTTATCAATGAATCAATTAGACGCACTCAAGCAGCTGACCACGGTGGTCGCCGACAGCGGCGATATCGAATCCATCCGCCAGTTCGAACCCCAGGACGCCACCACCAACCCTTCGCTGATCCTGAAAGCCGCCGCGCTGCCGCAGTACAAAGCGCTGATCACCGAAGCGCTGGAGTATGCCCGCCGCCAGGGCGGCAGCAAGGAAACCCAGCTGATCAACGCCAGCGATAAACTGGCGGTCAACATCGGCGTCGAGATCCTCAAAAGCGTGCCGGGCCGCATCTCCACCGAAGTGGACGCCCGCCTGTCGTTCGATCGCGGCATGTGCGTCGCCAAAGCGCGCAAACTGATCGGCATGTATCAGGAACAGGGCATCGACAAATCGCGCATCCTGATCAAACTGGCTTCCACCTGGGAAGGCATCAAAGCCGCCGAAGAGCTGGAAAAAGAAGGCATCAACACCAACCTGACGCTGCTGTTCTCCTTCGCCCAGGCCCGCGCCTGCGCCGAAGCCGGCGTGTATCTGATCTCGCCGTTCGTCGGCCGCATCTATGACTGGTATCAGGCCAAACAGCCTGCCGCCGACTACGACGCCGATCAGGATCCGGGCGTGAAATCGGTGCGCACCATCTATGAATACTACAAGCGTCATCGTTACCAGACGGTGATCATGGGCGCCAGCTTCCGCAAGGTTGAGCAAATCCTGGCGCTGGCCGGCTGCGATCGCCTGACCATCGCGCCAAACCTGCTGGAACAGCTGAAAAACAGCGAGCAGCCGGTCGAACGCAAGCTGACCCCGTCTACCGAAGGCTTCCACCAACCGGCTCCGCTGGCCGAAGCGGAGTTCCGCTGGCTGCATAATCAGGATGCCATGGCGGTGGAGAAACTCGCCGAAGGCATTCGCCTGTTCGCCGTCGACCAGCAGAAGCTGGAAGACATGTTGGCCGCTCAACTGTAATCGCACTGGAGTTTCGTTATGTCTTCTCGTAAAGAGCTTGCCAACGCCATCCGCGCACTCAGCATGGACGCCGTACAAAAAGCAAATTCCGGCCACCCGGG
>NZ_JBQEOW010000018.1:0-68985 GCF_052045405.1 Serratia sp. 22278 | reverse complement strand
GCGGGGGCCGGATTTGAACCGACGACCTTCGGGTTATGAGCCCGACGAGCTACCAGGCTGCTCCACCCCGCGTCCGATGGATGCGCACTATACTCTCCATGCGTTTTGTTGCAAACCCTTTTTGCATTTTATTGGCCTAAACCCGTTTTTCTGCTGGATTTGCCCGCAATTTGCCTTCTTTTTCATCACCATCCTCCGGGCGGCTTTTTTTATTTGCAGCGATTCCTTTATCAATGAGCGTTTGTTATCGTTCAGCCGGTAGATCATATCAGTTTGAGAGTGTGCGCGATGAAAGGACGTTGGGGCAAATACCTGCTGGGCGGGTTGATGGTGGCGGTGTTGGCGGGCTGTTCGTCCAAGCCGACCGATCGGGGTCAGCAATATAAGGACGGCCGTCTGGATCAATCGCTGGAGCTGGTCAATCAGCCCAACGCCAAAGGTTCGCCGGTCAACGCCAAGGATTACTCGGATCAGCTGATGGAGATCAAGTACGCGTCGCCTTCGCTGTTTAACCGCAACAACAGCACCTATCAGGCGGTGCAAAGCTGGATGGCGTCTGGCGCCGACACGCGCATGCTGAGCCAGTACGGCCTCAGCGCTTACCAGATGGAAGGCGTCGACAATTACGGCAACGTGCAGTTTACCGGCTACTATACGCCGGTGGTGCAGGCGCGCTATACCCAACAGGGCGAGTTCCGCTATCCGCTGTACCGCATGCCGCCGAAGGGCAGGGGGCGCTTGCCGGATCGCGCGGGCATCTATTCCGGCGCGCTCGACGATCGCTATATCATCGCTTACACCAACTCGCTGATGGACAACTTCATGATGGAAGTCCAGGGTAGCGGCTATGTCGACTACGGCAACGGCCAGCCGCTGGTGTTTTTCGGCTACGGCGGCAAGAACGGCCATGCCTATCGCAGCATCGGCAAGGTGCTGATCGATCGTGGCGAAGTGGCCAAGGCGGACATGTCGATGCAGGCGATCCGTCAGTGGGCGGATACCCACAGCGCCGCAGAGGTGCGTGAGCTGCTGGAGCAGAACCCGTCGTTCGTGTTCTTCCGTCCGGAAGCTTTTGCGCCGGTGAAGGGCGCCAGCGCGGTGCCGCTGATCGCCAAAGCCTCGGTGGCTTCCGACCGTTCACTGATCCCGGCGGGCACTACGCTGCTGGCCGAAGTGCCGCTGCTGGACAACAAGGGTAAATTCACGGGAAAATACGAGATGCGTCTGATGGTCGCGCTCGACGTGGGCGGCGCCATCAAGGGCCAGCATTTTGACATGTATCAGGGCATCGGGCCGGAAGCCGGCCACTCGGCGGGGTACTACAACCACTACGGCCGCGTCTGGGTGCTGAAGAACAACGGCGGTGGCCAGCTGTTCAGCGCCAATCAGTCAAACCGCGGCGGTTCGTTGCTGGCCACCCGCTAAACGCATACGGCGTGAAAAGATTGACCCGCAAGGGCCGGATTTTCCGGCCCTTATCATTTGCATTATGAAGGTAATTAAAGCGTTATGAGTACAGCTTATTCGGAAGCCTATCTGCAGCGTTTCGGCGGCACGGCGCGGTTGTACGGCCAGCAGGCGCTGGCGGTGTTCGCGCAGGCGCACGTCTGCGTGATCGGCATCGGCGGCGTGGGTTCCTGGGCGGCTGAGGCGCTGGCGCGCACCGGCATCGGCGCCATTACCCTGATCGACATGGATGATGTTTGCGTCACCAATACCAACCGCCAGATCCACGCGCTGCGCCAGCACGTCGGGCAATCGAAAACCGAGGTGATGGCGGAGCGTATCCTGGCGATTAATCCGGAATGCCGGGTGACCTGCATCGACGATTTCATCACCCCGGACAATGTCGCCGAGCTGCTGGACCATAACTTCAGCTACGTCATCGACGCGATCGATAGCGTGCGGCCGAAGGCGGCGCTGCTGTCATACTGCCGCCGATTCAAGATCCCGGTGGTGACCACCGGCGGCGCCGGCGGGCAGATTGACCCGACCAAAATTGAAGTGGCCGATCTGGCCAAAACCATCCAGGATCCGCTGGCCGCCAAGCTGCGCGAGCGGCTGAAGCACGATTTCAACGTGGTGAAAAACGGCAAGGGCAAGCTGGGCATCGACTGCGTCTTCTCCAGCGAGCCGCTGGTTTATCCGCAGCCGGACGGCTCGGTATGCGCTTCGCGCAGCACGGCGGAAGGGCCAAAAAGAATGGATTGCAGCGCGGGGTTCGGCGCAGCGACTATGGTCACCGCCACCTTCGGCTTCGTCGCCGTGTCGCACGCGCTGAAAAAGATGCTGGCGAAGGCGGCACGTCAGGCGTAACGGGCGGCGATCGCCTGCACGGCGGCGGCCAACGCCGCCAGGCCGCTGGCGCGGGTGGCGCTCAGCTGCGCGCGCAATGCCAGGCGGTCGAACAACGCCAGCGGATCCAATGCGGCGATCTGCGGCGGCGTTTTCCCTTCCACTTCGGTCAGCAGCACCGCCAGCAGGCCGCGCACGATGCGGCCTTCGCTGTCGCCATAGAAATGCAGCGTGCCGTCTTCCAGTAACTGGTGCCCCAGCCAGACGCGGTTTTCACAACCGCTCAATTCCATTTCTTCACTGCGCAAGGCCTCCGGCAGCGGCGGCAGCCGTTTTGCGAGCATAATCAGCTGGCGGTAGCGGTCTTCCCACTGTTTCAGCGCGCTGAAGGTGGCGATCAAGGCTTCGGCGGTGATCTCTCGGCCAAAAGGATGGGGGGCGAGCATAGCGTCTCCGGGAGTCAAGTCAGTCGGCCAGCAGATCGAGGGCGTGAGTCAACGCGCTGACCAGCGTATCGACGTCCTGTTGCGTATTGTAGGGGGCGAACGACGCGCGCAGCGTGCCGCTGACGCCTAACGCCGCCATCAGCGGCTGCGCGCAGTGCTGGCCGGCGCGCAGCGCAATGCCTTGCTCCGCCAGCAGCGTGACGATGTCGCTGTGGTGTACGCCGGCGATGTCGAACGCCAGCAGGCTGGAGCCGGAGCTGCGGAAGCTGCGAAAGCCCGGCAGCTGCGCCAACCGTTGTTCCGCCTGGTCCGCCAGCTCGCGGCTGTAGCGCTCCGCCGCCGCCATGTCCTGTTCGCTGAGCCAGGTGAGCGCGGCGGCCAGCCCCAGCACGCCGGCGATGTTTGGCGTGCCGGCTTCGAAGCAGTGCGGCGGCTTTTGCGGGGTAAAGCCGTCGAACGATGCCTGGGTCAGCATCTTGCCGCCGCCTTGCCACGGGGCCATCTGCGCCAGCAGTTCGGCTTTGCCGTACAGCGCGCCGATGCCGGTCGGGCCATACAGCTTGTGGCCGGAGAAGGCGTAGAAATCGATGTCGAGTCGCTGTACGTCGGCCGGGCCGTGAACCACGCCCTGGGCGCCGTCGATCATCACGCGCGCGCCGGCGGCATGGGCCAGCGCGATAGCCGGCGCCAGATCTGGGCAACCGCCGGTGACGTTGGACATTTGCCCCAGCGCCAATAGGCGGGTTTTGTCGTTGAGCAGGGCGGGCAGCTGCGTCAAATCCGGCAACCGATCGGCGCCGATCGGCAGTTTCACCACCCGCGCGCCGGTTTGTTCCGCCACCATCAGCCAGGGGATCAGGTTGGCGTGGTGTTCCGCTTCGCTCACCAGAATTTCGTCGCCTGGCTGCAGACGCGGGCGCAGGTAGCTCTGCGCCACCAGGTTGATCGCCTCGGTGGTGCCGCGCGTCCAGACGATGTCGTCGGCCGACGGTGCATGGATCAGTTGCGCCACCTGGCCGCGCGCCTGCTCGAAGCGGGCGGTCAGATCCTGCGCCGCCCGATGCTGGCTGCGGTGCACGGTGGCGGCGTCATCGCGATAAAATTGCTGCGTGGCGTCGATCACCGCCTGCGGTTTCAATGCGGTGGCGGCGCTGTCCAGATAGATACCGTCCTGCGCGAGCGCGGGAAACTGTTGGCGAAAAAGGCTGGGATTAAAAGGCGTCATACCTTGATTGTCACTGGCTTGAGTCGATGGGTGATCCTGTCCTATTTTGCCGCCGGAGACAAGCGATCCTGCCTATTAGGACTTATCGCCTGGCAAAACTGAGAAAGTTTGTTATGCTATTAAATGTGCGCTTATTAATCGCATTTATACACACAAAAGGTATTTATCAGCATTTAAAACTACAAAGGAGTCCTCAATGAAGAAAACAGCCGCAGTTCTCTCTGCCCTGATGCTTACGTTCACCCTGGCCGCCTGTTCCAGCAACTACGTGATGCATACCAATGACGGACGCACCATTGTTGCTGACGGCAAGCCTAAAGTGGATAACGATACCGGCATGATCAGCTATAAAGACGCCAACGGCGTCGAGCAACAGATCAACCGCGCCGATGTGAAAGAGATGGTTGAAAGCGACCAATAAGCGTCAGGCAAAAAAAAAGCACCGCAAGTTTTGCGGTGCTGCATAAAATCACTATGGACAGACAGGGTAAATGTACAGGAAGTGAAAAAACAGTAGCCTAGCTACCATGTCCGGAATCGCCGGACAATTTGCAAACACAACATCACAACCACAAGCCAAAAGTTCATCGGCGTCCTCGACACCCACTCCCTTTTCGTTCCGGCCCGGGAAGTGCCGCCACTATAGGTATTTGCTGGCGCATCCTCAACGGACAAATTATAATGGCTCGGATAAAAAAAACTAATGGCAATACGCCGTTAGCGTTTACCGATGGCTTGCCACGTAAAGCCGCCCGATTTTCGGCGCCGAATCATTCGGATTAATGTTACACAAAAGTAGCTAATTTAATGTCTAAACGCTTACCTCCCCTCAATGCGCTGCGCGTGTTCGATGCGGCCGCTCGCCACCTGAGTTTCACCAAGGCGGCGGAAGAGCTGTTCGTGACCCAGGCCGCGGTGAGCCACCAGATCAAGTCGCTGGAGGACTTCCTCGGGCTGAAGCTGTTTCGTCGGCGCAACCGCTCGCTGCTGCTGACCGAAGAGGGGCAAAGTTACTACCTCGATATCAAGGAGATCTTCTCTTCGATCAACGAGGCGACGCGCAAGCTGCAGGCGCGCAGCGCCAAGGGGGCATTAACCGTCAGTCTGCCGCCGAGCTTCGCCATTCAGTGGTTGGTGCCGCGCCTTTCCGGCTTTAACTCAGCTTATCCGGGGATCGATGTGCGCATCCAGGCGGTGGACCGCGAAGAAGACAAGCTGGCGGACGACGTCGATGTGGCGATTTTCTACGGCCGCGGCAATTGGCCGGGGCTGCGCGCCGAGCGCCTGTATGCGGAATATCTGCTGCCAGTTTGTTCGCCGAGCCTGTTGACCGGCGATCATCCGCTGAAAACCGCAGACGATCTGGCTTATCATACGTTGCTGCATGACGTTTCACGCCGCGACTGGCTGGCCTATACGCGCCAGCTGGGGTTGCAACACATCAATGTGCAGCAGGGGCCGATCTTCAGCCACAGCGCCATGGTGGTGCAGGCGGCGGTGCACGGCCAGGGCGTGGCGCTGGTGAATAACGTGATGGCGCAAACCGAGATCGAAGCCGGTCGCCTGGTATGCCCGTTCAACGATGTGCTGGTCAGTAAAAACGCTTTTTATCTGGTATGTCATGACAGCCAGGCAGAACTGGGTAAAATAGCCGCCTTCCGGCAGTGGATCCTGGCGCGCGCCGCCAGCGAACAAGAGAAGTTCCGCTTCCGCTACGAACAATAAGGCCGGCCGCCGCCTTGTCGCGGCCGGTGATTTTTAATGGGATAGATCACGATGAGCAGCCGTTCCATGCTGGTTTTCGCCGCTATCAGCGGCTTTGTGTTTGTCGCGTTGGGCGCATTCGGCGCGCATGTGTTAAGCGGCACGCTAGGCGCCAACGAAATGGCCTGGATCCGCACCGGGCTGGAATATCAGGGGTTCCACACCCTGGCCATCCTGGCGCTGGCGGTCGCGATGCAGCGCCGCGTGAGCCTGTGGTTTTACTGGAGCGGAGCGCTGTTGGCGTTCGGCACCGTGTTGTTCAGCGGCAGCCTCTATTGCCTGGCGCTGTCGCACCTGAAGGTCTGGGTATATATCACGCCGGTTGGCGGCGTGTGCTTCTTGATCGGCTGGATATTGATGTTGATTGGCGCTTTGCGTCTGAGGAAAAAGGCCGAGCGCCATGAATAAGATTGCGTTGTATTGCCGCCCCGGCTTCGAAAAAGAGTGTGCGGCGGAGATCACCGATAAAGCCGCCCAGCTGGAGATTTACGGCTTTGCGCGGGTAAAAGAGCACAGCGGTTACGTGCTGTTCGAATGCTACCAGCCGGACGATGCCGATCGCCTGGCGCGGGAGATTCCGTTCCGCGAACTGATTTTCGCCCGCCAGATGATCGTGGTGGGTGAGCTGCTGCGCGATCTGCCGCCGGAAGATCGGGTATCGCCGATCGTCGGCATGCTGATCGGCGTAGTCGATCGCGGCGGCGAGCTGCGGGTGGAAGTGCCGGACACCAACGAAAGCAAAGAGCTGATGAAGTTCTGCCGCAAGCTGACGGTGCCGCTGCGCGCCGCGATGCGCGAGCAGAAGGTGCTGATGGCGCGCGAGAACCCGACTCGCCCGGTGGTGCATGTGTTTTTCATCGCGCCGGGCTGCTGCTATGTCGGTTACTCCTACAGCAACAACAACTCGCCGTTCTACATGGGCATTCCGCGTCTGCGCTTCCCGGCCGATGCGCCGAGCCGCTCGACGCTGAAGCTGGAAGAAGCCTTCCACGTGTTCATCCCCGCCGACGAGTGGGACGAGCGCCTGGCCAGCGGCATGCACGCGGTCGATCTGGGCGCCTGCCCGGGCGGCTGGACCTATCAGTTGGTGAAACGCAGCATGATGGTGCATTCGGTGGATAACGGCCCGATGGCGCCAAGCCTGATGGAAACCGGCCAGGTGACGCACCACCGCGCCGACGGCTTCAAGTTCGAGCCGAACAGCAGCAAGATCTACTGGCTGGTGTGCGACATGGTGGAGAAACCGGCGAAGGTGACCAGCCTGATGATTCAGTGGCTGGTGAAAGGCTGGTGCCGTGAAGCGATCTTTAACCTCAAGCTGCCGATGAAAAAGCGCTACGAGGAAGTGTCGCAAAACCTGATGAGCATCCGCGAAGCGCTGGGCGCCGCCGGCATCAGCGCTGAAGTGCACGCCAAGCAGCTGTATCACGATCGCGAAGAGATCACCGTACACGTGCGCCGCATGTGGTCGGCGGTGCCGGGCCGCCGCGACGAGCGCGATTAACCGCGTGAAGCCTTAATGAAGGGCGCTGCTTGCAGCGCCCTTATTGTATCGGCAGGCGCAGCTGCTGCAGGTTGCCGTCCAGCGACAGATCGGTGCGTAGCGTGGCGACCCGTTTGCTGATGTAGGCCAGCTCGCGGTGCTGCTCCAGCTTACCGCGCCATTTCTCCGGCACCTGCTCCAGGTGCTGATAAAGCCCGTCCAGATTACCCGATTGCTGCAGCAGCAGCACGGCGGTCTTCGGCCCGATGCCGGCCACGCCGGGGATCTTGCTGCTGCCGATCCCCGCCAACCCCCAGTAGTCCGGCAGCTGCTGCGGCTGCACGCCAAACTCCTGTTGCACGAAAGGCATATCCAGCCAACGTTTCTGGAAGTAATCGCGAATTTGTACGTTCGGCGCCAGCAGTTGGCAATAGCCTTTGTCGGTGGAGACGATGGTCACCTGGTGGCCGCCGCCGGCGACCTTCGCCGCCAGCGTGGCCGCCAGATCGTCCGCTTCGTTGCCGGGCGAATGCCAGCTGGCGACGCCCAGTTCGGCAAAGGCTTCGCGCAGCTGCGGCATCTCCTGCTGCAGGTTTTCCGGCATCGGCGAGCGCCCGGCCTTGTAGTCCGGCAGAATTTGGTGGCGCCAGCTGTCGCTGCGATCGTCCTCGTCGAATACCGCCACCGCGTGAGTTGGGCGGCTGTGCTGGAGCAACTGCTGCAGCGCGTGGCGGCAGGCGTTGACGCAAGGGGAGCCCTGCACGGCGTGAATGCGGCGGATGAGGTTCAGGGCGTCGACAATCAGTAGGTGTATCATCATGGGCGGTTAGGTCAGAAAAAACAGGGCGGCCGTTACGCCGCCCGGGATTGAGGGTCAGGCGACGATTTCGTAGCAGGGCACATAGGCGCTGCCCGGCAGCTTCATGCGGTGCTGGGCAACAAAGCCCTGCAGCAGGCTGTCCATCTGCTTCATCATTTGCGGTTCGCCGTGCAGCTTGTACGGGCCGAACTGCTCAATGGCGTGGATGCCGTTTTCCTTCACGTTACCGGCCACGATGCCGGAGAAAGCGCGGCGCAGCGCGGCGGCCAATTGCTCCGGCGGCTGGTTCGGATAAAGATTGAGGTTCGCCATGTTCTCATGGGTCGGCTCGAACGGCAGCTGCAGATCCGGCGCGATGCGGATCGACCAGTTAAAGCTGTAGGCGTCGCCGGTGTTGCGGCGGTTCTCCTTCACCAGCGGCATGGCTTTTTTCATCTGCCGCGCCACTTCCGCCGGATCGTCGATGATGATGGTGTAATGGCGGCGCGCTTCGTCGCCCAGGGTGTTCATGATGAACTCGTCCAGCACGCGGAAGTAGTCGGCGCTCTCTTTTGGCCCGGTCAGGATCAGCGGCAGCACCTGTTCACTGTTCTCCGGGTTCATCAGGATACCCAACAGGTACAGCAGCTCTTCGGCGGTGCCGACACCGCCCGGGAAGATAATGATGCCATGCGCGATGCGCACGAAGGCTTCCAGGCGTTTTTCGATGTCCGGCATGATCACCAGCTCGTTCACCAGCGGGTTAGGCGGCTCGGCGGCGATGATCGAAGGCTCGGTCATGCCGATGAAGCGGCTGTTGCGGTAACGCTGCTGCGCGTGACCGACCGCCGCGCCTTTCATCGGCGCTTCCATCGCGCCCGGCCCGCAGCCGGTGCAGATGTTCAGCTCGCGCAGGCCCAGCTGGCTGCCGACCTTGCGCGCGTACAGATATTCGTTCTCGTTGATCGAGTGGCCGCCCCAGCACACCACCATGTTGGGATCTTCATCCAGATGCAGCGTGCGTGCATTGCGCAGGATCGAAAATACCAGGTTGGTGATGTGGGCCGAGTTTTCCAGATTCAGGTGCTGGAAACGGCCGGCGCTGGCGATTTGGCCGTGCACGAACAGGATGTCGCGCAGCACGGCGAACAGGTTGGCCTGCAGCGAACGGATGATGCGGCCGTCGACGAACGCCTCTTCCGGCGGGTTGACCAGCTCCAGCTTCACCCCGCGCTCACGGCGCAGCACGTTGATGTCGAAGGTTTCATAGCGCGACAGCAGCTGTTTGCTGTTGTCGGTTTGGCTGCCGGAGTTCAACACGGCCAGCGAACAGTTGCGGAACAGGCGGTACAGGTCGCTGCTGGCGGTGCGCTTCAGCATGTCTACTTCCAGCTGCGACAATAAATCCATAGAGCCAAGCGGGCTGATGTGTGTAATCAAGGTAACTCCTTTGCACCCGGTGCGGGGCGGTAGTAATCCATACGCAGCAAAACAGCATCTCGTTATGGTTGGCGTGCTGCGGCGCAGCGGGCGCTCTGCCCGGCCGCAGCCTCGTTTTAACCTTACCGCCGTCCCTGGGCTTTTACCAACATAAACCGCTCGTTAGCTCAGTTGTTGAGCAATGTTTCGCACTTATTGGCGCGCCAGGCGGCCGTGCGCGGGAGCGAATGCGACGTTGCTGCGCCACGGGTTGATATCCAGACCGCCGCGGCGGGTGTAGCGGGCGTAAACCGTCAGGCTTTGCGGCCGGCAGTAGCGCATCAGATCGTTGAAGATGCGCTCGACGCACTGCTCGTGGAATTCGTTGTGGTGACGGAAGGAAACCAGATAGCGCAGCAGCGCTTCGCGATCGATCTTGCCGCCGCGATAGCTTATCTGCACCGAGCCCCAATCCGGCTGATGGGTGATCAGGCAGTTGGACTTCAGCAGGTGGCTGACCAATTGCTCTTCCACCACCTCTTCACCGGCGGCGTTCAGCAGGTAGTCGGCGCTGAACTCATAATTGTCGATGCGGATATCCTGCTGGTCGATGCAGTCGCCGGCCAGACGGGCGATCGGCGTGTCTTCCAGCTGCTCGACGCTGAACAGGGTGACGCTGACCTCGCCCTGGGCGCAGGCGGACAGATCGCGCTGCAGGGTGCTGCGCACCATTTCCCAATCGGCGAACGGCGTTTGATTGAAGCTGTTGAGATACAGCTTGAAGCTTTTCGATTCGATCAGGTTCAGGCTGTCGGCGTTGAGGCTGATCTCGCCGACCGCTACCTGCGGCAGCCCGTTGGCGTTCAGCCAGGAGAGTTCGTACAGCGTCCAGATGTCGGCGCCGTGGAAGGGCAGGTTGTCGGGATACAGCCCCAGCGGCTCGCGGTTCATGCTGCGCGGCACCGCCTGCAGCAACGTGGCGTCGTAGCGATCGCGGTAAGCGGTGGGTTTGCCCAGCGTCAGCCCTGACAGGGCCTGGTGGTCTTGATAGGAGGACATCTGCTGTCACCTCGGTCAGAGATAGGTACAATGGCCGTCAGTTTAACGTATGCGAGAAAGAATATGGACCATGATGTATCGCACGCTCTGCGTGAATTCACTCAACGCTATGTCGAGTTGTGGCAGCAAGCGCGCGGCCACGCGCCGGCCAGCCAGGCGCTGTACGGCGTGCCGTCGCCCTGCATCGTGGAGAATCGCGAGGACGACGTGCTGTGGTTGCCGCAGCCTTTCGAACCGGCGGCGACGCTGGAGAAGGTAGAAGCCGCGCTGGAGCTGCGTTTGCAGCCGGATGCGCACCGTTTCTACACGCAGCAATACGCGGGTGACATGAGCGCGCAATTTGGGGAGCATCGCCTGAGCCTGCTGCAGGTCTGGAGCGAGGAGGATTTTATCCGCCTGCAGGAGAACCTGATCGGTCATCTGGTGACGCAAAAACGTCTCAAGCTGTCGCCAACGCTGTTCCTGGCGACCACCGAATCCGAGATGACGATGGTGTCGCTGTGCAACGTCAGCGGCAACGTGGTGCTGGAACAATTCGGCAGCGATAAGCGCACCTTGTTGGCGGCGACGCTGGGGAATTTCCTCGATGCGCTGCGCCCGGTGCTGGACTGAAGCGCGGCGGATTCGCCGTCGCCCGTGTGAGATATCTCTCACACGGGCTGTGAGATATCGCTCTTAATTTTTCCCACCTTTTTCCAGACTATGAGATTATTGTTATCCAGATCAATTGGTTAGAATTTCTTTAGGATAACTCTTAGGCTTAATTTAGTGTGAGACGTCTCCCAAACCCTTGTGATTCCGGGGAATTTAAGCGATCTTATCGTTACCGGAACGGAACCGGCGGAGCAGGAAAGCATCAGGATGATGCAGCTTCAGGACGAAGAAAAGGATGCGCTCAGGCAAGAGCGAAGGATGGCGTCAGGAGATGCCCAGGATGTTTCAGGATAGAAACCAGGGACACCTCCAGGACGGAGATTGAGAGCCGACACAGGACTGTCGGCGGGTCAGGAAGGCTGAGGAACCGCGTCAGGACGATGCTGCAGGATGATGCAAGGATCACTTGGTCAGGATGGCCGCAGGAAAAGTTTTCAAGGATTGAGCAGGGAGCACACTGTGTAGCGGGATGGCTATAAAACGAACCGGGGGCACTGTTAACGCAGTGCCCCCAACTTTTTGTTCTCTCCCGCCGTGCGTGCTCTTCTGCTGCTTAATCCATCGTCAGCGTTAACCAATCGCGCCCAGCGTATCGCCTGCGCCCTGTTTTTTCGGCAGCAGGAACAGCGTGGCGTAGATATCCAGCAGGTAAATCGCCGCCAGCAGGCTGATGGCGGCGGTGAACGACACCTGCGTCACCAGCGCGCCGATCACCAATGGCCCCAGGCCGCCGACGCCGCGCCCGAGATTGAACAGAATGTTTTGCGCGGTAGCGCGCGCCTGCACCGGGTAGGTATCGGAAATCAATGCGCCGTAGCCGCCGATCATGCCGTTAACAAACATGCCCATCACGGCGCCGGCGAACAGCATCAGCATCGGATCGCTCAACTGGGCGTAGCCGATCACCATCACCACCGCGCCTATCTGATACAACACGAAAATCTTCCAGCGGGCGAAGCGATCGGCCAGCATGCCAAACAGCCAGATGCCGAACGTCATGCCGACCACCGTCACCGCCGTCCACAGGCCGGACTTGGTGAGCGAGAAGCCGAAGTTTTTCGCCAGGTAAGTCGGCATCCAGATCATCAGCCCGTAGTAACCGAAGTTCTGCACCGAACAGAGAATGAAGATGCCGATGCTGGCCTTGCCGGTGGCGCGATCCTTAAACAGCAGGCGCAAACGCTGGAGGAAGGAGAGCGGTTGTCCGGCGTCTTTCTGCCGCACGAATTCCTCCGGTTCGCCCAGCGTGCGGCGGATCAGGAATGACGCCAGCGCCGGCAGCAGGCCGACCAGGAACATGCCGCGCCAGCCGATATGTTCCAGCAGCAGCGGCGTCAGGAAAGCGGCCGCCAGCACGCCCAATTGCCAGCCCATGCCGACGTACGCCGAAGCGCGGTTGCGCTTCTCCGCCGGCCAGGCTTCCGCGATCAGCGCCATGCCGATGCCGAATTCGCCGCCCAACCCGATGCCCGCCAGGGTGCGATAGGCCAGCAGATCCCAATAGCCTTGCGCCACGGCGCACAGGCCGGTGAACAGGGAAAACATCAGAATGGTGATGGTCAGCACCCGGATACGGCCGAAACGATCGCTGAGGTGGCCGAAGATCACGCCGCCCAGCACCGCGCCGATCAGCGTCCAGGTGACCAGCGAACCGGCGGCCGATGAGGATAATCCCAATTCGATGCTGATGGCCGGCAGCATAAAGCCGAGGATCAGCAGGTCAAACCCGTCCATGGCATAACCGGTGACCGAGGCCAACATGGCCTTACCGGGCGTCGCGTGGTTTTTTTTCTCTGTTATTACGGACATGAATCTTTATCTGTGTGGTGAATTCGGTGGCCCTATTGTGCCGCGCGACGGTGAACGTCACCAGATAAAAACGGTGAGCTGTCTCAGGCGCGCCGAATTTGGGCTATAAAAATGCTATGCTTTGCCGCCTTTCAGCCAGAGCGCTGAATACCATGATGAAAAGAGATCGGGAATGCAGATGAGTATACATAACCAGGTGCGCCGCAGTTTGCAGGCGATTGAACAATCCATGCGCGATCTGGCGCTGTGGCAGGCCGCGCCGCCTGAGCATGAGGCTTTCTCCAGCACCGAGCCGTTCTGCATCGACAGCATGTCGGCCGAAGCCTGGCTGCAGTGGGTGTTCTTGCCGCGCATGTATGCGTTGTTGGACGCCGAAGCGCCGTTGCCGACGCGCTTCGCCATCACGCCTTATTTCGAAGAGGCGTTGAAAGATCGTGAACCGAGCAGTCTGCCGCTGCTGGTGCTGCTGCAACAGCTGGATTTGATGTTGAATAAAGAGCCGTAATGCGCCGGCGGCGCGCAGATTTTTGCCGCCCGGCAGTGTAGAGTACTCGCGCGGATGCCGGGCAGGAGAGCCGACGGCGTCTTTCGGCTCGGTTTAACCGCAGCGGTTGACCGGGGGCTGCATTAGGATGATGAGGTGCTGCAATAATGGATTTATTAAGGTTTATCCTGCGTTTGCCTTTTACCCTGGTTAAGGGCGTTTGTCGCCTGCTGGGCGGGGCGTTGTCGCTGTTGGGGCGGTTGCTGAGACCGCTGGTCGGCAACCTCAGCTGGCGCGCGCCGGCCTGGTGGGCTGCGCTGCCACGCGGTTTTTTGCGGCTGGAAAGCGGCGTGGATAAACACCCGAAAGCGATCGGTCTGGGCCTGCTGCTGTTGGCAGGCGCTGCGGGCGGCGCATTTTACGGTTGGCACTGGTGGCAAAACCGGCCCCAACCGATTGAACCGGCGCCGATGGTGGTTCAGGAGATCAACGCCGAGGTGGCCAACCCCGAGCCGATAGACTACACCGCCGCCCGGCTGGCGCCGCAAACGGTGAGCCTGACCTTCAGCGGCTCGGCTGCGCCGATAACCGCGGCGGGCAAAACCGTGAGCGCCGGCATCACTCTGAAGCCGACGGCGGAAGGGCAGTGGGCGTGGAGTAATGAATCAACGCTGGTGTTCACGCCGAAAAAACCGCTGCCGATGGGTGCGAAATATGATGTGACCCTTGAGCCCGCCACCTTGCTGGCACCGCAGGTCAAGCTCGCCAAAACCCGCTATGCCTTCACCGTGCCCGCGTTCGATTACCGTCTGGGGCAGGCCGAGTATTACCGCGATCCGCAAAATGCGCAGAAACGCAGCGCGATTTTCAATCTGCAGTTCAACGCGCCGGTCGATGTCGCCAGCTTTGAAAAACAGATTTCGCTGGGATTGAAGGAAGGCAGCACGTCCTCCGAGAAAAAGCTGAATTTCTCTCTGGTCTATGACGAGAAAAAACTGAACGCCTGGGTGCATTCCGAGCCGCTGCAGGCGCTGGATCAGGGCGGCGCGGTACATCTGACCGTCGGCAAGGGCGTTAAATCGACGGCGGCCGGCAACGCGGTCGAAGAGGCGAAAAGCAACTGGGTCAAGGTACCGACGCTGTACAGCCTGGCGCTGAGCGACGCCAGCGCCCAGGTGGTGGACACCGACGCCGGCCAAGGGCAGCGTGCGCTGGTGGTCGGTTTCAGCGATGCGGTGAAGGATAAAGAGCTGGCGCGGGCCGCGAAAGCCTGGCTGCTGCCGCAGCACGATCCGAGCGATGCCGAGGCTGCCAACGATGCTGAAGATTTCTATCAATGGACGGTCGACAGCGTCGGCAAAAACGTGCTGGCGCAGGCGACGGCACTGCCGTTGGCGCTTAACGAGGCGGAAGAGGCCTACCAACCGCAGTTCAGCTTCCGTTTCGACGCCCCGGCGCACCGCTTTGTGCTGCTCGAGATCGATAACCAACTGGTTTCCGCCGGCGGTTACAAAATGCCGAAGAAGGTTTACCGCGTGGTCGAAGTGCCGGAGTTCCCGAAATCGCTGCAGTTCATGTCGCAGGGCTCGCTGCTGTCGGTCAACGGCGACAAGCAGATCAGCGTGGCGGCGCGCAACGTGGCGGGCCTGCGGCTGGACATCAAGCGGGTGATCCCGAGCCAGCTGCAGCACATCGTCTCCTTCAAAAGCCGGGAATACTCGTCCACGGAATTCAACCGGCTCAACGACGAATATTTCACCGAGCATTTCAAATACCAGACGGCGCTCAACAACGAGCGGCCGGGGGAAGTGAACTATCAGGGCATCGATCTCTCCCGCTATCTCTCCACCAACGCCAGTTCCCATCGCGGGGTGTTCCTGCTGACGCTGTCTGAATGGCAGCCGAACCGAAAACCGGCGGCGGAAGAGGCGGGCGCCGAACAGGATCAGGAACAGGATGAGAGCGAAGGGGAAGAGCAGCCCGACGTCGGCGATTCGCGCTTTGTGGTGGTGACCGATCTGGGCATCGTCGCCAAGAGCTCGCAGGACAAGACGCGCGACGTCTTTGTGCAGTCGATTCAAAGCGGCGCGCCGGTCAGCGGCGCCACCGTGTCGGTGGTGGCCAAAAACGGCGTGACGCTGCTCAGCCAAACCACCGGCGCCGATGGCCACGTGCGTTTCCCGGCGCTGGATGTGTACACCAACGAGCGCCAGCCGGTGATGTTCCTGGTGGAAAAAGAGGGGGATGTCTCCTTCCTGCCGACCGGCAGCTATAACGATCGCGGGCTGGACTTCTCGCGCTTCGACGTCGCCGGTGAACAAACGCCGACCGATCCGCGCACGCTCAGCAGCTACCTGTTCTCCGATCGCGGCGTTTATCGGCCGGGGGATACTTTCAATATTGGCCTGATCACCCGTGCCGCCGACTGGGGCGTTGGCCTGGCCGGCGTGCCGGTGCGCGCCGAAATCCGCGATCCGCGCGACAAGCTGATGTCCACCGTGCCGCTGACGCTGGGCGCCAGCGGTTTCAACGAGCTGAGCTATACCACCGATGAAAACTCACCGACCGGCGAGTGGAACGTCTACCTGTATCTGATCGGCAAAAACAACGACACCTCCACGCTGCTCGGCCATACCGCAGTCAATGTGAAGGAGTTCGAACCGGATCAGCTGAAAGTGAAACTGGCGTTGACGCCGGACCGCCAGCAAGGCTGGGTAAAACCGTCTGAGCTGAAGGCCAGCATCGATGTGCAGAACCTGTTCGGCACCCCGGCGCAGGATCGCCGCGTGACCACCAGGCTGACGCTGCGGCCGATGTATCCGAGCTTCGATCGTTTCCCGGATTATGCGTTCTATGAAAACCGACAAAACAGCGACGGGTTCGAGACCGAGCTGGAAGATCGCTCCACCGATGAGCACGGCGCGGCCGATATTCCGCTCGATCTGAAATCCTACGCCGACGCCACCTATCAGCTGCAATTGCTGTCGGAGGCGTTCGTCGCCGGCGGCGGGCGTTCGGTGGCGGCTACCGCCCGCACGCTGGTTTCCCCTTACGATTATCTGATCGGCGTGAAGGCGGACGGCGATCTGGGCTACATCAACCGCGACGCGGAGCGGCATCTGAACGTGATCGCCATCGATCCGGCCCTGAAACAGATCGCCATGCCGAACCTGAAGCAGGTGTTGATCGAGCAGAAATACATTTCGGTGCTGACCAAACAGGATTCGGGCGTTTACAAATACCAGTCGAAGATGAAGGAAGTGCAGTTGTCGGAACAGCCGCTGGCGCTGGGCGAGCAGGGCGCGGATCTGCGGCTGGCGACCGATAAGCCGGGCGACTTCGTGCTGGTGATTGAAGATGCGCAGGGCAAGACGCTCAACCGCGTCGCCTACAGCGTGGCCGGCAACGCCAACCTGAGCCGTTCGCTGGATCGCAACGCCGAACTGAAGCTGAAACTCAACCAGGCGGAATACCAGCCCGGTGAGGAGATCGAGGTGGCGATCAACGCGCCTTATACCGGCAGTGGCTTGATCACCATTGAAAAGGAAAAGGTTTACGCCTGGCAGTGGTTCCACACCGACACCACCAGCTCGGTGCAGACGATCCGCGTGCCGGTCGGCATGGAGGGCAACGGCTACATCAACGTGCAGTTCGTGCGCGACATCAACTCCAGCGAGATCTTCATGAGTCCGCTGAGCTACGGCGTGATGCCGTTCAAGATCAGCACCAAGGCGCGCCAAAACAGCCTCGAGGTGACGGCGCCGGAGGTCATCAAGCCGGGTGAAAACCTGACGATGACGGTCAAGACCGATGCGCCGCAGCAGGTGGCGCTGTTCGCCGTCGATGAGGGCATTCTGCAGGTGGCGCGTTACCGTCTGAAGGATCCGCTGGAGTTCTTCTTCAGCAAGCGCGAACTGAACGTGAGCAGCTCGCAGATCCTCGATCTGATCCTGCCGGAGTTCAGCAAGCTGATGGCGCTGACCGCGGCGCCGGGCGGCGATGCGGGCGAAGGGCTGGATCTCAACCTCAACCCGTTCAAGCGCAAGCGCGATAAGCCGGTGGCCTATTGGTCCGGCATTACCGAGGTCAGCGGCGAGAAACAGTTCGTCTATCCGGTGCCGGATTACTTCAACGGCAAGATCCGCGTCATGGCGATTTCGGTGACGCCGGAGAAAATCGGTAAGGCGCAAACCGCCGCCACGGTACGCGACAGCTTCATCATGACGCCGAACGTGCCGGCGATGGTGGCGCCGGGCGACGAGTTCGACGTCAGCGTGGGCGTCAGCAACAACCTCGAAGGGCTGAACGGCCAGTCGGTGGCCATCAACGTCCTGTTGACGCCGCCGCCGCAGTTGGAGGTGGTGGGCAACGCGACGCAAAGCCTGACGCTGGCGGCAAAACGCGAAGGCGTGATCACCTTCCGTCTGCGCGCCAAAGCCGTGCTGGGCGATGCGCCGCTGGTGTTCGACGCCCGTTACGGCGACCAGGCCAGCCGCCGCACCGTCAGCACCTCGGTGCGGCCGGCGGCGCCGTACCGCACCCAGTCGGTGATGGGGCGCATGAGCGGCGGCAGCCAGAACGTCGATGGCCTGCGCCAGATGTTCGACGCTTTCGCGCAGCGCCGGGCGGCGGTGTCGAATTCGCCGCTGGTGCTGACCAGCGGGCTGGCGCAATACCTGGCGGATTACCCGTATTACTGTTCCGAGCAGATCGTCAGCCGCTCCATTCCGCTGATGCTGCAGAGCCGTCATCCGGAGATGAAAAGCAGCCTGAGCCAGGCGGAAGTCAGCAAGCAGTTGCGCAATCTGCTGGGCGTGCTGCGCGCCCGTCAGAACGACAGCGGGGCGATCGGCGCCTGGCGTTCATCGCCGGATGCCGATCCTTTCGTCACGCCTTATGTGGTGCAATATCTGCTCGAAGCCAAAGCGGCGGGCTACGCCCTGCCGGAAGGCATGCTGGATGAAGCCAACGGCGCGTTGCGCGAGCTGGCGGCCAGCGGTTTCGACGATCTGTATCTGCTGCGCCTGCGCAGCTGGGCGGTTTACCTGCTGACGCTGCAGGGCGAAGTGACCACCAACTCGCTGGCGGCGGTGCAGGATACGCTGCAAAAACGCTATGGCGAAGAGTGGAAAACCGATCTGAGCGCGCTCTATCTGGCCTCTTCCTATCGCCTGTTGAAGATGGACGACGAAGCCGCCGCGCTGCTGCAACCGAGCTGGCAGCAACTGAGCAAGGCGTATGACAGCGCCTGGTGGACGCAGAACTATTTCGATCCGCTGGTGCAGGATGCGACGCGGCTGTATCTGATTACCCGCCACTTCCCGGAGAAGGTGGCGTCGATCCCGCCGCAGGTGCTGGAGAATATGGTCAAGGCGTTGAAAGAAGAGCGCTACACCACCTACTCTTCCGCGATGAGCATTCTGGCGTTGGAAAGCTACTCGGCCCAGGTGGCGGCGCAGTCCGCCAATGCGGATGCATTGGGCATCGCGCAGGTGGGCAAAGCCGGCGGCGAGCCGCAGCGCATCAGCGATCTGCAAGGGCTGTTCGTTCAGGGGCAATTTAACGCTGACGCCACTGCGGTGCGCTTCACCAACGGCGGCAGCGCGCCGGCCTGGTATGTGGTGACGCAGGCCGGTTACGACCTGAATGCGCCGCAAAAAGCGCTGTCGCGCGGGATTGAGATCGTCCGCGATTACACCGACGAACAGGGCAAGCCGGTGACGCAGGTGACGCTGGGGCAGAAGATCAATGTCCATCTGAAGGTGCGCGCCAACTCGAAAGAGGGGCAGAGCAACCTGGCGATCGTCGATCTGCTGCCGGGCGGGTTCGAAGTGGTGCAGCAGACGCCGCCGGAGCCGGCCGACGCCGGCGAGGAGAGCGACGATCGCGGCGGCTGGCAGTCGCCGCTGGCCGCCTCCGGCTCCACCTGGGCGCCGGACTACAGCGATATCCGCGAAGATCGGGTGATTATCTACGGCAGTGCCGGCACCGAGGTGCAGGAGTTTGTTTATCAGATCAAGGCCACCAATACCGGCAGCTTTATTGTTCCACCGGCCTACGGCGAAGCCATGTATGACCGTGAAGTGCAGGCCATGTCGGCCGGCGGCGGCAAGTTGGTGGTGGTGCCGGCGGGCAACGACTAGGCCATATCCGGCACCAGGCCAGCGTCTGGCGCCGGAATGCTGAGAACGTATGAAGATCCTGACCGGGCGCGTGCTGCAAAACGGCTTGATGGCGGCGTTTTTACTGGCGCTGCTGTTGGCCGCGATTCGGCTGTGGCCGCATCCGCCCCTGTGGCTGGGGCTGCCGCAGTCTTCCGTTTATTACGACAGGCACGGCGCGCTGTTGCGCATCACGCTGGCCAACGACGATCGCTACCGATTGTGGACCCCGCTGGAACAGGTGTCGCCGCTGGCGGTGCGCGGGCTGCTGCTGCACGAAGATCGCTGGTTCTACTACAACCCCGGATTTAACCCCGTCAGCCTGATGCGCGGCTTCTGGCGCAGCTATGTCGCCGGCGGCAAAATGCAGGGCGGATCGACCATCAGCATGCAGCTGGCGCGGATGCGCTGGCATCTCAATACCCGCACGCCAGGCGGCAAGCTGCTGCAGGTGCTGCGCGCGGTGCAGCTGGAATTGAGCTACTCCAAGCGTGATATCCTGGAAGCCTACCTGAATTACGCGCCCTACGGCCGCAATATCGAAAGCATCGGCGCCGCCAGCCTGATCTATTTCGCCAAGTCGCCGAAGGCGTTGACCCTGCCGGAGGCGCTGACGCTGGCGGTGTTGCCGCAGTCGCCCAGCTACCGTCTGGAGCCGAAAACCGGCGTGCTCGGCGCCGCATTGACGCAGGCGCGCAACCGTCTGTTCCTGCGCTGGCAACAGGTTTACCCGACTGACGCCAGCCAGCAAACGCTGTTCCGCCTGCCGCTGGCGCTGCGGCAGCCTGAGCAAGTGCCCTATATTGCGCCGCACTTTATCGAACAGCTGCGCCTGCAGACGCAGCAACTGGTGCAGCGCGACACTCGCGTCGACACTACGCTGGACGCCGGGTTGCAGCGGCTGGTCGAGCGACAGGTTAACGCCTTTATCGCCCGCAACCGCAGCCGCGGCATTCAAAACGCCGCGGTGCTGCTGGTGGACAGCCGCGATATGGGGGTGCGCGCGCTGGTGGGCTCGGCGGACTATTACAGCCGTCCAATTCAGGGGCAGGTGAACGGCACCAACGCCAAGCGTTCGCCGGGATCGACGCTGAAGCCGTTCATCTACGCGCTGGGCATGGAGCAGGGCGTGCTGCATCCGATGACCATCCTGAAAGACGTGCCTTCGTCGTTCGGCGCCTATGCGCCGGAAAATTTCGACCGGCGCTTCCTCGGCCCGGTGACCGCCACCGACGCGCTAAATTTCAGCCGCAATATTCCGGCGGTATATGTCGCCTCGCAGCTGCGCCAGCCGACTTTTTATCAGTTCTTACGCCTGACCGGCGTCGCCAATATGGCCAATGAGAGCCACTACGGGCTGTCGCTGGTATTGGGCGGCGGCGAGGTAACGGCGCAGGAATTGGCGAAGCTGTATGCGCTGCTGGCGAATCGCGGTGAGCTGCGGCCGCTTCGCATGCAGTTGAACCAGGCCGAATCGACGCCGGTGCGGCTGCTGAGCGAGGAGGCCAGTTTCATCACGCTGGATATGCTGCGCCAGCACCGGCGGCCGGGCGATACGCTGGCGCAGCGTTCTTCGTCGCTGCCGGTGTACTGGAAGACCGGCACCTCCTGGGGCTTTCGCGACGCCTGGAGCGTCGGGATTTTCGGTCCTTACGTGCTGGTGGTGTGGGAAGGCAATTTCGACGGGCGCGGCAACAATGCGTTGGTCGGCGCCGAGGCGGCCGCGCCGCTGTTTTTCAATATCATCGACAGCGTCAACGCCAGCTATCCTGCCCTGCGGGAACCGAAACATCCGTTCCCCAAGCGGCTGCGGCGGGTAGACATTTGTCTCGCCAGCGGCGATCTGCCGACGCCGTGGTGCCAGCAAAAGGGCAAGACCTGGTTCATTCCCGGCAAGTCGCCGATCAAGGTAGACAGCGTCTACCGGCCGGTGGTGCTGGATATTCACAGCGGCGAGGTCGTTTGCCCGCCGTATGATGCGGCGCAGACCCGCACCGAAATTTTTGAATTCTGGCCTTCCGATTTGGCCAACGTGTTCGCCCAGGCCGGGCTGCCGAAGCGGGCGCCGCCGGTCAATCGCTGCAAGGACAACGGCATCGCCGTCGGCGGCAACGCGCCGCGCATCACCTCGCCGTTGAAAAACACCACTTATACCCTGCGCCAGTCGCAGCAGGGACGGGACAACATCGCCTTCAATGCGGTGACGGACGCCGACAGCAAGACGGTGTACTGGTTCGTCGATGATATCTATCTCGGCAGCAGCGCCAGTAAAAAACCGATCGACTGGCGGCCGATCAACAATGGGCGTTACCGCATTCGGGCGGTGGACGATCGCGGCCGCGCCGATACGCGCCTGGTGACCATCGAATGGGTGAACTAGCGTTGCGTCTCATGCCTGTTATACTCGCGCCCGAAACGGCTATTGACCTGGGAACGCGATGTGATTGAGATTTTGTATCAGGATGAACACCTGGTGGCGGTGAACAAACCGTCGGGCTGGTTGGTGCACCGCAGTTGGCTGGACCGTCATGAAACTCGCTTTATGATGCAGACGGTGCGCGATCAGCTCGGGCAGCATGTCTTTACCGTGCACCGTCTCGATCGCCCGACGTCCGGCGTATTGCTGATGGCGCTCTCCAGTGAGGTGGCGCGCCTGCTGTCGCAGCAGTTCGAGCAGCACCAGGTGCAGAAAACCTATCATGCGGTGGTGCGCGGTTACGTGCAGGAGGAGGCGACCCTCGACTACCCGCTGACGGCTGAGCTGGATAAAATCGCCGATAAACATGCCGATGCCGACAAGGGGCCGCAGCCGGCGGTGACGCACTACCGGCCGTTGGCGCAGGTAGAGATGCCGGTGGCCATCGGCCGCTACGACAGCGCGCGGTACAGTCTGGTGGAACTGCAGCCGGAAACCGGCCGCAAGCACCAACTGCGGCGCCACATGGCGCATCTTCGCCATCCGATCATCGGCGACAGCAAGCACGGCGATCTGCGGCAGAACCGCGGGATGGCGCAGCATTTCGGCTGCCCGCGCCTGATGCTGCACGCCAGCCACCTGCAACTGACGCACCCGGTGACCGGCGAGCCGCTGCAGGTAACGGCGCGCTGGGACGAAGCCTGGCAAGGGGTGATGGCGCAGTTCGGCTGGGCGGGGGTATTCCCTGAACTTGCCGGGGTTGAGTTTAGCGCGGCTAACGGTCAGGATAGCTGACAATTTTTAAAGGTAATGAAGGGAGTAGGAGCCATGGCTCAGGTTGGTATCTTCGTGGGAACGGTCTACGGCAATTCGCTGCTGGTGGCGGAAGAGGCGCAAAACATCCTCAGCGAGCAGGGCCATGAGGTCAAACTGTTCGAAGAGGGCACGCTGGAGGCCTGGCAGTATTATCGTCAGCACTACGCGCTGGTGATCACCTCCACCACCGGGCAGGGCGATCTGCCGGACAGCATCGCGCCGCTGTTCCACGCTATCCGCGGTCGGGTTGGCTATCAGCCGGAGCTGCGCTATGGGCTGATCGCCCTCGGCGACAGCAGCTATGACAACTTCTGCGGCGCCGGGCGCGCGTTCGACGCGCTGCTGCAGGAGCAGGGTGCCACCCGCGTTGGCGAAGTGCTGGAGATCGATGCGATGGAACAGCCGGAGCCGGAAGTGGCCGCCTGCCCGTGGGTCGAGCAGTGGGGCACGCTGCTGCAGTCATAACGTAAAAAGGCGCCGCAAAAGGGCGCCTTAACGATGATGCGGGTTAACCGAACCGCATTATTTGCCGCGGGTGAGTTTTTCCAGATCGGCTTCGATCTCGGCAATCTTGTGCGACACCACGCCCTCGAGATGGCGCAGGTCGTCGAGGATTTTACGCTTCAGATCCACTTCCACCTGATCGCGCTGGCACAGCTGATCCAGCTCGTCGATCACGTAACGCAGGTTCGGGTTGATCTCGTGAATTTCCTTGTAGCCCTGGCCGGCGTTGTCCGCCACCACGGTTTTACGCTGGCGCGGGTACTTGAACTTCACGCTCTTGGCGAAGAACTCGCCTTTGTCCTTGCGGAAATAGATCTTGAGGATGTCGTTGTTGGCCTCTTGACGCAGGCTATAGCGATCGACGTCTTCCGGTTGATTGATGCCCAAACTCTTCAAGTTATCGTACATACTGCGCCCTCTTTAGATGTGATCGTTATATTCCACGACTGCAATTATGGCGGAAAGCGAGATCTGCGACTGTGACTGCCAGCGAAACGCAGACAAAAAAATAGCGGGTGAATCACCCGCTATTTCAATTTAGTCGATAGTGCGCAATAACTCATTAATGCCGACTTTACCGCGGGTTTTGGCGTCGACTTTCTTGACGATCACCGCGCAGTACAGGCTGTAAGAACCGTCTTTCGACGGCAGGTTGCCGGAAACCACCACCGAACCCGCCGGCACGCGGCCGTAATGGATTTCGCCGGTCTCGCGGTCATAGATGCGGGTGCTCTGGCCGAGGTAAACGCCCATCGAAATCACCGAGCCTTCTTCCACGATCACGCCTTCCACCACTTCGGAGCGCGCGCCGATGAAGCAGTTGTCTTCGATGATGGTCGGGTTGGCCTGCAGTGGCTCCAGCACGCCGCCGATACCGACGCCGCCGGACAGGTGAACGTTTTTGCCGATCTGCGCGCAAGAACCGACGGTGGCCCAGGTGTCGACCATGGTGCCTTCGTCGACGTAGGCGCCGATGTTAACGTAAGACGGCATCAGCACGGTGTTGCGAGCGATGAACGCGCCCTGGCGCACGGTGGCCGGCGGCACGACGCGGAAACCTTCCTTCTGGAAGCGCGCTTCGTCGTAGTCGGCGAATTTCATCGGCACTTTGTCGTAGTAGCGGGTTTCCGCGCCGTCCATCACCTTGTTGTCGTTGATGCGGAAAGAGAGCAGCACGGCTTTCTTCAGCCACTGGTGGGTGACCCATTGACCGTCGATCTTCTCGGCAACGCGCAGGGCGCCGCTGTCCAACAGGCCGATCACCTGGTTTACCGCTTCGCGCGTTACGGTGTCTACGTTCGCCGGAGTGATGTCCGCACGGCGTTCGAAGGCGCTTTCAATAACGTTCTGTAATTGCTGCATGCTGTTCTCTTTCCTGATGTTGTCGGTAAAAAGTTACTTGTATCACATTTTATCGTTTGGGGTGAGGGCCTCTGTCAACCGTTGCTCCAACTTTCTGCGCGTTTCTTGGTCGAGCGCGCGCCGCTCGCCGTCGGCCAGGATAAACAAATCCTCGACCCGCTCGCCGATGGTGGAAATGCGCGCGCCGTGCAGCGACAGCCCCAGATCGGCGAACACTTCGCCCACCCGCGCCAGCAGGCCGGGTTGGTCGAGCGCGGTCAGCTCCAGGTAGCTGCGGCGATCGGTGTGGGTCGGCAGGAAAGTGACCTCGGTCGGCACGCTGAAGTGGCGCAGCTTGGAAGAGGGGCGGCGCACGCGCGGCGGCTGGTACTCCCGCTGGGTGATGGCCTGCAGCAGCGCCTGGCGGATCGCCGCGTGGCGATCCTGCGCCAGCGGGCTGCCGTCCGGCTCCAGCACGATAAAGGTGTCCATCGCCATACCGTCGCGGTTGGTGAAGATCTGGGCGTCGTGCACGCTCAGGTTGCGGCGATCCATCTCTCCGGCGACGGCGGCGAACAGGTAAGGGCGATCCGGGCTCCAGATGAAGATCTCGGTGCCGCCGCGCGTCGCCTGGCGGCTGACCAGCACCAGCGGCTGGGTGGAGTCGTGGGCCAGCAGGTGGCGGGCGTGCCAGGCCAGCTGATTCGGCGAGTGGCGCAGGAAGTAATCGGCGCGGCAGCGGCTCCAGATGCGGTGCAGCGCCTCTTCGTCGATGTTGTCCATGCGCAGCAGCGCCAGCGCCTGCAGGCGATGGTGGCGCACGCGTTCGCGCAAATCCGGGCTGTTTTGCATGCCGCGGCGCAGCTGTTTTTCGGTGGCGAAATACAGCTCGCGCAACAGGCTCTGCTTCCAGCTGTTCCACAGGGTTTCGTTGGTGGCGCAGATATCCGCCACCGTCAGGCACACCAGATAGCGCAGGCGGGTTTCGCTCTGCACTTCGCTGCTGAACTGCTGGATCACCGTCGGATCCTGGATATCGCGGCGCTGCGCGGTGACCGACATCAGCAGGTGGCAGCGCACCAGCCAGGCCACCAGCTGGGTTTCTCGCGAGTTGAGGCCGTGCAGTTCGGCGAACTCCACCACGTCTTCCGCGCCGAGGATCGAGTGATCGCCGCCGCGCCCTTTGGCGATATCGTGGAACAAGGCCGCCAGCAGCAGCAGTTCCGGGTGCGGCAGGCGCGGATACAGCTCCACGCACAGCGGATGGCGCGGCCGGGTTTGCGCATCGGCGAAGCTCTCCAGCTTCTGCAGCACGCGGATAGTGTGTTCGTCGACGGTATAGGCGTGGAACAGATCGAACTGCATCTGCCCGACGATCTTGCCCCACTGCGGCATATAGGCCCACAGCACGCTGTGACGGTGCATCGGCACCAGCGCGCGCGACACCGCGCCGGGGTGACGCAGGATGGCCATAAACAGATCGCGCGCTTCCGGGATGGTGCACAGCGGCTGTTTCAGGTGGCGGCGCGCGTGGCGCAGCTGGCGCACGGTGGTGGAGTAAATGCCCTTGATCTCGCGGTTGCGCACCATCAGGTAGAACATGCGCATGATGGCTTGCGGCTCGCGGATAAACAGCGTTTCGTCACGCAGATCGATCAGATCGCCGCGCAGCTGGAAATCGTCGTTCAGCGGACGCGGCTTTTCGGTGGCGTCCAGCGCCAGGATGGCTTCGTCGAACAGCTGCAGCAGCATGTGGTTCAGCTCGCCGACGCGGCGCGTCATGCGGTAGAAGTCTTTCATCATGCGCTCGACCGGCTCGTTGCCTTCGCCTTCATAGCGCAGCAGCTGCGCCACGCTGAGCTGACGATCGAACAGCAGACGGTTGTCGTAACGCGGCAGCACCAGATGCAGCGCAAAGCGGATGCGCCACAGGAAGCTCTGGCATTCGTTCAGCTCGTTGCGCTCGGCCTGGGTGAGGAAACCGAAACCGACCATTTCGTCCAGCGAGGTGGCGCCGAAGTGGCGGCGCGCCACCCACAGCAGCGTGTGGATGTCACGCAGGCCACCGGGGCTGCTTTTGATATCCGGTTCCAGGTTATAGCTGGTGCCGTGGTAGCGCTGATGACGCTCCTGCTGCTCGCTGATCTTGGCGTGGAAGAACTGCGGCGAGGGCCAAAAGCCGTCGCTGAAGATATGCTTTTGCATCTGCAGGAACAGCGCGACGTCGCCGCAAATCATGCGCGATTCGATCAGGTTGGTGGCCACGGTCAGATCCGCCAGCCCTTCCAGCAGGCACTCTTCCAGGGTGCGCACGCTGTGGCCCACTTCCAGCTTGAGATCCCACAGCAGGGTGATGAACTCGCCGACCCGCTGCGACTGTTGCTCCGTCAGCCGGCGCTGGCTGAGCACCAGCACGTCGATATCCGACAGCGGATGCAGCTCGCCGCGGCCATAACCGCCGACCGCCACCAGCGCGGTTTCCGGGATATCTTCAAAGCCGTAGAACGTCCACAGCCGGCGCAGCAGGCGATCGATGAAGTCGCTGCGCGCCGCCACCAGGCTTTCGGCGCTGGAGCCGGCGTCGAACGCCGCCGCCAGCCACAGCTGGAACTGCTCCAGCCGCTGTTTCAGCAGCGGGCAGGTGAGCTCGTCGTCGCCGTAGACGCTGGGAGAGGCGGGCGGCATCGGCACGGCCGGTTGAAGGAGATTGTCAGACATAGTGCGCAGCCCATAAAAAAGGCCGGCATAAGCCGGCCTGGTGACATTCTGCACGCGGCGTGCGCCGCAGTGCTTACATCTCGTGCGTAATGATGTTGGGGATGGTGTCATCCTTGCGCAACGTCATTATCTCGCAGCCGTTATCAGTGACCACAATAGTATGCTCATACTGCGCCGACAAGCTGCGATCTTTGGTTTTTACCGTCCAGCCGTCTTTCATGGTGCGGATACGGTAGTCGCCGGCGTTGACCATCGGTTCGATGGTGAAGGCCATGCCCGGCTGCAGCACCACGCCGCCGTCGTCCGCGTCATAGTGCAGCACCTGCGGCTCTTCGTGGAACACTTCGCCGATGCCGTGGCCGCAGTACTCGCGCACCACGGAGAACTTCTCGGCTTCGACGAATTGCTGGATGGCTTTGCCCAAGGTGCGCAGACGGATGCCCGGTTTGACCATCTTCAGCGCCAGATACAGGCTTTCCTGAGTGACGCGGCACAGGCGCTCGCCCAGAATGGTCGGTTTGCCGACGATGAACATCTTCGAGGTGTCGCCGTGGAAACCGTCTTTAATCACGGTCACGTCGATGTTGACGATGTCGCCGTCTTTCAGCGTTTTGTCATCGCTCGGGATGCCGTGGCACACCACTTCGTTCACCGAGATGCACACGGATTTCGGGAAGCCGTGGTAGCCGAGGCAGGCGGAGATGGCCTGCTGCTCGTTGGTGATGTACTCGTGACAGATACGGTCCAGTTCGCCGGTGGTCACGCCAGGTTTGACGTGCGGCTCGATGATCTCCAGCACTTCGGCGGCCAGGCGGCCGGCCACGCGCATTTTTTGGATGTCATCAGGTGTTTTAATTGAGATTGCCATGAAATTCGTCCGCAGGTGTCGTTATCGTCGACAATAAGAAGCAGTGACTTATGGTATCAGCCCGGCCGGGGGCTGCCAAATTTCATTTCCTGACGCCCGGCGAAACGCAACAAAAGTTGGTGTCTGCGGCGGGTTTATGGTATAAAGCGCGCCGGCGATCCGCGACTTGGTTCTTGTGACCTGGCGGGAATCGGCCGAAAATACTTTAACTGCACTCATTTTGTGTAAATAACACACACGTATCGGCACATCCGCCGGGGTGCCCTGAGGTGACTTGTCGCCGCCAGGGTCGGCGTTATGGGATACGTGGAGGCATAACCCCAATTAATCTATAGAGGTTTAATCATGGCAACTGTTTCCATGCGCGACATGCTCAAGGCTGGTGTTCACTTTGGTCACCAGACCCGTTACTGGAACCCGAAAATGAAGCCTTTCATCTTCGGCGCTCGTAACAAGGTTCACATCATCAACCTGGAGCAGACCGTACCAATGTTCAACGCCGCTCTGGCTGAACTGAGCAAGATCTCTTCCCGTAAAGGCAAGATCCTGTTCGTTGGTACCAAACGCGCAGCAAGCGAAGCGGTAAAAGACGCTGCGAACAGCTGTGACCAGTTCTTCGTGAACCACCGCTGGTTGGGTGGCATGCTGACTAACTGGAAAACCGTTCGTCAGTCCATCAAGCGTTTGAAAGATCTGGAAATCCAGTCTCAAGACGGCACCCTGGACAAGCTGACCAAGAAAGAAGCGCTGATGCGCACTCGTGAACTGGCCAAGCTGGAAAACTCCCTGGGCGGTATCAAAGATATGGGCGGTCTGCCAGACGCACTGTTCGTTATCGATGCCGATCACGAGCACATCGCGATCAAAGAAGCCAACAACCTGGGTATCCCGGTATTCTCTATCGTTGATACCAACTCCAACCCAGACGGCGTTGACTTCATCATCCCTGGTAACGACGACGCAATCCGTGCAGTAAACCTGTACCTGACTGCTGTTGCTGCCGCTGTGCGTGAAGGTCGTTCTCAAGATCTGGCCGTTCAGGCGGAAGAAGGCTTCGTAGAAGCTGAATAATAAGGCAAGCTCGTCACTGAGCCCTTATTAACCAGGTATTGACATATGTTGGTTAGGGGGGCCTGTTAAGGCCCCCTTTGCTTATCTGAATGAGAACTGTCTCCACGCGAGATAACCGAGGAAAAAGAAATGGCTGATATTACCGCTGCCCTGGTAAAAGAACTGCGCGAGCGTACCGGCGCTGGCATGATGGATTGCAAGAAGGCGCTGGTTGAATCCAACGGCGACATCGAACTGGCAATCGAAAACATGCGTAAGTCCGGTGCGATCAAAGCCGCTAAAAAAGCAGGCAACGTGGCTGCTGACGGCGTGATCAAAACCAAGATCGAAGGCAACTACGGCATCATTCTGGAAGTTAACTGCCAGACTGACTTCGTAGCAAAAGACGCCGGTTTCCAGGCGTTCGCCGACAAAGTGCTGGATGCCGCTATGGCTGGCAAAATCACTGACGTTGACGTGCTGAAAGCACAGTTCGAAGAAGAGCGCGTAGCGCTGGTGGCAAAAATCGGCGAAAACATCAACATTCGTCGCGTTGCTTCCCTGGAAGGCGACGTGCTGGGCAGCTACCTGCACGGCGCGCGTATCGGCGTTCTGGTTGCGGCTAAAGGCGCGGACGAAGAACTGGTTAAGCAAATCGCAATGCACGTTGCGGCGAGCAAGCCAGAGTTCGTGAAGCCAGAAGACGTGTCTGCTGAAGTGGTAGAAAAAGAGTACCAGGTTCAGCTGGACATCGCCATGCAGTCCGGCAAGCCGAAAGAAATCGCAGAGAAAATGGTTGAAGGCCGCATGAAGAAATTCACCGGCGAAGTTTCTCTGACCGGTCAGCCTTTCGTTATGGATCCGAGCAAATCCGTTGCTCAGGTGCTGAAAGAGCACAACGCTGACGTGACCAACTTCATTCGCTTCGAAGTGGGCGAAGGCATCGAGAAAGTCGAAACCGACTTCGCTGCTGAAGTTGCCGCGATGAGCAAACAGTCTTAATGACTGTCGATGGAACCGCCGTCTGGCGGTTCCATACTATCCAGCCAGAATTACACCGGTGGCAGGCCCTGCAGCGTGATACTCACCTCAGGCGCGTTTCATCGGCTGAAATCCCCACTACTAATACTGCTTCTTAGGACAGAACACCATGGCAACCAATGCAAAACCCGTATATCAGCGTATTCTGCTTAAACTGAGTGGCGAAGCCCTGCAAGGTGCAGAAGGTTTTGGTATCGACGCCAGCGTTTTGGATCGCATGGCTCAGGAAGTGAAAGAGCTGGTCGAACTGGGAATTCAGGTCGGTGTAGTTATTGGCGGCGGGAACCTGTTCCGCGGCGCGGGCCTGGCGCAAGCCGGCATGAACCGCGTAGTGGGCGACCACATGGGAATGCTGGCTACCGTGATGAACGGCCTGGCTATGCGTGATGCACTGCACCGTGCCTATGTGAACGCCCGCCTGATGTCGGCGATCCCGCTGAACGGCGTGTGTGATAATTACAGCTGGGCAGAGGCGATCAGCCTGCTGCGCAACAACCGCGTGGTGATCTTCTCCGCCGGTACCGGCAACCCGTTCTTCACCACCGATTCCGCCGCTTGCCTGCGTGGTATCGAGATCGAAGCCGACGTGGTGCTGAAAGCCACCAAAGTGGATGGGGTCTACTCCGCCGATCCGGTGAAAAACCCGGATGCGACGCTGTATGAACAATTAACCTATCAGGACGTGCTGGAGCGCGAGCTGAAAGTGATGGATCTGGCGGCGTTTACGCTGGCCCGCGATCACGGTCTGCCGATCCGCGTGTTCAACATGAATAAGCCTGGCGCGCTGCGCCGCGTGGTGATGGGTGAGAACGAAGGTACGCTGATCAGCAAATAAGGCTGTTCACACCCCTTTTTCGGAGCGCGTGACGCCAGGCGCCGCGCGCTCTTCGAGTACGATTACGGGCTATACTTGAGTATCGCCTGCCAAGTAACCAGCTTCCAAGGGTTTGCAACGTGACTAATGAAATCAGAAAAGATGCTGATTCACGCATGGAAAAAAGCGTAGAAGCATTCAAAAACCAAATCAGCAAGATCCGCACCGGCCGCGCTTCGCCAAGCATTCTGGACGGCATCATGGTGGAATACTACGGCGCCGCTACGCCGCTGCGTCAACTGGCCAACGTGACTGTGGAAGACTCCCGCACGCTGAAAATCAACGTGTTCGACCGCAGCCTGAGCCAGGCCGTTGAGAAAGCGATCATGAGCTCCGATCTGGGCCTTAACCCGTCTTCCGCCGGTTCTGACATTCGTGTTCCGCTGCCTCCGCTGACCGAAGAACGCCGTAAGGATCTGATCAAGATCGTACGCGGCGAAGCCGAGCAGGGCCGCGTAGCGGTGCGTAACGTGCGTCGCGACGCCAACGACAAGGTCAAGGCGCTGCTGAAAGACAAAGAGATCAGCGAAGACGAAGAACGTCGTTCACAAGACGAGATTCAGAAAATGACCGACGCTTACATCAAGCTGGTCGACGCCGCGTTGGCGGAGAAAGAAAAAGAGCTGATGGATTTCTAATCAGCATCGTGCAGAAAAAAAGCGTCGCCTGGGCGGCGCTTTGTTTTTTGTGGCGCAGATCCCGTTTCATCGTACTGAAAGATCATGGACAAGCGGTGTCCAAGGTTCCACACTGGAGCACCTCCGATCTCATCAGACAGTTATTCAGAGTGAACTCATGAAGCAACTGACCATTCTTGGCTCGACCGGCTCGGTAGGGACCAGCACCCTGGCCGTGGTCAGGGCGAATCCCGAGCGTTTTGCGATCAAAGCGCTGGTGGCCGGCCGCAACGTCGCGGTCATGGCGCAGCAATGCATCGAATTCCGGCCCGCCTTCGCCGCGATGGCGGATGAAAGCGCCGCCCGCGAGCTGCGCGTCATTCTGGCGGAAAACGGCGTCGCTACCGAGGTATTGGCCGGGGAGCAAGCGGCTTGCGAACTGGCGGCTTTGGACGACGTCGATCAAGTGACAGCGGCCATCGTCGGCGCTGCGGGGCTGTTGCCGACGCTGGCGGCGATCCGCGCCGGCAAGCAGGTGCTGCTGGCTAACAAAGAGTCGCTGGTCACCTGCGGCCGCCTGTTTATGGACGCGGTGCGGCAAAGCCAGGCGCAACTGCTGCCGCTCGACAGCGAGCACAACGCGATTTTTCAGAGTTTGCCTGAGAGTATTCAGCGCCAGTTGGGATACTCTTCACTGGACAGTCATGGTGTTTCGCGCATCGTGCTTACCGGCTCTGGCGGTCCGTTCCGCACCACGCCGCTGGACCAGTTCGCCGCGATGACGCCGGATCAAGCCTGCGCCCACCCGAACTGGTCGATGGGCCGCAAGATCTCGGTGGACTCCGCCACCATGATGAACAAAGGTCTGGAATACATTGAGGCCCGCTGGCTGTTTAACGCCTCGGCCGAGCAAATGGAAGTGATCCTGCACCCGCAGTCGGTGATTCACTCGATGGTGCGCTATGCCGACGGCAGCGTGCTGGCGCAGCTGGGTACGCCGGATATGCGCACGCCGATCGCCCACGCGATGGCGTATCCGCAGCGCGTGAACTCCGGCGTGGAAGCGCTGGACTTCTGCCGCATCGGTTCGCTGACCTTCGCTGAACCGGAACGCGAGCGTTATCCTTGCCTGTATTTGGCGATCGACGCGTTCGAGGCCGGCCAGGCGGCGACCACCGCGCTGAACGCGGCCAACGAAATCGCCGTGGCGGCATTTTTGCAGCAGCAGATCCGCTTTACCGACATTGCGGCGGTCAACCGCCAGGTGGTGGAGCGTCTCGCGCTGCAGGAACCGACCTGCATCGACGCGGTCTTAGACATTGACCGCCAGGCGCGCGCCGCCGCCGAGGAACGCGTTCGCGCGTTGTGCGGCTGATCACGGCGATTATCCGATTTTGCTCGTAATTCGCGCGTGCCGCCGCGGGGTCGTTTGTTCATGCCCCGCTGAGGTGGTATAGTCTGCGCCACCTGTCAGCGGTTATACCGTTGAATTATGACCCGATTGGCGCCTTGTGCGCCAATGGCGACCCGGCTGCGTCGGGTATCGCGAGGGCAGGCTGAAAGCCGTGTCGGGCACACGGCTTTTTTTGCGCGTAAGGGCCTGATGTTCCGGAAAGGCAGTTATATTTCTATTGAGGAAATAAGTACGAGTTATGTCGTCCGCAAACCAACAAGAGGCTAATCCATCTTCCCCGGGGCCGCGCCATGTCGCCATTATCATGGACGGTAACGGACGCTGGGCCAAACGTCAGGGCAAGTTACGTGTCTTCGGTCATAAAGCAGGGGTGAAATCGGTTCGCCGCGCGGTCAGTTTTGCCGCCAGCCACCATTTAGATGCACTCACGCTTTATGCCTTCAGCAGCGAAAACTGGAACCGTCCGGTGCAGGAAGTCTCCGCCCTGATGGAGCTTTTTGTCCGCGCTTTGGATAGTGAAGTAAAAAGCCTGCATAAACATAACGTCAGGCTGCGGGTGATCGGCGATATTAGCCGGTTCAGCGCGCGTTTGCAGGAGCGGATCCGCCGCTCTGAAGCACTGACGGAAAATAACGATGGCCTGACGCTCAATATCGCTGCCAACTATGGCGGCCGTTGGGATATCATTCAGGGAGTAAGGGAGCTGGCCGAGCGGGTACGGGGCGGTGAGTTGCACCCGGATCAGATCAGCGAGGAATTATTGAGCGAACGGGTTTGCATGAGCGACCTGGCGCCGGTGGATCTGGTTATCCGCACCGGTGGCGAGCATCGCATCAGTAACTTCCTGCTGTGGCAAATCGCCTATGCTGAACTTTACTTTACTGATGTGCTCTGGCCTGATTTCGATGAACTTGTCTTTGAAGGTGCGCTGAATGCATTTGCACAACGTGAGCGCCGCTTCGGGGGAACAACACCTATCGGCGCCGATGCGTCCTAGGGAGAACTTTTGCTGAAGTATCGCCTCATAACTGCTCTGATTTTAATCCCGATCGTTATCGCGGCGCTGTTCCTGTTGCCGCCGCTGGCCTTTGCTCTGGTAACGCTCGTCGTGTGCATGTTAGCAGCCTGGGAGTGGGGCCAATTGGCCGGTTTTACCTCCCGTTCGCAGCGCATCTGGCTGGCGATACTGTGCGGTTTTCTGCTGGCGCTGATGATGCTCAGCGTTCCCGCCTACCATCAATCCGTGCCGCAGGTAAGCGGCTCGCTGTGGCTGTCGCTGGCCTGGTGGCTGGCGGCGCTGCTGCTGGTGCTGTTTTACCCCGGCTCGGCCGCCATCTGGCGCAATTCGCGCCCGCTGCGCCTGCTGTTCGGCCTGCTGACCATCGTGCCGTTTTTTTGGGGCATGCTGGCACTGCGCCAGTTCGGCTATGAGCAAAACCCGTTTACCGGCGCCTGGTGGCTGCTGTACGTGATGCTGCTGGTGTGGGGCGCGGATTCCGGCGCCTATATGTTCGGCAAGCTGTTCGGCAAGCATAAGCTGGCGCCGAAGGTCTCGCCGGGTAAAACCTGGGAAGGGTTGATCGGCGGGCTGCTGACATCGGCGGTCATTTCCTGGCTGTTCGGCCGCTACGCGCCGCTAAACGTGGTGCCGACCACGCTGTTGGCCTGTTCGGTGATCGCCGCGCTGGCTTCGGTGCTGGGCGATTTGACCGAAAGCATGTTCAAACGCGAAGCGGGCATCAAGGACAGCGGTCATTTGATTCCCGGTCACGGCGGCATACTGGATCGTATCGACAGCCTGACCGCGGCGGTGCCGGTGTTTGCCTGCCTGATGCTGTTGGTGTTTTAATCCGTCAATGACGGAAAGTGAGGGATGATGGTCAGCGTGCTTTGGAACCTGGTGGCGTTTCTGATTGCGCTCGGTATTTTGATTACCGTGCACGAGTTCGGACACTTTTGGGTTGCCCGTCGTTGCGGCGTGCGCGTTGAACGTTTCTCCATCGGCTTCGGCCGGGCGCTGTGGCGCCGCACCGATCGCCAGGGCACCGAGTACGTTATCGCTTTGATTCCGCTTGGCGGCTACGTGAAGATGCTGGACGAGCGCGTGGAGTCGGTGGCGCCGGAAATGCGCCATCAGGCCTTCAACAACAAAACCGTCTGGCAGCGCGCGGCCATCATCAGCGCCGGCCCCATCGCCAACTTCCTGTTTGCTATCCTTGCCTATTGGCTGGTGTTCATCATCGGCGTGCCGAGTTTCCGCCCGGTGATCGGCGAAATCGCGCCGCAATCCATCGCCGCCAAGGCTGAAATTTCGTCTGGCATGGAACTAAAGTCGGTTGACGGCATCGAAACGCCTGATTGGGAGTCAGTTCGTCTGGCGCTGGTGGCGAAGATCGGCGATGCGCAAACCGAAGTCGGGGTCGCGCCGTTCGGCTCTTCGCAGGTCGTGACCAAAACCCTGGATTTGCGCCAGTGGAACTTTGAACCGGACAAGCAGGATCCCGTTGTCGCGCTGGGCATTATGCCGCGCGGCCCGCAGATCGAATCCGTGTTGGCGGAAGTGCAGCCTAACTCGGCGGCGCAAAAGGCGGGTTTACAAGCGGGGGACAGGATCGTTAAAGTCGATGGTCAGCCGTTGGGTCGTTGGCAGACGCTGGTGAAGCGTATCCACGATGGCCCGGGGCAATCGCTGGCTTTGGAGATTGAAAGAAACGGCGCCCCCTTGTCTTTGACGCTGATACCGGATACAAAGCCGGTGGGAAAAGACAAATCGGTGGGGTTTGCAGGCATCATTCCAAAAGTGCTGCCGCTGCCGGACGAGTATAAAACGATTCGCCAGTATGGACCGTTCCCGGCGCTGTATCAGGCCGGCGACAAGACCTGGCAGCTGATGCGGCTGACGGTCAACATGCTGGGCAAATTAATAACCGGTGATGTAAAGCTGAACAACCTGAGTGGCCCGATCTCGATTGCACAGGGAGCTGGGGCGTCAGCCGGAGTCGGGTTCGTGTATTATCTGATGTTCCTGGCGTTGATTAGCGTCAACCTGGGTATCATCAACCTGTTCCCATTACCGGTGTTAGATGGTGGGCATCTCCTCTTCCTGGCGATAGAAAAGCTGAAGGGTGGGCCGGTTTCCGAGCGAGTACAGGACTACAGCTACCGCATAGGTTCGATCGTGCTGGTGTTGTTGATGGGTCTTGCACTTTTCAATGATTTTTCCCGCCTCTAGGGGCGGGGATAGGTTAGGAAGAACGCATAACAACGATGGCGATGAAAAAGTTGCTCATAGCGTCGCTGCTGTTTGGCAGCGCCACCGTATACGGTGCAGACGGGTTCGTAGTGAAAGACATTCATTTCGAAGGCCTGCAGCGAGTCGCCGTCGGTGCGGCGTTACTCAACATGCCGGTTCGCGTCGGCGATACCGTCACTGACGATGACATCAGTAATACCATCCGTGCCTTGTTTGCCACCGGCAACTTCGAGGACGTGCGCGTGCTGCGCGATGGTAATACCTTGATCGTGCAGGTGAAGGAACGTCCTACCATCGCCAGCATCACTTTCTCCGGCAATAAGTCGGTGAAGGATGACATGCTCAAGCAGAACCTGGAAGCCTCCGGCGTCCGGGTGGGCGAGGCGCTCGACCGCACCACGATCTCCAGCATTGAAAAAGGGCTGGAAGACTTCTACTACAGCGTCGGTAAATACAGCGCCTCGGTGAAAGCCGTAGTCACGCCGTTGCCGCGTAACCGTGTCGACCTGAAACTGGTGTTCACGGAAGGGGTCTCCGCCAAGATTCAACAAATCAACATCGTCGGCAACCATGCCTTCACCAACGACGAACTGATCTCACGCTTCCAACTGCGTGATGAAGTGCCATGGTGGAACCTGGTCGGCGATCGCAAATACCAGAAGCAAAAACTGGCGGGCGATCTCGAAACCCTGCGCAGCTTCTATCTGGATCGCGGCTATGCCCGCTTTAACATCGATTCTACCCAGGTGAGCCTGACGCCGGATAAAAAAGGCATCTACATCACCATCAACATCACCGAAGGCGAGCAGTACAAGCTTTCCGATGTTGTCGTGAACGGCAATCTGGCCGGCCACTCGGCGGAAGTCGCTCAGATCACCAAAATTGAGCCAGGCGAGCTGTACAACGGCAGCAAGGTGACCAAAATGGAAGACAACATCAAAACGATGTTGGGCCGTTATGGTTACGCCTACCCGCGCGTCGGCACTCAGCCTGAGATCAACGACGCGGATAAAACCGTCAAACTGCACGTCAACGTTGACGCGGGCAACCGCTTCTACGTGCGTCGCATCAAGTTCGAAGGTAACGACACCAGCAAGGATTCCGTACTGCGTCGCGAAATGCGCCAGATGGAAGGCGCCTGGCTCGGCAACGAGCAGGTCGAGCAGGGCAAAGAGCGTCTGAACCGTCTGGGCTACTTCGAAACGGTTGACGTGGAAACCCAGCGCGTGCCGGGCACCGCCGATCAGGTCGATGTGACCTACAAGGTAAAAGAACGCAACACCGGTACCTTCAACTTCGGCGTCGGTTACGGCACCGAGAGCGGCGTCAGCTTCCAGGCCGGCGTGCAGCAGGATAACTGGTTGGGTACCGGCTACTCGGTCGGCATCAGCGGCACCAAGAACGACTACCAGACCTATACCGAACTGTCGGTCACCAACCCGTACTTCACCGTTGACGGTGTGAGCCTGGGCGGCCGCATCTTCTACAACGACTTTAAGGCGGATGACGCGGATCTGTCGGACTATACCAACAAGAGTTACGGTATCGACGGTACGCTGGGCTTCCCGATCAACGAAAACAACTCGTTGCGTACCGGCCTGGGCTACGTCCACAACGGCCTGTCGAACATGCAGCCGCAGATCGCCATGTGGCGTTACCTCGACTCGATGGGCGTGGATGCGAACAAGACCGACCGCGCCAGCTACTCGACCGACGACTTTACGCTGAACCTGGGCTGGACCTACAACAACCTGGACCGCGGCTACTTCCCGACCTCGGGTAACCGCACCACGTTGAACGGCAAGGTCACCATTCCGGGCTCGGACAACGAATACTACAAGGTGACGCTGGACAGCGTACAGTACGTGCCGATCAACGACGATCGCACCTGGGTGCTGTTGGGCCGTGGCCGTCTGGGTTACGCGGATGGGCTGGGCGGCAAGGAAATGCCGTTCTACGAGAACTTCTACGCCGGTGGTTCGAGCACCGTGCGCGGCTTCCAGTCCAACACCATTGGTCCGAAGGCGGTGTACTACAACTCCAACTCGTACCAGTGTCAGTTCAACGCCGGCAGCACGACCGATCGTCAGAGCATCTGTAGCTCGGATGACGCGGTGGGCGGTAACGCCATGGCGGTCGCCAGCCTGGAGCTGATCACCCCGACGCCGTTCATCAGCGAGAAATACGCCAACTCGGTGCGGACGTCGCTGTTCATCGATGCCGGTACCGTGTGGGACACCAAGTGGAAGAATACCAACGAAACGCTGATGTACGGCGTGCCGGACTACAGCAAAGCCAGCAATATTCGTTCTTCCGCCGGTATCGCGCTGCAGTGGATGTCGCCACTGGGGCCGTTGGTGTTCTCTTACGCCAACCCGATCAAGAAATACGAAGGCGACAAGTCCGAACAGTTCCAGTTTAACATCGGTAAGACCTGGTAACGGGTCTCGCCTCTGGGCATAACAGTTATTAAGAATCGCAATGGCCAGGCGCCCGCCGGCAGAGGGAGATGATTCTCATTGTTTGGTGGGACAAGTCTGGCAAATTGTGTACTTCAGTGTCATATGACACAAATGGGTGATGGTAAGGAGTTTATAGTGAAAAAGTGGTTGTGTGCCGCAGGCCTCGGTTTAGCAATGGCTGCTTCAGCTGGCGTTCAGGCAGCAGATAAGATCGCTGTCGTTAACGTCTCCAGCATTTTCCAACAGCTGCCGGCCCGCGAAGCGGTCGCTAAACAGCTGGAAAACGAGTTTAAAGGCCGTGCAAGCGAACTCCAGAACATGGAACGTAGCCTGCAGACCAAAATGCAACGTCTGCAGCGTGACGGCGCTACCATGAAAGCCAGCGACCGCAGCAAGTTGGAAAAAGACGTGATGGCGCAACGCGAGCAGTTCTCTCAGAAAGCCCAGGCTTTCGAGCAGGACAACCGCCGTCGCCAGATGGAAGAACGTAACAAGATCCTGAGCCGCATTCAGGACGCGGTGAAATCTGTCGCCAGCAAAGGCGGTTATGACGTGGTGATCGACGCCAACGCCGTTGCCTATGCAGACTCTTCCAAAGATATCACTGCTGACGTGCTGAAACAGGTTAAATAACACATGCTTTCAATTCGACTGGCTGATTTAGCGCAGCAGTTGGATGCACAATTGCACGGTGATGGCGATCTCGTCATCACCGGCATTGCTTCTATGCATTCGGCACAGCCTGGCCAAATCACGTTTTTGTCAAACAGCCGCTATCAAGAGCAGCTGTCTTCCTGCCAGGCAAGCGCCGTGGTGCTTACCGAAGCGGATTTACCACACTGCCGTGCTGCGGCGCTGGTGGTTAAAAACCCTTATCTGACCTACGCGCGCATGGCGCAACTGATGGACACTACGCCGGCGCCGGCGCAGGATATCGCGCCAAGCGCGGTGATCTCGCCTGAAGCGCAGCTGGGGCAGAACGTCGCCATTGGGGCGAACGCGGTGATCGAGTCGGGTGCTGTGCTTGGCGATAACGTGGTTATCGGCCCGGGCTGTTTCATCGGCAAACACGCACGCATCGGCGCGGGTACGCGTCTGTGGGCGAACGTAACGATTTATCATGCGGTCGAAATCGGCCAGCGCTGCCTGATTCAGTCGGGCACCGTGATCGGCGCGGACGGTTTCGGCTATGCGAATGAGCGCGGCGAGTGGATCAAGATCCCTCAGTTGGGCACGGTGATTATCGGCGATCGCGTCGAAATCGGCGCTTGCACCACCATTGACCGCGGCGCTTTGGATAACACCCAAATCGGGAATGGTGTTATCATCGACAACCAATGCCAGATTGCACATAACGTCGTGATTGGCGACAATACCGCCGTCGCCGGCGGTGTGATCATGGCCGGCAGCCTGAAAATCGGCCGCTACTGCCAGATCGGCGGCGCCAGCGTGATCAACGGTCACATGGAGATTGCCGACAAGGTTGTTGTTACCGGAATGGGAATGGTTATGCGACCAATCACCGAACCTGGGGTATACTCTTCGGGCATTCCGTTGCAGCCTAACAAGGTTTGGCGTAAAACCGCTGCGTTGGTGATGAATATCGATGAGATCAGCAAACGCTTGAAAGCTGTCGAACGTAAAGTCGGAAAAGACTAATCATTGCCGCCCGCCCTGGCGGGTACAAAACGAAACGCGTTGGTCGTGAGACCAAAAGCGCAAAGAGATGTTAATTTGCGGCCTGCATGATGATCTCCTTTTGGGGTCAGCGCAGGCCGTGTTGTTGATGCCATCAGTTTTTAGAGACAGGAAGAGTATTTTGACTACTGACACTCATACTCTGGATATTGCAGAAATTTTGGATCTGCTTCCTCACCGTTACCCGTTCTTGCTGGTCGACCGCGTCCTCGAGTTTGAAGAGCACAAATATCTGCGTGCGGTGAAGAACGTATCGGTGAATGAACCGTTTTTCCAGGGCCATTTCCCTGGCAAACCGATTTTCCCAGGCGTATTGATCCTGGAAGCCATGGCGCAGGCCACCGGTATCCTGGCGTTTAAAAGCGTCGGCAAACTGGAGCCGGGCGAGCTGTATTACTTCGCCGGTATCGACGAAGCACGCTTCAAGCGCCCTGTGGTGCCAGGCGATCAGATGGTCATGGAAGTCACCTTCGAGAAAACTCGCCGCGGTCTGACTCGCTTCAAAGGCGTGGCGACCGTTGACGGTAAAATTGTCTGCGAAGCAACCATGATGTGTGCCCGCAGCCGGGAGGCTTAATCCGTGATTGACCAAACCGCCTTTATCCATCCTAGCGCGATAGTCGAAGAAGGCGCCGTGATCGGCGCCAACGTGCATATCGGCCCTTTCTGCTACGTCGGCTCCCAGGTGGAAATCGGCGCCGGCACGGTGCTGAAATCCCACGTGGTGGTGAACGGCATTACCAAGATTGGCTGCGATAATCAGATTTATCAATTCGCCTCTATCGGCGAAGTGAATCAGGATCTGAAATACGCGGGCGAACCGACGCGCGTTGAAGTGGGCGATCGCAACCGCATCCGCGAAAGCGTGACCATTCATCGCGGCACCGCGCAGGGCACCGGCCTGACCAAAGTGGGCAACGACAACCTGCTGATGGTCAACGTGCACATCGCCCACGATTGCGTGGTCGGCAATGCTTGCGTGCTGGCCAACAACGCCACGCTGGCGGGGCATGTGGAAATCGACGATCACGCCATCATCGGCGGCATGACGGCGATCCACCAGTTCTGCATTATCGGCGCACATGTGATGGTAGGCGGTTGTTCCGGTGTCGCTCAGGACGTGCCTCCTTTCGTCATCGCTCAGGGCAACCACGCTACGCCGTTCGGCGTCAACGCGGTCGGCCTGAAGCGCCGCGGTTTTGACAAGGATGAAATGCAGGCAATCCGCAACGCCTACAAAATCCTGTATCGCAGCGAGAAAACGCTGGATGAAGCGAAAGCGGAAATCGAAGCCCTGGCCAAAGAACAGCCGGTAGTGCAGCAATACCTCGATTTCTTCACCCGTTCCACCCGTGGCATCATTCGCTGAGTTATGTCGAATCGTCCATTGACTATCGGACTGGTCGCCGGAGAAACCTCCGGTGACATTCTCGGCGCCGGCTTGATCCGTGCGCTCAAGGCGCAGATCCCCGACGCGCGTTTTGTCGGCGTCGCCGGCCCGCTGATGCAGGCCGAAGGCTGCGAAGCCTGGTACGAAATGGAAGAGCTGGCGGTCATGGGCGTGGTGGAAGTGCTTGAGCGCTTGCCACGCCTGTTGAAGATCCGCAAGGATCTCACCCGCCGTTTCGGTGAGCTGCGGCCGGACGTGTTTGTCGGCATCGACGCGCCGGACTTCAACATCACGCTGGAAGGCCGCCTCAAACAGCGCGGCATTCGCACCATCCACTACGTCAGCCCTTCCGTGTGGGCCTGGCGGCAAAAACGCGTTTTCAAAATAGGCAAAGCCACCGATCTGGTGTTGGCCTTTCTCCCTTTCGAAAAAGCGTTTTACGATCGTTTCAACGTGCCTTGCCGGTTTATTGGCCACACCATGGCGGACGCCATGCCGTTGCAGCCCGACCGGCTGGCGGCGCGCGCTCAGCTTGGCATCGCTCCGCAGGCGAGCTGTCTGGCCTTGCTGCCGGGCAGTCGCGGCGCCGAAGTCGAAATGCTGAGCGCCGATTTCCTCAAAACCGCGCAGTTGCTGCGCACCCGTTATCCCGAGCTGGAAGTGGTGGTGCCGCTGGTCAACGCCAAACGGCGCGAGCAGTTTGAGCGCATCAAGGCCGAGGTTGCGCCGGATTTGACCGTACACCTGCTGAATGGGCAGGGGCGCGAAGCGATGATCGCCAGCGACGCGGCGCTGCTGGCATCCGGTACGGCGGCGCTGGAGTGCATGTTGGCCAAGTGCCCGATGGTGGTGGGCTATCGCATGAAGCCGTTCACTTTCTGGCTGGCGCAGAAGCTGGTGAAAACGCCTTACGTTTCGCTGCCGAATCTGCTGGCGGGGCGCGAGATCGTCACTGAGCTGCTGCAGCATGACTGCGTGCCGGACAAACTGGCCGCCGCCGTGATGCCGCTGCTGGAAGAGAGCCCGGAAACCGACGCGTTGAAACACACTTTCCTTACCTTGCACCAAAGCATCCGTTGCGGTGCGGACGAACAGGCCGCTCAGGCTGTGTTGGAGCTGGCGAAAGCATGATTGAACCCTTTATCTATCCCGCTGCCACGCTGATTGCCGGTGTGGACGAAGTGGGCCGCGGCCCGTTGGTCGGCGCGGTGGTCACCGCCGCCGTGATCCTCGATCCGGCGCAGCCGATCGTCGGTCTGGCGGACTCCAAGAAACTCAGTGAAAAACGCCGCCTGGCGCTGTATGACGAAATCGTCGCCAAGGCGCTCTCCTGGAGCCTGGGGCGCGCCGAACCGGCAGAAATCGACCAATTGAACATTTTGCACGCCACCATGTTGGCGATGCAGCGCGCGGTGGCCGGGTTGCATATCGCGCCGGACATGGTTTTAATCGACGGTAACCGTTGCCCGAACCTGCCGATGCGTTCGCAGGCGGTGGTGAAGGGCGACAGCCGCGTGGCGGAGATCAGCGCGGCGTCCATTCTGGCGAAGGTCACGCGCGATCGCGAAATGGCCGAGCTGGACAGCGAGTACCCGGACTACGGTTTCGCGCAGCATAAAGGCTACCCGACCGCCTTCCACCTGGAGCGGCTGGCCGCGCTGGGCGCCACCGAGCATCATCGCCGCAGCTTCGCGCCGGTGAAAAGAGCGCTGGCGCTGTAGTCTGCGGGCCTGACCGGGCTCGACGATAGCATTAACCCGGGCTCAGCCTGCTGAGCCCCTTCAATCAGGTATCTGGAGATGGCCGAACCTCGTTTTATTCACCTGCGCGTCCACAGTGACTACTCCATGATTGATGGATTGGCCAAGACGGCGCCGCTGGTGAAAAGAGCCGCCGCGTTAGCCATGCCTGCACTGGCAATCACCGATTTCACCAACCTGTGCGGGCTGGTGAAATTCTATGGCAGCGCGCACGGCGCCGGGATCAAACCGATCATCGGCGCGGATTTCCATGTGCAAAGTGAAGAGCTGGGCGATGAACTGGCTCAGTTGACGGTGCTGGCCAGCAACAACGAAGGCTACCAGAACCTGACGCTGCTGATTTCCCGCGCCTATCAGCGCGGCTACGGCGCCGCCGGCCCGACTATCGATCGCGACTGGCTGATTGAACATCGCGAAGGGCTGATCCTGCTTTCCGGCGCGCGTCAGGGCGACGTCGGCAAGTTCCTGCTGCGCGGCAACCAGACGCAGGTGGATCAGTGTCTGGACTTCTATCAGCAGTATTTCCCAGACTGTTACTATCTGGAACTGATCCGCACCGGCCGCCAGGACGAAGAGAACTACCTGCATGCGGCGGTGGCGCTGGCCACCGAGCGCGGCTTGCCGGTGGTGGCCACCAACGACGTGCGCTTCCTGGTGGAAGATGACTTCGACGCCCATGAGATTCGCGTCGCCATTCACGACGGCTTTACGCTGGACGACCCCAAGCGGCCGCGCAACTACAGCCCGCAACAGTACATGCGCAGCGAAGACGAGATGTGCGAACTGTTCGCCGACATCCCGGAAGCGCTGCTGAACAGCGTCGAAATCGCCAAGCGCTGCAACGTCACCATTCGCCTTGGCGAATACTTCCTGCCGCAGTTCCCGACCGGCGATATGAGCACCGAGGACTTCCTGGTGCTCAAATCGAAAGAGGGGCTGGAAGAGCGTCTGGAGTTCCTGTTCCCCGATCCTGACGTGCGCGCGCAGCGCCGCCCGGAATACGATGAGCGTCTGGACGTCGAGCTGAAGGTGATCAACCAGATGGGCTTCCCTGGCTACTTCCTGATCGTGATGGAGTTTATCCAGTGGTCGAAGGACAACAACGTGCCGGTTGGCCCGGGGCGCGGCTCCGGCGCCGGTTCGCTGGTGGCCTATGCGTTGAAAATCACCGACCTCGATCCGCTGGAGTTCGATCTGCTGTTCGAACGCTTCCTGAACCCGGAACGTGTCTCAATGCCCGACTTCGACGTCGACTTCTGCATGGAGAAGCGTGACCAGGTAATCGAGCACGTGGCGGAGATGTACGGCCGCGAAGCGGTATCACAGATCATCACCTTCGGCACCATGGCGGCGAAAGCGGTTATCCGCGACGTGGGCCGCGTGCTGGGGCACCCGTACGGCTTCGTCGATCGCATTTCCAAGCTGGTGCCGCCGGATCCGGGCATGACGCTGGAGAAAGCCTTCGCCGCCGAACCGCAGCTGCCGGAGATTTACGAGGCCGACGAAGAGGTCAAGGCGCTGATCGACATGGCGCGCAAGCTGGAAGGGGTGACGCGCAACGCCGGTAAACACGCCGGTGGCGTGGTGATCGCGCCGACCAAGATCACCGACTTCGCGCCGCTGTACTGCGATGCCGAAGGGAACCACCCGGTGACCCAGTTCGACAAGAACGACGTGGAATACGCCGGGCTGGTGAAGTTCGACTTCCTCGGTCTGCGCACCCTGACCATCATCGACTGGGCGCTGGAGATGATCAACGCCCGGCGCGCCAAGACCGGGCTGGAACCGATCGACATCGCCGCCATCCCGCTCGACGACAAGAAAAGCTTCGACATGCTGCAGCGCTCGGAAACCACGGCGGTGTTCCAGCTTGAATCGCGCGGCATGAAAGATTTGATCAAACGTCTGAAGCCCGACTGCTTCGAAGACATGATCGCACTGGTGGCGCTGTTCCGCCCGGGGCCGCTGCAGTCGGGCATGGTGGATAACTTCATCGACCGCAAACACGGCCGTGAAGAGATCTCCTACCCGGACATTCAGTGGCAGCACGAGTCGCTCAAGCCGGTGCTGGAACCGACCTACGGCATCATCCTGTATCAGGAACAGGTGATGCAGATTGCCCAGGTGCTGGCCGGCTATACGCTGGGCGGCGCGGACATGCTGCGTCGTGCGATGGGTAAAAAGAACCCGGTCGAAATGGCCAAGCAGCGCGGCGGCTTTGAAGACGGCGCCAAAGCGCGCGGCATCGACGGCGAACTGTCGGTGAAAATCTTCGACCTGGTGGAAAAATTCGCCGGTTATGGCTTCAACAAATCGCACTCCGCCGCCTATGCGCTGGTGTCGTATCAGACGCTGTGGCTGAAGGCGCACTATCCGGCCGAGTTTATGGCGGCGGTGATGACCGCCGATATGGACAACACCGACAAAGTGGTGGGTCTGGTGGACGAGTGCTGGCGCATGGGGTTGAAGATCCTGCCGCCGGACATCAACAGCGGCCTGTATCACTTCCACGTCAACGACGACGGCGAGATCGTTTACGGCATCGGCGCCATCAAGGGCGTGGGGGAAGGGCCGATCGAAGCCATTATCGAAGCGCGCAACAGCGGCGAGCAAGGTTATTTCAAAGACCTGTTCGATCTCTGCGCGCGCTCCGACATCAAGAAACTGAACCGCCGCATTCTGGAAAAACTGATCATGTCCGGGGCGTTCGATCGCCTAGGGCCGCACCGCGCCGCGCTGATGAATTCGCTCGGCGACGCGTTAAAAGCGGCGGATCAGCATGCGAAAGCCGAAGCTATTGGCCAGGTGGATATGTTTGGCGTGCTGGCGGAAGCGCCGGAGCAGGTGGAGCAATCCTACGCCAATATCGCGCCCTGGCCGGAGCAGGTGGTGCTGGACGGTGAACGGGAGACGCTGGGGCTGTACCTGACCGGCCACCCAATCACCCAGTACCTGAAGGAGATCGAACGTTACGCCGGTGGCCAGCGTTTGAAAGACATGCACCCGACGGATCGGGGCAAAATGACTACCGCCGTCGGGTTGGTGGTCGCCGCGCGGGTGATGGTGACCAAGCGCGGCAACCGCATCGGCATCTGCACGCTGGATGACCGTTCAGGCCGTCTGGAAGTGATGTTATTCACCGAAGCGTTAGAAAAATACCAGCATTTGTTGGAAAAAGACCGTATCCTTATCGCCAGTGGACAGGTCAGCTTTGATGACTTTAGCGGCGGGCTTAAAATGATGGCCCGCGAGGTAATGGACATCAGTGAAGCCCGGGAAAAATACGCTCGCGGGCTTGCTATCTCGCTGACTGACAGGCAAATTGATGACCAGCTTTTGAACCGTCTCCGTCAGTCGTTGGAACCCCATCGATCGGGGACGATTCCAGTGCATCTCTACTATCAACGGGAAGATGCGCGAGCCAAGCTGCGTTTTGGCGCAACCTGGCGCGTGACGCCCACCGACCGCTTGTTGATCGACTTGCGGACGTTGGTAGGCAATGAGCAGGTGGACTTGGAATTTGACTAAAATAGGAATGCTATGAGTCTGAATTTTCTTGATTTTGAACAGCCGATTGCAGAGCTGGAAGCGAAAATTGACTCGCTGACTGCAGTCAGCCGTCAAGACGAAAAATTAGATATTAATCTGGACGAAGAGGTTCAGCGCCTGCGTGAAAAGAGCGTTGAGCTGACGCGCAAGATTTTTGCCGATCTTGGGGCTTGGCAAATTGCCCAATTGGCACGCCACCCGCGCCGTCCTTATACCCTGGATTATATCAAACACATCTTTACCGACTTTGAAGAGTTGGCGGGCGATCGCGCTTACGCTGACGACAAAGCGATCGTCGGCGGCATTGCGCGCCTGGATGGCCGTCCGGTGATGATCATCGGGCACCAGAAAGGCCGTGAGACCAAAGAGAAGATCCGCCGCAACTTCGGCATGCCGGCGCCGGAAGGCTACCGCAAGGCGCTGCGCCTGATGGAAATGGCCGCGCGCTTCAAGATGCCGATCATCACCTTTATCGATACCCCTGGCGCTTATCCGGGCGTGGGCGCGGAAGAACGCGGCCAGTCGGAAGCTATCGCGCGCAACCTGCGTGAGATGTCGCGTCTGAACGTGCCGGTCATCTGCACCGTCATCGGCGAAGGCGGCTCCGGCGGCGCGCTGGCGATCGGCGTGGGCGACAAGGTGAACATGCTGCAGTACAGCACTTACTCGGTGATTTCGCCGGAAGGCTGTGCTTCCATCCTGTGGAAGAGCGCCGATAAGGCACCGCTGGCCGCAGAAGCGATGGGCATCACCGCGCCGCGTCTGAAAGAGCTGAAGCTGATCGACTCGGTGATCCCGGAGCCGCTCGGTTCCGCGCACCGCGACGTGCCGGCGATGGCCGCCGCGCTGAAAGCGCAGCTGCTCGCCGATCTGAAAGATTTGGATGGCCTGAACGACGAAGAGTTGCTCAACCGCCGTTACCAGCGTCTGATGAACTACGGCTACTGCTGAGTTCTGTGTTTCGCTGCAAGAAACCGCCTCCGGGCGGTTTTTTTTGGGCTACACACCGTCGGATTTTCGTGGTGTTATAGAGACTTGGCCGTTAACTGACAGGAGCTGCCGATGAATATCATCGCCATCATGGGCCCGACGGGCGTCTACTACAAAGATGAGCCGATTCGCGAGCTCCACGCTGCGCTGGCCGCCATGGGATTCCAGCTGGTGTACCCCAAAAACAGCGGTGACCTGCTGAAGTTGATCGAAGCCAACGCCCGCATCTGCGGGGTGATCTTCGACTGGGACGACTACAGCCTGGAGCTGTGCAGCGAGATCAACGAGCTGAACGAATACCTGCCGCTGTATGCCTTTATCAATACCCACTCCACTTTCGACGTCAGCCTGCATGAAATGCGCATGGTGCTCTATTTCTTCGAGTATGGCCTGAATGCGGCAGACGACATCGCGCAGCGCATCCAGCAGTACACCGCGGAATACATCGACACCATTACGCCGCCGCTGACCAAGGCGCTGTTCAACTACGTGCGCGAAGGGAAGTACACCTTCTGCACGCCGGGCCACATGGCCGGCACCGCGTTCCAGAAAAGCCCGGTAGGCTGCCTGTTCTATGACTTCTTCGGCGCCAATACCCTGAAGGCCGATATCTCGATTTCGGTCACCGAGCTCGGGTCGCTGTTGGATCACACCGGCCCGCATCTGGAGGCCGAAGAGTACATCGCGCGCACCTTCAACGCCGAGCAGAGCTATCTGGTCACCAACGGCACCTCCACCGCCAACAAGATCGTCGGCATGTATTCGGCGCCGGCGGGCAGCACGGTGCTGATCGACCGCAACTGCCACAAATCGCTGTGCCACCTGCTGATGATGAGCGATATCACGCCGATCTATCTGCGCCCGCTGCGCAACGCCTACGGCATCCTCGGCGGGATTCCGCAGCGCGAGTTCACTCGCGAGAGCATCGCCGCCCGGGTGCAGGCGACGCCGAACGCCACCTGGCCGGTGCACGCGGTGATCACCAATTCCACCTATGACGGCCTGCTGTACAACACCGACTACATCAAGCAGACGCTGGAGGTGCCGTCGATTCACTTTGATTCCGCCTGGGTGCCTTACACCAACTTCCACCCGATTTACGACGGCAAGAGCGGCATGAGCGGCGAGCGGGTGCCCGGCAAGGTTTTCTACGAAACCCAGTCTACCCACAAGCTGCTGGCCGCCTTCTCGCAGGCCTCGATGATTCATATCAAGGGTGACTACGATGAGAGCACCTTCAACGAAGCCTACATGATGCACACCACCACTTCGCCGCACTACGGCATCGTGGCGTCGATGGAGACCGCCGCCGCCATGCTGCGCGGCAACCCGGGGCGCCGTTTGATCAACCGTTCGGTGGAGCGCGCGCTGCATTTTCGCCGGGAGGTGCAGCGGCTGCGCGAGGAGAGCGACAGCTGGTTCTTCGATATCTGGCAGCCGGAAGAGATCGATGAGGCACAGTGCTGGCCGCTGGATCCGGACGATAACTGGCATGGTTTCGGCCAGACCGATCGCGATCATATGTATCTCGATCCGATCAAGGTGACGATCCTGACGCCGGGCATGAATGAGCTGGGCGCGCTGGAAGAAGAGGGGATCCCGGCGGCGCTGGTGGCGAAGTACCTCGACGAACGCGGCATCGTGGTGGAGAAGACCGGGCCGTACAACCTGCTGTTCTTGTTCAGCATCGGCATCGATAAAACCAAGGCGATGAGCCTGCTGCGCGGCCTGACCGACTTCAAGCGCGCCTACGATCTCAACCTGCGGGTGAAGAACATGCTGCCGGATCTGTACGCCGAGGATCCGGATTTCTATCGCCATATGCGCATCCAGGATTTGGCCGCCGGCATTCATCGCCTGATCCGCCAACACGATCTGCCAGGCCTGATGCAGCGGGCGTTCGATGTGCTGCCGGAAATGAAGCTGACGCCGCACCAGATGTTCCAGGAGCAGGTGCGCGGCAATGTCGAAACCTGCGATCTGGATCAGTTGGTGGGCAAGGTGGCGGCCAATATGATCCTGCCTTATCCGCCGGGCGTGCCGTTGGTGATGCCGGGTGAAATGATCACCGAAGAGAGCCGGGCGGTGCTCGATTTTCTGCTGATGCTGTGTTCGATCGGCGAGCGCTATCCCGGGTTTGAAACCGATATCCACGGCGCCAAGCTGACGGAGGATGGGCGTTATCTGGTGAAGGTGCTGAAAGCCCCACAGCCATAATGGCATAACGCGCCCGGCGGTTTGGCAGGATACGTCGGGCTTTTTCATTGACGGCATTGTCGCCGCCGGATACCGTGCCTCATCAAAACGAATAGAAGAGAGTTTCTATGCTGGCGTTACGTCAGGTGCACCACATCGCGATCATTGGCGCGGACTACGCCGCCAGCAAGCATTTCTACTGCGACATTCTCGGATTTACCCTGCTGAGTGAAGTCTACCGCGAGGAGCGCGACTCCTGGAAAGCGGATCTGGCGCTCAACGGGCAATACACCATTGAGCTGTTTTCGTTCCCCTCGCCGCCGGCTCGCGTCAGCCGCCCGGAGGCCTGTGGCCTGCGTCATCTGGCGTTCAGCGTCGACGACATCGATCAGGCCATCGCTCATCTGCAGGCGGCCGGCGTCGCCTGCGAACCGGTGCGTGTCGATCCCTACACCCAATCCCGATTTACCTTTTTCAGCGATCCCGATGGTTTACCGTTAGAATTATACGAGAGTTAACGGCTTAATCGCCTCCCGGCGGCCACAGCCGGGGGCGATTATGCTATGATCGCGCCCTTGCCCTACATGCCTACAGAGTTATTTCCGCCATGCAAGAGCCTGCTTTTCGCGTCGGGGAGTGGCTGGTTACTCCTGCCGACAACACCATCAGCCGCGATGGTCGCCAGAAAACGCTGGAACCGCGCCTGATCGACATGCTGTGTTATTTTGCCCGGCACCCCGACGTGGTGCTGAGCCGCGACGAGCTGATCGACAACGTCTGGAAGCGCAATATTGTCACCAACCACGTGGTGACCCAATGTATTTCAGAGCTGCGCAAGTACCTGAAAGACGGCGACAGCGACAGCCCGGAATACATTATCACCGTGCCCAAGCGCGGGTATAAGCTGGCGACGTCGGTGATCTGGTGTGAAGAGGAGGAGACACAACCCGCTATTGCACCGGCGCCGCAGATCGCGGTGATCATGCATGAGCCGGAAGACGGCAGCGATGATGACGACGAGACGCCGTACGTGCCGCCGCGCCGGGCAAGCGGCGCGCCGTCTGACGCGCCTGGCGAAAAGCAGCCGCGTTTTTATCGTCGCCCGACCTTCTGGGTGTGGCTGGCGTTTCTGGCGGCGCTCAGCGTTTGCGTGGCGTTTGTCGGCATCGCCACGCTGTCGCAGCGCGTGCCGGTATCGACCATGCCGGTGCTGCTCAACCCGCGCGATATCGATATCCGCATCCAGGGCGGCGAGAGCTGCAGCAACTGGATGCCCCAGCTCTCTTACGTGGTGGGCGTCAGCGAGCTGATCACCGATTCGCTCAACACCTACTCGACCTTCCTGGTGCATGACCAAACCAATTACAACTATTCCGGCCCCAGCAATTCGGGCAAGTCGCTGTATATCGAGTTCGTCAATCAGCGCCACTACCGCGCCCAGCAGTGTTTCCTCTCCGTGCGGCTGGTGGATAACGCCGACAGCTCTGTCATGCTGGACAAGCGTTACTTCATTACCGCCGATAATCAGCTGAAGATCCAAAGCGACTTCCTCTCCAGCCTGTCCGCCGCGCTGAAACAGCCCTGGCCGCCGCAGCTGGAACAGCGTCTGGCGCAGCTGCTGCCGGACAACGGGCCGCTGCTGCAGCGCTTCTACCAGGCGCATCAATTGTTGATCCACGGCGACGCCGATTCGTTGACTCGCGCCAGCGCGCAGCTGAGCGAGCTGATTAAAAGCGCGCCGAATTTCCACTACCTGCTGGCGGAAAAAGCGCTGGTGGATCTGCTGCGCAACTCTTATCAACCGTTCGACAGCCAGGGGCTGGCTCAATTGCGTGCCGATATCAGCCATCTGGCGACGATCCCGGAATTGAAAAACACGCCGATCGTGCAGCAAGTTCTGGCGGTAGATGCCTTGACGCAGGGGCGGATTGACGAGGCGCACCGGGCGATCGATCTGGGGATTGAGTTGCAAATGTCGTGGCTGAATTATGTGCTGCTGGGCAAGGTGTATGAAATGCAGGGGCAGAATCATTTGGCGGCCGACTCTTATATTACCGCCTTCAATCTTCGCCCCGGTGAGGATACCTTGCATTGGATCTCCAATGGCGTATTCCAGACGTCATTGACCAACGTAGTGCCTTATTTAAATAACTATCAGCGCCAATAATTAATCCAATATCACGCCGCCCTTATTCTTCGGGAATCATGGCGGCGTTATTTATTGGTGAAGCAATGTTGCATGAATGTATTATTTTGCTGCGCGATATTATTTCTTTTTTGCCATTTGTTATGCGTCATTAACCTTGTCATCTTTTTGTTTTTAAATGATGTTTATCTTTTCTTTAGCCTGTCTTTTTATCTTGATGTGTTAATGAAAAACCTCAGGTTATCATTTGTATGATCATGAGCGTAATCTCACTTTATCTTTATGACTTTATTCCCCCCGATGGTTAGCATCCTGACAATCAAGCCGGCTCATTAAAATCTTTTATTTATGGGTGTGGCTTATAAGAAACGTAAATCAGGAGAAACTGACCATGGCTTCACCCAAGAAAATAGGGCTTATTGCCTGCACCGGCGTGGTCGCCGGTAATATGATGGGGAGCGGGATTGCCTTATTGCCCGCCAACCTGGCGAGTCTCGGATCCATCGCTATTTGGGGATGGGTGATCTCGATTATCGGGGCGATGTCGCTGGCTTATGTGTATGCCCGCCTCGCCACCAAAAACCCGCAGCAGGGCGGCCCTATCGCCTACGCGGGTGAAATTTCCCCGGCCTTCGGTTTCCAGACCGGCGTGCTTTATTACCATGCCAACTGGATCGGCAACCTGGCCATCGGCATTACCGCCGTTTCTTATCTCTCCACCTTCTTCCCGGCGCTGAACAACCCGGTGCCCGCCGGCATCGCCTGTATCGCCATCGTGTGGGTCTTCACCTTCGTCAACATGCTGGGCGGAACCTGGGTCAGCCGTTTGACCACGCTGGGCCTGGTGCTGGTGCTGATCCCGGTGATCGTGACCGCCACCCTCGGATGGCACTGGTTTGACGCCGCCACCTATCAGGCTAACTGGAATACCTCCGGCACCACCGACAGCCATGCGGTCATCAAAAGCATCCTGCTGTGCCTGTGGGCGTTTATCGGCGTGGAGTCCGCAGCGGTCAGCACCGGCATGGTGAAAAACCCGAAACGCACCGTGCCGCTGGCGACCATGCTCGGCACCGGCCTGGCGGGCATCATCTACATCGCCGCCACCCAGGTGATCAGCGGCATGTTCCCGGCGTCTGAAATGGCCGCCAGCGGCGCGCCGTTCGCCATCAGCGCCTCGGCGATTATGGGCAACTGGGCCGCACCGATGGTTTCCGCCTTCACCGCCTTCGCCTGCCTGACCTCGCTCGGTTCGTGGATGATGTTGGTCGGCCAGGCTGGGGTGCGCGCCGCCAACGACGGCAACTTCCCGAAAGTGTACGGCGAGCTGGATAAAAACGGCATTCCGAAGAAAGGCCTGCTGCTGGCCGGCTGCAAAATGACCGCGCTGATGGTGCTGATCACCCTGATGAGCTCCGCCGGCGGCAAAGCCTCCGACCTGTTCGGCGAGCTGACCGGCATCGCGGTGCTGCTGACCATGCTGCCTTACTTCTACTCCTGCGTAGACCTGATCCGCTTTGAAGGGGTCAACGTGCGCAATCTGCTGAGCCTGATCGCTTCAGTGTGCGGCTGCGGCTTCTGCTTCATCGCGCTGATGGGCGCCAACTCTTTCGAACTGTCCGGCACCTTTATCATCAGCCTGATTATCCTGATGTTCTACGCCCGGAAAATGAATACCCGCCAGGCTGCCAACGCCGCGGCGGTCGATGAAAACACCACGGCCAAAGCGCACTGATTCGCGTCCGCTGACCGACTGAATTTACCCAGCCCCTTTCTTTCCGACCTGTCAGCCGCGACGGGAAGGGGCTTGCTTTGCCAGGAGAAATGCATATGAACGTTATCGCCATCATGAATCACATGGGTGTCTACTTCAAAGAAGAGCCCATCCGTGAACTGCATCAGGCGCTGGAAAGTCTGGATTTCCGCATCGTTTACCCTAACGATCGCGAAGACCTGCTGAAACTGATCGAGAACAACGCCCGTCTGTGCGGGGTGATCTTCGACTGGGACAAATACAACCTGGAGCTGTGCGAAGAGATCAGCCAACTGAACGAATACATGCCGCTGTACGCATTCGCCAACACCTATTCGACGCTGGACGTCAGCCTGAACGATCTGCGCATGCAGGTGCGCTTCTTCGAATATGCGCTCGGCGCGGCAACCGACATCGCCGCCAAGATCAAACAGAACACCGACGAGTATATCGACACCATCCTGCCGCCGCTGACCAAGGCGCTGTTCAAATACGTGCGCGAAGGCAAATACACCTTCTGTACGCCGGGCCACATGGGCGGCACCGCGTTCCAGAAAAGCCCGGTGGGCAGCCTGTTCTACGATTTCTTCGGCCCGAACACCATGAAGTCGGATATTTCGATTTCGGTGTCCGAGCTGGGATCGCTGCTGGATCACTCCGGCCCGCACAAAGAGGCGGAAGAGTACATTTCCCGCGTGTTCAACGCCGAACGCAGCTACATGGTGACCAACGGCACCTCCACCGCCAACAAGATCGTCGGCATGTATTCGGCGCCGGCGGGCAGCACGGTGCTGATTGACCGTAACTGCCACAAGTCGCTGACTCACCTGATGATGATGAGCGACATCACGCCGATCTACTTCCGCCCGACCCGCAACGCCTACGGCATCCTCGGCGGTATTCCGCAGAGCGAGTTCCAGCGCGCCACCATCGCCAAACGCGTGAAGGAGACCCCGAACGCCACCTGGCCGGTGCACGCGGTGATCACCAACTCCACCTATGACGGCTTGCTGTACAACACCGACTTTATCAAGAACACCCTGGACGTGAAGTCTATCCACTTCGATTCCGCCTGGGTGCCTTACACCAACTTCCATCCGATCTATAAAGGCAAGTGTGGCATGAGCGGCGGCCGCGTGGAGGGCAAGGTGATCTATGAAACCCAGTCCACCCACAAACTGCTGGCGGCCTTCTCGCAGGCATCGATGATCCACGTGAAGGGCGACATCAACGAAGAAACCTTCAACGAAGCCTACATGATGCACACCACCACTTCGCCGCACTACGGCATTGTGGCCTCGACCGAAACCGCCGCGGCGATGATGAAAGGCAACGCCGGCAAGCGCCTGATCCACGGCTCTATCGAACGCGCGATCAAGTTCCGTAAAGAGATCAAACGCCTGAAAGTCGAATCCGACGGCTGGTTCTTCGACGTCTGGCAGCCGGAGCACATCGATGAGCCGGAGTGCTGGCCGCTGCGCTCTGACAGCGCCTGGCACGGTTTCAAGAATATCGACAATGAACACATGTACCTCGATCCGATCAAGGTCACCATTTTGACGCCGGGGATGAGCAAGGAAGGCGAGATGCAGCCATTCGGCATCCCGGCCAGCATCGTGGCGAAATACCTCGACGAGCGCGGCATCATCGTCGAGAAAACCGGGCCGTACAACCTGCTGTTCCTGTTCAGCATCGGCATCGACAAAACCAAGGCGCTCAGCCTGCTGCGTGCGATGACCGACTTCAAACGCTCGTTCGACCTGAACCTGCGGGTGAAAAACATGCTGCCTTCGCTGTATCAGGAAGCGCCTGATTTCTATGAAAACATGCGCATTCAGGATCTGGCACAGAACATTCACCGCCTGGTGGAGCAACACAACCTGCCGGACCTGATGTACCGCGCGTTCGAAGTGCTGCCAACCATGGTGATGAATCCGTACCAGGCGTTCCAGAAAGAGCTGCACGGCGAAGTGGAAGAGGTCTATCTGGAAGAGATGGTCGGTAAGGTCAACGCCAATATGATCCTCCCATACCCGCCGGGCGTGCCGCTGGTGATGCCGGGCGAAATGCTGACCGAGGAGAGCCGGCCGGTGCTGGAGTTCCTGCAGATGCTGTGCGAAATCGGCGCGCATTATCCGGGCTTTGAAACCGACATTCATGGCGCCTACCGTCAGGCGGACGGACGTTATCGGGTGAAAGTGCTGAAGGCGAAATAACCGCAGCCAATCACAGGGGAGGCCTCGCGCTTCCCCTTTGTCGTTCACCGACTGATGGGAGACCACCATGAAAACACCCTCACAGCCGCGCGCAATCTACTATGTCGTAGCGATACAAATTTGGGAATATTTCAGCTTTTACGGCATGCGTGCGTTACTGATCCTCTATCTGACCCACCAACTCGGCTATACCGACAGCCGCGCCATCGATCTCTACAGCGCTTACGCTTCGTTAGTTTACGTCACTCCGATTCTTGGCGGCTGGCTCGCCGACCGCCTGCTGGGCAACCGCGTCGCGGTGATCGCCGGCGCGGCGCTGATGACCCTGGGGCATATCGTGCTCGGCCTGAGCGCGGTTTCTGCCCAGTCGCTCTATCTGGCGCTGGCGATCATCATCTGCGGCTACGGCCTGTTCAAATCCAATATCAGCTGCCTGCTGGGCGAGCTGTATCCGGCCCAGGATCCGCGGCGCGAAGGGGGCTTCTCGCTGCTGTACGCCGCCGGCAACGTCGGTTCCATTTTGGCGCCGATCGCCTGCGGGCTGGCGGCCGAGCGCTATGGTTGGCACGTCGGCTTTGCGTTGGCCGGGATCGGCATGTTCGCCGGCCTGGCGATCTTCCTGCTGGGTGGGCGTCATTTCCGCCACACTCGCGGCGTGAATGCCCCGCTGATGCGCGCCAGAAGCCTGGGCCTGCCGCACTGGGGCTGGCTGTTGGCGGCGTTGCTGGCATCGCCGCTGTTCTTCACGCTGTTGTTTATGCGCGACTGGGCCGGCTATTTGCTCGGGCTGGTGTGCGTGGCGGCGGTGGCGCTGGTGGCGCGCATTATGCTGCGCGCGGACGCCGGCCAGCGCCGGGGGCTGTGGCAGATCGTGGTGTTGATGCTGTTGGGCACGCTGTTCTGGGCCTTTGCCCAGCAGGGCGGCAGCTCCATCAGCCTGTTTATCGACCATTTCGTCGACCGGCGCTGGTTCGGCTGGACGGTGCCGACCGCCTTGTTCCAGTCGGTTAACGCTTGCGCGGTGATGCTGGGCGGCGTGGCGCTGGCATGGCTGGCGAGCGGCGATGGCGACCGCACGCTGCGCATCTGGTGCAAGTTCGCCTTCGGTCTGCTGTTGATCGGCGTCGGCTTTACGCTGATGGCGCTTAATACGCGGCTGCACGGGCCGGGGTCGATGGGGCTGATGATCGCCGGCCTGGCGGTGATGGGCTTCGCCGAACTGTTTATCGATCCGGTGGCGATGGCGCAGATCACCCGGCTGAATATCCCCGGCGCCACCGGCGTGTTGACCGGCATCTATATGCTGGCGACCGGTTCTATCGCCAACTACCTGGCGGGCATCATCGCCAATCAGACCGCCGAAGATCACCTCGAGGGGGCGGCGATGCAGGCGTATGGCCGCATTTTCGCCCAGATCGGCTGGGGAGCGGCCGGATGTGCGCTGGCGGTGATCGCGGTGCTGGGCGGCTGGTGGCTGCTGACGCGACGCCAGGCCCGGACGGTTAATGCTTGATTGATGACGGTAGGCGGGGTTAACGTGCAGCTATGTAGAAGTGACAAAGCCTACCGATGGATACTGATCAATTAACAACGCGGGTGGCGGACCAGCTGGGCGCGCAGCAGCGGCTGCTGGTGGCGTTTAGCGGCGGCCTGGATTCCAGCGTGCTGCTGCATCTGCTGGCGGCGTTGCGCCGCCAACGTCCGGCGCTGCAGCTGCGCGCGTTGCACGTGCATCATGGCCTGAGCGCCTTTGCCGACCGTTGGGTTGAGCATTGCCGCAGCCGGTGCGCCGAGTGGCGGATCCCGCTGACGGTGACGCACGTGCAGGTGGATGCCCGTCAGGGCGGCATCGAAGCGGCGGCGCGTGAGGCGCGCTATGCCGCCTTCAGCGCCGCCCTGGCGGAGGGCGAAGCGCTGCTCACCGCTCAACACCTTGACGATCAAAGCGAAACTTTCCTGTTGGCGCTCAAGCGCGGCAGCGGGCCGGCGGGGCTATCGGCGATGGCGGCGCGCGCCACGCTGGGCGAGCATTTGCTGTTGCGGCCGTTGCTGGGCTGCTCGCGTCAAACGCTGGAAAGCTACGCGCAGCGCCACGCCTTAAGCTGGATAGATGACGACAGCAATCAGGACACGCGCTTCGATCGCAATTTCCTGCGTTTGCAGGTGTTGCCGCAGCTCAACCAGCGCTGGCCGCACTTCGCTTCGGCGGTGGCGCGCAGCGCCAGCCTGTGCGCCGAGCAGGAGCAGCTGCTGGACGAACTGCTGGCGGAACCGCTGCAAAGCCTGTTGGCGGCGGACCGCTCATTGGCGATCGACGGCCTGACCGACTGTTCGCCGGTGCGGCGCTTCGCTTTGTTGAGGCGCTGGATCGCGTTGTTTAACGTCACTATGCCGGCGCGTGAGCAGCTACAGCGCCTGTGGGAGGAGGTGGCGCTCAGCCGGGAAGACGCCGAACCGCAGCTGCAGCTCGGCGCCTATCAGATCCGCCGTTTCCGCGGTCGGTTGCACCTGTTGCCGCCGCTGGCGGCGCTGCGCGATGTGCATCTGCCTTGGCAGCCTGACGAGACGCTGACGTTGCCGGACGGGCTGGGGCAGTTGGTTGCCGGTGAGGGCGATCTGGCGCTGCGCGCGCCGCTGCCATCGCAGCAGATCAGCATTCGTTTCGGCGGCGTGCAGGGCGCGGTGCGCATCGTGGGGCGCGCCCATTCGCGGCCGATAAAAAAACTGTGGCAGGAACTGGGTATTCCCCCCTGGCAGCGTGAACGCATCCCGTTGATTTACTATGATGAGCAGCTGATCGCCGCGCTGGACGTATTTGTCTGTGAGGCGGGGCAGGTGCCGGAAGGCGAACGCCCGTGGCGGCTGCGCTGGGAAAAAAATCATAATCGCGAGGAGCACTGATGAAGTTAGTGGGGATCACGCTGTTGGCCGCCGGCCTGTTCAGCCTGCCGGCGTTGGCGGCGGGGGATACGGCCGCCGGTCAGGCGAAAGCCGCCGCCTGTGCGGCGTGCCACGGCGCGCAGGGCAAGGTGACGGTGCCGATGTACCCGAATCTGGCCGGGCAGAACGCCATGTACCTGCAGCACGCGTTGCAGGCGTACAAGAAAGGGGAGCGCAACGGGGGCCAGGCCGAGGTGATGAAGGCCTATGTGTCGGGGCTGTCGGATGACGATATCGCCGATCTGGCGGCCTATTACGCCAGCCTGAAGCCGTAAATGACGAGGGCAGCCGTTGGGCTGCCCTGTTGGGATGGGGTTACCGCTGCTCAGTCCGACAGGCTGACGACCACGGTACCGATTTCCGGATGACTGAAACTGCTGATATGGTCCAGGCGCAGGTCGCGCTGCTGGCCGTTCTGTTCGATGGTCAGATACTCAACGCGTTTCTTTTGCAGCAGGTCGATCGCCTTGGCCTCGATCACTTCTCCGTCGCGTAACTCCAGCTTCAGAATAAGTTTATGCTGACAGGCGAGTTCCAGGTTGTCGTAGTCATCGCAATTGATGGGTTGGTACTCATCATTCATCAACATAGTCGCTCACCAATAAGTTAGCGGCGGCAAAGGCCGCCTGTTCCCTAACGGAGGACGGTAGCGCATCGTTCGCTGCGACATCGTCCAATGCCTTTAACGCACAAGCCAGCGCATCAGGCACGTAGCCAAGATCTCCACTGCCAATCTCGGCGTAAGTACGGCGTACTAACTCACAGTATTGTTGCACAGTTTCCTCCCTTAAGAACCTCTGCATCATCAAGACCGCTCTCGCGATGAGGCGCAGGCTCTCGGAGTTTTATCCTATCCTAGACGACTATAGCACAGCTGTTATGGAGTTATCAGCACCCCGGCACGCCTTTCGCACTGCCGCAGCCTGGCCGCGCTGGCGGGGTTTGGCCCTGATCAAGTACACTGTCGCCGGATAATAACGAGGTCACCCATGGCGCTGAAAGCAACCATTTATAAAGCCGCGGTCAATATTGCTGATATGGATCGTCACTTCTACCACGACGCCACGCTGACGCTGGCGCAACACCCGTCCGAAAACGAGCAGCGCATGATGCTGCGCCTGTTGGCCTGGATCTGTCATGCCGACGAGCGGCTGGTGTTCACCAAAGGGCTGAGCGCCGACGACGAGCCGGAGATCTGGCAGCGCAACGACCACAACGGGCTGGAAATGTGGATCGAGATGGGATTGCCCGACGAAAAACGCATCCGCAAGGCCTGCAATCAGTCGCCGCGCGTGGTCTTGTACGCTTACGGCGAGCGCGCCGCGCACGTGTGGTGGCAGGCGATGCAGGGAAAAGTGGCCGGCTACAAGAACCTGAGCGTGCGCTTCCTCGATGACGAACAGCTGGCGCGCCTGACGGCATTGGCCAGCCGCACCATGACGCTGCAGGCGACGCTGCAGGAGGGAACTATTTGGCTGTCCGATGCTCAGAATAGTCTGGAAATCCAGTTTGCCGAGTGGCAGCGGGCACAGGTGTGACCGGTGCTGGAACTGTCAAGAAACGTCGCCATACCGGATAATGAGCTTGAGTTGACGGCGATCCGCGCGCAGGGCGCGGGCGGCCAGCACGTGAACAAAACCTCAACGGCGATCCATTTGCGCTTTGACATTCGGGCCTCCAGCCTGCCAGAGTATTATAAGGAAAGGCTGCTGGCGCTGAATCACCATCTAATTACCGCCGATGGCGTGGTGATTATCAAGGCGCAAGAGTATCGCAGTCAGGAATTGAATCGCGAAGCGGCGTTGGCCAGGCTGGCCGCGCTGATTCGGCAGGCGATGGTGGTGGAAAAAACGCGCAAGGCGACCAAGCCGACGAAAGGGGCGAAATTGCGCCGTTTGGAAGGCAAGGCGCGTAAAGGCGCCACCAAGGCGCTGCGCGGCAAGGTTCGCACTTAGGAATACATGAACACAGTAGGAGAATAACTGTGAAGAAAATTACGGTAGCCCTGTTCTTGGCGGCAGGCGCACTCTCGTTGTTGGGATGCAACAATCATTATCAGCCGAAGGAACAACCGCTGCAGGCGATGCCGCAGAGTTATCAAGGATTGTTGCCTTGCGCCGATTGCGGCGGGCTGGATACGGCGCTGTTCCTGGATGAAGACGGCACCTTTGTGCTGCAGGAAACCTATCGCGGCACTAAAGACGGCGATCAGACCTTTGCCGACTATGGCAAATGGGCGCGCACTGCGGATAAGCTGGTGCTGACCGACAGCACCGGTGAAAAACGTTACTTCCGTCCGGTGGGCAAAAGCCTGGAGATGCTGGATCGCAGCGGCGCGCCGATCGAGTCCAAGCTGAATTACCGTCTGGAGCCGATTGAAAAACCGTTGCCTAAAACCCCGATGGTGATGAAAGGCAGTTACACCTATATGGCGGATGCGGCAGTCTTTAAGGACTGCGCTACCGGCATCACGTTCCCGGTGGATAATAACATCGCGCTGGAGCAAGGTTACGCCAAAGCCAACAAAAATGCCGGCGAGCCGGTGTTCCTGACCTTCAATGCGCACTTCAGCGTGCAGCCATCGATGGAAGAAGGGCAGATAGAGAAGGCGGTGGTGCCGGACGGCAAAATCGCGTTCGACCGCAGCAAGAACTGCAGCAGCAAGTAAGCGTTTTCGGACATAAAAAAACCCGCCTAGGCGGGTTTTTTATTTTCTGGCGTTCGTCGCTCAGCGTTTGATCTGGCCCAGCAGGAAATCAACGATTTCACCGGTTTTGATCATTTGCTTTTCGCCGACGCGGCGGTTTTTGTACTCGATCTCTTCGTTGTCGAGGTTACGGTCACCGATAACGATAGAGTGCGGCACGCCGATCAGCTCCATATCCGCGAACATCACGCCCGGACGCTCTTTGCGGTCATCGAGGATCACATCGATGCCGTGGGAGCGCAGGGTGTTGTACAGCTCTTCCGCCAGCGCCTGCACGCGGAACGACTTGTGCATGTTCATCGGCAGGATCGCCACCTGGAACGGCGCGATGGCGTCCGGCCAGATGATGCCGCGTTCGTCGTGGTTCTGCTCGATGGCGGCGGCCACGACGCGCGTGACCCCGATGCCGTAGCAACCCATGGTCAGCACCTGGTTGCGGCCGTCTTCACCCTGCACGGTCGCTTTCATCGCTTCCGAGTACTTGGTGCCGAGCTGGAAGATATGGCCCACTTCGATGCCGCGTTTGATCAGCAGCGTGCCCTGACCATCCGGGCTGGCGTCGCCTTCCACCACGTTACGGATATCGGCCACCTGCGGCAGCGGCAGATCGCGCTCCCAGTTGATGCCGAAGTAGTGTTTGCCGTCAACGTTGGCGCCGGCGCCAAAGTCGCTCATCGCCGCCACGCTGCGGTCGGCTACCACCGGCATCGGCAAGTTGACCGGGCCGAGTGAACCCGGGCCGGCGCCGACGATGGCGCGAATTTCTTCTTCGGTGGCGAAGGTCAGCGGCGCGGCAACCTGCGCCAGCTTCTCTGCCTTGACTTCGTTCAGCTCGTGATCGCCGCGCACCAGCAGGGCGACCAGCTTGTGGCCGCTCTCTTCGGTGGCGCGCACCATCAGCGTCTTCACGGTTTTTTCCACCGGCAGCTGGAATTGCTCGACCAGCTCGGCGATGGTTTTGGCGTTCGGCGTATCCACCAGGCGCAGCTCTTCGCTGGCCGCCGCGCGCGGCGCTGCCGGCGCGACCGCTTCCGCCAGCTCGATGTTGGCGGCGAAATCGGAACCGGTGGAGAACACGATATCGTCTTCACCGCTCTGCGCCAGCACCTGGAATTCGTGCGAGGCGCTGCCGCCGATCGAGCCGGTATCCGCCTGCACCGGGCGGAAATCCAGGCCCATGCGGCTGAAGATTTTGCTGTACGCTTCGTACATCGCGTCGTAAGTCTCCTGCAGAGACTCCTGTGAGGTGTGGAAGGAGTAGGCATCCTTCATCAGGAACTCACGGGAACGCATCACGCCGAAACGCGGGCGCACTTCATCACGGAACTTGGTCTGGATCTGGAAGAAGTTCAGCGGCAGCTGCTTGTACGAGCTGATCTCGTTGCGGATCAGATCGGTGATCACTTCTTCATGCGTTGGGCCCAGCACGAACGGACGATCGCCGCGGTCGACGAAGCGCAGCAGCTCGGGGCCGTATTGCTCCCAACGGCCGCTTTCCTGCCACAGATCGGCAGGCTGAACCACCGGCATGGAAACTTCGATCGCGTTAGCATTGTTCATTTCTTCGCGAACGATGTTTTCAACCTTCTTCAGAACGCGCAGGCCGGTCGGCAGCCAGGTGTAAAGACCGGAGGCCAGCTTGCGGATCATCCCGGCGCGCAGCATCAGCTGGTGGCTGATCACTTCGGCGTCGGCAGGTGTCTCCTTCAGTGTGGAGAGCAGATATTGGCTAGTACGCATGGTGTTTTGGTTCCGTTAGAACTGCAAATTGCATCGGGCTGCCAGAGTGGCGGCCAAAAGTGACAAAAGTGGTTTAGTTTACCAGCGCGAGCGGGTCGCCAAAAGAGAGGCGGCGGAATTTTAACGCGGGTCGAGCGCCAACACTTCGGTGTGGCCGTCCACGACACGCCAGCGCACGTTGAAATCCAACAGCCAGACGGCGTAATCCCGTTCGATGTCCTCTCCTTTACGATAGGCGGGACGGGGGTCTTGCGCCAGCACCTGGCTGATAAAACGCCTTAATTGCGGGTAGCGCGCCTGATGTTGCTGCAGCTGTTGCTCGGCCTGCGGTGCGAAACGCACCGGCATATCGCCGGCGGGCGCGGCCTGGGCAAAGCCGGCGCGGGCCTGCGGCTGGCTCTCGGCGAACGGCAGATAAGGCTTGATGTCCACCACCGGGGTGCCGTCGACCAGGTCGAGGCTGCCCAGTTCCAGCGCCACTTCACCGTTTTTCACCCGCACGCCCTTCAGCTCAATGAGCGACATGCCGAGCGGGTTGGGGCGGAAGGTGGAGCGGGTGGCGAACACGCCCATGCGGGCATTGCCGCCTAAACGCGGCGGACGCACCGTCGGGCGCCAGCCGCCTTCCATGGTTTGATGGAAAATGAACATCACCCACAGATGGCTGAAATCGCTGAGGCCGCGCACCGCTTCCGCCTGGTTGTAAGGCGGCAGCAGCAGCAGTTCGCCGCCGCCGTCTTCGACCAGCCCCGGTTGGCGGGGCACGGCGAATTTTTCTTTATAGGGCGAGCGGATCACGCCGATCTGCTCGAAAACGAATTCGGTCATTTGGACGAGACGTTAAGCGCCGAGCCCTGGCAAACGGCCTGCTGGTAACAACCGGCGACGCCGCTGACAATCTGGCAGTCGTGCAGCAGCACGGCGTTGGCCTTCATGTAAGACGCACGGATTTGCATGCGTTTACGGGCGGTAGCCAGATTCGGTGGGGAGTCTTGCACGGTGGTTTGGCACGATTCGCCGGACACTTCACCCAGATCGCGGAACGGCTTGCCCACGAGTTCTTCTGCACTTTTATACAGTTTTACCGGAGCGGGGCGGGCGGCCGGCGTGGTCTTGGCCGGGGCGGTCGTGGTCGGCTTGCTGGTGCTGTTTGTTGAGGATGGCGCGATACGTTGCGATGAACATCCGGCCAGCGCGAGCGCTAACAAACAGAGAGGTAAAACACGCATTGAGATTCCTCTGCCTTAATGAAAGTGGCGCTATTGAAGCAATCTATGGCGGAAATAACAAGACGGGCCTTGGCCCGTCTTGCAATTATAGGAATAAAATGGGTGAATAAGCGCTTACCAGCCTTTCACCGCACCGCCGTTGAAGATTTTGTTGGCGGCGGCGTCAACGTCGTCAGACTGATAGGCCTGCACGAATTTCTTCACGTTTTCCGCATCTTTGTTATCTTCGCGCGCAACCAGCAGGTTGACGTAAGGTGAGTCTTTATCTTCCACGAACAGACCGTCTTTCGCCGGCGTCAGGCCGATCTGGCTGGCGTAGGTGGTATTGATCACCGCCAGCGCGATCTGCTGATCGTCCAGAGAGCGCGGCAGCTGAGGCGCTTCCAGCTCAACCAGTTTCAGGTTTTTCGGGTTCTCGGTCACGTCCAGCACGGTCGGCAGCAGGCCAACGCCGTCTTTCAGTTTGATCAGACCGACTTTTTGCAGCAGCAACAGCGAACGGCCCAGGTTGGTCGGATCGTTCGGCAGCGCGATCTGAGAGCCCTCTTTCAGTTCGTCCAGCGATTTGATTTTCTTGGAGTAACCGGCGATCGGGTAAACAAAGGTGTTGCCGACCGGCACCAGTTTGTAGCCGCGATCTTTGATTTGCTGATCCAGATATGGCTTGTGCTGGAAAGCGTTCAGGTCGATATCGCCTTTGCTCAACGCTTCGTTAGGCAACACGTAGTCGTTGAAGGTGACCAGTTCAACGTCCAGACCGTATTTCTCTTTCGCCACTTTCTGCGCCACTTCAGCCACTTGCTGCTCTGCGCCGACGATTACGCCGACCTTGATGTGGTTCGGATTCTTTTCATCCTGGCCACAGCCCGCCAGAGCCAGCGTGCCGATCAGTGCGCCAATTGTCGCGATGGATTTAAATGTTAACGACATATCCCTTCCTCATTAGACTCGCATTAATATGCGGTGAAATTATTTATGGGTAACGGCTTTGACGATGCGATCGCCGCAGAATTGGATCAGATAAACCAAAACTACCAGTAATACTAATACGGTATTCATAACTGTGGCGTTATAACCGATATAACCGTATTGGTAACCGATTTGGCCCAGACCACCGGCGCCGACCGCGCCGCCCATGGCGGAGTAGCCCACCAGGGTGATCAGGGTGATGGTCGCGGCGTTGACCAGGCCCGGCAGGGCTTCCGGCAGCAACACTTTCTTGATGATCTGCATCGGCGTGGCGCCCATGGCGCGCGCCGCTTCCACCAGACCGGACGGGATCTCCAGCAGGGCGTTTTCCACCATGCGCGCGATGAACGGCGCGGCGCCGACGGTCAGCGGCACGATGGCCGCCTGCAGGCCGATCGAGGTGCCGACGATCATGCGGGTAAACGGAATCATCCAAACCAGCAGGATAATGAAGGGGATGGAACGGAAGATGTTCACCAGCCCGGACAGGATCTTATACAGCGAATTGTTGGCGATGATCTGCCCCGGGCGGGTGACATACAGCAGCACGCCTACCGGCAGGCCGAGCACGAAACCGAAGAAGCCGGAGACAAAGGTCATCATGACGGTTTCCCACACGCCACGCGCCATCAACCACATCATTGCCTCAGACATAACCCAGAACCTCTACTTTTACCTGATTTTCTTGCAGGAACTTAATCGTCGCCAGCGCGTCTTCGTCGCTGCCGTGCAGCTCCGCCAGCATCACGCCGAATTTTACGCCGCCGGCATAATCCATCTGGGCGCTGATAATGTTGTTGTTCACGTTGAAGCGGCGAGCGGCTTCAGACAGCAGCGGCGCATCGACCGACTGACCGGTGAACTCCAGGCGCAGCAGCGGCTGACGGTCGCCCTGGCGCTCCGGCGACAGGCGCGCGGCGTAGTCGTCCGGAATATCCAGATGCAGCGTGGACTGAATGAACTGCTGGGCCAGCGGGGTTTTCGGGTGTGAGAACACTTCGCTGACGCTGTCTTTTTCGATCAGCTGCCCCTGGCTGATGACCGCGACCTGGTCGCAGATGCGTTTCACCACATCCATTTCATGGGTGATGAGCAGAATGGTCAGACCCAGACGGCGGTTGATGTCTTTCAGCAGTTCCAGGATGGAACGGGTGGTGGCCGGATCCAACGCGCTGGTGGCTTCGTCGCACAGCAGCACTTTGGGATTGCTGGCCAGCGCACGGGCGATCGCCACGCGCTGTTTCTGGCCGCCGGACAGATTGGCCGGGTAGGCGTCGTGTTTGTCCGCCAGGCCGACCAGCTCCAGCAGTTCGGTCACGCGCTTTTTGATCTCGGCGCGCGACGTATTGTCCAGTTCCAGCGGCAGCGCCACGTTGCCGAACACCGTGCGGGAAGAGAGCAGGTTGAAGTGCTGGAAGATCATGCCGATTTGGCGACGGGCGCGCGTCAGTTCGCTTTCCGACAGAGACGTCAGATCCTGGCCATCGACCAGCACCTGGCCGGAGGTCGGGCGCTCAAGCATGTTGGCGCAGCGAATCAGCGTGCTTTTGCCGGCGCCGGAAGATCCGATAACGCCATAGATTTGCCCGGCAGGGACGTGAAGGGTCACGTCAGAGAGCGCGGTAATGGTGCGCGAACCCTGCTGGAACACTTTAGTGATGTTAGAAAGTTTAATCATATTCTTCTTATTTTAGCGTGGTTGCCCGTGGCTAGATAAAAGTAAACCTCGGCGTGGAACCAAGGTATGGATCAGATGTTAAGGCGTCTAGACGTCTAAGTCAACGACCAGCGACGTTCTCCGGCGTTCTCAGTGCGGGGTAAAACATGCGATACTGTCAGCGTATTCAGCCCCTCAGGAGCAAAGCGGTGACACAAAGCGTTCCAGCAATTTTTCTCGATCGTGACGGTACGATTAACGTTGACCATGGTTATGTCCATGAAATCGACAACTTCCACTTTATTGACGGCGTGATTGACGCCTGTCGCGAACTCAAAAAGATGGGGTTCGCGCTGGTGATGGTGACCAACCAGTCGGGCATTGCGCGCGGCAAGTTCAGCGAAGACCAGTTTATGTACCTGACCGAGTGGATGGACTGGTCGCTGGCCGATCGCGACGTCGACTTCGACGGCATCTATTTCTGCCCGCATCATCCTGAGGCGGTAGTGGAAGAGTATCGTCAGGTCTGTGACTGCCGTAAACCGCAGCCGGGCATGCTGCTGCAAGCGCAGCAGGAATTGAACATCGATATGGCCGCTTCTTATATGGTGGGCGATAAACCGGAAGACATGCAGGCGGCGATCGCGGCCGGCGTCGGCACCAAGGTGCTGGTGCGTACCGGCAAGCCGGTGACGGAGCAGGGCGAAAAGCTGGCCGATTGGGTGCTAAATAGCCTGGCGGACCTGCCGGCAGCCATCAAAAAGCGGGTTTAATAGGCGTTACGAATGAATAGTGAGCGGTCAGATAAAAAATGCATATTATCGCTTGTCATTCTGAACCGGCTCCCTATAATGCGCCTCCATCGACACGGCGCAAGTGATTCACTTCACACAGCGGCCGGGAAGAAAGAGAAAAAATCCTGAAAATTAGGGTTGACTCTGAAAGAGGAAAGCGTAATATACGCCACCTCGAGTTAGCAAGCGAAAGCGCCTAACTCACTGCTCTTTAACAATTTATCAGACAATCTGTGTGGGCACTCCACAAGACGATATCCAGCATCTTCGGATGCAAAA
>NZ_JBQEOW010000017.1:0-75001 GCF_052045405.1 Serratia sp. 22278 | reverse complement strand
CGGTAGTTCAGTTGGTTAGAATACCTGCCTGTCACGCAGGGGGTCGCGGGTTCGAGCCCCGTCCGTTCCGCCACTTATTTAATTATGCCTGCTTTATTAGCAGGCATAATGTTAAGCGAGATTTAGGGGCGTAGCTCAGTTGGTAGAGCACCGGTCTCCAAAACCGGGTGTCGCGAGTTCGAGTCTCTCCGCCCCTGCCATATTAAGAACCCTTTGCGAAAGCAAAGGGTTTTTTTTTGCCTATTATCCCGATCCTTAGAGCGTTATCGTTTTGGAAAAGAGCGCATCGGGTGCTCTATGCTGATGCTTATCTGATCCGAGTTGCTCCATAGCCTTTCGATCTTTACCCCCGCAGACCTCCTGATTCTCCTACCATTTTGCATTTTCTTCTCTCAGAAGGCGATGGGCGGCTTTTGGCATGATAGACAGCCAAGACCACGGTGGCGGCTTTTAAGGCCGCCATGGCGCTTTAGGCTGCGGTATTTAAAGGTATTTTAAGTAATTGCCGAATCAAAGGTTGTTGATCGCTGTTTTGCAACCAGACGGCATACAGTGGGCGGATAATCGGCGGGATCTCGGTGGCGGCCACCAGCTGTGGGTACTCTTTTTCCCAATGGCTGGGCAGGAAAGCGCATCCGCCCGTGGTTTCCAACAGCTGACGCGTCAGGTGAGCGGAGGTGGTGGTAAGCACCGGTACGTTATCACCTTCCAACATGCGGTTTTCTTGTTGGTGGAAGTCGGCTCCCCATTCCAGCTTGATGTAGGGCATTGGGGCCTGTTTGTCACGATAAGCGGATGAGAACAGGCGTAATGAGAAATTGCTCAGTTGCTGGCTGGCCAACTCATCCATCTTCGGCGGTTCAGTGGTGATCAGTAAATCGAGCTGCCTTTCATGCAGTTGTTTTACCAAAGAGTGCCTTAATGCCACCCTGGCTTCTAGCTGCAGCGCCTCGCGTTGTTGATAGAGTGCTTGCAACCAGGGAGTCAGATAGGCCTCCCACAACGAAGCGGTAGCGCCGATCGACAACTCGGTGTGTTGCAGCGAACGCACGACTTCCTTCTTCGCCAACTGCCAGGTGTTCATCAGGCTCTCGGCATAGGGCAGAAGCCGCTCGCCGGCAGGCGTCAGGCGGATGTTATTGCGATGACGGGTAAATAAATTTGCGCCCAACTGGTTTTCTAGCTGACGGATGCGGAAACTGACCGCGGACTGCGTTAAGTACAAAGATTCTGCGGCTCTGCCAAAGTGACGCGTTCTACTGACCTCCAAAAAGGTTTTCAGTAATTCGGTATCCACACCTATCTCCAAAAAAATTTGTCGTTAAGATTTAAATGTTTTGTTTTACACGCTGTCAAGCCTATCTAATACTCCGCGCCATAAACAGCACGGCCATAAGAGAATTAGGAGCGTGTCAGATGGCGGATAGCTTCACCACGACCAATCGTTTTTTTGATAATAAACATTACCCTCGCGGGTTCTCCCGTCACGGCGATTTCACCATTAAAGAGGCGCAATTGCTAGAGCGCTTCGGCTACGCGTTTAACGAGTTGGACTCGGGTAAACGCCAGCCGGCCACTGAAGAAGAACAGCTGTTCGTCGCAGTGTGCCGCGGTGAGCGCGAAGCGGCTACCGAGCAGGAAAAAGTATGGGCTAAATATCTGGCGCGCACACGTCGCCCGAAGAAATTCCATACTCTGTCCGGCGGTAAACCGCAGGCTGACGCAGTAGAAGATTACAGCGACAGCGAAGACTAAAGACGATGGGGCCTGCGGGCCCCATTTTCATTCCAGACTGCGATGCAGTTGTAACAGCAGACGGTCCATACTGCGATAGCCCAGCGCTTCGCTGAGGTGGCGCCTGTCGAGCTCAGCATCTCCCGCCAAATCCGCCAGCGTGCGCGCCACTTTCAAGATGCGCTGCCAGGCGCGGACCGATAACCCCAGCGTGTTTAATGTCGCTTCCAAAAACTCGGCGTCTGCCGCCTGCAAAACGCAATCTCGTTCCACTTCACGGTTGCTCAACAGCGCGTTGACTTTACCGGCGCGTTCGAGCTGCCGGGCGCGTGCCTGCTGCACCCTTTTCCGTACTTGTTCGCTGCTTTCTCCATGGGTTTTCCGATGACTGAGCGTACCCGGCGGCAACAATGGCACTTCGATAGACAGATCGAAACGGTCGAGAAAAGGCCCTGACAGCCGGGCCAGATAGCGCAACACCTGCTGCGGTGAGGCGCGATTGTGCAACCCCTGATAATGCCCTGTCGGACTGGGGTTCATTGCCGCGATCAGTTGCACCCTGGCGGGGAAACAGACCTTGGCGTTGGCACGTGAAATCACGATCTCGCCGGATTCCAACGGCTCACGCAGCGCATCCAGTACCTTACGCTCGAATTCCGGCAGTTCATCCAGAAACAGCACGCCGTTATGCGCCATCGAGATCTCGCCCGGTCGCGGCAGTGAGCCGCCGCCGACCAATGCCGCCATCGAGGCGCTGTGGTGCGGCGCGCGAAACGGCCTCTGGCGCCATGGTAGCGCGGCGGGAATGTGATGCTGCAAGCTGGCGATCGCCAGGCTTTCCAGCGCCTCAGCCTCCGTCAGCGGCGGCAGCAAGCCCGTGAGACGGCTGGCCAGCATGGTTTTACCGGTGCCCGGTGGCCCAATCAACAGCAGGTTATGCCCGCCGGCGGCGGCGATCTCTAATGCCCGCTTGGCCTGTTCCTGACCGATGATGTCGCGCAGGTCGGCGTTTTCGCACGCGTTGTCCGCATCGGGGGGCGTGGCCGCTACCGGCAGTTCGCCTTGGCCGAGCAAAAAAGCGCAGACTTCCAGCAGGTGTTGGGCGGTATGGGAGCGCGACTGCGCGATCAGGCCGACTTCGGCGGCGTTGTCCATCGAGAGGATCAGTTGCCGCCCGGCATCAGCCGCCGCCAGTGCCGCCGGGATCGCTCCCCTGACCGCGCGCAGTGAGCCAGACAGCGCGAGCTCGCCAAGAAACTCGTAGCGCGCCAACGGCGCGAGGGGCAATTGCTCGGAGGCGGCGAGGATCGCCAGCGCTATCGGCAGATCGTAACGCCCGCCTTCTTTTGGCAGATCGGCGGGCGCCAAATTGACGGTGATGCGCCGGGCGGGAAAGGTGAAACCGCTGTTGATCAGGGCGCTGCGCACCCGATCGCGCGCCTCTTTTACCGTGGTTTCCGGCAGGCCGACCAGCGTCAGGCCGGGCAGGCCATTGCTGATATGCACCTCCACCGTTACGGAAGGGGCCTGAACGCCGATGATGGCGCGGCTATAGATTAACGCCAGTGACATATCGCTCTCCTTGCTGAGGACGACATGATGCGAGGTTCATCCAGGCATTGCGCGGCGTTATTGGTAGTTTTTCTATGGGTTTCGCAGCGTAATTGCTCATTTTCATCGAAGTAAAGAGATTGTGCGAGCCGCCTCGCAACCTGCGGCAATACCCATTAACAATTCGCTGAAGGCTGCAACACATTAGCGGCCCATACGCATTGCAATCATAGGGTTAACGGGTGTATTTAACAATTGATTAAAAGAAAAATCACTTCTTTAACAAGCTCCGACCGCCGCCGCATTCTGCCCGGCAGCCGCTAAACCTCCTGACTTCGTACTCTACGGTAGGGATAACACTATGTTTGGTTGGACCCCGCTGCAACGCAACGCGGCAATCGCCAGCTTTTCAAGCTGGACGCTCGACGCTTTCGATTTTTTCGTGCTGGTATTCTTACTCAGCGACATCGCGCAATCCTTTCACGTCGGTCTGGAACAGGTCACGTTGGCGATTCTGCTCACGCTGGCGGTGCGCCCGATTGGCGCGCTGATCTTCGGGCGTGCGGCGGAAAAGTATGGCCGCAAACCGATCCTGATGTTGAATATCGTCTTTTTCTCGGTGTTTGAGCTGCTCTCCGCCGCCGCGCCCTCGCTGACGGTCTTCTTGCTGTTGCGGGTGTTGTACGGTATCGCGATGGGCGGCATCTGGGGCGTGGCGTCGTCGTTGGCGATGGAAACCATACCGGACCGCTCACGCGGCCTGATGTCGGGTATTTTCCAGGCCGGCTATCCGTTTGGTTATCTGCTGGCGGCGGTGGTGTACGGCTTGCTGTTCGAAACGGTCGGCTGGCGCGGCATGTTCGTCATCGGCGCGGCGCCGATCCTGCTGCTGCCGTTTATTTATTATTGCGTGCAGGAGTCGCCGGTGTGGCTGGCGGCGCGTGAACGCAAAGAGAGCACCGCCTTGCTGCCGGTGTTGAAGAGCCACTGGAAGCTGTGCTGCTATCTGGTGCTGCTGATGGCGGCGTTCAATTTCTTCTCCCACGGCACGCAGGATCTGTATCCGGTGTTTCTGAAAGTTCAGCACGGTTTCGACCCTAAAACCGTCAGTATCATCGCCATTAGCTACAATATCGCGTCAATTATCGGCGGTGTTTTCTTCGGTTCGTTGTCGGAAAAGATCGGCCGCAAAAAAGCGATCATCATTGCCGCGCTGCTGGCGCTGCCGGTGATCCCGCTGTGGGCGTTTTCCAGCGGTTCGCTGATGTTGGGGATCGGCGCTTTCCTGATGCAGTTCATGGTGCAGGGCGCCTGGGGCGTGGTGCCGACCTACCTGACCGAGCTGGTGCCGGCCAATACCCGCGCGGTGCTGCCGGGGTTTGTGTACCAACTGGGTAACCTGATCGCTTCGGTCAACGCCACGCTGCAAGCCACCATCGCCGAGCATCATGGGCATAATTACGGCCTGGCGATGGCGATCGTCGCCGGTACGGTGGCGGTGGCGATCGCCCTGTTGGTGTTCTTCGGCAAGGATACGCGCGGCAAGGCGATCACCGACGCGGTAGAAAATCCGGGTATGCGCGCCAACGTGTGAAAGATGGGCGATTCGCGTGAGGTATGACCAGATTGCGCCGAATAATAACGCAAAAAAAGTGTTGTCATGCCGCGCGCGACTATGATACCTCTGTAAGCATTAGTTCTGAATGAGCACAGTGAACAAACCCATTATGAAAGCCTTTGCCCAAGTGATTAGCCTAGTCGTGATTAGCGTGGTGGTGATTATTATCCCACCGTGCGGGGCTGCACTTGGACGAAGAAAGGCTTAGCAAACAAGCCGGAATCGCAAGAGAACCCCCGCACCGTCAGGTCCGGGGGTTTTTTATTGGCAAGAGAAAAGTGGAGCAAGGGGCAGAACATGAAAAACAGAACAAAATCCTGCAGTTGTCGAAGTAAGGCGGGGAAATAACCATGAATGGCGCTCAGTGGGTAGTTCAAGCGTTGCGTGCGCAGGGGGTGGATACCGTATTCGGCTATCCGGGCGGGGCAATCATGCCGGTGTACGATGCGTTGTATGACGGCGGCGTGGAACACCTGCTGTGCCGCCATGAACAGGGCGCCGCCATGGCCGCCATCGGCTACGCCCGCGCCACCGGCAAAGTCGGCGTTTGCATCGCCACTTCCGGCCCCGGCGCCACCAACCTGATCACCGGCCTGGCTGATGCGCTGCTCGATTCTGTTCCCGTTGTCGCCATCACCGGTCAGGTGGGTTCCGCGCTGATCGGCACCGATGCCTTTCAGGAGATCGATGTTCTCGGCCTGTCTCTGGCCTGCACCAAGCACAGCTTCCTGGTGGAGTCGCTGGACGCCTTGCCGGGCATCATGGCGGAAGCGTTCGCCATCGCCGCCGGCGGCCGTCCCGGTCCGGTGCTGATCGATATCCCGAAAGACATCCAGCTGGCGCAGGGCGACTTGCACCCGCATCTGATGCCGGTCGACGAAGCGCCGGCGTTCCCGGCGGCGGCGTTGGCCGAGGCGGCTGAGCTGCTGGCGCAGGCGCATAAACCGATGCTGTACGTCGGCGGCGGCGTGGGCATGGCGCAGGCGGTGCCGGCGCTGCGCGAGTTCATCGCCGTGACCCGCATGCCGAACGTCGCCACCCTGAAGGGGCTGGGCGCGCCGGATGCGCAAGATCCGCTGTACCTCGGCATGCTGGGCATGCACGGCACCAAGGCCGCTAACCTGGCGGTGCAGGAGTGCGATTTGCTGATCGCCGTCGGCGCGCGTTTCGATGACCGCGTGACCGGCAAACTGAACGCCTTCGCGCCGCACGCCAAAGTGATCCACATGGATATCGACCCGGCGGAAATGAGCAAGCTGCGCCAGGCGCATGTGGCCCTGCAGGGCGATTTGAAAACGTTGCTGCCGGCGTTGCAGCGCCCGCTGAACATCGCCGCCTGGCAGCAGCAGGTGACGGCGCTGAAAGCCGAGCACGCCTGCCGCTACGATCACCCCGGCCAGCCGATCTACGCGCCGCTGTTCTTGCGCCAGCTGTCCGCCCGCAAGCCGGCCAACAGCGTGGTGACCACCGACGTCGGTCAGCACCAGATGTGGAGCGCGCAACACATGACGTTCGAGCGCCCGGAGAATTTCATCACCTCCAGCGGTCTCGGCACCATGGGGTTCGGCGTGCCGGCGGCGGTAGGGGCCCAAATTGCCCGCCCGCAAGATACGGTGATCTGCGTCTCGGGCGATGGTTCCTTCATGATGAACGTGCAGGAACTGGGCACTATCAAGCGCAAACAGCTGCCGCTGAAGATCGTGCTGCTGGACAACCAGCGTCTCGGGATGGTGCGCCAATGGCAGCAGCTGTTCTTCGACGGCCGCTACAGCGAAACCAACCTGTCCGATAACCCCGATTTCCTGATGCTGGCCGCCGCCTTCGGCATTCCCGGCCAGCGCATCAGCCGCAAGGATCAGGTGGAGGGCGCGCTCGAGGCGCTGTTCAACACCGAAGGCCCTTATCTGCTGCAGGTCTCTATCGACGAACTCGAAAACGTCTGGCCGCTGGTGCCGCCGGGCGCCGGTAACGAAACCATGTTGGAGGAAATATCATGATGCAGCATCAACTCTCGATCCAGGCGCGTTTTCGCCCCGAAATGTTAGAGCGCGTATTGCGGGTCGTGCGTCATCGCGGCTTTCAGGTTTGTGCTATGAATATGGTTTCCCCGGCCAACGCCGACAGCATCAATATCGAATTGACCGTTGCCAGCCCGCGCCCGGTCGCCCTGTTGTCATCTCAATTAAGCAAACTGATGGACGTCTCCTGCGTCGAGATCCAGCAGCCAACATCACAACAAATACGCGCCTGAGGCGCCGAGAAGGATAAATAACAATGACAAAGAAAGCCGATTACATTTGGTTCAATGGTGAGATGGTTCCTTGGGCCGAGGCCAAAGTGCACGTGATGTCGCACGCGTTGCATTACGGCACGTCGGTGTTTGAAGGGGTGCGCTGCTACGACTCGCACTTGGGGCCGGTGGTATTCCGTCATCGCGAGCATATGCAGCGCCTGCACGATTCGGCGAAAATCTACCGCATGCCGGTGTCGCAAAGCGTCGACGAGCTGATGGAAGCTTGCCGCGCTACGCTGCGCAAGAACAACCTGGTCAGCGCGTACATTCGCCCGCTGGTGTTCGTCGGCGATGTCGGCATGGGCGTCAACCCGCCGGCCGGTTATAAAACGGACGTGATTATCGCGGCGTTTCCTTGGGGCGCTTACCTGGGTGAAGAAGCGCTGGATCAAGGCATCGATGCGATGGTCTCCTCCTGGCACCGCGTCGCACCAAACACGATCCCCACTGCGGCCAAGGCCGGCGGCAATTATCTTTCCTCCCTGCTGGTGGGCAGCGAAGCGCGTCGCCACGGCTATCAGGAAGGCATTGCGCTCGACGTGCACGGTTACATTTCCGAAGGGGCGGGCGAAAACCTGTTTGAAGTGAAAGACGGCGTGCTCTATACCCCGCCATTCACCTCTTCGGCGCTGCCGGGCATTACCCGCGACGCGATCATCAAGCTGGCGAAAGACATGGGCTTCGAGGTGCGCGAGCAGGTGCTGTCGCGCGAATCGCTGTACCTGGCCGACGAAGTGTTCATGTCCGGCACCGCGGCGGAGATCACGCCGGTGCGCAGCGTGGACGGCATTCAGGTCGGCATCGGCAAATGCGGCCCGGTGACCAAACAGATCCAACAGGCGTTCTTCGGCCTGTTCAGCGGCAAGACCGAAGACAAATACGGTTGGCTGGATCCGGTCAATCCGTAACGATAAGGTTCGCCGCGCAGCGTGGCGGACGACAAGACAGACAAGATAAGAATATCCAGGCGGTTCGTTCGCCGCCTGTCATAAATACATTTGGAGTGAAAAGAGCATGCCTAAGTACCGTTCCGCCACCACCACCCACGGCCGCAATATGGCGGGTGCCCGCGCATTGTGGCGCGCGACCGGGATGACCGACGCCGATTTCGGCAAGCCAATCATCGCCGTGGTCAACTCCTTTACCCAGTTCGTGCCTGGCCATGTGCATCTGCGCGATCTGGGCAAACTGGTCGCCGAACAGATCGAAGCCTCCGGCGGCGTGGCCAAAGAGTTCAACACCATTGCGGTGGATGACGGCATCGCCATGGGCCACGGCGGCATGCTCTATTCCCTGCCGTCGCGCGAGCTGATCGCCGACTCGGTCGAATACATGGTGAACGCCCACTGCGCCGATGCGATGGTGTGCATCTCCAACTGTGACAAGATCACCCCGGGCATGCTGATGGCGGCGTTGCGCCTGAATATTCCGGTGATCTTCGTCTCCGGCGGTCCGATGGAAGCCGGCAAGACCAAACTCTCCAACCAGATCATCAAGCTGGATCTGGTGGACGCGATGATCCAGGGCGCGAACCCGAACGTCAGCGACGCCGACAGCGAGCAGATCGAGCGTTCCGCCTGCCCGACCTGCGGCTCTTGCTCCGGCATGTTCACCGCCAACTCAATGAACTGCCTGACCGAAGCGCTGGGCCTGTCGCAGCCGGGCAACGGTTCGCTGCTGGCCACCCACGCCGATCGCAAGGAACTGTTCCTCAACGCCGGCAAGCGCATCGTCGAGCTGACCAAACGCTATTACGAGCAGGACGACGAGAGCGCGCTGCCGCGCAATATCGCCAACAAGGCGGCATTTGAAAACGCCATGACGCTGGACATCGCCATGGGCGGCTCGACCAACACCGTGCTGCACCTGCTGGCTTCGGCGCAGGAAGGCGAGGTGGACTTCACCATGGAGGACATCGATCGCCTGTCGCGCAAAGTGCCGCACCTGTGCAAGGTGGCACCGAGCACGCAGAAATATCACATGGAAGACGTGCACCGCGCCGGCGGCGTGATCGGCATCCTCGGCGAGCTGGATCGCGCCGGCTTGCTGAACCGCGAGGTGAACAACGTATTGGGGCTGACCCTGCCGCAGACGCTGGAAGCCTACGACGTGATGCTGACCCGCGACGAAAGCGTCAAGAAAATGTACTCCGCCGGGCCGGCCGGTATCCGCACCACGCAGGCATTCTCTCAGGATTGCCGTTGGGATTCGCTGGACACCGACCGCAAGGAAGGCTGCATCCGCACCCGTGAGCACGCCTACAGTCAGGACGGCGGGTTGGCGGTGCTGTACGGCAACCTGGCGGAAAACGGCTGCATCGTCAAAACCGCCGGCGTCGACAAGGAAATCCTCACCTTCCGCGGCCCGGCCAAAGTGTATGAAAGCCAGGACGACGCGGTAGAAGCGATCCTCGGCGGTAAAGTGGTAGCGGGCGACGTAGTGGTGATTCGCTACGAAGGGCCGAAAGGCGGGCCGGGCATGCAGGAAATGCTTTACCCAACCACCTACCTGAAATCGATGGGACTGGGCAAGGCGTGCGCGCTGATCACCGACGGGCGTTTCTCCGGCGGCACCTCCGGGTTGTCCATCGGCCACGCTTCGCCGGAAGCGGCCAGCGGCGGCCTGATCGCCCTGGTGCAGGACGGCGACATGATCGCGATCGACATTCCTCATCGCGGCATCCAGCTGGATGTCAGCGAGCAGGAGTTGGCGGCGCGGCATGAGGCGGAACTGGCGCGCGGCGACGCGGCCTGGACGCCGAAAAATCGTGAACGTCAGGTGTCCTTCGCGCTGCGCGCCTACGCCTCGTTGGCCACCAGCGCCGACAAAGGCGCGGTGCGCGACAAGAGCAAACTGGGGGGATAAGCAGCATGGCGGTCTCTCAACCCCTACCCAGCGCCCCCTGCGGCGCGGAATATCTGCGAGCGGTACTGCGCTCGCCGGTCTACGAGGTGGCGCAGGTCACCCCGTTGCAGGCCATGAGCAAAATCTCTTCGCGCCTCGGCAACACCATTTTGGTGAAGCGCGAAGATCGCCAACCGGTGCACAGCTTCAAGCTGCGCGGGGCCTATGCGATGATCGCCGGGCTGGACGAAGAGCAGAAGGCGCGCGGCGTCGTGACGGCTTCGGCCGGCAACCACGCGCAGGGCGTCGCCTTCTCCGGTAAACGGCTGGGCATCAAAACGCTGATCGTGATGCCGGTGTCCACCGCGGACATCAAGGTGGATGCGGTGCGCGGTTTCGGCGGCGAAGTGTTGCTGCACGGCGCCAATTTCGACGAGGCCAAGGCAAAGGCGATTGAACTTTCCCAACAGCAGGGCATGACCTTCGTGCCGCCGTTCGATCACCCGACGGTGATCGCCGGGCAGGGCACGCTGGCGATGGAGCTGCTGCAGCAAGACGCGCATCTGGATCGGGTCTTCGTGCCGGTCGGCGGCGGCGGCCTGGCCGCCGGGGTGGCGGTGCTGATCAAACAGCTGATGCCGCAGATCAAAGTGATCGGCGTCGAAGCGGAAGACTCCGCCTGCCTGCGCGCGGCGCTGGATGCCGGCCATCCGGTGGATCTGGCGCGCGTCGGGCTGTTCGCCGAAGGCGTGGCGGTGAAACGCATCGGCGACGAAACCTTCCGCCTGTGCCGTGAGTATCTGGACGACGTGATCACCGTGGACAGCGACGCCATCTGCGCGGCGGTCAAAGATCTGTTCGAGGACGTGCGCGCCATCGCCGAACCTTCCGGCGCGCTGGCGCTGGCGGGGCTGAAAAAGTACGTCCAGCAGCACAACATTCAGGGCGAGCGTCTGGCGCACGTGCTGTCCGGCGCCAACCTCAACTTCCATGGGCTGCGCTACGTTTCCGAGCGCTGCGAACTGGGCGAACAACGCGAAGCGCTGCTGGCGGTGACCATTCCGGAACAACAGGGCAGCTTCCTCAAGTTCTGCCAACTGCTGGGCGGGCGCTCGGTGACCGAATTCAACTACCGCTACGCCGATGCCGACAACGCCTGCATTTTCGTCGGCGTGCGTCTGACGCGCGGCCACGCCGAACGACGGGAGATCATCGACGAACTCAACGCCGGCGGTTATCAGGTGGTGGATCTGTCGGACGATGAGATGGCCAAGCTGCACGTGCGCTACATGGTGGGCGGGCGTCCGTCGAAGCCGCTGCGCGAACGGCTGTACAGCTTTGAGTTTCCGGAGTCGCCGGGCGCGCTGCTGAAGTTCCTGCAAACGCTGGGCACGCACTGGAACATCTCGTTGTTCCACTATCGCAGCCACGGCACCGACTTCGGCCGGGTGCTGGCGGCCTTTGAACTGGCGCAAAGCGAGCCGGAATTCGAGCGGCACCTGCAGGCGCTGGGCTACGATTGCCACGACGAAACCGACAACCCGGCGTTCCGCTTCTTTTTGCAGGGGTGAGCCGGATTGATAAGCAACCGTGACGCGTTAGTCAGTTTATAGGTTGCATGGTTGTGATTTTGTCGTGCATTTTTATACTGCCAAGACTTCTGACGTATAGGGATGCACGACAATGAAAACCGCTTTTTCTACGCCGTTCGGTTCTCCCGAAGACGATTTGACCAACGCCGAATTTGCCCGCTTGTTGGGCAATGCCGGGGTACAAGAGTTCTATCGCGATATTAATCTGCAAGCCTTGCAGGACTCGCTGGACTGCAGCCTCGCTTTTCATGGCGTGGGAATTATTTTTTCCGACGGGCAAAACTCATTTTTAGTCCGCCCGACGCAGCACACCGGTTATTCGAACGCTTCGCAGGTCACCCACGTGGTCATCAGCAAAACGGTGGCTCATACCTCGCGCGTTGCCGCGACCAATACGCTGTCGGAAGCGTTGAGCAAACCCAGCGTCAGCAAAGAGTTGGCCTCGGCCGCGCTGTCGTGCGGAACGCTGCTGGTATCGGTATTTTTACTGGCGTCGGGCAGCGTCGCCGTGCCGTTTACCGGCGGCACCAGCTCAGCGGTGGCTTATCTGGGCTATGCCGGCATGGCCGCCAGCGCGCTGCAGTGCGGCAATGGGCTATACCGCGTCAACAAGCTTTATGACGGAAAAGGCGATGAATTGGCTCAGCTCGACTCTGAGCAGTGGTATATCGCCACCAGCACCGTACTCGATGTGATCTCGCTGGCCAGCGCGGGGGCCGCCCTGAAGGAAGCGACGATGACCTACCGCGCCATGCGCCGCATTTCGGCGCGCAAGGCGACGGAATGGCTGAAAAGCATGCCCCGCAGCGAAAGGAAGCGGCTGACCGAAAACATCATTCGGGCGGAAAACCCGGGGATTTCCAATAACGTCTTGAAAGAGATGGTGAAGAACGGCTTATACCCGAAGCGCTATCCGACGGAAGCGATCCAAAACGGGCTGCGTCAGCAACTGCATTCGGCGCTCAATAACTCATTGACGTTCGTGGGCAGCGGCATCAGCGGCACCCTGTCTGCGCCGGTGAATGTGAAAACCACCGGGCAGTATTTTGTGGGCATTATGCAGAAATTGCCGCAGATGGTGAGGTAATGGCGGATTGGATGATTAAACGCCTGATCGTGCAGGGCCGGGAGATGGAAAGCCAAATCGCGGCGCGCGATCGTGCGCTTTTCGCCGGCGTGGATGCGCAGCTTGAGCAGCATTTCCTGACGCCGGGCCAGCGGCTGTCACCGCCGGGCGTCGGCAATGTCATGTTGCTGATGGTATGCCTGACGCTGGGGCTGGCGGGCGTGATGGGCCTGGCCACGGACGTGGCGGCCGCCTGGAGCGGCAAGACTTCTGCCGCCGTTCTAATGGGCAGCGGCGCGATCGTGGCGGTGTGGATGACGCTGATCCTGTTCCAACTGGTGCAGGGTAAAAACAGCGGGGTGGTATTGCTGCAATATTACCTTGGCATGCTCGGTCTGTGTTGCCTCGGCGCCGCGGCGGCGTGGGCGGCGGGCATGACCGGCATCGCCACCGGCGCCCTGCTGCTGGGGGGCGCGGTTGGCGGGGCGCTGTTCAGCAACCGGGCGGCGTTCTACCTGTATGTCGCTTATTTCCGCACGCGTCGGCGCGTGTTTATCAAACGCCGTTGGCAGAGGGAAGATCTGCGCAACACCCGATAAACCGTCAGAACGGAAAAACTTATGACGCAACCTTTCTCCGGCTTTAGCCAGCAGGGCCTGAATTTCCTGCAGCAGGTGCGGATCGAGAACGATAAGGCGTGGTTCGACGGCAACCGCGACATCTACGATCGCGAGCTGCTGGCGCCGTTTCGCGCGCTGGTGGAGCAGTTGGCTCCCGGCATGCTGGCGATCGATCCGCAGTTCGAGACTCGCCCGGCGATCGGCAAAACGCTGTCGCGCATTCATCGCGATACGCGGTTTTCTCACGACAAGTCGCGCTACCGCAGCCGCATGTGGCTGACGTTCAAGCGCCCGAGCAAAGACTGGAAAGATGCGCCGGTCTACTTTTTCGAACTGGGGCCGGACATGCTGCGCTATGGGCTCGGCTACTACAGCGCCAACAAGCCGACCATGGATCTGTTCCGCCATACGCTGAAACAACGGCCGCAGCCTTTCCTGGAGGTGGCCGCCTGCTGCCGGCCGCCGTTCGAGCTGGTGGGCGAAAGCTACAAGCGCCCGCTGGTGAAGGAGCAGGCGGCGGAGATCGCCACCTGGTACAACCGCAAGTCGTTTGCGGTGATGGTGACGGACAGCGAAGTGGAAAAGCTGTTCAACGCCGATCTGGCGCCGCTGCTGGCCGGGGCGTTTTTGCAGCTTGAGCCGCTCTACCACTGGCTGATGCAGGTAGAGACGATGAAGCAGATCGATCCGGCAGACCTTTGAAACCCCGCGTCAGCGGGGATGCAGCAACCGCCAAAAGGCGTCGATCAACGGATCGCTGAGGCGCTTTTTCTGAACGCAGACCCCCAGTTCGAAGGGTTCGACCATCGAGATGTTATCCAGCTGCGAGATGCGGTTGCGTACCGGCTCCGGGCTGTTGTCCACCACCACGCTTGGGATCAGCGCGATGCCGCAGCCCAGGGCCACCATCGACACGATGGCCTCGTGGCCGCCGACGGTAGCGTAAATCAGCGGATTGCTGATGCGGTGGCGGCGGAACCACAGTTCGATACGTTTTCGCGAAGGGCCGTGCTCCGGCAAGATGAACGGGATCTCGGCCCAGTCGGGCTTGTCGGCGAACGCCTGGCTGCGCACCGCGCAGGGCAGCGCCGGCGCGATCAGCACCAGCGGAATTTCGCCGATTTTGGTGAACGCCACGCTGGCGGGCAGCGTTTCCGGCCGGCCGGCGATGCCGAGATCGGCCTCGTTGGATTGCACCTTGTCGACCGCGTCGGCGGCATCGCCGGTGGTCAGCTTGATCTCTACCAGCGGGTGCTGCGCACGGAAGCGATCGAGGATCGGCGGCAGGTGGCTGTACGCCGCGGTCACCGAGCAGAACAGCCGCAGTTCGCCGCTCAGCGAAGGGCCGTGCTGGCCGAGCGAGTGTTTCAGCTGCTGATACTGCAGCAACGTCTGTTGGGCGAATTCTTTCAGCTGTTCACCGGCGTCGGTGAGCTGCACGGTGCGGTTATCGCGCAGGAACAGCGGCTGCCCGAGGATCTCTTCCAGCCGCTGGATCTGGCGGGAGAGCGTCGACGGGCTGACGTGCATCGCCTTGGCGGTGCGCCCGAAGTGATGGCTTTCGGCCAGATGCAGGAACAGCTTTAAATCACGTAAATCCATATCGATACGCTCGCAGTGAGAGTGTTGCAAAAATTGCAATGTCACGTTCTCAATATATCAATTTAAGCAACGCATTTCCTGTTATACATTGAGTTTAACGAATCTCCGCACAGACAGGGCGGGGAATGAAAATAACAATGCAAGACAACATCAAACCGGAGTACCACCATGGCTAACTATTTCAACACATTGAACCTGCGTCAGCAGTTGGCGCAATTGGGTAAATGCCGCTTTATGGCGCGCGACGAATTTGCTGACGAAGCCGGCTACCTGAAAGGTAAAAAAGTGGTGATTGTCGGCTGTGGCGCCCAGGGGCTGAACCAGGGGCTGAACATGCGCGATTCCGGTCTGGATGTCGCCTATGCCCTGCGCAAAGAAGCGATTGACGAGAAGCGCGCTTCCTGGCGCAAGGCGACCGAAAACGGCTTTAAGGTCGGCACCTACGAAGATTTGATCCCGCAGGCGGATCTGGTGGTTAACCTGACCCCGGACAAGCAGCACTCTTCCGTGGTGCGTGCGGTGCAGCCGCTGATGAAAGACGGCGCGGCGCTGGGTTACTCCCACGGCTTCAACATCGTTGAAGTGGGCGAGCAGGTGCGCAAAGACCTCACCGTGGTGATGGTCGCGCCGAAGTGCCCGGGCACCGAAGTGCGCGAAGAGTACAAGCGCGGCTTCGGCGTGCCGACCCTGATTGCGGTTCACCCGGAAAACGATCCGAAAGGCGAAGGCATGGCGATCGCCAAGGCCTGGGCGGCGGCGACCGGCGGCCACCGTGCCGGCGTGCTGGAATCCTCCTTCGTCGCTGAAGTGAAATCTGACCTGATGGGCGAGCAGACCATTCTGTGCGGCATGCTGCAGGCGGGTTCTCTGCTGTGCTTCGACAAGCTGGTTGCTGAAGGCGCCGATCCGGCTTACGCCGAGAAACTGATTCAGTTCGGCTGGGAAACCATCACCGAAGCGCTGAAGCAGGGCGGCATCACGCTGATGATGGATCGCCTGTCCAACCCGGCCAAGCTGCGCGCCTATGCGCTGTCCGAACAGCTGAAAACCATCATGGCGCCGCTGTTCCAGAAGCACATGGACGACATCATCTCCGGCGCTTTCTCCAGCGGCATGATGGCCGACTGGGCGGAAGACGACGTGAAACTGCTGACCTGGCGCGAAGGGACCGGCAAAACTGCGTTCGAGAATGCGCCGCAGTTTGAAGGCAAAATCAGCGAGCAAGAGTACTTCGATCACGGCGTGCTGATGGTGGCGATGGTGAAAGCGGGCGTTGAGCTGGCGTTCGAAACCATGGTCGATGCCGGCATCATCGAAGAATCGGCTTACTACGAGTCGCTGCACGAGCTGCCGTTGATCGCCAACACCATTGCGCGTAAGCGTCTGTATGAAATGAACGTGGTCATCTCCGATACCGCGGAGTACGGCAACTACCTGTTCGCCAACGCGGCGGTGCCGTTGCTGAAGGATTTCATGACCACCCTGCAGGCGGGCGATTTGGGCAAAGCCGTGGCGGGTACGGCGGTGGACAACGCGCAGCTGCGCGACGTGAACGAAGCGGTGCGCAGCCATCCAATCGAAACCGTCGGCCGCAAACTGCGCGGCTACATGACCGACATGAAACGTATCGCCGTTGCGGGCTGATTTTCCGCAAGATAAAAAACAAAAAGCCGGCTGCAATGCCGGCTTTTTTATGCCTGAGGCGGCGCGATCAGTTGCCGTTCAAGGCCGCGCCGGATCGCGTGTTTGGCGTTGGCGACCCCCAGCTTCCGCACCGCATTGCCGATGTGAAACTTCACCGTGCCGGTTTTGATCCCCAGGATCAGCGCGATCTCATTATAGGTTTTGCCCTGGCTGGCCCAATAGAGAATTTCCCCTTCGCGCGGCGAGAGCCGATCCTTTCGGCTCGCCTCGGCGCTGGCCAACGCAAGCGCGTGCTGGTGGGTATCGACCAAGACGATCTGCAGGCTGGCCCTTTCTTCCTCCATTAGCTGCCGCAGTTCGGCGTCATCGGCCGCCGTCGCGCTGATCGACAAGATCGCCAGATTGTTGTCGTGATCGTGCAAAACAAAGCTGCAACCGTGCACGATGTCGTACTCCCGCGCCTGGCTGAAGATCTTCCGGTAATGCCGATCCTCGGTGGTGAGGGCGGTGTCGTGCCACATAAAGGGCGCACAGCGGTTATGGGCGGCGCGCACGACGGGATCGATGTGCTGATAGCGATTGGCACTGTAGATGTCCAGCCATTCTTGCGGATAGCTCGATACCAGCAGATGGCGGTCGGGATGGTGTTTATTGAAGGTCAAGTAAGCGTATTTGAATTGGCTGAAGGCCTGTAGCCGGCCATCAAGATGCAGTCTTGCGGCGACGGCGTTGGCGAATGTGACGGCCATCGGTAACCTCCCTGTCGTTCGGCGGCTCAGCCCGACCTGCACCAAAGTCCAGCTAGTCAGTGCGGCGGATTGAAATTTATACTCGGCTAATAAATTCAAAAAGACGGCAATGCCAAGACCCGAGCTTAGCAGCTCTGGGCGGAAATAAGCCAACGCCAGGGAAATTCTTTCAATCATCCTCCGATCAATGCTTCTGGGATCCATTGCGTGGGCGGCGGGGCGACTTCGCCGCCGCCTTATTGATTATGCGGGCATCGCCGCTGCGGGAATGATGGCGCCGCGATGTTGGATCACCGTCGCAGCAAGCTGATGGCCGCGCTGCGCCGCCTGCCGGGCGCCGCCGCCGTTCAGGCGCACCGCCAGGTAGCCGGCGCTGAAAGAGTCGCCCGCCGCAGTGGTATCCACCACGCGCTCCGGCGGCAGTGCGATCGCCGGCACCTCAAGCCGCTCCCCCTCCACATTGAACACCAGACAGGCATCCGCGCCGCGTTTGATAACGATCTCGCCGACGCCGAGCGCCTGCGTGCGCGTCACTATCTGTTCAACCGGCTGCGCTCCCCACAGCAATTCTTCGTCATCCAGCGTCAAAAAGGCGATGTCGGTGCAGGCCAGCACCTCGCGGTAGGCCTGCTGCGTTTCCTCACGGCTTGGCCACAGACGCGGGCGGTAGTTGTTGTCGAAGATCACCTGGCCGCCGTTGGCGCGACAGCGGCGCAGCAACGTCAGCAGCTTCGTGCGGTCGGCAGGCGCGAGGATCGCCAGGCTAATGCCGCTGAGGTACAGGTAATCGAACTGCGCCAGCCGCGCGCACAGTGCGTCGGCCTGCGGTCCAGCAAGCCAATAGCGGGCGGCGGCGTCATTGCGCCAATAGTAGAAAGTGCGTTCGCCGGCGGCGTCGGTTTCGATCACGTACAGGCCCGGCAGCTTGTTGTCGAACTGCTGAATCAACCCGGTCTCGATCTTCTCCTGCCGCCAGGCCTGCAGCATCTCGCCGCTGAAGCTGTCGGTGCCGAGCGCAGTGACGTAATGCACCTGCAACGTCTGTTTCGGCATTTGGCGGGCGAGGTAGACGGCGGTGTTGAGGGTATCGCCGCCAAAGCCGCGCGTCAGCTGTGCGCCCTGCTGTGACAGCTCGATCATGCATTCGCCGATCACGGCGAGGTTTCGGATAGTCATCGTCAATAAGCCCTGGCTAAAGAAGAAGCAACAGCCACCAGTCTCCACGCAAGGCGGTAAGGGAGTCAATAAATTAAAACAGTGTTTTAATTTTTTATGATCGCGATCGGCCAACGCCGACAGGGTGAAGAGGAAAGCGTGCGGCAATTCGTGCTTAAAGTTTTACGTGGCGTGGCCGATAAGTTGGGTAAAGAAACAGCGGCAGCGCTCTCACTTCCCCGCCACGGCGATAGTACCGATGATAACCAATCTGATCTCGGGTCTGCTGGCGCCCTGTTTTGCCCTCTATGCCTGCGCCAAATCGCGGCGCTACTGGCGGCAATGCCGGCGCTTGTATACCTTCCAGCCGATTTATCGCACCAGCGGCGCGCTGTTGGCGGTGGAACTGCTGACGGCGGTGCATCACCCGAATGAGCCGGACAAGCGGCAATCCCCGGAACAGTATTTTGCCTCGCTCGGCGTCGCCCAGCGTTTGCGGGTGGTTCAGGAACAGCTGGCGCTGTTGCAGCGCTGGCAGGCGTTGTTCATCCGCCACGCGGTGATGGTATCGGTCAATATCGACGGCATCGCGCTGCAAGCATTGCAGCGTCATCGCGCGTTGCAACGGCAGATCGCCGAGATGCCCTATCTGCGCTTCGAGCTGGTGGAGCACGCCGCAACGGCATCAAACCGCCCGCTGCAGCAGATTGTCGGCGGCGAGCGGCTGTGGCTGGACGATTTCGGCAGCGGGCTGGCCAACTTCACCGCCGTCGGTGCCTGGCGGTATCAATACATCAAGGTGGCGCGCGAATTGTTCACCTTGCTCAAACAATCGGAAGAGGGGGTGCAGCTGCTCGGCACCCTGATCAAGATGATGAACCAGCACAGCGACGGGGTGATCGTCGAGGGGGTGGAAACCGAGCAGGAGTGGCGCCTGGTGCAGCGCTCCGGCGCGTTGGCCGCACAGGGCTACTACCTTTCCCGTCCGGCGTGCTTTGAAACGCTGCACAGCGTGCCGACGCTGTTCGCCGCGCCCGGCGCGTCGGCGTGAACTCCGGCCTATCCTCAGCTAGGCTTAAACGGGGCTGCTAATTCCTTTTCCTTTTATTCGGCAGCCTGGCTTATGCGCTGAGGGAGCCGCTATGACAAGAACAGGAAAGGTTTTCAGCTGGCTGGGCGGCATTGTGCTGCTGGCGATCGCCGCACTGGCGATCTTCATCGCTACCTTCGACTGGAATCGACTCAAGCCCACCATCAACGACAAAGTGTCGGCCGAACTGCGGCGGCCGTTCGCCATCCGCGGCGATCTGGGCGTCGACTGGTCACGTAATCCGGATGAGGGCGGCTGGCGCGCCTGGGTGCCCTGGCCGCATATTCATGCCGAAGACGTGTGGCTGGGTAATCCGAAAAACATGCCCGGCGACAGCATGGTGACGCTGCAGCGCATCGACGCCAGCATCGCACCGCTGGCGCTGCTGGGTAAAGAGCTGCTGATCCCGCGCATCTGGCTGAAGCGGCCGAATGCGTCGTTGCAACGCCTGGCCAACGGCGACAACAACTGGACGTTTGACCTGGCCGGCGGCCAGGATCCCAAGCAGCCGCCTTCCGACTGGTCGTTCACCGTTCACGATATCGTGTTCGACAAGGGACAGATCGCCTTTAAAGACGCCACGCTAAAGGCGGATTTCCGCGCCGTTATCGATCCGCTCGGCAAACCGCTGCCGTTCAGTGAAGTGACCGGCAAACAGAGCGGCGGCAAGAGCGCTACACCCGATTATGTTTTCGGCTGGCAGGTGAAAGGCAAATATAACGGCGAACCGCTGAGCGGCAGCGGCAAGATCGGCGGCATGCTGTCGCTGCAGAGCGCCGATTTGCCGTTCCCGCTGCAGGCCGATGTGCGCTCCGGCAGCACCCGGGTGGCGGTGGCGGGCACCTTGTCCGATCCGCTGAATCTCGGCGGCCTGGACGTGCAGCTGAAATTTTCCGGCGACAGCCTGGGCAACCTCTATGGCCTGACCGGCGTGCTGTTGCCGAACACGCCGCCGTATGCGACCGATGGCCATCTGATGGCTCGTCTGCATCAGCCGGGCGGCGCCGTGTTCGAGTATCAGAAATTTGACGGCAAAATCGGCGACAGCGACATTCACGGCAGCTTGAAGTACGTCGCCGGTAAACCGCGGCCCACGCTGAGCGGCGCGGTGAGCTCCCGGCAGCTGAGGTTGGCGGATCTGGCGCCGCTGATCGGCGCGGACTCCAACGCCGCCAAAGCCGGGCGCGGCGAGAAGAGCCGCCAGCCGGCGGATAAGGTGCTGCCGGTCGAACAGTTCGATACGCAAAGCTGGCGCAAGATGGATGCGGACGTGAAGTTTGCCGCCGCGCGCATTGAACGCGGCAGCGATTTGCCGCTGAGCGATCTGGCCACGCACCTGAAACTGAACAATGGCGAACTGCGCCTGGATCCGCTGCGCTTCGGCATGGCGGGCGGCAGCCTGAGCGCCGTCGTGCGCCTCGATGGCGGCAAAAAGCCGATGCGCGGTCAGGTAGATATGCACGCGCGCAAACTCCAGCTCAAACAGCTGTTGCCGAACGTGGCGGCGATGAAGCGCAGCCTCGGGCAGATGAACGGCGACGCCAGACTGACGGGCAGCGGCAATTCGGTGGCCGAACTGCTGGCGACCAGCAACGGCGACCTGCGCCTGTTGATCAATAACGGGGTGATCAGCCGTAGCCTGATGGAGATCCTCGGTCTGAACGTCGGCAACTATCTGGTGGCGCAGCTGTTCGGTGACGACGTGGTGGGCATCAACTGCGCGGCGGCGGACGTCGGCATCCGCAGCGGCGTCGCCGCGCCGCGGCTGTTCGTGTTCGACACCGAAAACGCGGTGATCAACATCACCGGCAACACCAACCTCGCCACCGAACGGCTGGATTTGTCCATCGATCCGGAAAGCAAGGGGATGCGCGTGCTGACCCTGCGCTCGCCGCTGTACGTGAAAGGCACCTTCAAGCATCCGGACGCCGGGGTCAAAGCCGGGCCGCTGATCGCGCGCGGCGCGGCGGCGGTGGCGTTGGGGGCGGTGCTGACGCCGGCGGCGGCGCTGCTGGCGCTGGTCTCGCCCAGTGAGGGCGGCGAGGAGAACCCGTGCGGGCAGATCCTGCGGGAGATGAAAGGCAAAAAATAATCAGGCGTGCGGCGGCGGCGTGAGCAGCCGGCAGTCGTGATCCTGGATCTCTTCCGCCGAGGCCAGGGTAAACGGCAGCAGGCTGCGCTCGGTCGCCAGCAGCAGGAAATCGCCGTCCGGCAGCGCGGTCATCGCCAGGCCGAAGCTGCCCATGCGCCCGTCGGCGCGCGGCAGGCCGGAGGCCAGCAGGCGGAAGGCGCCCTGTTGTTCCAGTTCGGCGGGGGTCACCCGCCGCCCCAGATAGTCATGCCCCAACAGGCCGCCGGGCAGCGGTTGCCATTGCTCGATGAAATCGGGGCCAATCTGCGCCAGCCGCTGTTTTACCGCCGGCGACAGACAGGAGATATGAATGTGCAGCTGGTTTTGCGTGCGGCCATATTCCGAGTTGATCGCCAGTGAAATATCGCCGTCGTCGATGGGTTTGCCATAACGCTCCGCCATCACGTGGCGCGCGCGCCAGGCCTGCGCGAAGAAATTCGGCGTGGCGGCGTCCAGCAGCGCCGGGCTTTCGATACCGGTGATTTTGGCGCTGGGCATCAGCAGGTATTGCAACGGCCCGTTGCGATCTTTAAACACCACGAAACCGGCCGGCGCATCCACCTGCGCGCAGGGCGCCGGGTTGTCATGCGCTTGCTGATTGGGCAGACATTGCTGGCTGACGATGCGCCATAGCGCATCGGGATGGTCAGGCTTCAACCCGTAATAGAGCGCGATGGCGAGAGCCGCCAGCAGCGCCACGCAGACAAATACCCCACGACGCAAAGACATCGGCCGATCCTGTTACCGAGAGAAACATTCAGCATAGCCCGGTTTTATGACAGGAAACGAACAACGCGTGCGGCCCCCCGCAGTGAGGGGGCCGCAGAGGATCACAGCGACTGGTGGCGGGTTTCTTTCATCAGCAGCAACGCCAGCAGCGTCAGCCCGGCCATCGCCGCCAGGTACATGCCGACGTAGAACAGCCCGTAGTGGGCCGCCAGCCAGGTGGCGATATAGGGCGCCACGGACGCGCCGAGGATCGATGCGACGTTGTAGGAGAACGACGCGCCGGTATAGCGCACTTCGGTAGGGAACAACTCCGGCAGCAGCGCGCCCATCGGGCCAAAGGTCAGCCCCATGATGCTCAGGCCGCACAGCAGGAAGCCCATCACCAGCGCCTGGTTGCCGGAACCCAGCAGGGTCGGGAACAGGAACGCGAAGCCGATCATCAGCAGGGTAATGGCGATCATGGTCTTGCGGCGGCCGAACGCGTCCGCCAGCAGACCGGCGATCGGCACCATCACGCCGAAACCAATCACCGCCACCATCAGCATCCACAGGAAGCTGTTGCGGGAGTAACCGAGGCCCAACGGCTGCGGCGCGGTGCCGTAGGTCATCGAATACACCGTCATCAGATAAAACAGCGTGTAGGTCGCCAGCATGATGAAGGTGCCGAGGATGGTGGCTTTCAGATGCTTGCTCAGCAGCGTGCCGAGCGGCACTTTCACCTGTTTGCCGGCCTTGGCCGCTTTGGCGAACACCGGCGTTTCATGCAGCGATACCCGCACATACAGGCCAATCAGCACCAGCGCCGCGGAGAGGATGAACGGCACGCGCCAGCCCCATTCCATAAATTGCTGGTCGCTCAGCAGCCATGAGAGCAGCAGGAAGGTGCCGTTGGCGAAGAAGAAACCGATAGGCGCCCCCAACTGGGGGAAAGAACCGTACAGCGCGCGCTTTTTGGCCGGCGCGTTTTCCGTCGCCAGCAGGGCTGCGCCGCCCCATTCGCCGCCCAGCCCCAGGCCCTGGCCAAAGCGCGCCAGCGCCAGCAGGATAGGGGCGAAGATGCCGATGGTTTCATAGCTCGGCAGCAGGCCGATCAGCACGGTGGAAATCCCCATGGTCAGCAGCGAGGCGACCAGCGTGACCTTGCGCCCGACGCGATCGCCGAAGTGGCCGAACAGCGCAGAGCCGATAGGGCGCGCGACAAAGGCGACGGCGAAGGTGGCCAGCGACTGCAGCGTCGCGGTGGTCGGGTCGCCCTGCGGGAAGAAGATGTGTGGGAACACGATCACCGCGGCGGTGGCGTAGATGTAGAAGTCGAAGAACTCGATGGCGGTGCCGACCAGCGAGGCGACGATGACTTTCCCGCGGGAATTCACCGGTGTAGACGCGTCGTCGGCGTCGAGTGGGGGTGCGATGGTGGCTTGCATATCTATTTCTTATTGTTGGAGGGGGTAAAAATCCATCTTAGTGACAGCATTCCGCCTTTTCAACGCTGTAACTTTGGGCAACGCCGCCGCTAACCGGTTAAAAAGACTAATGTTTTACCGGGCTTCTTTTCTGTAGCGTTAAACGTTGAGAAATGGGTTTCATACAGAGGGAATGGCTGTAAAAACGGGAAAGAAAAGTGAATGGGTAGTTTGTTATGCTGGTTTTCCGAATGTCATGCCGCATGATTTAGAGGGATTGACTGGGTTTTTGCTTATTAACCAGAGGAAAGTGCCGGCGTGTGCGATAACACCGGCACGATTGCATGGCTTCAGGGGGCCGGCGGCTCGCGTTCCGGCAAGGCTTTGTCGCCTTGGTAGTCGGCGGTAGCGATCCAGGCGGCACAAAACAGCGTCAAACGGGCGAAGAAGTAGAAGAACGCCATCAGCCCGATCACCGAGCCGAAGGCCGCGCCGGAAGGCGACTTCGCCACCTGCGGCAGCGTCATCGTCATCACGAACTTGATCACCTCAAAGCCGATAGCCGCGAGCAAGGTGCCGCGCAGCAGCGCTTTTTTCTTCGGTTTGTGGCGCGGCAGCATCCAGAAAATCCACAGGAACAGCAGATAGTTGGCGAAGATCGAGATCGACAGCGCGATCAGCGTCAGCGCCGGCCGCAGCCATTCGATGCCGTCCAGCCCCAACGCGTTGACGATCGCCGCCTGCGCCGACCCGGCGACCGAGGTCAGCGACAGCGTAATAATGAGCGCGACCACCAGGCCGGTCAGCGAGATGAAGTCGCGGGTGTACTTGAAATAGATTTTCTCCTGATCCTGCGGATTGCGCTCCCAGACATCGCGTGACTGCGCGCGGATCGCCTCGCGCAGGTTGCCCATCCAACTGATGCCGGAATAGAGCGCCAGCGCCAGACCGGTCAATCCCACGGTGGTGCGCTGCTGAATGGCGGTGTTGACGGTATTCTTCAGCGTGCTGGCCAACGTCGGATCGCTGATGCTGCCGACGATCCGGTTGATCAAGCGGGCCAGCAGATCCGGGTTGGAAGCCAGCACGAAACCGGCGGCGGCGAACGACACCATCAGGATCGGGATCAGCGAGAGGAATGAAAAGTAGGTGATGGCGGCGCCAAACTGGCTGCCCAGCCGATCGTTAAAGCGTTCGGCGGCGCGCAGCAGGTGCGCCACGCTCGGCCAGGCTTTGATGCGTTCAATCAGACGTGAAAAACCGCTGATGCGGCGGTCGAGCGTCTCATGGCCGGTCTTGATGGCGATAAGCGGCTTCGGCGGCGTGTCTTGTGTGGGCTGGCGGCGTTCCTGGTCTGGTCCTGTAGGCATTACTTCACGATTTCCTTAACGTTAAACGGCATGTATCAGCGTTGATTATAGCCAAAGCCCTGCGGCGTTTTGAGCGCCGGGGCGGCAAACGGTCAATTTGCGAGCTTAACGCGTTAGCGCCCGGCATGAAATGCCGGGGATGGCGCGATAGGTAAAATTCCTATGAAAACCCCGTGGCGCCTCGGTTTTTTTCACTTCTCTACCTCCAATTTTTATCTGTTTCGTCGGCGAGAAAGCGTTTACTCATGATGTGGCGTCGCGCTTTGCCGCTCGCCGCCCCGCTGCAGCCGTAGGGGCTGGAACGGTCTCATCCGTCATCAACAGAAAAACTGGAAGGTCTTATGAAATTGCTTAATCACCCCACCTGTCGTCCGTTTACCGAAGCGGGCAATCTGTCGCAGATCTCCGCCTACTATGAAGAGGGGCGGCACATCATGTGGATGCTGCTGCGCGCCGCGCCGCGCCCCTGCTTCAACCAGGCGTTGATTGAAGACATCATGACGCTGGCGCAGGCGGCGAAGGAGTCTTCGCTGCGGTTCGACTTCTGGGTCACCGGCTCGCTGGTGCCGAACATGTTCAACGTCGGCGGCGATCTGCAGTTCTTCGCCGAAGCGATCAAAAACCGCAAGCGCGAGGCGATGATGGCCTACGCGCGCGCCTGCATCGACTGCGTGCATGCGGCGGCACGCGGTTTCGACACCGGCGCGATCAGCATTGCGATGGTTGAAGGCAGTGCGCTGGGCGGCGGTTTTGAAGCGGCGCTGGCGCACCATTTCGTATTGGCGCAAAACAATGCGCGCATGGGGTTCCCGGAGATTGCGTTCAACCTGTTTCCCGGTATGGGCGGTTACTCGCTGGTGGCGCGCAAGGCGGGCATGCGCTTGGCCGAGGAGCTGATTTGGGGCGGCGAGTCGCACACCGCAGAGTGGTTCGAGAGCCGCGGGCTGGTAGACCAGCTGTTCCAGCCCGGCGACGCCTACCTGGCGACGCGCACCTTCATCGATACCATCCGGCCGAAGCTCAACGGCATGCGCGCCATGCTGCGGGCGCGTCAGCGCGTGTTGCAGCTGACGCGTTCCGAGCTGATGGACATTACCGAAGATTGGGTGCACTCGGCCTTTACCATTGAGGAAAAAGACCGTGCCTACATCGAGCGGCTGGTGATGTTACAGGATCGCCATACCCTGAACCTGCGTCGTGCCGGCTAACGTTAACGCGCCCGCCTCATGCGGAGGGTGAGCGCGGGCGATAGGACTGCAGCCAATGCTCCAGCTGTTCCGGGAGCATTGGCCGCGCGAACAGAAAGCCCTGTTTTTCGTCCACGCCGACCTCGTCGAGGAAGTGGTTTTCGCTCTCGGTCTCCACCCCTTCGGCGATCACGCGGAAGGCCAACGCCTCCGCCGCCGCGACGATCGCGCGTACCAGCGATTGCGATACCGGATTGAAATTCACCCCGCGCACGAAGCTTTTATCCAGCTTGATGGCGTCCAGAGGAATGCGTGCCAGCTGCGCCAGCGACGAATAGCCGGTGCCAAAGTCGTCGAGATGCACCTGCGCGCCCAGTTCGCGCAGCCGGGTGATCAGCGCGCGCGCGCGGTTCTCGTCTTCAATCAGGCTGCTTTCGGTCAACTCGAAGTCCAGCAGACAGGGGGCCATGCGGTGACGGTGCAGCACCCCGAGCAGGTCGTTGACGATGCCGTCGTCGGCCAGCTGACGGGCAGAGAGGTTGACCGCCACCCGCAGATTCAATCCCTGCTCTTGCCATTGAGCCGCCTGCCCGGCGGCGGTTTGCAGCACCCATTGGCCCAACGGGCCGATCAGGCCGGACTCCTCGGCATAGGAGATGAACTGCAGCGGCGGGATCAGGCCGCGCTCCGGCGAATCCCAGCGCACCAGCGCTTCCACGCTGTGCACTTCGCCGCTGTGCGCGTCGATTTTAGGCTGGTAATACAGCACCAGCTGATTTTGTTCCAACCCTTTGCGCAGATTGGTGTCCAGCCACATGTATTCGGCGACGCGTTTGTTCATCTCCGGCGAGAAGACGGTATAGGTGCGTTTTCCGTGCTCCTTGGCGACGTACATGGCGGTATCGGCGCTGCGGATCAGGCTGTCGAGATCGTTGCCGTGCTCCGGGCACAGCGCGATGCCGATCGAACAGCCGGTATACACCTCAATCAGACCGATGCGAAAAGGGGTCTTCAGCCTGTCGATAATGCGCTGCGCCAGCGTTTGCAGGCGCTCGCGATCGCTTTGCGGCGCCAGCACCAAGAATTCGTCGCCGCCGAGGCGGGCGAGCACTTGATCCGGGCTCAGGCAGCCGAGGATCGCCAGCGCGACCTCGACCAGCAGCCGATCGCCGAACATATGGCCGTAGGCGTCGTTGACCTTTTTGAAGTTGTCGAGATCGAGGTACACCAGGCCGAAACTCTCTTCGCCGCGCGTGGCGATGGCGTGATTGATCTTGTCCTGGATGGCGTTGCGGTTCGGCAGGCCGGTGATGAGATCGGTGTTGGCCAGCACCCGTAGCCGCTCTTGCGCGCGGCGTTCTTCGGTGATGTCGGTACCGGAACAGATCAGAAAGACTTCGTTTTTGCCGCTGCCGCTGTGCACGAATTTGTTGCGGAACAGGAACAGCCGTTCGCCCTTGACCGTCTTCACCCAGCGTTCCACCTCATAGGACGAACCGTTGCGGAAGAAGCCGGCGATGTTGCGCCGCGAAGCGGCGGCTTCTTCCGGGCTCATAAACAGCTGGAAAACGTTTTTGCCGATCACCTCGTGTTCGTGCAGTCCGGTGTACTCCTCGCTCAGTCGGTTGAAGCGCTGGATGCGGCCGTGCTGATCGACGATCACGATCACCGAGTTGGCTTCGGACACCACCTGCTCGGCGAAGGAGAGGCCGTGCACCAGGTCGCGCGCCACCGATTGGGTGTCGCTGAAGGCGGAAGCGGTGCCCGCCCATTCGAGGTTGTTGACGCGGCGCCCGACCAGATGCAGATGCAGCGGTTCACCGGCCAGCGTAATGGTCAGATCAAGGCTGGCGGTCACGCCGGTCAGACGGCGGATTTTCGCCGCTTCCATGGCGCTGAGCGCCACCGCGATATGAGCTTTGCCCTTAACGGCGGACAGCTCCAGGGCATTGCTGTCAAACGCCAGCCGCCAGTGGGGGCTTTGGGTGCCGAAGTGAGCGCTAAGAAGCTCAGGGCCTTGGTCTGCGGGCATGACGATTCCTCAAAAGAGCACGGGCGGGCGGGCGGCACAGCTCCGGGCAGCCTGTTGGCCCGAAAGCGATCGCCGTACGCATCTGTGCATCATATAACAGGTTTTCACAGGCGGGGCGGGTGATGGAAACTATTATATAAGCAATGATTAGTTTTGCGGTGTAAACGTCGCCCGGCGCTGCTTGTCTTAAAGTGTAGGAGAACATCGGATCGTGTGATGCTTACTGATTTCCCCTGCTATCGGAAAACGGTTGATGCAAGGTTGCCGTGCAGGTGAGTAAATTATAGCGATGAGGGGAAAGCGGAAAAATAACTCCACCGGGGGGATTTTTGCCGAGAAATTAAAATTTCCATCAAATAAACGCCATCTTCATAGTTTTCTCATAATTGGTGAATAAATCCGAGACGGGTTTTAAAAAGTTTACACACCCTCGCATTACTTGAAATTTATCAGCCTATTATTATCTCCGACAACGAATGAGCCTGTTAACGTACAGCGCTCCTGATGAAGAAAATTTTTAAGGAAATGATTATGCGTAAATTGACGGCTTTATTTATTGCTTCCACGCTGGCTCTGGGTTCTGCTTCCGCGGCGTTCGCCGCCGATACGGCGACGGCTCCGGCGGCGGATGCGGCGCCGATGAAAATGATGCATCACAAGGGTGAAGGCAAAGGCGGCCCGTTCGCCGGGCTGAACCTGACCGAGCAGCAGCGCCAGCAGATGCGCGATATCATGAAAGAGTCGCACCAGAAGCGCGGGCCGGGCATGAAAGAGGAGCGCCAGGCGCTGCACAATCTGGTCGCTTCCGACAGCTTTGACGAAGCGAAGGCGAAGGCGCAAATTGACGCGATCGGTAAAGCGCAATCCGAACGCATGCTGGCACGCGCCAAAGCGGAAAATAAAATGTATAACCTGCTGACGCCTGAGCAGAAAAAACAATACAATGAGAATTATCAGAAACGCGAGCAAAAGATGATGGACCACATGAATAAAATGAAGGAGCAGATGCCCGCCGGTCAGTAATATCCGCTCGCGGTAAATAATAAAGGGCCAGACTATTTGTCTGGCCCTTTTTCTATTTGGCGTTATCACCGGCAGGCTTTGCCGTGGGTGATCATCATTCACCGCCGACAATGTGCCGAAACTGTTCGGCAACGGCCTGCGCAAAGCGCGGGTCGTTAATATGATAAGGCGTTTTTATCAACCGGCGTTTGCCGGTGGCGTGCACCGTTTCTTCCAGCGCTTGCGTAAAGGCGGCCAGCGCCGCCGGATCCCAGAACGGTTGGCCGGGCGCATCCAAAGCCGATACGCCGCCCGCCGGGATAACGAAACGCACTTCGCCCGCGCAGGCGTTGATTTTTTCGCCCATCCAACGCCCCATTAACGCATTCTCCCGCGCACTGGTGCGCACCAGCGTCACTTGCGGGTTGTGATGGTGACGCAGACGGTTGGCATAGTGAGCCGGCACCGTATTCGGCGCGCCGAAGTTGATCATGTCTATCGCGCCGCAGGAGAGCACGCACGGGATGCCGGTACGCGCGATGGCACCGAAACGATCCGCATTGCAGGGCAGCATGCCGCCAAACAGGTAATCGGCCACTTCGGTCGTGGTCAAATCGATGGCGCCGTGCAGTTGGCGGTTATCGATCAGTTTTTCCAACGATCTGCCGCCGCTGCCGGTCGCATGAAACGTCAGACAATCCCATTGCGATCCCAGCTCGGCAACCAACGCCTGAACGCAGGGCGTGGTGACGCCAAACGTCGTCAGGCCGATCGCGGGATTGTTGTCGTGATAGTCGACGGCGGCGAAGTGCACTGCGCCGGCTATCTGGCGCGCCGCGTTGCCCAGCACCCGTCGCGAGATGCGATTCAGGCCGGCGAGATCGGTGACCGAATACAGCATGTTGATATCGCTGGCGCCGACATAGGCGGAAACGTCTCCCGCCGCCATGCTCGAGACCATCACTTTCGGCAGGCCGATCGGCAGCTGCTGCATGGCCGGCGTGATGATGGCGGTGCCGCCGGAACCGCCCAGGCCAAGCAAGGCGGCGATATCGCGGCGCGTCAGGATAAAACGTTCGAAAGCGGTCGCCATGGCGGCGATCGCCTGGCCGCGACTGGCGCAGAAGACCGCGTCGGCGCCTGCCGGATGGTGGCGTGCGACGTCTTCTGGACCGATATCGGCCGGGGAGTCAAACGGCAAGCGACGAGTGGAAAGATCGACGGTTCGCGTGGGTAAATTCAGGGCAGCGATCAGCCGCCGTACATACTCCAGCTCTTGTCCTTTCGTATCTGCTGTGGTAGCAATATAGACAAAATTTGAAGTGTCTTTCATGTATTTTCCTGGGGTGTTTCTAATTTTTATTTAAAAATCATTTTATTATATTTTTATAGGGTGCCCTGGTGTTGGCGTTTAAATTAAATTGATTAATGTATTTATATAATGAGACGGCAGTATCATTTTTGCAAGGGCAGCTCAGTGCAAAATGGGACTCCTGTCTCATTTTTGAGCTTTTCAACGTGGCCGGCGCTTTGCCGGCAGCCAGTCGACAGAGGCGCATCCTCTGTTGTGCAAGCGTGTGCAGATGCATGAGGTTTATGTGCCGATAGATGCCTTTCCCACCCCGTTTGATCCTTCACTGACTTCCACCCGGGCAAAAACCTACCGTTTGTTGCTGGCCAGCGCGATGACGCTGTATGACGAAGGGGCGTTTCCTTCGATCACCGAACTGGCGGCGCATGCGCAGGTATCACGTGCGACGGCCTACCGCTATTTTCCGACCCAGAGTGCGCTGATTAGCGCCGTGGTGGCGGAAAGCCTGGGGCCTATTCTGGAATGGCGCCCGCAAGACGATGACGCCCTGAAACGCATCCGGCAGTTGCTGACTTTCGCCTATCCTCAGATGGAGCGGCACGAGGGAGCATTGCGCGCGGCGCTGCAACTCTCTTTGCAACAGTGGGCGCACGCGACGCCGGGCGAGAAATTCGTGCGCGGCAACCGCAAGCGTCTGTTGGCGCTGGCGGTGGAACCGCTGCAGGGCAAACTGCCGCCGGACTCTCTGCAGAGAGTGATTCATGCTTTCTCGCTGATTTACGGCTCGGAGGTGTTCCTGGTGCTGAAAGATATCTGGGGGCTGGAGCTTGAGAGCATTCAGGACGTCACGCAATGGATGGCCAAAGCCATTCTGCGTCAGGCGGAAGAGGACGCGACGAACTGCAAAAAAACATCAGCAGGATAATCCAATTTTTGCCGATGACCGAGTGAAAAACCAGCATAATTCACTGAGTGAATATTGGCAAAATTTATAATTAAAAGTGATAAAAGACGCCTGTTAAGCACTTTTCAGGCGGCCGCATCCTTTATGCCTCCCTAGGTTATATTTTTATTTATCAGCAAATTATAATTTATCCCTTCACGTGTTATCGCCATTTTGATACCGGCAAACGTCATTGTCATTTCTTATCGGCACTGGCCTGATTCCCCCCTGAAACATTCTCTCCTCCCGTTGAGCTGCCGGATGACACATTAAGCGCACTTGAGATTGTTGTGCTTTATTTATTTGGTGTTACCAAACTGTTACACAAAAAATCTTATAAAACATTTGCAAACAACAACGGACGGTATCTGGGATGGAGAAGAAACTTAGAGGAGTCAAATCCGCTCGGGCGGCCTTCGGCTGGCCTGAAATCGGAGTTCATCGCGCACAATGGAGCGCGATGCTGATCTGCCTGACGGCGATTGGCGGGGCGCAGGCCTCCAGCTATATAGAGAACGGCAAAGCGGGCGATCCGGCCAGCTGGCGCAGCAGTGAGTTTAATGCGGAATGGGGGCTGGGGGCGATCCACGCCGACCAGGCCTACGCCGCCGGTTATACCGGAAAAGGCATCAAACTTGGCATTTTCGATCAGCCAGTCTACGCCAAGCACCCGGAGTTCGCCGGTGAGAATAAGGTGATCAATCTGGTTACCGAAGGCATCCGCGAATATACCGACCCCTATATTCCGGTGAAAAAAGGCGACGCTTTCCGCTATGACGGCACGCCGAGCGTGGATTCCGATGGCACGCTCGGTTCGCACGGCACCCACGTGGGCGGCATCGCCGCCGGCAGCCGAGACGGCGGCGCCATGCACGGCGTGGCGTTCAACGCGCAGATCATCAGCGCGGAAAACGGCGATCCCGGCCCGGAGGACGGCATCATCCTCGGCAACGACGGCGCGGTGTACCAGGCCGGTTGGGATGCGCTGGTGGCCAGCGGCGCGCGCATCATCAACAACAGCTGGGGCATCGGCATCACCGAAAAGTTTGATGAGGGCGGTTATGACCCGGCTTATCCGCATTTCACAGTAAACGATGCGCAAAAGCAGTTCGATCAGATCAAACAGATCCTCGGCACCAAGCCCGGCGGCGCCTATCAGGGCGCGATCGACGCGGCCCGCAGCGGCGTGGTCACCATCTTCGCCGCCGGTAACGACGGCAATCTGAATAACCCCGATGCCATGGCCGGTCTGGCTTATTTTGTGCCGGACATTGCGCCGAACTGGCTCTCGGTCGCCAGCCTGCAGGATCCGACCAATACCGGCGATTACAGCATCAGCACCTTCTCTTCTCGCTGCGGTTACACCGCCAGCCTCTGCGTCTCGGCGCCGGGCACCCGGGTATACAGCTCGATAATCGAAGGCACCAGCGTGGAGAATCTGACGACCGGTTACGCCAAATACAGCGGCACTTCGATGGCGGCGCCGCACGTGGCCGGCAGCGTTGCCGTGCTGATGGAGCGTTTCCCGTATCTGAATGGCGCGCAGGTGGCGGAAGTGCTGAAAACCACCGCCACCGACATGGGCGCGCCGGGCATCGACGCGCTCTACGGCTGGGGGATGATCAACCTGGGCAAGGCCATCAACGGTCCGGGCATGTTGGTGACCGCCGAGGATATTCCCGAAGAATTCCGCATTCCGGATCCGACGGGCGTGGCCTACGGCCCGACCCAGTTTGTAGTGGATCTGCCGGGCGTCGGCGCGGTGCTGGACAAGGGCAAACCGACCGAGCGCGTCTGCAGCGATGTGTTGTGCGGCCTGGATTTCTGGAGCAACGACATCTCCGGCCATGGCGGCCTGACCAAACAGGGCATCGGCACGTTGGTGCTGACCGGTAACAACACCTATTCCGGCCCGACGCTGGTCAATCAGGGGCGGCTGGCGATCAACGGCTCGGTCACCTCGGCCGTCAGCGTGCAGAGCGGCGGCATCGTCGGCGGCAGCGGCACGGTCGGTTCGCTGACCGCCCGCCGCGGCGGCACCGTGGCGCCGGGCAACTCGATCGGCACCCTGAACGTGGCCGGCGACGTCAGCTTCGAGCCGGGTTCGCGCTATGCGGTGGAAGTGGGGCCGAACGGCCAGAGCGATCGGATCCAGAGCGGCGGAGCGGCGACGATCGGCGGCGGCGAGGTGGCGGTCACGCTGGAGAACAGCAGCAACCTGCTGACGCAAAGCGAGGTGCGCAGCCTGCTGGGCCAGCAGTACACCATCCTGAGCGCGCAGCAGGGGGTGAGCGGGCAGTTTGACGCGGTGGCGCCGAACTACCTGTTCCTCGGCACCGGGCTGAGCTACCAGCCGACCGGGGTAACGCTGAGCGTCGGGCGTAACGGCACGAGCTTCGCCAGCGTGGCGCAGACGCCGAACGAACGGGCGGTGGCGGCGGCGGCGGATGCGCTGGCGGCGGGCAACCCGGTGTACGAGAGCCTGCTCAACAGCGGCACGGCGGGCGAGGCGCGGCAGGCGTTCCGTCAGCTGTCGGGGCAAATCCATGCGGACATCGCGTCGGCGCTGGTGAACGACAGCCGTTACCTGCGTGAGGCGCTGAACGGGCGTCTGCGTCAGGCGGAAGGGCTGGCGAGTTCGTCGGCCATCAAGGCGGACGAGGACGGCGCCTGGGCGCAGCTGCTGGGAGCGTGGGACCATGCGTCGGGCGACGCCAACGCCACCGGCTATCAGGCCTCGACCTACGGGGTGCTGGTGGGGCTGGACTCGGCGGCGGCGGCCGACTGGCGGCTGGGGGTGGCGACCGGCTACACCCGCACCTCGCTGCACGGCGGGTACGGGTCGAAGGCGGACAGCGACAACTACCACCTGGCGGCGTACGGCGACAAGCAGTTCGGGGCGTTGGCGCTGCGCGGCGGGGCGGGCTACACCTGGCACCGCATCGACACCAAGCGGTCGGTGAACTACGGGATGCAGTCGGACCGCGACACGGCGAAGTACAGCGCGCGCACCGAGCAGCTGTTCGCGGAAGCGGGCTACAGCGTGAAGGGCGAGTGGCTGAACCTGGAGCCGTTCGTCAACCTGGCGTACGTGAACTTCGAAAACAACGGCATCGCGGAAAGCGGCGGCGCAGCGGCGCTGCGCGGCGACAAGCAGCACACCGACGCGACGGTGTCGACGCTGGGACTGCGCGCGGACACTGAGTGGCAGGTGAGCCCGGGCACGACGGTGGCGCTGCGCAGCGAGCTGGGGTGGCAACACCAGTACGGCGGGCTGGAGCGTGGCACCGGGCTGCGGTTTAACGGCGGCAACGCGCCGTTCGTGGTGGACAGCGTGCCGGTGTCGCGCGACGGGATGGTGCTGAAGGCGGGTGCGGAAGTGGCGGTGAACGAGAACGCCTCGCTGTCGCTGGGCTACGGCGGGCTGCTGTCGCAGAACCATCAGGACAACAGCGTCAACGCCGGCTTCACCTGGCGCTTCTAAGCAACATCGACTCAATCCTTGTACGGGAACCGCCTGCGGGCGGTTCCTTTTTCACATCCTGCTAATGAGAACCCGGCGCACCTGGGGCGTCGGCCAATAACAAGCAAAAGGTAAGGAAATGACAACAACAATGGGTTTTGATAGCAAAGGAAACGCTCGCCGCTCGCCGTGGCGGCTGAACGCGCTGGTCTGCTGCATGGCGCTGGCGGGGTATGCGCAGGCGGCGCCGCACGAGGTGAGCGGCCAAGCCGGCGATCCGGCCAGCTGGCGCAGCGCCGAATTCAACGCCAACTGGGGGCTGGGGGCGATCCACGCCGATGAGGCCTATGCCGCCGGCTACACCGGCAAAGGGCAGAAGGTGGGCATTTTCGATACCCCGGTCAACCGCCATCCCGAGTTCGCCGGCGACGGCAAACTGATCAACGTGGTCACCGAAGGCTATCGCGCCTATACCGATCCGCACCGGCCGGGGATTAACGCCGGCGATCGCTTTTACTTCGACGGCACCTTCCACTTCTACAGCGGTTCACAGGGCATGCTGAGCAATCACGGGGTGCACGTCGCGGGCATCAGCGCGGCGAACCGCGACGGCGTCGGCATGCACGGCGTGGCCTTCGATTCGCAGGTGATCAGCGTCGATAACGACAACGACGGCCCGGCCTACGGCGAATTCCTTGGCCTGGACGGCGCCGTCACCAATGCCGGCTGGCAGGCGATGATCAAGAGCGGCGTGCGGGTGATCAACAACAGCTGGGGCGTCAGTATTCCCGATTTCCTGTCCGACGGCGGCCGCGATCCCAACGCGCTGCACTTTGAGCTGAAGGATGCGCAGGAACAGTTCGATCAGGTCAAACCGCTGCTCGGCAGTTTGGCCGGCGCAGGCTATCAGGGCGCCATCGACGCGGCGCGCAAAAATATTCTGGTGCTGTTCGCCGCCGGTAACGACGGCAACTACAACCAGCCGGATGTGATCAGCGGCCTGGCCTATTTCGTGCCGGACATCGCGCCGAACTGGCTGTCGGTCGCCAGCGTGGCGCAGGATGCGACATCGACCAACAGCGTGCCTTACACCATCAGCAGCTTCTCTTCCCGTTGCGGCTATACCGCCAGCTTCTGCGTCTCGTCGCCGGGCAGCAAAATCTACAGCACCGTGGCCAACGGTTCCGATCCGGCCAACCTGGTGTCGGACTACGGCAATAAAAACGGCACCTCGATGGCGACGCCGCACGTCACCGGCGCGGTGGCGGTGTTGCTGCAGCGCTTCCCGTACATGAGCTCGGCGCAGATTGCCGACGTGCTGAAAACCACCGCCACCGACATGGGCGCGCCGGGCATCGACGCGCTCTACGGCTGGGGAATGATCAACTTGGGCAAAGCCATCAACGGCCCGGGCATGTTCTATACCGTCGAAGATATTCCTGCGGAGTTCCGCATTCAGGATCCGACGGGCGTGGCTTACGGCCCGACCCAGTTTGTCGCCAATATTCCGGGTCTGGGCGCCGAGGTGGATGCCGGCACGCTGCACGCCAGAAAGTGTGACGACATCAGTTGCGAACTGGAAGTCTACTCCAACAACATCTCCGGCCATGGCGGCCTGACCAAAGAAGGGAGGGGCACGCTGGTCATGACCGGCGCCAACACCTATTCCGGGCCGACGCTGGTCAATCAGGGGCGGCTGGCGATCAACGGCTCGGTCACCTCGGCCGTCAGCGTGCAGAGCGGCGGCATCGTCGGCGGCAGCGGCACGGTCGGTTCGCTGACCGCCCGCCGCGGCGGCACCGTGGCGCCGGGCAACTCGATCGGCACCCTGAACGTGGCCGGCGACGTCAGCTTCGAGCCGGGTTCGCGCTATGCGGTGGAAGTGGGGCCGAACGGCCAGAGCGATCGGATCCAGAGCGGCGGAGCGGCGACGATCGGCGGCGGCGAGGTGGCGGTCACGCTGGAGAACAGCAGCAACCTGCTGACGCAAAGCGAGGTGCGCAGCCTGCTGGGCCAGCAGTACACCATCCTGAGCGCGCAGCAGGGGGTGAGCGGGCAGTTTGACGCGGTGGCGCCGAACTACCTGTTCCTCGGCACCGGGCTGAGCTACCAGCCGACCGGGGTAACGCTGAGCGTCGGGCGTAACGGCACGAGCTTCGCCAGCGTGGCGCAGACGCCGAACGAACGGGCGGTGGCGGCGGCGGCGGATGCGCTGGCGGCGGGCAACCCGGTGTACGAGAGCCTGCTCAACAGCGGCACGGCGGGCGAGGCGCGGCAGGCGTTCCGTCAGCTGTCGGGGCAAATCCATGCGGACATCGCGTCGGCGCTGGTGAACGACAGCCGTTACCTGCGTGAGGCGCTGAACGGGCGTCTGCGTCAGGCGGAAGGGCTGGCGAGTTCGTCGGCCATCAAGGCGGACGAGGACGGCGCCTGGGCGCAGCTGCTGGGAGCGTGGGACCATGCGTCGGGCGACGCCAACGCCACCGGCTATCAGGCCTCGACCTACGGGGTGCTGGTGGGGCTGGACTCGGCGGCGGCGGCCGACTGGCGGCTGGGGGTGGCGACCGGCTACACCCGCACCTCGCTGCACGGCGGGTACGGGTCGAAGGCGGACAGCGACAACTACCACCTGGCGGCGTACGGCGACAAGCAGTTCGGGGCGTTGGCGCTGCGCGGCGGGGCGGGCTACACCTGGCACCGCATCGACACCAAGCGGTCGGTGAACTACGGGATGCAGTCGGACCGCGACACGGCGAAGTACAGCGCGCGCACCGAGCAGCTGTTCGCGGAAGCGGGCTACAGCGTGAAGGGCGAGTGGCTGAACCTGGAGCCGTTCGTCAACCTGGCGTACGTGAACTTCGAAAACAACGGCATCGCGGAAAGCGGCGGCGCAGCGGCGCTGCGCGGCGACAAGCAGCACACCGACGCGACGGTGTCGACGCTGGGACTGCGCGCGGACACTGAGTGGCAGGTGAGCCCGGGCACGACGGTGGCGCTGCGCAGCGAGCTGGGGTGGCAACACCAGTACGGCGGGCTGGAGCGTGGCACCGGGCTGCGGTTTAACGGCGGCAACGCGCCGTTCGTGGTGGACAGCGTGCCGGTGTCGCGCGACGGGATGGTGCTGAAGGCGGGTGCGGAAGTGGCGGTGAACGAGAACGCCTCGCTGTCGCTGGGCTACGGCGGGCTGCTGTCGCAGAACCACCAGGACAACAGCGTCAACGCCGGTTTCACCTGGCGCTTCTAAGCCAAGCGGTCATTACAGGGTCAACGGAGCCGGCATGCCGGCTCCGTTTTTATTTGCGGCTGCGGGGTGAGTCCGTATGATGGCGCGGCGCCAGGGCAATAAAAAACCGGGACCCTGACGGATCCCGGCTTAAAAGTGGGTAAAACAGATTAGCGCTAAAGGCTCAAGCCCCGTTTTGCTTATGCAGTCCAAGCGATGTGAGCATCGTCTCAGTAGCGGCAACGGAACAAATTTTCCCTGGTGTTACTATGGTTATTATTAAAAATCGTGCTGGTGTTATTTTTTATAGTGTATTGCTGTATGTCTCTTTTGATACCATGTTTGACGATACAACATGGTATGTCAAGCAACGTTTTTAACGCATAATTGCATGGGATGCTAGTTTTAGGTGTGGCTTTTTCAGCAGAAATAATCAAAACGACTGATAAATCAGTAAAAAAAATCGAAGGAACAAATGGATAACAATCATCAAAAATTCGATTCACAGTCGATTGCCAATCGGGTCAGGGAGCTGTTTTTACATTACGGGATTGGAAAACGTCAGCATGCCCGCGAACTCAGCCGCATCTTGGATCTGAGTTTTTCACATGCGCACCGCAAATTGAAAGGGCAAAGCCCCTGGACGCTGGAACAGATCAACAGCGTCGCGGCCGCGTTGGGAGAAACGCCGGCGGCGATCGCCGATTTGAGCGCCGAACATGAGACGACCGAGCCAAACATGGCGCGTGATGCCATCTTTTTCGTGGCGGGGGTGGCGATGCCCTGCGTCGGGCACATTGGCGACGAACTTCCTGCCGGGCGGCCGGCGGAATTTGTGGCGCTGCGCGTGGAGGGGCAATGGCATATCTATCGCGCCGATGAGGCGCCGGCAGGCCCGCGTTACGGCGTCGAACTGATAGAAATCCGGCCCGGTTACGGCGATGACGAGCGGTTGAGCATCGCGGTATTGGACGATTCGCATCAGGCGGCCGATGAGTTGGCCAAGTACCTCGGCGGCTGCGGTTTCAACGCAGTGGCGTTTTACGATGTCGACAGCTTCTGCCAAGCGCTGCAGCAAAGCCTGTTCGACGGTTACGTGGTGGACTGGCTGATCGGTGAGGAAACGGCGGATCGCTGTATCGCCACCATCCGCGCCTCCGACAACCCGGACGCGCCGGTACTGGTGCTGACCGGCGAACTGGGCACCGACCGACGCGAGTCGGAGATCGCTCAGGCGATGCGCGAGTACGATGTGCTCGGTCCTTATGAAAAACCGGTGCGGCTCCATGTGATCGAAGCCGCACTGCAACGCTGTTTTAATCTTTAGCGGGGAACACCTCGGCCAGCGCGCTCGACAGCGCATCCAGCCGAACCGGTTTCATCAGGTAGTTATCGAACAGGGCGCGCTGATCCGCCGTCAGCTGCTCCGGCGTATAGGCGCTGATGCCGATGATTGGCACATGGCGGTTGGGGCCGCGACGATTGCGCAGCTGCCTGGCCAGGGCGGCGCCGTCGATGCCCGGCATCTGCAGATCCAGCAACAGCGCGTCGTAAGGGCGTCTGAGCAGTTTCTGCAACGCGCGCTCCGGCGAGTCGCACAGTTCGTGCTGGTAGCCCAGCTTGTCCAGCAGCGCCGCAAAGGCATCCCCCACCGACTTGTTGTCATCCACCACCAGCACCTGCTGCGGCTTTTGCTGCAGGGGGGCATTGGCGGCGGCGGGCTCGTCGGCGCGCTCTTCTTCACTGATCTGCACCGGAATGCTGACGATAAAGGTGCTGCCTTTCTTGATTTCGCTGTATACCGTGATAGTGCCGTTGAGCAGCGTCACCAGGCCGTGCACGATCGCCAGCCCCATTCCCACGCCGGCATACTGTTTGGTATGCGACTGATCCAACTGGGTAAAGGGTTTGAAGATCTGATCGAGCTGGTCTTTTTCAATACCGATGCCGGTGTCGGTCACTTCGATGATCAACGAATTGCCGCCCGGCTGGCGGCGCAGGCAGCTGTGCAGCGTAATGCTGCCGCTTTCGGTGTATTTGTAGGCGTTGGTCAGCAGGTTGACGATAATCTGCCGGATGCGCAGCGGATCGGAGTGCACCAACAGGTGGCTGCACTCCACTTCGCAGCTCAGTTTGACCTGCTCTTTGCGGGTCAGGGTGGCGATTTCGTTGGCGGTTTCCGCGATCAGCTTCTGCGCGTCGAACGGCACGATGCGCAATTCCATCATGCCGCTGTCGAGGTGCGCGTAGTCGGTCAGATCCTTCATCTGGCTTTCGATTTGCTGCGCGGCGGTCTCCAGCCGCTGGAAAGTGTCCGCATGCTCCGCCGACACTCGGGTGTTCACCAGCACGTCGATGGCCGACATCACGCTCTGCAATGAGGTGCGCAGCTCGTGGCCGATGGCACCGAGGAAGGCGTTTTTGGTGCGCGTCGCTTTCTCCGCCTCAATGGCTTTGGCCTGCTGGCGAATGGTCAGCCGCTGCTGGCGGAACACGATCAGGGTGATGGCGATCAGCGCGATCACCGAGAACATGACGATCACCAGCCCATAGAAAATAATGTGCCGTTTCTCGATGTAATCCTCATAGGCTGCGGTGCGCTGCTTCACCTCGGCGTGGTCGGTCAGGTTGGCCATTTCGATAGCGTAAGGCTTGATGGCCTTCATGGCCGCGAAAACCTGGCTGAAGTCGATTTTCGGGTTATCCAGCAGTTTATCGATGCGATCCATCTGCAGGCGCATCTGCTTGACCACTTCCGGGTAGCCCGGCTCGGCGTACAGCGGTTGCGTGGATTCGGAGACGGTTTCCAGCACGTAAAAGCGCGAATAGAGGATTTCGAACCGCAGTCGCAGATTGTCGCTGTCCACCTGCGCGGCATGGCTTTGCTGCTCGACCAGCGTGTCGAACTCCGCCAGCTTGATGGAGAACTTGGCGATAGACCAGGAGTAATTCTCTTGCGTGCCGGCGATGGCATACAGCCCTTTTTTCGACAGGGTGGCGCTGTAGTAATAGAGCGTGACGGTCGAAGCCACTAAAAACAGCGCGGCAAAGATGGCCGGGATCGCCAGCCTGCTGCCGTTCTTAAAGGTCGTCAGCTTCATTTGATCACGATCCTGTCGACTTGCCAGATAAAGCGTGAATTGTACAACGGCGAGTTCAGTTCAGGCCCGGCGGCGTCGCGCGGGTAAACCAGGAACAGCGGGCCGAAGTTTCTGAGCTTCAGCATTTCCCCGTCCATCCTGTAGGCCAGGATCATGTTGTATTTCTTGACGTCGGACAGCGGCACGTCGATGTAATAATCGTTCAGCGCGTAGAAAGTCAGCGTCTCGCCCTTGGCGCCGACGCGCTCCAGGATATCGGCCACCGAAATCCCTTCAAATTTTCTCTGCGGCGTCCAGGAAGTGGAGGTGGTGATGCTGCGCACCGGCATCGCCAACAGCTGCTTATCGGTGAACAGATAGCTTTTTTTGACCGGGTCGGTCACGTTGTCGATCTTGCCCGCCACTTCCAGGGTAAAGCTGAGCGCGCTGCTCTGGGCGATAATCAGGGCCACGCAGGCCATCGCAAGGGTTTTGCATAGTTTGAACAGCATCGGTGTTCTCCAGAGGCGCGGGGAGGTTGTATCAGTCCCGCTAATTTATCAGGCAGAATAATGGCAGAAAAAGCAGGCGGGTGCGAAGGGAATAGTAAACCGCACAAAAAGAACAGTCCTGAGCCGGTCGGCCCGTGCGCGTAACCTTTCTCTTCCGTTTGTCAGCCGTTCCGATGCTCTTTCAACAGCTGTGCCAGCTGCGTCAGGCCTGCCGTTAGCTCGTCCGGCGAGGGGGAGCCCAGGCACAGGCGAATGCCCGTCGCACGTTCGTCGCGGGCCACCATCACGGTGTCCGGCGGTGTCACCTTTACGTTGACCAATGCGGCGGCGGCGGCCACAGACTCGGCGGTTTCGCGCGGCATCGGCAGCCAGACATGATAAGCGTCGGGATGCGATACGCAGTCGTCGGCATCAAATATCGAGGTGGCCAGATGCACTCTTCGCTGAGCCTCATGGCGCAACGCTTGCGGTATCGTCTCGATTGCGCCGCTGGACAGCCACTCCTCCACCACAGCGCAAGACAGTGGCGAAGGCGCGAAAGGAATATCTTGCAAGGCTTCTTCCGCCGCAGTTTGCATGCCGGGCGGCAGAGTCAGCATGCCAATCCGCAACCCCGGGCCGAGCGTTTTCGACAGGCCATTGACATGGAACGCCCGCTCGGGCGCCAAAGCCGCGAGCGCAGGCGCCGCAGAGTGACCCAGCGCGTAGACGCCATCCTCGATGATCCAGACATTCGCCTGCCGACATATCTCGACGATAGCCTGCCTGCGCTCGGCGCTCATGGTGGCGGTCGTCGGGTTATGCAGCGTCGGCGTCAGATAGACCGCGGTATGGCCGGAGGAGACTCGCTCGAGCGCGCTCGCCAGCGCCTGCGGCACCATGCCTTGCGCATCGATCTCCACGCCGATCAGGCGATGGCCTTTACGTCGGGCCAGCGCGATCGCGCCGGGGTAGGTGAGTCTCTCCGTCAGTATCGTGCCGCGTGACCCGCAGGCCAGGTCAAACGCCAGCGAAATCGCCTGACGGGCATTGCTGGTCAGCGCCAGGTGCGACGGATCGATCGTGACGCCGGCGTTTTCCAGCCAGCGGGCCAACAAACGCCGGTGCTCCAGATGCCCGGTCGGAGGGGAATAGAAGTTCAGATGGTCCGCATCCATTTTCCGCGCAATGCCGGCCAGCGTGCGCGCCAGCAAACGATCGGTAAGCATCGCCGGCGGCGCATTGGATGAAAGATCGATTTCGTGTTTTTCACGGGCGCGGCGAATCGCCACGAACATCCCGCGGCCTTTCACGCTGCGAACCAGCCCGCGTCGTTCCAGGATGGCGTAGGCTTTGGTCACCGTGCCCAGACCGATCGCCAATTGCCAGGCGAGGGGACGGTGAGCCGGCAAACGATCGCCCCCTTGCAGCTTGCCCTCGATAATGTCGTCAGCCAACGCCAGCACCAGCCGTTCGACGGTAGTGGCTTCCACGTTGGCCAGGCGGGGTTGCCAGGGGGATTGAAGCCGCATGGTCGCTCTCCGGAGAAAGAATATAGTGTCACGTGACACTATTTAAATAGGCGAAAAGTGTAACACATACTATGTTGGTGAGGAGTCCCGGCGTTTTCAACAACGGCTCGGCCGTAAGGCGGGTCAGCGGAGTTTTTCCATGATGGTCAGTCAGCTTGCGTTGGTTTACGGCGCCTATCTCCTCGCAACCGCCAGCCCCGGCCCCAGCAACATGGCGATCATGGGCGTGGCGATGCGTGACGGCCGCAGGCCCGCATTGGTGCTGGCCGCCGGCGTGATGACCGGATCGCTGTGCTGGGCGATGTTGGCCGCGACCGGCCTTTCCGCCGTGTTGGCCACGTATGCGCAGGCGCTGTGGACCATCAAGATCGTTGGCGGCGTGTATATGCTGTATCTGGCGCTGCGCGCCGGAAAGTCCGCGTTACGCACGTCCGCCGCGACGTCGGGCATGGCCGCGGAGCGCGATGCGCGGCCTTATCGGGCGCTTTATCGGCAGGGCGTGCTGATGCATCTCGGCAATCCCAAGGCCATCATGTCCTGGATGGCGATCATGTCGCTGGGATTGCGGCAAGGCGCGCCTGAGCAGGTTTTACCGGCAATTATTGGCGGTTGCGCGCTGCTCGGCGTGACGATTTTCGGGGGGTATGCCCTGTTGTTCTCAACGGCGCCGATGATCGCGTTTTACACCCGGGTGAGGCGCTGGATTGAAGGAACGCTTGCGCTGCTGTTCGCTTTGGCGGGCCTGGAGCTGTTGATATCGCGGGGGTAATGAACGCCCGGCGTTAACCTGAGGAGAGAAGCGATGGTTTTTGGCATGCAGATGGTGGATGTCTTTGGCGCCGGGCCGCTCGCTGGCAATCCGTTGGCGGTGATCACGGGCGCCGAAGCGTTGTCGACGGAGGACATGCAGCGTTTGACGCGTTGGTTCAACCTGTCGGAGACGGCCTTTTTGCTGCCGCCGACGCACCCCCAGGCGGATTACCGGGTGCGGATATTCACGCTGGATCGTGAAATGCCGTTTGCCGGGCACCCGACGCTCGGCAGTTGTCATGCCTGGCTCACTGCGGAGGGTATGCCGCGCAATGATGCGGAGATCATCCAGGAGTGCGGGGCGGGCTTGGTGAGCATTCGCCGCGAGGCCGGACGGCTGTGTTTTGCCGCGCCGCCGTTGATTCGCTCCGGGGCGCCTTCAGAAGCGGCGTTGGCCGACGCGCTGCGGTTTTTGGGGATCGCGCCTGAGGAGGCGCTCGATGCCGCCTGGATCGATAACGGTCCGGGGTGGCTGGGGATCCGGCTGGCCAGCGCCGAACGGGTGCTTTCCCTGACGCCGGCGAGAAGCTGGCCGCGCAGGGTCGACATTGGCGTCGTCGGTCCACATGCCGATGGTGACGCAGCCTTCGAAGTTCGCGCCTTTTTGAGCGATCATCTTGGCGCTATCGTCGAAGATCCGGTCACCGGCAGCCTCAATGCCTCCCTGGCCCAGTGGTTGTTCGCAAGCGGCGTGGTCAGCGGCGGCTATATCGCCGCTCAGGGGCGCTGCCGTGGGCGCAACGGACGCGTGCATGTCACCCGCGACGCGAGCGGCCGGATTTGGGTGGGCGGTGATACGCGCACTCAGGTCGAAGGGCGGCTGCAAGGGATTGGCACGGCGTAGAACGCGCCGCCGCACCGCGTGCGGCTGAGCTGAATATCGATTTTCATCCGATAAGGAGTGAGCAGTATGTCTGCAACGGCCATCGATACCTTGAAAATGCTGGTGCGTTACAAAGCCTGGGCGAACGCCTTGACCTTTGACTGTGTGGCGGCCTTGCCGGAAGGCGAAGCGCTGCGGCCGCGCCCGACCCGTTTCGGCAATATGGTGCATACCTTGAATCATGTGTATGTGGTGGACGATATCTTCAGGCACCATCTGCAAGGCCGCAAGCATGGCTACCTCGCGCGCAACACCGAGCAAACGCCTGCGCTTGACGACTTGCGGTGCGCGGTGGAGGAAATGGACCGCTGGTATATCGAACAGGTGGACAGCTGGTCGCCGGAGGCGCTGGCGCAAGTGGTGCATTTCGCGTTCGTCGGCGGGGGGGAAGGCCGCATGACGCGGCAGGAAATCGTGCTGCATGTCGTCAACCACGCTACCTATCATCGCGGTTTTGTCGGCGATATGCTCTATCAGGTGCCCTTTGCTTCACCGGCGAACGATTTGCCGGTGTTTCTTCGCGATCATTACCGCCGGGCGCCGTGAGGCGAGCGAGATAAATAAAAAAAGCCAGACGCTTTCGCGCCTGGCCTGTTACGCGCCGGAACCCGGCGAGGTTGCGCCTCAGCGCATGGTGACGAACTCTTCCGCCGCGGTCGGGTGGATCGCCACGGTGTTGTCGAAGTCCTTCTTGGTGGCGCCCATCTTCACCGCCACCGCGAAGCCCTGCAGGATTTCATCCATGCCGAAGCCGATGCCGTGCAGGCCGACGATCTTCTCTTCTTTACCTGCGCACACCAGCTTCATGCGGCACGGCTGACGGTGCTGCGTCACGGCGCTGTACATGGCGGTGAAGGAGGATTTGTACACCTTCACGTTGTCCGCGCCGAACTTCTCGATGGCTTCCGGCTCGGTCAGACCGACGGTGCCGATCGGCGGGTGGCTGAACACCACGGTGGCGATGTTGCTGTAATCCAGGTGTTCGTCCGGCTTGTTGTTGAACAGGCGCTCGGACAGACGGCGGCCGGCGGCCACGGCGACCGGGGTCAGCTCTACCGCGCCGGTGTTGTCGCCCACCGCATAGATGCCTTTGACGTTGGTGTTCTGGAACTTATCGACGTCGATGTAGCCTTGTTCGTTGGTTTTCACCCCGGTGACGCCGAGGTTCAGGTTGTCGGTCGCCGGTTCGCGGCCGATGGCCCAAATCAGGCAGTCGACGGTGAATGCCTTGCCGTTTTCCAGCTGCAGCGTCAGGCTGCCGTCGGCGTTCTTGACGATCGCTTTCGGCACGGATTCGGTGTGCAGGCTTGGTCCTTCGGTGTTCATCACTTCCACCAGGGTTTCGACGATCATCGGATCGAAGGTGCGCAGCGGCGCGTGCTTGCGCACGAACAGATGCGTTTCCGCGCCCAGCGCGTTCAGCACGCCGGCGATCTCTACGGCGATATAGCCGGCGCCGACGACGGCGACGCGTTTCGGCATGGCGTCCAGCTCAAAGAAGCCGTCGGAGTCGATGCCGTATTCCGCGCCCGGAATAGCCGGATGGCTCGGGCGGCCGCCGGTGGCGATCAGGATGTGGTCGGCGGTGATGGTTTCGCCGTTCACTTCCACGGTGTGCGCATCCACGAAGCGCGCGAAGCCTTTGATCACGTCGACCTTGTTCTTGCCCAGCACGTTGTCGTAGGAATTGTGGATGCGGTCGATATAGGCGGTGCGGTTGGCGACCAGCTTTTTCCAGTCGAAGGCGTTGACGGTGGTGTCGAAGCCGTAGTCCGGGCCGTACTGATGGATGGCCTCGGCGATCTGCGCCGCGTGCCACATGACTTTTTTCGGTACACAACCCACGTTTACACAGGTGCCGCCCAGCTCTTTGGCTTCAATCAGCGCACACTTTTGGCCGTACATGGCTGCCCGGTTGATCGATGCGATACCGCCGCTGCCGCCGCCAATTGCTAGATAATCGTAATGTTTCGTCATCTGGGATTTCCATGAGTTGTGAATTTGAAGAGGGTAAGAGTTTAACGCCTGACCGGGGTTTGTCGCAAAGATTGCGTCGATGGCTGCGATAGGCGGACGCAGGGCGCGGCAAACCGCGCCCTGATGGGGATTATTCCGGTACCACCCAGTTCACCAGATGGTGACCGATGCCCGACGGCACCAGCACCTTGTGCAGCCACGGCAGCACGTTCTTCATCTGCTGTTCCAGCTTCCACGGCGGGTTGATGACGATCATGCCGGAGGCGGTCATGCCGCGCTGATCGCTGTCGGGTTTCACCGCCAGCTCGATCTGCAGGATGCGGCGAATGCCGGTGGCTTCCAGATCGCGCAGCATGCGTTTGATCTGCTGGCGCATCACCACCGGGTACCACAGCGCGTAGGTGCCGGTGGCGAAACGCTTGTAGCCTTCCTGAATGCCTTTGACCACATCCTGGTAATCGGTCTTCATTTCATACGGCGGGTCCATCAGGATCAGGCCGCGGCGCGACAGTGGCGGCAGCTGGGATTTCAGCTGCTGATAGCCGTCGGCGCGCTGCACTTTGGCGCGCTCGTCTTTCTGGAACTCGCTGCGCAGCAGCGGGTAGTCGCTCGGGTGCAGCTCGGTCAGGTGGATTTTGTCCTGCGGGCGCAGCAGCTGGCGGGCGATCAGCGGCGAGCCGGGATAGTAGCGCAGCGTGCCGGAACGGTTGAAGTTGTGCACCACGCTCATGTAGGCCGCCAGCTCTTCCGGCAGATCGTCGCGTTGCCACAGCAAGCCGATGCCTTCCAGGTATTCGCCGGTGCGCTCGGCGTGTTCGCCGCTGAGCTGATAACGGCCCGCGCCCGAGTGGGTATCCAGATACAGGAACGGCTTCTCTTTTTCCTTCAGCGACTCGATGATCAGGCTCTGAACGGTGTGTTTGAGCACGTCGGCGTGGTTGCCGGCGTGGAAACTGTGGCGATAACTTAACATGACGGGTGGCGGTTCCTTGTGCTCCGCAGACGGAGCATTCAATGCAATAAGGCTTATAATCTGCACAGTATAAACTGTCTGGCCGGGAAAAACCGGACTCCGTTGCCGCAGACGTTAACAGAAAGGGACAGGACGATGAGCAAACAGGCGATTTTGGCGAATTACCCCGACGCGGCGCGCTGGGCGTTCGGCGACGGCCCCGCGTTAGCCGACGAGCTGCTGGGATTGGTGCTGAGCGGGGATAAAACCGCCACCTGCAGTTCCTATGCGAGCTATCGTCGGGAACAAACCCCGCGGATCGGCGATTACAGCATCGTTCTCGATGGCCGCGGCGAACCGGCCTGCGTGATCAGAACCCTGGCGCTGCGCCTGGTGCGCTACGATCGGGTGACCGCCGAGATGGCGGCCAAAGAGGGTGAAGGCGACAAAAGCCTGGCATTTTGGCGCGAGGGGCATCAGGCATTCTTTACCCGCGAGGGGAGCTTTGCGCCGGACATGTGGCTGGTATTCGAAGAATTCGAACGGGTTGAAACGCTGTGAATCACAAGGAGAAAAGATGAGCTGCATTTTTTGCGACATCGTGGCGGGCAAGGCGCCGTGCCATAAAATCTGGGAAGACGACGACCATTTGGCGTTCCTGTCCATCTTTCCCAACACCGACGGTTTCAGCGTGGTGATCCCCAAGGCGCACCACCCGAGCTACGCGTTTGATCTGCCGGACGAGGTGCTGAGCGCGTTGATGCTGGCGACCAAGCGGGTGGCGCGGCAGCTGGATCGCGCGTTCGAGGATGTCGGCCGCTGCGGCATGGTGTTCGAGGGCTACGGCGTCGACCACGTGCACGCCAAATTGATCCCGCTGCACGGCACCGCGTCGCTGGAACAGTGGCGGCCGATCGAAGCGACCTCGCCGAAGTTTTTCACGCGTTACGAGGGCTATATCTCCTCCCACGATGCGGCGCGCGCCGACGACGAACAGCTGGCGGCGCTGGCTGCCCGCATCCGCCAAAGCGCCATTTAAGGCACGAACGATCAACGCCGGGCATTGATTTTCCTGCTGCCTGGCTCCATGTTAGAGATTCATACGCATTTTAAGGCTCGCCCGTGCGGCGGGCCCCAACGCTAATCAGGACTGCCCTATGACAAATCCGTTGCTGACCCCGTTTTCCCTGCCGCCTTTCTCGGCGATCCGCCCTGAAGATATCGTGCCAGCGGTGCAATCCGCGCTGGCGGACTGCCGCGCTGCGGTAGAGCGCGTGGTCGCGCAGCCGGGCCCGTTCACCTGGGACAATCTGTGTCAGCCGTTGGCGGAGTCGGACGATCGCCTGTCGCGCATCTGGTCGCCGATCGGGCACCTGAACTCGGTGAAAAACAGCCCGGAGCTGCGCGCCGCCTATGAGCAAGCGCTGCCGCTGCTGTCCGAGTACGGCACCTGGGTCGGCCAGCACGAAGGGTTGTATCAGGCCTACCGCAGCCTGAAAGAGGGCGCGGCTTTCGAGGCGCTGAGCGTGCCGCAGCGCAAGGCGGTGGACAACGCGCTGCGCGACTTCGAACTGTCGGGCATCGGCCTGTCGGCAGACAAACAGCAGCGCTATGGCGAGATCGTTGCGCGCCTGTCCGAACTGGGCTCCACCTACAGCAACAACGTGCTCGACGCCACCATGGGCTGGAGCAAACTGATTACCGACGAAGCCGAGCTGAGCGGCCTGCCGGAAAGCGCCCTGGCGCAAGCGCAGGCGATGGCGCAGGCCAAAGAGCAAGACGGCTGGCTGCTGACGCTGGACATGCCGAGCTACCTGCCGGTGCTGACCTACGCCGACAACCGCGCGTTGCGTGAAGAGATGTACCGCGCCTTCGCCACCCGCGCCTCTGACCAGGGGCCGAACGCCGGCAAATGGGACAACAGCGAAGTGATGGCGGAAACGCTGGCGCTGCGCCACGAGCTGGCTCAGCTGCTGGGCTTCGCCACCTACGCCGACAAGTCGCTGGCGACCAAAATGGCGGAAAGCCCGGAGCAGGTGATCGGCTTCCTGAGCGATCTGGCCAAACGCGCCCGCCCGCAGGCCGAGCAAGAGCTGGCGCAGCTGCGCGCCTTCGCCAAACAGCACTATGGCGTGGACGAGCTCGACGCCTGGGACATCACCTACTACGGCGAAAAACAGAAGCAGCACCTGTTCTCCATCAGCGACGAGCAGCTGCGCCCGTACTTCCCGGAGCAGCGGGTGGTGGAAGGGCTGTTCGAAGTGGTGAAACGCATTTACGGCATCACCGCCAAAGAGCGTAAAGACGTGGAAACCTGGCATCCGGACGTGCGCTTCTTCGATCTGTTCGACGCCGACGGCGAGCTGCGCGGCAGCTTCTACCTCGATCTGTACGCCCGCGAGAACAAACGCGGCGGCGCCTGGATGGACGACTGCGTCGGCAGCCTGCGCAAGGCCGACGGCACGCTGCAAAAACCGGTCGCTTACCTGACCTGCAATTTCAACCGTCCGCTGGGCGACCAGCCGGCGCTGTTCACCCATAACGAAGTGACCACGCTGTTCCACGAATTCGGCCACGGTCTGCATCACATGCTGACGCAGATCGATACCGCCGGCGTCTCCGGCATCAACGGGGTGCCGTGGGATGCGGTCGAACTGCCGAGCCAGTTTATGGAAAACTGGTGCTGGGAGCCGGAAGCGCTGGCGTTTATCTCCGGCCACTACCAGAGCGGCGAGCCGCTGCCGAAGGCCATGCTCGACAAGCTGCTGGCGGCCAAGAATTACCAGGCGGCGCTGTTTATCCTGCGCCAGCTGGAGTTCGGTCTGTTCGATTTCCGCATGCACTTCGAATACAGCCCGGAGAAAGGCGCGCAGATCCTGCCGACGCTGGCGGAAGTCAAGAAAATGGTGGCGGTGGTGCCTTCGCCGAGCTGGGGTCGCTTCCCGCACGCCTTCAGCCACATCTTCGCCGGCGGCTACGCGGCGGGTTACTACAGCTACCTGTGGGCGGAAGTGCTGTCGGCCGACGCCTACTCGCGCTTCGAAGAGGAGGGGATTTTCAACGCCGAAACCGGCAAATCCTTCCTCGACAACATCCTGTCGCGCGGCGGGTCGGAAGAGCCGATGGCGCTGTTCAAACGCTTCCGTGGCCGCGAGCCGCAGCTGGATGCTATGCTGCGCCATTACGGCATTAAAGGATAACCCGACACGTGAGCGTGTGTTTATTGTGTGAAGCAGGCGCCGATCCCGGCGCCTTGTCTGTTTTGGCGCAGCGCTGGCGGCTGACGTCCGACGACGACGCGCCGATGGCGCTGGTATTGACCCCGCAGCGGCTGGAACTGCGCAAGCGCGACGAGCCTAAGCTGGGCGGGATCTACGTCGATTTCGTCTCTGGCGCCATGGCGCATCGGCGCCGCTTCGGCGGCGGCCGCGGCGAGGCGGTAGCCAAAGCGGTCGGCATCAAGGGCAGCTACCTGCCGGACGTGGTGGACGCCACCGCCGGGCTGGGGCGCGACGCCTTCGTGCTGGCGGCGCTGGGCTGCCGGGTGCGGATGCTGGAGCGCAATCCGGTGGTGGCGGCGTTGCTGGACGACGGTCTGCAGCGCGGCTATCAGGATGCGGAAATCGGCCCGTGGCTGCGCGAGCGTCTGACGCTGCTGCACGCCTCCAGCCTGACGGCGCTGGCGGATCTCAGCCCGCGCCCCGAGGTGGTGTATCTCGATCCGATGTTCCCGCACAAGCAGAAAAGCGCGTTGGTGAAGAAAGAAATGCGGGTGTTTCAATCGCTGGTGGGCAGCGACGATGACGCCGACGGCCTGCTGGAACCGGCGCGCCGTTTGGCGACCAAGCGCGTGGTGGTGAAACGCCCGGACTACGCGCCGCCGCTGGCCGACGTGCCGGCGCACGCCGCCACGCTGACCAAAAGCCACCGTTTCGATATCTACATGCCGCTGTAATGTCAGCCGGGCCCGCCGTGTCGGGCCCTCAGTTTTCCTCCCGCAAACTTTTCCCCACGCCGCCGCCCGGATGCACCGCCAGCAAGGCGCTCTTGTCGTAACCGCTACGCGCCATCAGGCAGGCGCAGGCGGCGTCGAAGATCGCCAACACCAGCACGATCGAGGTAGTGGCCAGCATATTCAGCGGATCTATTTCCTGTTGCACCCCGGTGGCGATCGTCAGCTGCGCCGCCAGCGCGATGGCGGAGTGCGGGTTTTCCGTCACCGCGATCAGCGGCACCCCCTTGGTCTGCAGCGTCGGCAGCAGACGGGTCAGCTCGTCGGAATTGCCGCCGCGCGAGATCAGGATCAGCAGATCGTCCGCGCGCAGAAAGCCCAGATCGCCGTGCGCCGCGCCGGTGGCGTCGAGGTAGACCGCCGGTCGCTCCACGCAGGCCAGCATGTGGGCTATCTTGCGCGCCGCAATTCCCGAGGTGCCGACGCCGGTGACGGCGATTTTACCGCGGCAGCCGGCCAGCAGCCCCAGCAGCCGCTGCCAGGTGTGCGCGTCGAGGCGTTCGCCCAGCTGCGCCAGTTCCCGGCTGTAAGTTTGCCAGCCCTGTACGGCCTGCCGCCATTCCTGCTGCATCACGCCTCCTCCTGCATCAGCCGGCGGTATTTCATGTGGTCGTTGTACAGTTCGTGGAACACCCGGTATTTGCGGTCGTAGTAGCTTTTTATCTGGTTGGTCTGCGGCGTAACCGTCTTGCCGATGCGGCTCATGGCGCTCATCGCCTCCGGCAAGGTGTCGAATACGCCGGCCGCCACGGTGCCCATCATCGCGCCGCCCAGCAGCATTGCTTCGCTCTCCTCCGGCAGCAGCATGGCGCAGCCGGTGGCGTTGGCGTGCTCCTGCACGAAGATCGGGTTCTTGGTGCCGCCGCCGCTGGCCATGATGGTATCGATGCTGTAGCCGCTGTGGTTCATGGTTTCGATGATGTGGCGGGTGCCGAGCGCGATGGCCTGAATGGTGGCCAGGTAGTGCAGCGCCATGTCTTCCGGCGTGCGCGACAGCTTCAGCCCGGTCAGGATGCCGGTCAGCGTCGGGTTGGCGCGCGGCGAGCGGTTGCCGTGGAAGTACGGCAGCATATGAATGTCCTGCGTCAGGAAGGCGATGTTCTCCGGTTCGCCGGCCATGCGGCGCAGAATGGCGTTCAGCACCTCATAGATGGTCTGCCCCTGGGTTTTCGCCTGCGCCAGCAGCTCCTGATAGCACGGATGCGACTGGATGACGTGGTCGATCAGCGCGCCGGTGGCGGACTGGCCGCCTTCGTTCAGCCAGTATTCCGGCAGGATCGCCGAGTAATACGGCCCCCAGACGCCGCCGATAAAGCGGGCGGTGCGCGACATCGCCATATGGCCGGTGGAGGTACCGCCGATCAGCGCGACGCGGCGATTGAAGTCGGCCACCTCGCCGGAGACGCCGGTGGCGCCCAGCGTGCCGAGGGTGCCGGCGTGCGCGTCGATGATCGATACGCTCACCGCCGTGCCGGCGATCAGTCCCATTTCAGCGGCGGCGCGCTGAGTCAGGCCGTGGCCCAGCGGCTCGCCCATCATTTTGACGTCGCTGCCGATCTTGGCCGCGTCGTGTTCCAGCACGTCTTCCAGCCCGATCTGCTGGAAGTAGCTCTTGTCCCAACGCTGTTCGTGGCCGAGATAGGTCCACTTGCACACCGTCGAGCACAGCGAACGGGTGGCGTCCTGGGTGGCGCGCCAGGTGAGGAAGTCCGGCAGATCGAACAGGTAACCGGCGTTGGCCCAGGTGGTGGGCATGTGCTGTTTCAGCCACAGCAGTTTCGGCGTCTGCATCTCCGGCGAAATGATGCCGCCAACGAAGTCCAGCACCCGGTGTTTGGTGGCGTTGATGCGCTCGGCCTGGGCGATCGCCCGGTGATCCATCCACACGATGATGTTCTGCTCGGTGCGGCCGGAGGGGCTGACGGTCAGCGGTTTGCCTTCTTTATCCAACACCACCAGCGAACAGGTGGCGTCGAAGCCCAGCCCTTTGACCTGGATCGGGTTGATGTCGGCCTGGTTGACCGCGTCGCGCACCGCATTGCACACCGCTTGCCAGATGTTATCCGACGACTGCTCGACGAAATCCGCCTTCGGCCGGTACAGATCGATGGCCCGGCTGGCCTGGCCGACCATGCGGCCATTGAGATCGAATACGCCTGCGCGCGCGCTTCCGGTGCCCACATCTACGCCAATAAAATAGCTCGCCATTATTTTCTCCTCAGGCTTTTCGATTCTGTAACGCGATAAACAGGATCAGCACGCCGCCCCACAGGGCCATGGTCAGGTAGCTGCTGACCCCCAGCAAATTGAGGCCGCTTTCCAACATTTGCAGCACGATCAGCGCCAGCACCAGCCCCAGAATACGGCCGAAACCGCCGTCCGGGTTAATGCCGCCCAGCACCGAGGCCAGAATGGTCACCAGCAGATAAGATTCGCCGTAGCCGGCCTTGGCCGAGTTGAACTTGGCCATCATCAGCAGCGCGGCTCCCCAGCCGAGCAGCGCCGACAGGATATACACTGCGATCTGCACCCGCGCGGTGTTCACGCCGCTGAAGCGGGTGGCCTGCTCGTTGGAGCCGATCAGGTACAGGCTGCGCCCCAGCGTGGTGTGCTCCAGCAGCAGCCACAGCCCGACCGCCACCAGCAGGAACAGGATCAGCGCCACCGGCACGCCGAGCACGGCGCCGTTGCCGAGAAATTGAATCGCCGCCGGGAAGCCGGAGATCACCGCGCCGTTGGACAGTAGAATATTCAGGCCGGTGATCAGCGTCATGGTGCCGAGCGAGGCGAGGATCGGCGAAACGCCGATCCAGGCCACCAGCGCGCCGTTCAGCGCGCCGATCGCCACCGCCACCAACAGGCCGGCCAACAGCGCCAGCGCCAGGAACAGCGGCTGGTCGGGATGGCTGACGATGATCGCCGCCATCACCAGCGAACAGGCGTTGGCGCCGGCGATGATCGACAGGTTGATGCCGCCGGTCAGCATGGTGATGCCCATGCCGAGCGCCAGCAGGCCGAGGATCGGCAGCTGCGAGGCGATCGACTGGAAGTTGCCGAGGCTGAAGAAGCGGGATCCGAGCAGCCCGGCGAACAGCAGCGCCACCGCGATGATGATCGCGCCCTGCAGGCGAATGATCCGGTCGTTTGGGATCAACCGAGTTAACTGCGTCATGTCAGATCTCCTTGAGCAGCTTGCGTTTTTCGTTCCAGGCGGTGGTGCTGATGCTGATCAAAATGATCGCGCCGCTGAATACCTGGTGCCAATAGGCCGAGACGCTGAGCAGCGTCAGCCCGTTTTGCAGGAAGGCCAGCAGCACCACGCCGAGCAGGGTGCCGGTCAACGATCCGCGGCCGCCGCTCATGCTGGTGCCGCCCAGCACCACCGCCGCCAATACCGTCAGCTCGAAGCCGAGCAGCGAGTTGGGCGCCACCGACTGGGTGATCTGCGCCTGCACCACCGCCGCGACGCCGGCCAGAATGCCCATATAGCCGTAGACGCAAAAATGCAGCCGCAGCAGATTCAACCCCAGGCGCGACGCCGCGTCGCGATTGCCGCCCATGGCGTAGATCTGGCGCCCCAGCCGGGTGCGGTTCATCAGCACGCCGGTGACGACGATGGTCGCCAGCAGGCACAGCAGCGGCAGCGTCAGGCCGTAGTCGTAGCCGTCGGCGCCCTGGAACGAGAACCAGTTGATGCCGTTCATGAACCAGTCAGGGAAGCCGTACAGCCAGGTGCCGTTGGTGGCGTATACCAGCAGGCCGTAGAACAGGTTAAGGGTGGCGATGGTGATGATGATCGCCGGCACCTTGAGCCAATACACCAGGAAACCGTTCACCAGCCCGAGCAGCAGGCCGACGCCGATCGCCAGGGCGAACGCCAGCGGGAAGCTGCCGCCGTGCTGGATCACCCAACTGGCCATCACGTATTGGGCGATGGCGGTGATCGCCGGGAACGAAATGTCGATGCCGCCGGCGATCAGCACCACGAACAGCCCGCAGGCCAGAATGCCGAGAATGGCGTAGCTGGTGGCGACGTCGGTCAGGTTGCCGAGCGTCAGAAACTCGTCGGTGCCGGCGCTCAGGCCGATCGCCAGCAGCAGCACCAGCAGGCCGAGATAAAACTCGTGCCGCCCGGCCAGGCGGGCCAATAATGACTTATCCATTCACCACCTCGGCGATCTGTTGTTCGGTACTCTGGTGCGGCGCGAATTCGGCGATCAGCTCGCCCTTGCGCATCACCATCACCCGATGGCTGTTGTAATAGGCTTCCGGGATCTCGTCGCAGATCATCAGCACCGCCATGCCCAGCTGCGCCAGATCGCGGGCGATCTGGTAGATCCCCTCTTTGTTGGCGATGTCCACGCCGACGGTGGGCGAGTCGAGGATCAGGATCTTCGGCTGGGTCGCCACCCATTTAGCGATGGCGATACGCTGGGCGTTGCCGCCGGACAGGGTCTTCACCGGCAATGCGCTGTCGGACACCTTGATGTTCAAATCGCGGATCAGCCGGTTGACCAGCTCGGTCGCCTTGGCGTGATCCAGCAGCCCGAGCGAGGTATGCAGCCGATCGAAGACGGTGACGATGGTGTTGTCGTAGATCGATTGCTCCATGATCAATCCCTGCGTCAGACGATCCTCCGACACATAGCCGATGCCGTGGCGCACCGCTTCGCGGTTGTTGTGCAGCTGCACCGCCCGGCCCTCGATGCGGATCTCGCCGCTGTCCGGCCGCGTCATGCCGAACAGGCTGAGGCACAGTTCGGTGCGGCCGGCGCCGAGCAGGCCGACGATCGAGACGATCTCGCCGCCGCGCAGCGCTAGATTGACGTTGCGGTATTTCTCGCCGCGGCTGAGGTTGCGCACCTCGAGCAGCGGCGCCTGTTCGGCCGGCGGCAGCGGCGGCAGCGGGTTGTAATGGAAGCGTTGGCCGGTCATCAGGAACGCCAGTTCATGGCTGTCCAGCTCGCTGGCCGGCCAGGTGCCCACCAGCTTGCCGTCGCGCATCACGCTGATGCGATCGGCGACTTCCATCACTTCATCCAATCGGTGGCTGACGAACACCACGCAGATGCCGGCTGCTTTCAGTTCGTTAACCACCCGCAGCAGGCCGTCGACCTCCTGGCGGGTCAGCGAGGCGGTCGGTTCGTCCATGATAACCAACCGCGCCTCGGCGGCGATGGCGCGGCAAATCGCCACCAGCTGCCGATCGGCGATTGACAGTTTTTCCACCTTTTTATCGGGATCGATGTGTACGCCGACCCGCGCCATGGCGTCCAGCGCCGTCTGGCGCATCACCCGCTTGCGCACCCAGAAGTGGCCGCCGGGCAGGTAACGGTGGATGGCGATGTTTTCCGCCACCGTCAGGTTAGGGAACAGCGACAGGTCCTGGTAGATCACCTGTATGCCGTAATAACCGGACAGCTGCGGCGTCAGGGCGTGGAAGAGTTTGCCTTCCAGCGAAATATTGGCACCTTTTTCCGGCTGATAGACGCCGGAGATGATTTTAATGATGGTGCTTTTGCCGCAGCCGTTTTGCCCGGCCAGACAGTGCACTTCGCCTTTATTCAGCGTCAGGTTGATCTGGTCTAATGCCAGCACGCCTGGGAATCGCTTGCTGATATTCTCCAGGGTGATAAATGCGGGGGAGGCTGTCATAACGTTAACCTGTGCTTGCGTAGCGGCCGAAGCCCTGGGCGCAGCAACGCTGCGCCCCTACGAGGGTTTAACTACTTTCCCGGTGTAGCGAAATTACGCGAAAAATCAGAATCCGAGCGATTTGGCGTTGTCTTTGGTCACTTCCAAAATCTTATTAAACCGAATCACTTTGTGTTCCATATCGACGTCGGCCTTGCCGAGACCCTCGATCGACAGGTCTTTGTTCACGTCCTTGCCCTGCAGCAGCTGATCGGCCACCGTCACCAGCGCATAACCGGCGTCTTTCGGATCCCACAGTAGCGCTTTCTTGATGTCGCCGCGCATCAGGTAAGGGGCGGCCTGCGCCGGCATGGCGATGCCCACCACCGCGATTTTGTCCTTGGCGCGCTTCTTGGCCACCGCCTGGCCGGCGCCGATCGGGCCGAGCGAGCCGAAGCCGATGATGCCCTTCATCTGCGGATAGGTTTTCATCAGATCCAACGTGGTGGCGTAGGATTTGTCGATGCTTTCCGCCACCGGCAAGCGCGAGGTGACTTCAAACATGTCCGGGTATTTTTCTTTCTGGTACTTGATGGCGGAATCGGCCCAGGCGTTGTGCAGCGGCACGGTCAGCGAGCCGACGTAGATGGCGTAGCCGCCTTTGCCGCCCATGTCTTTCGCCAGTTCATCGACGTTGGCCTGCGCGTATTTCTCGCTGTCGATGGTCTCGATGTCCCACTGGCCGATCTGCTGGTCCGGGGATTCATGGGTCAGCACCACGATGCCTTTGTCACGCGCTTTTTTCAGCACCGGTTCCAGCACCTTGGCGTCGTTCGGCACCACGATGATGGCGTTGACGTTCTTGGCGATCAGATCCTCAATCACCTTGACCTGCGCGGCCGGATCCGGCGTAGAAGGGCCGGTCTGGTAAGCGTTGACGTCGAGTTTTTTCGCCGCTTCGTTGACGCCCACTTCCATGCGGTTGAACCACGGAATGCCGGTCACTTTGGCGACCACGGCAATCTCATATTTATCAGCGGCGAACACAGGTGTTGTCGATAACATGCACGCAGAAACCACACATGCATTTAATAATGCGAGGTTAAATTTCATTAGCTGTACCTTTTTTATCTGTAGGGGTGGCGGTTTTTCCACCGCTGCAGATTACAAAGGAATGGAAGAGGGGGCGTAGCCGAAGTTAACGAAATGTGATCTGCGCACATTTAAGTAAAATATTGACGCATTTAATGTTAAATAAATGTTTAATTATTTGGCAGTGGTAAATTTACTACCAACTAAACGGCTGTAAATAACTTTTTATTAACTTTTAATTAACGTATTCGCATCATTTTGATGGCTTAGACGCGGAAAAAAATGCCGGCGAAGGAGCCGGCATTGAAGCATTTAATCGATGTGTGAACAAGATCACCTTTGCGCCCGATTACAGCACGCCCTGGGCCAGCATCGCCTCCGCAACCTTAACGAAACCGGCGATATTCGCGCCGTGTACATAGTGGGTTTGCTTGCCCTCGCCGCCGTATTCCACGCAGGCATGGTGAATATCCGCCATGATATGTTGTAAACGTACATCCACTTTTTCCGCCCGCCAGCCGATGCGCGCGGCGTTTTGCGCCATCTCCAGCCCCGAGGTGGCCACGCCGCCGGCGTTGGCCGCCTTGCCGGGAGCGAACAGCACCCCGGCGTCGAGGAAGGCGTCGGTGGCCTGGATGGTGGTCGGCATGTTGGCGCCTTCCGCCACCGCTTTCACCCCGTTGCGGATCAGCGTCTGCGCCGCCTCGAGATCCAGCTCGTTTTGGGTGGCGCACGGCAGGGCGATATCCACCGGCACGCTCCACGGCTGCTGGCCCGCCAGATAGGTCAGACCGCGCTCACGTGCATAGTCCGCCACCCGGCCGTAACGCTGGTTTTTGATCTCCGCCAGGTGCGCCAGCTTCTCGGTGGTGAAACCGTCTTCGTCCACCAGGGTGCCGCCGGAATCCGACACGGTGATCACGCGCGCGTCCAGCTCCAGCGCTTTCTCGATGGTGTACTGCGCCACGTTGCCGGAGCCGGATACCGCCACCCGCATGCCCTCAAAGCCCAGGCCGTGGCGCTGCAGCATGGCGTCGGTGAAGTACACCAGGCCGTAGCCGGTCGCCTCGGGGCGGATCAGGCTGCCGCCGAAGGAGAGGCCTTTGCCGGTAAACACGCAGGCGGTGTTGTTGGACAGTTTTTTCATCATGCCGGCCATAAAGCCGACTTCGCGGCCGCCGACGCCGATGTCCCCGGCCGGCACGTCGGTGTCCGGGCCCAGATGGCGATACAGCTCGGTCATCAGCGCCTGGCAGAAGCGCATGATCTCCCCCTGGCTTTTGCCCTTGGGATCGAAATCGGAGCCGCCTTTGCCGCCGCCCATCGGCAGGGTGGTCAGCGCATTCTTGAAGGTCTGTTCAAAGCCGAGGAACTTCAGGATCGACAGGTTCACCGACGGATGGAAGCGCATGCCGCCCTTGTAGGGGCCGATGGCCGAGTTGAACTGCACGCGGAAGGCGCGGTTGACCTGCACCTGGCCGCGATCGTCCACCCAGCTGACGCGGAACTGAATGATGCGCTCGGGCTCCACCAGGCGCTCCAGCAGCGCCTGTTCGCGATAGCGCGGATTGCGTTCGATAAACGGCCACAGCGAGGTGAACACTTCGCGCACCGCCTGCAGATATTCCGGCTGGTGGGGGTTATGGCGTTGTAACGAGGACAGGAAAGACTCTACCGATACGGCATATTCCATGGATAACTCCTTTTCGCATTAAATTTCCCCCGCTATTTCTTATAGATATGGGTATAGGCGATGCCCGGGGGAGGATGTTGTGTCTTTAGCGACTATATCATCGGAGGGCGGTTGATTATCAAGCGATTAATCGGCGTGGCGGCATGAAAAACGCCCGCAGGGCGCGGGCGTTGGTCAGTTAAGTTAGCAGGCGCTTACTTTATTCGTCTTCTTCATCGCGCAGCGGCACGATCAGCATATCGATGTGCACGGTATTGATCAGCTGGCGCGCGGAAGACATCAGCTTGCTCCAGAAGTCCTGATGGTGGCCGCACAGCACCAGGTCCATATCGTATTTCTTGATGGCGTCCACCAGCACCTGCGCCAGATCGCCGCTGCCGCTCAGGGTCTCGGTGATCGGGTAGCCGGCGTTTTGCGACAGCTCGGTCAGCGCCTGATGGGTTTCTTCAGAGATGCGTTTTTGCATGTCGCCGAGATTGACGTCGATCAGGCCGGTATAGAGGTCGGAATAGTTGACATCGACGTGGATCAGAGAAACTTTGGCGTTATACGGCCGCGCCATAGAGACGGCTTTTTCTACCAGGATCTTGCTTTCCGGGGATAGGTCCACCGCGATCAATATGTGTTTGTAAGCCATAAGAATACTCCTTCCATAAACATGCCGATTAAAAAGGGTTAGCAGGCGTTCCGTGTACCCGCCTGGCGCTGTTGGTTCCATAGTATCATTTGGATAACGCAATGATATGTTGGGGCGATCACACTGCGCCGCATCGGAAATCTCTGCGCACGATACCTTTCGTTGTACACCCGCGCGGCGTAAAAACCTATGGGTTATGCGGGTTTTAACGGTCTGACCGCTTGAATTATAAGCGTTATTAAACAAAGTATAGCGCTAAATGTGCAATCAGCGCTCCAGATGCGGCTGCAGCAGGCTTTCAAACCACTCATGAAACACCGCCAGACGCCTTGAGCGCTGGCGGCGATGGGGGTAGATCAGGGCGATCGGCATGGAGGCGGCGCGGTAACCGGGCAGAACTTCCACCAGTTCACCGGCGTCGAGCAGGTGTTGTACGTCGTAGCGCGGGATTTGCATCAGCCCCAGCCCCGCGCGACAGCAGGCGATATAGCTTTCGGCGTTGTTGACCACCACCCGGCTGGGCAGTTCGAGCCGTTGCGTATGGCCGTCGCCGGTCAGGTATTCCCAGGGGGATTCGCGGCCGGTTCTGGGCGAGGCGTAGCCGATGCTCCAGTGCCCCTCGGCGAGATCACCGGGGTGGAGCGGATGACCGAATTCGCTCAGGTAGGCGGGGCTGGCGCAGTTGATCAGCGCGATATGGCCGAGCGGGCGCATCACCAGGCTGCTGTCGTGCAGATCGCCGACGCGCACCGCGCAGTCGACCCCTTCCTGCACCAGATCGATGGCGCGATCGGCGGAGCCGAGCGCCAACTGCAGGTGAGGATGGCGCCGCAGCAAGCCGGGCAGCGCCGGAGCGATCAGCCGGCGGGCGATGCGGCTCGGCACGTCGACGCTGAGCCGTCCGGAGGCCTGCCGTTGGCTGGCCTGAAATGACTGATCGATGTCTTCCACTTCGGCCAGCAGCGGGCGCAGCCGCTCGAGCAGCTGTTCGCCGTCGGCGGTCAGCCGCACCTGCCGCGTGGTGCGGTGCAGCAGGCGCACGCCCAGCTGCGTTTCCAATTGCTGCACGGCGGCGGATACCGAGGCGCGCGGCACCTCCAGCGCATGGGCCGCCCGGATAAAGCTGCCCATTTCCGCCACCTGTACGAATACGCGGTATTGATTGAATCTGTCCATCTCGTTGACCTGCTGTTCCTTGGCGCCGTTCCCGACAGAAAGTGTAGCCGCATGGCGCGGTTGCGTGCGAGCAGGTGCGGGGGCCTCTCCGCCCCCGTCGAACTTATTTGGTGGTGTAGCCGCCGTTGATCAGGATGGTTTGGCCGGTTATCCACCAGCCGTCGCTGACCAGATGGCGGATGAACGGCACCACGTCTTCGATATCGGTCAGGCCGGTTTTACTGAACGGCGACAGCGCTGCCGCCGTCTTGTGGTAGGCCACGGCGTCCGCGCCTTCAGCCGGGTAGAAGAACGGGGTATCCATCGGGCCGGGACCGACCGCCGTCACGGAGATGCCACGTTCGCCAAACTCCTTGGCGGCGGCGCGGGTGAAGTGCTCCACCGGTGCTTTGGTGCCGGCGTAAGCGGCGTAGAACGGCGTGAAGGCGCCGAGCAGCGAGGTGACCAGCGTGCAGATTTTACCGTTGTCGTTAAGGTGCTTGCCCGCCGCTTTCAGGAAGAAGAACGCGGTTTTGGCGTTGACCGCGGTCATTTCGTCGTACTCGGCTTCGCTGATGTCGATCATCGGCTTTTTCAACACTTTGCCGACGGTATTGATGGCGATATCCGGCTTGCCGACGGCGGCGACCGCGTCGGCGAACAGCTTCTCGACCGCGCCCGCGGTGGTGAGATCGGCCTGCAGCGCGACACCTTGCGCCCCGGCGGCCTGAATGGCGGCGACGGTTTTTTCCGCTTCGGCTTTGGAAGCGGCGCTGTTGTAGTGGATCACCACCGCTTTGGCGCCTTGTTCAGCCAAATCGCGCGCGATCAGCCCGCCGAGGTTCTTGGCGCCGCCGGCGATGAGGACGGTTTTTCCCTTGATTGAATGGTTTGCCATAACAGTTTCCTTGGATGAACGTAACGGAAACCTGAGTCTAGCCAGCGTGGGGGGAAAGATCAGCGGCGCAGCGCGGGATAGACTATCCAGAAATGCGACATAATCGAAACGGATGGTTATCGCTTATAACGCCCCGGCAGGTGACTTTTCGGTACAGGGCGGTAAATTTTATCCACTGCTCAGGCCAGTTTGCGTTCCATTAACCTACAATGATGAATATGGGCTTCACCATTTCTCCTCTGAGTAGAACCATGCCGTGCAAATCTCTCTGTGCGGCGCGGCAACGTCTTTGGAGGCGGTGGGTTATGGGCGTGGCTCGTGCAGGCAAAAAAAGGGGATGAGAGCGGTAAGCTCCAGCAGAGTATCGGGTAATGAGGTAGGGCGGTTGGACCCGGCGGATGGCCGCGGATAACAACGCCTTGAGGGGGTAATCATGATCAGTACCGTCGCGCTGTTTTGGGCCTTATGTGTGGTGTGTGTGGTAAACATGGTGCGGTATTACTCTTCTCTGCGCGCGTTGCTGGTGGTATTGCGCGGCTGTGACCCGTTGCTGTACCAATACGTCGACGGCGGCGGCTTCTTCACCGCCCACGGCCAACCCAGCAAGCAACTGAGGCTGGTGCGCTATATCTTCGCGCAGCGCTATGTCGAACACCACGATCCGGAGTTTATTCGCCGCTGTGAGCGGGTGCGCGGGCAGTTTATGCTGACCTCGGCCCTGTGCGGCCTGGTGGTCATCTGCCTGATAGCGATGATGATTTGGTATTAATGCCTTTCTGTTTCCCTTAATGCAGGCAAAAAAAAGGCGGCCCTGCGGCCGCCTTCCTCATGATGCTTATCGCTTAGATCAGCTTCAACGCAACCCAATACAGCGCACCGGAAAGCAGAATCGAGATTGGCAGGGTCAGTACCCAGGCCAACAGGATGTTCTTCACGGTTTTGCTCTGCACGCCGCCGCCGTCCACAATCATCGTCCCGGCAACCGCCGAAGAGAGGACGTGGGTGGTGGAGACCGGCATGCCGGTATAACTCGCCACGCCGATCGACAGCGCCGCGGTCATCTGGGCCGATACGCCCTGGGCGTAGGTCATGCCTTTCTTGCCGATCTTCTCGCCGATGGTGGTGGCCACGCGTTTCCAGCCCACCATGGTACCGAGCGACAGCGCCAGCGCGACGGCGACGATGATCCACATCGGCGCGTACTCGACGGTCTGCAGCAGATCCTGACGCAGGTTCTTCAGGAAGCGCTGGTCGGCGGATGAGGTTTCCGGCAGCTTGGCGACTTTATCCGCCGTGTCGGTCACGCACATCAGCAGGCGGCGCAGGTGGCTGCGCTGGTCAACCGTCAGCTGATCGTAGCTTTGCAGGTTGGTCAGCATGCCCTGAGCCAGCTCGATCGCCGGCATGGCGCGCGAACTGTCGCAGTGGAACTCGGCCGGTTTACCAGACGCAGCGTCGTCATCCGGGCTTGGCACCAGCGGCGTCAGCGATACCGCATGCGACAGCGCGTCGCCGTGCTGCTGGTAATATTGCTGCAGGTGGGTCACGGCGTCACGCGTACGGGTGATGTCATAACCGGTTGCATTCATATTGACCACGAAGCCGGCCGGTGCAACGCCGATCAGCACCAGCATGATAAGGCCGATGCCTTTCTGGCCGTCGTTGGCGCCGTGCGAGAAGCTGACGCCAATCGCCGACAGGATCAGCGCGATACGGGTCCAGAACGGCGGCTTGCGTTTGCCGTCGACCTTTTCACGTTCCGCAGGGGTCATGTGGATACGCTGGCGTTTCTTGGTGCCACTCCAATAGCGGCGCAAGGCGAACACCATCACTCCCGCCACCATCATGCCGACCAGCGGCGAGAACAGCAGAGAAAGGAAAATGCCAATCATTTTCGGGACGTTAAGCGCATCCACCACCGAAGTGTGGGTCATCAGGGCGTTGGTTAAACCGACACCGATGATTGCGCCTATCAGCGTATGGGAACTGGACGCCGGCAGACCGAAATACCAGGTGCCGAGGTTCCAGATGATTGCCGCCAACAGCATGGAGAAGACCATGGCTAATCCGTGTGCTGAACTGACGTTCAACAACAGATCGGTAGGCAGCAAGTGGACGATGGCGTAAGCAACACTCAAACCGCCGAGCATTACGCCAAGAAAGTTGAACAAACCTGCCATCACGACCGCAAGTTGCGAGCGCATGGCGCGGGTATAAATAACTGTAGCGACCGCATTGGCCGTATCATGAAAACCGTTGATGGCTTCATAAAACAACACGAACAACAATGCGAGAATTAACATCAGGCCGGTATGGAAATCCAGGCCAGCGAACAAATGCAGCATAAGCGTTACGCCAGTTTGTGGACATGAACGCCGCGCATTATCAGTGACAACCGGGGCCGGGGAAAAGGAAAATATGACGTTTTTTTGATTTGGACATGACGAAACGATGACGCGCCTATAACAAAAATATTGAATATCAACGCGTTATTCTCCTCTGACCTCTGTAATATTTTCTTACTGTGGCGTTGGCGGCGCCGGGGCTTTACAATCTTCCGCCGTGAATTTGGCGGTGACCGGCGGCGAAACGGCGTAATATGGCGCTCTTTTGTCGCGATTGTGGTTTTGATAAGTGAGGCTCAGGTGGAACAGTTTGATGTCGTAGTGATTGGGGCGGGCGCCGCCGGCATGTTTTGCGCCGCGCAGGCGGGGCAACTCGGTTGCCGCGTGTTGCTGCTCGACAACGGCAAAAAACCGGGCCGCAAGATCCTGATGTCCGGCGGCGGGCGCTGCAACTTTACCAACATGTACGCCGAACCGGCGGCCTATCTGTCGAACAACCCGCACTTCTGCAAGTCGGCGCTGGCGCGCTACACCCAGTGGGACTTCATCGATCTGATCAACCGCTACGGCATCGCCTACCATGAAAAAACGCTGGGGCAGCTGTTCTGCGACGATTCGGCGCAGCAGGTGGTGGATCTGCTGGTCAAAGAGTGCGAGCTGGGTCAGGTGACGATGCGCCTGCGCAGCGAAGTGCTGGGCGTGGAGAAAACCGAGAACGGCTACCAGCTGGCGCTCAATGGCGAAAAAGTAAGTGCTCGCTCACTTGTGGTGGCCAGCGGCGGATTATCCATGCCGGGATTGGGCGCGTCGCCGTTCGGTTACAAACTGGCGGAGCAGTTCGGCCTCAGAGTGTTGCCGACGCGCGCCGGGCTGGTGCCTTTTACCCTGCATAAGCCGCTGCTGGAGCATGTGCAGACGCTGTCCGGCGTGTCGGTGCCGGCGGTGATCACCGCCGAGAACGGCGTCAGCTTCCGTGAAAGCATCCTGTTCACCCATCGCGGTCTCTCTGGCCCGGCGGTATTGCAGCTGTCCAGCTACTGGCAACCGGGTGAGTATGTGAGCGTTAACTTACTTCCGGAGCTGGATCTGGCGGGCTTCCTGGATAACCAACGCCAAGAGCACCCGAACCAAAGCCTGAAAAACACCCTGGCGCTGCATTTGCCGAAGCGGTTGGTGGAGTGTTTGCAGACCCTGGGACAATTGCCGGAGGCGACGCTGAAGCAACTGAATGCGCCGCAACAAGCGGCGCTGGTTGATCTGTTGCAGAACTGGCGCGTGCAGCCGAACGGCACCGAAGGCTACCGCACGGCGGAAGTGACGCTCGGCGGCGTTGACACCAACGAACTTTCTTCCAAGACGATGGAGGCCCACAAGGCGCCAGGGCTCTATTTCATCGGCGAAGTGGTGGACGTGACCGGGTGGCTGGGCGGCTACAACTTCCAGTGGGCCTGGAGTTCGGCCTGGGCCTGCGCCCAGGCGCTGGCGGCGCAGGGGCGTTAAAACCCGCTCAGCCTTGACACGTGCCGGGTCACATTGGCCCGGCCTTGAGCTGATTCATTAATTTCATTTTAGTGTTGCCGTCGAGAAAACTCGCCTCCAGCGCCTGTCGGTTGCTGCGGTTAAAATCGTCATCCTGCCAGCCGAAGGCGTCATGCAACAGCTGATACTCCTTGTTCAGCGTGGTGTCGGCGACGGTGCGCGCATCGGTATTCACGTTCAGCCGCACTCCCATCCTTTTCAGCCGATCTATCGGATGATCGTCGATGCTGTCGAACAGATTGCAGACGAGATTGCAGCTGGGGCAGATCTCGAGCAGGACGCCGGTGGCTATCAGACGCTCGACGAGCGCAGGGTCCTCGATGCTTCTGACGCCGTGGCCGATGCGCGACACCTGTAGCTGCTCCAGCGTTTCCCGTACGCTGTCGGCGCCCTTCGCCTCGCCGGCGTGGGCGATGACGTTGCCGCCGGCGGCACGCACGGCGCGAAAGGCCGCCACATGGTGGGTCAGCGGGTAACGCGCTTCATCGGCGGCCAAATCCAGCGCCACCACGCCGCTTCCCTGATAATCGATAACCAGTTTCGCCGTTTGCAGGCTGGCGGCCGCGTCGAAATGCCGCAGCGTGCACAGGATCAGCCCGGCGGCGATGCCGTAAGCCCGCGAGGCGTGATGCATGGCCGCCAGCACCGTCTCGACCACCGCTTCACCGCTTAACCCCAGCCGGGTATGCAGCAGCGGCGCGAAGCGCAGCTCGGCATAGATGACATTATCCGCCGCCAACTGCGCGAATAAGTCCTCGACGGCCAGCGTTATCGCCTGGCGTGTCTGCAATAGATCTATTTGCGGCGCTATCTTGCTTAGAAAGTCCCCCAGATCGGCGCATCGTTTCGGCGCGACAAATTGCCGATTAAATGCCGTTCTGGTTATTTGCGGGTCGACCTTTTTTAAATAGTGGTAGCTTAAACAGGTATCCAAATGAACGTGTAATTCCACTTTCTTCAATTTTCTTGGATCGAATTTCATGCGAGTCACTTATTTCATTAACGGCTGAGATAACAACGAGAACAGTTTTTCTTTAAACAGGCCGGGCTTAATGCGGGTAATCACGCGCGCATTGGCCAGTTCGCCGGTAAGCTGAGTGGAATCAATGACGTAATGGCCGTAAGACCTCTCACTTTTATATTCTACCCATGAATACGCCTCCAGACTGGTCTCGACGATATCTGGATAGAGCGCCACCGCCATGGTGGTCGGATCGGGCAAATCAAACCCTTTGCGTTCGGTACGCCGTGCGTTGAACGCCATCAGCGCGCGATTGCAGCGCACGGCAAAGCGTCCCAGTTCGCCGAGGTTATTCAATCGTTCTATATCGCGTTCGTCGATAAACGCTTCCCCCATGCCGATCTCCCAGCCGACGAGAGTGAGCGGCAGCCCGGCAGTGAGCACCAGGTGCGCGGCCTCGGCATCGGCGTAAAAATTAAATTCGGCCAGCGGGGTGATATTGCCGGGCATCAGCCCGGAACCGCCCATCACATAAACCCTCTTCACTTTTTCGGCCAGCGTGGGCGCTTTCAGCACCGCCATCGCGAGATTGGTCAACGGCCCGAGGGTGACGATTTCCAGCTCGCCATTGAGCCGTGCGGCGCAGTCGATGATGGCGTCCACGGCATGAACGGGTTCGGCGCTCTGGCGCGGATCGGGCAAGGCCATGTCGCCCATGCCGTCTTCGCCGTGAATATGGTGCGAATGATAACGCGTTCGGAAAAGCGGTTTCGCCATGCCGGCATAAACCGGGGGCGCATAGGTTCCCGCTTTTTCCACGCAGATAAGTGCATTTTTGACGCACTGTTCAAGCGGGCAGTTTCCCGCGACGGTGGTGATCGCTTCCACCTTCACGTCGGGTGCGCGCAACGCCATCAGCAGCGCGACGGCATCGTCGGAAGCAGTATCGGTATCTATCAAAATATGTCGCATGGCCATCTCCTCGGGTGGGCTATGCGGAGAAAGTACCCAGACGACCTAAGGCAAAAAAGGTCAGATGTCCTTTTTCGTTCTGAAGCGCGTCGGCTATGCTGAACGCAGTCGAAAGCGAGGATGTAAGACGTTTAAGGATGAGCCCTGGGAGTGAATCGCCTTGAAAACGGTCGGTGACAGCAAGCTAAAAGAAGCTTTTATCGACGCTCACGATCTGCGAACGGCGCTTTCGCCCACGCTGCTCGCCGTACTGCGCCTGGTCAGCGTCGAAGCCGGCGAATACCTGGTGACGCAAAGCGATCGTTTGACCCACCTGTTTTTTCTCGTGCAGGGAAAATTGCAGGTTGAGAATTTTGATGTGAATGGCGCGCACATTGTCTTTTCCTTCGAAACGGATTTCTCGGTGATTGGCGATCTGGAGCTGTTCTCCCAGACGCAGCGCACGCTGTTCAGCACCGTGCAGGCGGTGACCGACGCGCTGCTCCTCGCGGCACCGATAGAGGCCATCAACAATCACGCCCTGAGCGACCCGGCGTTCCTCACCTTTATCTGCCGGCAATTGAGCACTAAGCTGCTGAATGCCTCTTTGCTGCATGCGAACGGCGTTTTTACGGCGGAGTATAAACTGCGAAAATTTTTATTATTCAAGATAAAGAACGAAGGGGAATTGATTGAGCTGGAAAACCGGGAGGCGCTGGCGGCGAGATTGGGCATCTCCGTCAGACAGCTGAGCCGCGCGCTGGCGCAGCTCGCGGCGGACGGCATCATTCAATTTAAAAACAAGTCACTGTGGGTGACGGATCGCCAACGGCTGTCCGACATCAACGGGAGCGCCAGGATCTAGCCGATCGCCGGCCCCTTCAATTCCACGCGATTGCCGTCCGGATCGCTGAAATAAATGGACGGGCCGTCGCCTTCAGCGCCATAGCGCGATTCGGCGGGATCCACGCCGATCCCCTGCGCTCGCAGATAGGCCAGCAGCTCGTCCTCGTTGAAAGGATCGATGCGCAGGCAGACGTGATCGACATTTTGCCGGTGACGATCGGGCGCCGCGCCGCCTTTTTTCCCCAACACGCCGTTAATATCCACCAGATCGATCATGGCCGCTCCGGCGCGCAGGTGCATCAGCCCCAAATCCGGCCGCTGTTTGGCGATATCACAGCCGACGATCTGGGTATAAAAATGCAGGCTTTTCTGCATATCGCGCACGCGCAGCACCACATGGTCGATAGTCTTCAGGCTGAAAGGGCGCACGGCCATCTCCTCAAACGGAAGTCTCCTTTACAGCATAAACGGCGCTGGCGGATTTATCCTGCTCCAGAGCTAAAGCCAAAAAAAACGGCCAATGGCTTTCACCATCGGCCGCGAGCGCTTGAGCATACCGGCGTTAGCGCGGGAAGTTGCCGCTCAGCGCATCCAGGCCGCCCTGGTAGATGCCGCTGAACAGGGCGACGGCCTCGTCGTCGCTGATGTTGACCGGCGTGAAGCTGCCCGACCATTCCACGCGCGCCACGTTGGCGTCGTCGGTGGCGTGTACTGACAGGGTGGACAGGTAATTCACCACCGGGAACGGCGCCTGCATGATGGAGTAGCTGTAGCTGCGTTGACGGTTGTCGAACGCTTCCAGCCGCTCGATGACGGTGCCGCCGTCGGCGGTGGTTAAGGTACGCACGCGGCCGCCTTCCGAAATGACGCTTTTCGGGATGAACGGCAGCCAGTCAGGCAGGGCGTCGAAGCCGCCGATCAGTTGCCATACGGTGTCGGCGGATGCCGGGATGTTCATAGATACGGATGTATTAGCCATTTTCTTTCTCTCTTGATATCGGTTTAGGGTACGGAATTACATTGCCAGGGTGTCGACGACGCCGCCGTCGACGCGCAGCGCCGCGCCGGTAGTGGCCGAAGACAGCGGGGACGCAAGGTAAACGGCCAGGTTGGCCACTTCATCGACGTCCGCCGCGCGCTGAATGATGGAGCTTGGGCGTTCGGTTTTAACGAACTCGTCGGCCTGATCGCGCGCGCTGCGCCCGGATTTGGCCGCCGCTTCCGCCAGCATCTCCTGCAGGCCTTCGGTAAAGGTTGGCCCTGGCAGGATGGCGTTGACCGTCACGCCGGTGCCGGCGAGGCGTTTCGCCAGGCCGTGAGACACCGCCAGGTTGGCGCTTTTGGTCACGCCGTAGTTGATCATGTCCGCCGGGATGGCGACGCCGGATTCGGACGACACGAAAATAATGCGTCCCCAGCCCTGTTCGGTCATGTTCTGCGCGTAGTGGCGCGCCAGACGCACGCCCGAGAGGACGTTGACGTTATAGAAGTGCATCCACTCGCTGTCGGGCACGGTAAAGAAGTCTTTATCGTTGAAAATGCCCAGGTTGTTGATCAGCACGTCAGCTTTAGGCTCCGCGGCGAACAGGGTTTCTGCCCCTTGTTCCGTGCCGAGATCGGCGACCACGCCGCGCACTTGCGCGCCGGGCACGTTGGCGCTGATGTCGGCGATAGCGTTATCGACCCCGGTTTTTTGACGGCCGACGATCACCACGGTGGCGCCCGTTTTGGCGAGTCCGCGCGCGATGCCCAAGCCGATGCCGGAGGTGGAGCCGCTGACGACGGCGACTTTGCCTGAAAGATCCAGTTTCATCATGTATATCACTCTGTAATGTGGGTAATGGGGCCGGGGGGCGGCCCCATAAAACTTAACGAATCGGCAGCGGCGCGTTGTCGGCCACCAGTTTCTGACGGCGCATCTCCGCCCAGAACTCAGCCGGGATCACTGCATCCAGCGCAGCCAGATCTTCGGCCATGCGGCCAGGACGGCTCGAACCGGGGATCACGGCGGCGACGGCCGGGTTAGCCAGCGCAAACTGCAGCGCAGCGGCTTTGACGTCTACCTGGAAGCGAGCGGCGATCTCTTTGATTTTCGCGACTTGCTGGCGAATAGCCGGGGACGCTTTCTGATATTCGAAATGTTCACCGCCGGCCAGCACGCCGGAGCTGTATGGGCCGCCGACGACGATATCGACATTCTGTTCCAGCGCTTCCGGCATCAGGCGTTGCAGGGCGCGTTCGTGATCCAGCAGGCTGTAGCGACCGGCCAGCAAGAAGGCATCCGGTTTAGGTTCATCGAGCGCCAGCGTCAGCTCGCAAGGCTCGACGCGGTTAACCCCGAGTCCCCAGGCTTTGATCACGCCTTCGTCACGCAGGCGGGACAGCGCGCGGAAGGCGCCGGTACGGGCGATATTGAACTGTTCCAGCCAGCTGTCGCCGTAGAAATCCTGAGCGACGTCGTGGATCCAGACGATATCCAGACGGTCGGTTTTCAGGCGCTTCAGGCTGTTTTCAATGGAGCGAAGCGTGCCGTCTTCCGAGTAGTCGTTCAGGATCTTGTTTTTCAAACCGTGTTCGAACAGGCCGCCTTTCTCACCCAGATCGCGGGCGGCGGGATCTTCCATTTCGTCCAGCATGATGCGGCCCACTTTAGTGCTCAGTACGAACTCATCGCGTGGGTACTGAGAAAGCGCTTCGCCCATGCGAATTTCCGACAGGCCGGAACCGTAAAGCGGCGCGGTGTCGAAGTAGCGGATGCCCAAGTCCCAGGCGCTGGTTACGGTAGCCCGCGCTTCTTCTTCTGGAATGGCGCGGTACATATTGCCGAGCGGCGCGCCGCCCAAACCGATCTTGCCGGGTAAAATATTTTTGATGCTCATGGTGAATCCTCAATACGTTATCTTTTCAGGGAAACTTGTGGGGCTCATACAGCGTCTGCCCCGTCACGAGGCTAAAGATAACTTGGCAAGTTGTGACTTGATAGGACATAATTTGTCTAAGTTAAGTCCTTTGAGGTCTGAGATGATCGATTTACGTCAGTTGAAATACTTTGTGGCGGTGGCGGAAGAAGAGCACGTCGGCCGCGCCGCCGAACGGCTGCACATTTCCCAGTCACCGCTGAGCCGGCAGATTTCCCAGCTTGAGGAGCGTCTGGGTTTGATGCTGTTCGAGCGCAATCAGCAGCGCATCCGCCTGACCGCCGATGGCCAGACGTTTCTGGCCGAAACCCGCGCGCTGTTGACGCACGCCACCCGGCTCGAATCGCTCGGGCGCCGCCTGGGGCGGGGGGAAGACGGCGGGCTGTGCATCGGCTATATCGAAAATGCGATGCACTCCGGCGTCTTGTCGAACGCATTGCGGTCGCTGCGGGTTTCCCGGCCGGATGTGCACATCGTGCTTTACAGCCAGCCTTCTTCCATGCAGCTGGAAGGGCTGCGGCAGCGCAGCCTGGACGTGGCGCTGGTCAATACGGCGCCGGATCGCGCGGATCCGGATTTTGAATATACGCAGGTGCTGGACGATCGCATGCTGCTGGCCTTGCCGCAGACGCATCCGCTGGCGGACAGAGAAACGCTGCAGCCGGCGGATCTCACCGATCAGGCTTGGATCTCGGTGATCCACAAAGAGGATGCCCATTCGCGCGACGACTTCGTGGCGGCCTGCGTGAAGGCCGGGTTCGATCCGGATATTCGGCTGGAGGCGGGCGAGCCGCTGACCGCGCTGGGGCTGGTCGCCGCCGGATTGGGGATGACGTTGATCCAGCACAGCCTGCGGCATAACGCGCCGCAAGGCGTAGTGCTGCGCGAACTGCCCTGGATGCAATACACCACGCAGCTGTGGGCCGTGTGGCACAAGGCCAACCTGCGCCCGCTGGTCACCCATTTCCGCGAAGTGATGTCGGCCGGTCCGGCCTGCCACTGACTGCGCGGCGGTGTCCGGCCCGGCTTGCGCCCGCTACGGCACAGCGCGTAGGGCGGCGACGATCGCCGTCAGTGCGCCGCGCTGCTCGTCTGCCAGCGCGGGCTGCGCCTGCGCGGCATTTTCCGCCAGCAGGGTCTGCAGGCCGATCAGCCAGTCATAGATATAAAACGCGGTATTTTTGGTTGGCGTCGGCGCCAGCCGGGTGAGCCGCTGCTGGCCGCTCCAGTCCACCGCCGGCTGCGGCGGCGGGGTAAAGATCGGCTGGCCGGGGTTGACGCGGCTCTCGGGGCGCGTTGCCGCATCGCGCCGCTGGAAGCCGAGCCAGGCGACGAAGTCGCCCAGTAGCGCCAGCGCCTGGCTGATCTGCCGATCTTCTCCCTGTTCCGGCAGGCCGCCGGCGCACAGCGCGCGCTCCAGTTCGTCGTCGAGCCGCTGGCGGCAGGCGGCGCCGATCAACGCATCGACCAGCAGTTCGAGATGCGGTTTGTCGACACCGAGCAGATCCAGCAACCGGCGGTTGTCCGGCAGGCTGCGCAGATGGTTGATCCAATCCGCGAATACCCGCGCGGCAAAGGGTGACGCGGGGGGCTCGCCGGAGGCCGGCGTTTCCGGTGCGCCGAACAGATCGATGTCGAGCCCGAACGGCGCAGGCGTCGCCGGGGTCGGCGCGGCGTGCTGCTGTTGCTGGTAAAGCTGGCGCAGCGTATCGCGCTGGGGCAACAGTCGTTCCAGCAGTTCGCCGTGGCGGCCGGCCTGCGCCTGCAGCGCGCGCAGCAGCTGTTGGGCGCGTTGCTGGGTCGCGTACGGATCGGCGGCGGTGAGCCAGTTGCCGAGCAGGCTGTCCGTCAGCTCGCGCTGCAACTCTTCGCGCAGCTCGAGCAGGCGCGCTTGCTTGTGGGCCGGGCGCGCCTGTGCGGCCAGGTAGTTCACCATGCGGCGGCAATCCTGCTCATCCAGCGCCAGCAGCGTGGCCCAGCTGTCACCGGGTTCGCCGACCTGACGCTGAACGGCGTCGTCAGGGCGCGGTTTGCCTTCCTGGCGTGAGTCGAACGGCGTGATTGCCCAAATTAAACCGGGTTTGCGGCGTTGGCGCAGCGCCGGGGTTTCCCCCTGGGTGTGGTCGACCCAACCGGCGAGCGCCTGGCCGATGCGCGCGGCGTCCTGCGGCGCGGCGGCGGCATCGGTCACCAGCAGCAGGTTGGCGTGCAGGCCGTCCGCGCAGCGGGTCAGCAAATGGGC
>NZ_JBQEOW010000016.1:0-100087 GCF_052045405.1 Serratia sp. 22278 | reverse complement strand
CCCGCGACCGTATCAGGCACAGCGAACAATTGATGAAAAAGTTGGTTTAACCGGTATAATCGCCGCTGCGAAAAATAGCAGTGGGCGGCGATCGCCTCGCGGTTCGGCGCGGCCCAGCGGGCGGACAGGGCGACCTGCTGCGCCTCGTACTCGCTCATCTGCTGGTCGTTGAGGTGGTATTTGCCCTGATAATATTCGCGATACTTTTCGCGCGAGGCGAACTGGCGCTGGCCCGGCGAGTGGTCCATCAGCGACACCAGCGACACGCCCGGCTTGTCCATCAGCTGTTCGAACAGCGGCAGGGTGCTCTCGTGCGGCAGCTCGCAGCGCAGGTGCAGCCGGTGCTCGGCGCGGTTCACCCCGGCGCGTTGGCTGTGGATCACCGCGTCGATCATCTTTTGCAGGTTTTCCAGCCGGTGGCCGCCGTCGCGCACGTCGCCTATCGCCACCGCGTCCAGCACCGTGGTGATGCCGTTGGCCACCATCAGCGCATCGTGGCTGCTCATCGCCGAATGGGCCGGCCAGTCGACGTTCGGGCGCGGGGTAAAGAACTTGTCCAGGTTGTCGGTGTGCAGCTCGATCAGCCCCGGCAGCAGCCAGCCGCCGTCGCCGTCCAGCGCCTGCGGCAGCCGGCTCGGGCCGTCGGCGAAGCTGCGGATCACGCCGTCCTGCATCTCCAGCGAGCCTTGCACCACCTGGTCATCCAGCACCAGCTTAACGTTATTGACGATCATCAGAGGGCCTCCAGCGCCTGTGGCGCCTGCATGTCATAAAGCCGGTCGGCGACCTGTTGGCGGACGCCTTCATCATGGAAAATGCCGACGATCGCCGCGCCGCGCGCCTTGGCGCGTTCGATAAGCTGCACCACCGCCGCGCTGTTGCGGCTGTCGAGCGAGGCGGTCGGTTCGTCCAGCAACAGGATCGGGTAATCGACGATAAAGCCGCGCGCGATGTTCACCCGCTGCTGCTCGCCGCCGGAGAAGGTGGACGGCGCCAGCGGCCACAGACGCTGCGGCACGTTGAGCGCGGCGAGCAGCGCTTCGGCGCGTTCGCGGCACTCGGCGCGCTCGACGCCCTGTTCCAGCAGCGGCTGCATCACCACCTCCAGCGCGCTGATGCGCGGGATCACCCGCAGGAACTGGCTGACCCAGCCCAGCGTATGGCGGCGCACCGCCAGAATTTGGCGCGCGTCGGCGCTGACCATGTCCAGCCAGTCGCCCTGGTGGTTGATCCAGATATGGCCGCTGTCCGGCAGGTAGTTGGCGTACAGCGAGCGCAGCAGGGTGGATTTGCCGCTGCCGGAGTGGCCGTGCAGCACCACGCATTCGCCGCCGTGGACCGTTAGGTTGGCGTCGTGCAGCACCGGCAGGCGGGTGCCGTACTGCTGATGCAGCACAAAGGTTTTACTGAGATGTTCAACTCGGATTTGCATAGTCATCTGTTATCGCCTTGGGTTACGACAGCACCGAAGAAACCAGCAGCTGGGTGTAAGGATGGTGCGGATCGTCGAGCACCCGATCGGTCAGGCCGCTCTCCACCACTTCGCCCTGTTTCATCACCAGCAGGCGGTGGGCCAGCAGCCGCGCCACGCCGAGATCGTGGGTGACGATCACCGCCGCCAGCTGCATCTCCACCACCAGGTTGCGCAGCAGATCGAGCAGGCGCGCCTGCACCGACACGTCCAGCCCGCCGGTCGGCTCGTCCATAAACACCAGCTTGGGGTGGGTGACCAGATTGCGGGCGATCTGCAGCCGCTGCTGCATACCGCCGGAGAAGGTGGTCGGCAGATCGTCGAGGCGCGACAGCGGGATTTCGACGTCTTCCAGCCACTGGCCGGCCTGGCGGCGAATGTCGCCATAGTGGCGCTGGCCGATGGCCATCAGCCGTTCGCCGATGTTGCCGCCGGCGGAGACCTGCGGCCGCAGCCCGTCGAGCGGGTGCTGGTGCACCACGCCCCAGTCGGTGCGCAGCAGGCGGCGGCGATCGCTCTCCGCCATGGCGTACAGATCGTGTTCCTGGTCCGCCTGCGGGCGGTAAAGGATCTGCCCGCGCTGCGGCGCCAACCGCGCCGAGATCGACTTTAGCAGCGTGGTTTTGCCGGAGCCGGATTCGCCGACGATGCCCAGCACTTCACCGGGGTAGATGTCGAACGACACGTCGCTGAAGCCCTTGCCGGGGGCGTACAGGTGGGTGAGCCGCTTCACCGACAGCAGCGGGGTGGTGCTCAATGGGGTGGAAGTCATCAGTGCTGCGCCTCTTGCGAAGATTGCGCCAGCTGCTGCCGGCAGTAGTCGGTGTCCGAACAGACGAACATGCGGTTGCCCCGATCGTCGAGCACCACCTCGTCCAGGTAGCTGTGGCGCGAGCCGCACAGCGCGCAGGGTTCGTCCCACTGCTGCACGCTGAACGGATGGTCGTCGAAGTCCAGGCTCTCCACCTTGGTGAACGGCGGCAGGGCGTAGATGCGTTTCTCGCGCCCGGCGCCGAACAGCTGCAGCGCCGGCATCATGTGCATTTTCGGGTTGTCGAATTTCGGGATTGGCGACGGATCCATCACGTAGCGATCGTTGACCTTCACCGGGTAGGCGTAGGTGGTGGCGATATGGCCGTAGCGCGCGATGTCTTCATACAGCTTCACCTGCATCACCCCGTACTCCTCCAGCGCGTGCATCTTGCGGGTCTCGGTTTCGCGCGGTTCGATAAAGCGCAGCGGCTCCGGGATTGGCACCTGATAGATCAGGATCTGGTCTTCGCGCAACGCCGTTTCCGGAATGCGGTGACGGGTCTGGATTAGGGTGGCCTCCGGCGTGCGTTCGGTGGTTTCCACCCCGGCGACGCGCTGGAAGAAGCGGCGGATCGACACCGCGTTGGTGGTGTCGTCGGCGCCCTGGTCGATCACCTTCAGCACGTCGGCGCGGCCGATGACGCTGGCGGTGAGCTGAATGCCGCCGGTGCCCCAGCCATAGGGCATCGGCATCTCGCGGCCGCCGAACGGCACCTGATAGCCGGGGATCGCCACCGCCTTGAGGATGGCGCGGCGGATCATGCGCTTGGTCTGCTCGTCCAGATAGCCGAGGTTATAGCCGGTCAATACTTCACTCATCGCGGGCCTCCTGACGCTCGCTGTATTCCTGCCGCAGCCGCTTGAGCAGTTCCAGTTCAGCCTGGAAGTCGACGTAGTGCGGTAGCTTGAGATGGGAGACGAAGCCGGCGGCCTCGACGTTGTCGGCGTGGGCCAGCACGAACTCTTCGTCCTGCGCCGGGCCGGCGACGCCTTCGCCGTAGTCGGGGCTCTGCAATGCGCGATCCACCAACGCCATCGCCATCGCCTTGCGTTCGGCGCGGCCGAACACCAGCCCGTAACCGCGGGTGAAGTGCGGCGGATGGTCCTTGGGATCGACGAAGCCGTTGACCATTTCGCACTCGGTCAGCAGGATTTCGCCGACATCGATGGCGAAGCCGAGCTCTTCAGGCACGATCTCCACCGAAACGTGGCCGGTGCGGATCTCGCCGGCGAACGGGTGGTTGCGGCCGTAGCCGCGCTGGGTGGCGTAGCCGAGCGCCAGCAGGAAGCCTTCGTCGCCGCGCACCAGCTGCTGCAGGCGCGCCGAGCGCGAGCAGGGGTAGACCGGTGGGGTGCGGGTGATGTCGTCCGGCGCGCTGCCGTCGTCCTGTTCCTCCCGCGCCAGCTGCTGGCGACACAACAGATCGAACACGTGGCTGCAGTTGTCCGGCAGCGGTTCGTCGGCCTGCGGCGCGCGCGGCGCCTCGCCTTCCGCCAGCAGCGCGAAGTCCAGCAGCCGGTGAGTGTAGTCGTAGGTCGGCCCCAGCACCTGCCCGCCGGGCAAGTCCTTGTAAACCGCCGAGATGCGCCGCTCCAGCCGCATGTTTTCGCTGGCCAGCGGCTCGCTGACCGCCAGGCGCGGCAGGGTGGTGCGATAGGCGCGCAGCAGGAAGATCGCCTCCACCAGATCGCCGCTGGCCTGTTTGATGGCCAGCGCCGCCAGCTCGCGATCGTAGATGCCGCCTTCGGTCATCACCCGATCCACCGCCAGCCCCAGCTGCTGTTCGATTTGTTCCGCGCCGATCGCCGGTAGCGCCTCGTCGCCGCGCCGCAGCTGTTCCTGCAGCTGATGGGCGGCCTCAATGGCTTTTTCGCCCCCTTTTACCGCTACGTACATCAGCACACCTCCACGCGGGTGGTCCGCGGGATCGCCAGCAGGCGATCGCCGCAGGTCAGCAAGATATCCAGCCCCAGCGGGAAGCGCTGCGGACGGTTGACGAGATAATCCAGCAGCGCCGGCGGCAGGCGCGGCGCTATCAGGCGTTGCTTCTCGATGCCGGGGCCGGTCAGGCGCAGCGCTGCGCCGTTCTCCAGCTCGGCGAGCTGCACGATGACCGTGGCGCTGAACTCCGGCGAAATTTCAGTGCCGTGCGGCAACGCCTGCAGATCGGCGGCCTGCACGTGCTCATCGAACAGGGCAAAACAGACCTCCTGCTCCGTGGCGGCCAGCGGCGCGCCGCTGTGAAAACGAATGTTGGTTAGCACTTGCTTACTATTTAGTGCTGGGCACAGCAGCAGCGGCGTTTCCTGATCGGCCAGCGTCAGCAGCGCGGCGGTGCTGGCGGCGTTCAGCGGCGCCCAGGCCGAGCCGCCCGGCAGCGTCACCCGGTGGCCCGGTTCGCTCAAGGCTTTAAGAATCAAACGGAAAGTGTGCTGCGATTGGTCTATCGGTTGTTCAAAACCGGTCAATAAACTCATGGCTTAATCCCCTCGCACCAGCGTAAAGAAGTCCACCCGGCTGGCGGCGATCGCCCGGGCGCGCAGCTGGCGCTGTTCGTGCTGCAGCGCGGCCAGCGGCGCGATCAGCTGTTGTTGCAGGCGTTCGCCGTGTTCCGGCTGTTGCAGCAGCGCATCGGCCAGCGCGCACAGCTCGGCGTGCGCCTTGTCGCGCCCGGCGATGTAGCTGTAGCCGTAGCCGCCGTTGTCCAGCTGCACCACCGCGCGGGTGACCGTCATGTCCCCCAGCACGAAGCGGCGGCCGGTGGCGCCCATGCGCCCCTGCAGCTGGGCCAGGCCGATCTCCGGCGCGCGGATGCTGCGGTAACCCGGGCTGAGGTTCAGCGCCTGCCAGTGGCTGCGCAGCTGCTCGGGCCGGCTGTGCGCCAGCACCGACATCCAGCGTTGTCTCGACTCTAAGGCGTGCATTCAGTGCTCCATCGTCAGTTCAATCATGTCGGCGCGGGCCAGGCTGACGGAGTATTCCGCCACCTCTTCGCCGCCGCTGCGGACGTTAAGGGTGCGCACGCACAGCAGCGGCGCGTGGGTGGCGATCTCCAGCAGCCGGCTCTCTTTGGCCTGCGCGCGGCGCGCGCTGATGCGCGTCTGGCGGCGGCTCAGCGGCTGCTGGAGGTGCTGTTCGATAAACTGGTGCAGCGAACCGCTGTGGAACTGCTGCAGCGCCGGCCACCAGTCCAGATCGGGCAGATAATGGTCGATCACGCTCATCGGCACGCCGTTGACCCGGCGCAGGGTGCGCAGGTGGATCACCATTTCGCCTTCTTCACGTGAGAGTGCGCTGGCGACATGCCCATTGCACGGGCGCAAGACAGCGAGTAAGCGCTCACTGGTGGGGTGGCTGCCCTGCTCGAACAGGTTCTGGCTGAAGCGGGTATTGGCGTGCAGCGGGTAGTCGTAAGGCCGCATCAGCACCAGAATGCCGACGCCGTGGCGGCGCTGCAGCCAGCCGCGTTCTACCAGCTGATCCACCGCGCGGCGCAGGGTGTGGCGATTGACCTGATAGCGCTCGGCCAGCTGCTGTTCCGAAGGCAGGTAGTCGCCGCAGCGGTACTGCGTGCGCAGCTCCTGTTCCAGCTGCGCGGCGATCTGCTGATAGCGGGTGGGGTAAGTGGTCGGATGTCTAGATAACTCCATCATAATAAAAACCTCGTCATGCCGATGGCGGTGCGATGAAGGCGGAAGCGGTGCGTTTCATCGGGCGTCTACCCTGTGGTTTTCTCGTCGGCATCATGGTGACGGGCGCAGATGACAATCGCGTTACGCGTCGGTGGCGAACAGATGAACTATTTAGGACAGCCCGGGCGTGCACGGGCGGCGGCGGCGCGCTATGCTGGCGCCACTGTTGACTGACTCTGGCCGCTACCATGCCGCAACCTCTGAACGCCCCTGAACACGCCCCACGCGCCTGGCCGCTGTGGAAACCGATCCTGTTTCTGCTGGTGGTGGCCGTTGGCCTCTACTACGTCAAATGGCAGCCTTACTACGGCAAGGCCTTCGTGGCGGCGGACAGCCACTCGATCGGCAAATCTATCCTGGCCGACGGCGCCGCGAGCCCCTGGCTGGCGGCCTGGCAGTACGCGCTGGTCTACTTCACCGCGGTATGGAAGGCGGCGCTGCTCGGGGTGCTGTTAGGTTCGCTGGTGCAGGTGCTGATCCCGCGCGACTGGCTGGCGCGCACGCTCGGCCACCGGCGTTTTTCCGGCACCGTGCTGGGGGCGCTGATCGCACTGCCGGGCATGATGTGCACCTGCTGCGCCGCACCGGTTGCCGCCGGCATGCGCCGCCAGTCGGTATCCAGCGGCGCCGCGCTGGCCTTTTGGCTCGCCAACCCGGTATTGAACCCGGCGACGCTGGTGTTCATGGGATTTGTGCTCGGTTGGCCGTTCGCCGCCATCCGCCTGGTGGCGGGCGTGGTGATGGTGCTGGGCATCGCCTGGCTGGTGCAGCGCGTGACCGCCAACGATCCGCAGCCCACCGCGCCGCAGCCGCCGGTGATGATGGCGCAGAGCGACGAGCAGCCGTTCCTCGCCCGCTGGGGCAAAGCGCTGTGGGCGCTGTTTTGGTCGACCATTCCGATCTACGTGCTGGCGGTGCTGGCGCTGGGCGCGGCGCGGGTCTGGCTGTTCCCGCACGCCGACGGCGCCGTCGACAATAGCCTGCTGTGGATCATCGGCCTGGCGATCGTCGGCTGCCTGTTCGTTATCCCCACCGCGGCGGAAATCCCGATCGTACAAACCATGATGCTGGCGGGCATGGGCGCCGGCCCGGCGCTGGCGCTGCTGATGACCCTGCCGGCGGTCAGCCTGCCTTCGCTGTTGATGCTCAACAAGGCCTTCTCCGCCCGGGCGCTGTGCCTGACGGCGGCGCTGGTGGCGCTGTGCGGCGTGCTGACCGGCGTGGTGGGGATGGGATTGGTGTAACGGATTCGTGACCCGATGCTGTCTCAAGGAGGAGATGGCAATGGAACAGCGGAATAAACCTGAAATGGACTTAGAGGTGATGTTGCAGGAGCAAGCGTTGCGTGAAAGGGGGGATGCCGCCCTTGAACGTTTAAGAAACGGCACCGCGGTTTATATAAGCCATTCGGAGGTAGAAAAACGAATGGCTATATTTAAAGCGAAAATATGGGGCAGTTACCGATGAAGGTGTTGAGGGAATTAGTTTAGAGCTGGGCTAGCAGTGCCTACGGGGAAGTAGGTGACTGTCCGTCAGTTTTGAGCGAAGAGCAGAAGTTCATAGTTGAGTCACTATGAATCTTGCTAACAATGGCGTGTGTCGGTCAACTGGAAACAGGTCAATCATGATCTGGCTAAAGTGGATCGGTAATATGCAAATTTGTTTAGGTAGAAGTAATAAAAAGTTCAACGGAATTCTATAATGTCTGTTGTTGTCTAAAAGCGGTTCCTTGAACCGCCTGCGATTTGGCTATAGTGGACTTATTGAGATTTTGCAGATCACCATGGCGAAGGTCGTCGGCGCCAGCTACGGGAAAGGGAGATCATCTTGTTCGTAAATATTGACTTCGACGATAAACTGGAAGCTGCCAGTATTTTGTTGGAAGGTTGGGCACAGCCGCTTGTCGAATTCCTCGCACGGTATTTTACCATCCACAAAGACATGCTTCGTCTGGACTACTCCCACCTATCAACTGAGAACCTCAGGTTTACGGATACGAGTTGGCTATATAATTCGCAAACTGAGCGTGAGCACTTTACGGCCGAATTCGTGGCTGCGGCACAGCAGGGGCAGATAGCGCTGACCTTAAAAATTCTCGGACACGGATCCACGGGGATCGAGAAGTCGTCCTCTATCTTGGACCCAAATTCTTACCGGCGCGCTCAGGATATCTTCTGGGATGGCATACTTAATGGCGAGCCCCCGGGCTTACGTGAAATCATTGTGGCGGAAATCGAGCCACGTGCGCTTTGGGTTAAATGGTTGCTCGCTAACCGTTCATATTCTCGGAATAAATATTTGGACGATCAGCAGATCATGAAGGCGTTGGTGGTCAATACGTCCGAGGAAGATTGCATCTATGTTCTTCAACTAGTCGACCCTCATCAGGGGGCGAATGCTTGGGCTTTCGAACAACTGGTCCAGCAGTATTGGCATCGTGTACGCGACTACTTGGAAAAAAATATCGACATGACGTCGGACTATTCAAACCGCGAAATGCTTGAGTTCGTCTCCTCTCTATTTGCGCATTCGCCGACAGTGCAGACATCCCGGTGGGCTTGCGAACAGGTTTTTGAACGAGCAGATCCGTCAGTCTTTCCTAAGCTTATCCAACATTGCTGCAAGATATTGCCGGAAGATGTACGTAATTTGTTCCTGCGCTGGAATGTCCGTTTGCAGAAAGAGAAGGAAAACAATATCAAGGAGTGCGTTGCCAAAGCCTTCTCGAAGCTTGCTGAATTGTCCGGGGACACTATACCCTCGGACCTCGCACTTGCGGCGGCTTGGCACGAGTTTGGAGACCCAGCGCGGTCTAGTCAGCAAAGCGTCATTGCCAGCCTCAGAGAATTGCCATCCCAGCCGCGGGGTCGAGAAACGCTGTGGACCCAACTAGGCCCGGCCGCCCGCGAGGCCTGGCGGCAGGATCTGTTCGATCAGGTTAATGATGAACCTGAATTAGCCCAGGGGCTCCTCAATTTTGCCTGCCTTTGGCTCGAGCAGACGGCATTTGCCGAAGTTGAGCCAGTGCTTTTGCGATTGATGGATGACGAGGAGCATCTGGCATTTGCGAATCGGCTTGTCGGTACTCCTGCAAGGCAACTGCAACTGAGGAGCAAGGGACTAGTGCGATCCAAGCAGGGGGCACTGGACCTGGAGGGGCCCGTAGGCCGGGGCGAGGGTGCTACTGCGTTGCCTAGCGTAGGAGCCCAAACTTGGCTGAGCGACCCCTCCGTGGAGCGCCTCATCCATAGGGCGCTTAGCCAGATGGAGGAAAAATTTTGTCGCGAATATTCGGAGACCTGGGGAGATGACGAGGAGGCCCATACGGCGCGCCTCCTGGCTCTGACAAAGGAGGCGATTGGCAACGCGAGCAGCCAGTTGCGCCAACTCTCGGTTACGACGCGGGCGACGTATCCGAGCCTGACAGTGAAGGTGCGTCAACCCAGCAAGCGAGAGGAAGGGGCAAACACACCAGCCGGGGCTCCGCTGGGGGCAGACGTGCTGTTCCTGAGCCGTATCGTGGACAAGGGGGAAACAGTGGTCCAGCGTGCGACCCTTATGCAGGTGAAAAAGCGCAAAGGCACTAATTCGGGACGGGCCTTCAGTTCGACGGTAGGCATCGACCTGAAGCAGTGCGAGGACATACTCAAGCAGTCAGAACACGCCTACTATCTATTCACGACTCCTGCCTCGCCTCGCCCGGTTCTCTGGGTTGCCCCAGCGCGGCTCGTCAGAAATTTGACCCAATTGCACACGAGCAAATCCACGGTTTTGGCGATGCAGGTGCGCGACGCTAGCTGCTCCTACGCGGATTTTTTTCTGCACGAGCTTGTTGGCCTGTGGGCTGGCGACGAGCATGAGGACATCATCGCCGTCGCCAACGGCGATCCTCGGCTTGGGCGAACACCTCGCCACATTGTTGAAATCGAGGTTCGCCGCCAATCTGATTAATGCTTCGGGGAGAAATTCATGCTCCAACTCGCTCAAAAGCAGAAGTTTATAGTCAGCCAAATCTGTATCCTCGTTTGGGCTGCATCGGCTCAAAGAGCGAAGCTTTATAACGTAGATTTGAAACCGCAATATCAAAGGTCAGTTGAATCGCCACAGGTTTAACAGAAACCTCAGAGTCATTTATGAACTGACCCCACCCCGTTGATTGCCACAGATTGTTCTCATTAACGTCCGCTGTTGGCACGGAGTGGGCAGGCTAACTGAGCTGAAGGTCTGCTTTGAGCGAAAAGTGGAAGTTCGCAATTATCCTCACCACTGATAAGTGGCTTTACTTATAATGCAAAGTGTTAGCTAATTTAATGGGAGCTGAGCAATGTATTATGAATGGATGCTGTAGTTCATATTTGGGAGCATATTACTGTAAAAAACCGGCTTACACCGGTTTGAACTCACACGTGATAATCATTTGCCAAAAATTTTATGCAAAATATGAAATACCAATTCACTCTCTTTCTCTTTTGGCTAACTCTTCCCATTCGTCGATGGAGTTGTTATAAGGAAATACCTCTTTAACTATGAAAGGAATGTAGCTTTCTTCAGCATTGTGATGTATTTCATTACTGATATTACTTGTGATTCCGAATTTTACGTCAGGGTCGTTTTCAGAGAAGCTTATATAAAAAGGCTGTTGGCCTAAAGCCTGTTTAATTTTACTTGCTTGTTCTGATGGAAGTACTTTAAGTAGTTGTTTAAATGTTTTTTTGTTAAAGTCCAGAGAAATGGCCATATCAATATCTCCGGGTATTGTAGATATGCAAGTGTATGAACGTTCGCTCAATCGACTAATGAATTTAGTGTTTATAGCTGGGGCGCTAAAATAACCATCTTTAACCAAACCCATTTTTCGAATGTGAATTCCAAAATCAGGCGCATAATTCAAAATATCTGGATTAGCTTTAATATCTGGATTTAATATCCTAAATAATTTTTCCCAATGATTATTAATGTCTTTTAAATAAAATCTGAGTATTGGATGGAGTTCCCGGATGCTATATAGAACAAATTCATTTCCATTGCACAAAGCATACATTTCTGCCCTTATTTCTGGATGTATAGCATAGCTATAGGCTTGCTCAACGTGCATGCTTTTGGTTATTTTCTCATTAGGAGCCTTTGCATCAAGAATCCAATATGGTCGGTCGTTAGAAAGGAAAACATAATCCGGTACTATTGAAATCTTTCTTGGCTGTGAACCTATTGAGACAAATGGATGTGTAAGCGTTTTGCTCCTGATTACACGGCTATCTCCTGATGATTTATAACCAAGAGCTTTAATAATTGGTAAAATCAACTCTTCTCTAACTGAATCCTCTTTAAATTCATCAGAGCTTAGTAGGTTAAAATCAAAATCATCAAACATATCCCCCCCCACACACATATATATTTATTTGACAAAAGATGTGTAATTCACGTTATTCAGTGCCATTGTAAATCACTATAGAATGAAAAGATAATTTCAAGTGGCTGTGTTATCTTATTTTTTTTGATTTATAGCACAAAAATGCCCCTACAGGTTGTTTATTACGATAGTTAAAGCTGATCACATTTCGGCAGTCAGTCCAAGATACTCTCTTCAACATGGCTTAGGTTCGTTTACCGTCGATGAAGATAATTGTGTCCCTAGTACGATGCTTTCAAGCGGTATGATCTTTTCCTCAATGATTCATGTAGTACGAACCTAGTAACTTCCGCTTCTGGCACAAAGCCGCCTGTCAGATCAGGTTTTGTTCTGTGCCGCAGCCGTATCTGGTTGTACTTGAGCCAACACATGTTGTGGCGAGTACTATCAGCTCATCGCAACCTATGCACCACCTGGTTGCTGCTGCCGCGCCAAATCAGCGCCGGGTCTTGCAAATCCTGCACGAACTTGCCGTCGATCAGCACGTTGATCCTGTCCACCACCTGCATTTGCTGTGCGTCCAGCTCCGCCAGCCGGTAGCCGGTCCACAGCCAGATATCCTTGCCAGGGCACTCGGCGCGCACCCGTTTCACCAGCGTTAAGATGCTCGGCACGTTGGCCGGGTGCAGCGGATCGCCGCCGGAGAGCGACAGCCCCTGGCGCGGCACGCGCGTATCGTTCAGATCGGCGATGATGCGGTCTTCCAGCGCCGGGGTAAACGGCAGGCCGGAGTTGAGCCGCCAGGTGCTTTTGTTGTAGCAGCCGGGGCACTGGTGCACGCAGCCGGCGACAAACAGCGTGCAGCGGGTGCCGGGGCCGTTGACCACGTCGATTGGATAGTACTGGTGATAATTCATGTGAGGCCTGCCCATCAGGCTATTTTACTGGCCATTTTGCCTCCGGGCAGTGCTGCCAATCCTCACGTACTGCGTGTACGCTGCGGTTGGTGCGCGCTGGCCGAAGGCAAACTGGCTGCGACAATCACGCCTGTTGAACAGGCTTCTGCATAGGCTGCACGGCGCTTTTCAGCCGAGCTGCCCATTGCCGAGATGTTTCACCCGGCGTTTCACCTCTTCCTGCTTGCCGGCGTTGAACGGCCGGGCATCGGGGCTGCCGAGATAGCCGCACACCCGGCGGGTGACCGAGACCTTGGCCGAATCGTGGTTGCCGCATTTCGGGCAGGTGAAGCCTTTGCTGGTGCAGGAGAATTCACCGGTGAAGCCGCATTCGTAGCACTCGTCGATCGGCGTGTTGGTGCCGTAGTAAGGCACCCGGCTGTAGCTGTAGTCCCACACGTCTTCCAGCGCCTTCAGGTTGTGCTGCAGGTTCGGGTATTCGCCGTAGCAGATGAAGCCGCCGCTGGCCAACGGTGGGTAGGGCGCTTCGAAGTCCAGCTTGTCGTACGGATTGACCTTCTTCTCCACGTCGAGGTGGAAGCTGTTGGTGTAATAGCCCTTGTCGGTGACGCCCGGCACCACGCCGAAATCGGCGGTGTCCAGCCGGCAGAAGCGATCGCACAGGTTTTCGCTCGGCGTGCTGTAGAGGCTGAAGCCGTAGCCGGTCTCGTCTTTCCAGGCGTCGACGGCGGCGCGCAGCCGTGCGACGATCGCCACCGCTTTGGCGCGCAGCGCCTCGTCGTCATACACGTGGTTTTCGCCGCCGAACAGCGCATTGATGGTCTCGTGCAGGCCGATATAGCCCAGCGAAATTGAGGCGCGGCCGTGCTTGAAGATATCGGCGATGTTGTCGTCGGCCTTGAGCCGCACGCCGCAGGCGCCTTCCATGTACAAGATTGGCGCCACCCGCGCCTTGATGCCTTCCAGCCGGGCGATGCGCGTCATCAGCGCCTTTTTCGCCAGCTGCAGGCGCTGATCCAGCAGCGTCCAGAAGCGCGACTCATCGCCCATCGCCTCCAGCGCGATGCGCGGCAGGTTGAGGCTGATGACGCCGATGTTGTTGCGGCCGTCGTGCACCAGCTCGCCGTCCTGCTCGTAGGTGCCGAGGAAGCTGCGGCAGCCCATCGGCGTTTTGAACGAGCCGGTGACCTTCACCACCTGATCGTAGTTGAGGATGTCCGGGTACATGCGCTTGCTGGCGCACTCCAGCGCCAGCTGCTTGATGTCGTAGTTCGGGTCGCCGTACTGGTGGTTGAGGCCGTCGCGGATGGCGAACACCAGTTTGGGGAACACGGCGGTCTTGCGGTTTTTACCCAGCCCGGCGATGCGGTTTTTCAATATCGAGCGCTGGATCAGGCGCGACTCCCAGCTGGTGCCGAGGCCGAAGCCGAAGGTGACGAACGGCGTCTGGCCGTTGGCGGTGTGCAGGGTGTTAACCTCGTACTCCAGCGACTGGAAGGCGTCGTAACACTCTTTCTCGGTGCGCGCCATGGCATAGCCTTTGGCGTCCGGGATCTGCCACTCTTCCGCCACCTGCAGGTGTTTGCGGAAGCTCTCGTCGACGAACGGCGCCAGAATTTCATCGATGCGGTTGATGGTGGTGCCGCCATAAATATGGCTGGCGACCTGGGCGATGATCTGCGCGGTCACGGCGGTGGCGGTGGAGATCGACTTCGGCGGCTCAATCTCGGCGTTGCCCATCTTGAAGCCGTTGGTCAGCATGCCTTTCAGATCGATCAGCATGCAGTTGAACATCGGGAAGAACGGCGAGTAGTCGAGATCGTGGTAGTGAATTTCGCCGCGTTCATGGGCCAGCACCACGTCGCGCGGCAGGATGTGCTGCTTGGCGTAGTGTTTGGCGACGATGCCCGCCAGCAGGTCGCGCTGGGTGGGGATCACCTTGCTGTCCTTGTTGGCGTTTTCGTTCAGCAGCGCGCGGTTGCTCTGCTCGACCAGGCCGCGAATTTCCTGGTTCAGGCGGCCGCGCAGCTCGCGCGCCACGTCGCGATCGTGGCGGTATTCGATATAGGCGCGCGCCAGCTGTTTGTACTCGCCGGCCATCAGCTGGTTTTCCACCGCCTGCTGGATCTCGTGGATATCGACGCGCGGCTGTTGCTCCATGCGCTGAGCGACCACGCGGGCGACGGTGGCGCAGTAGTCGGCGTCGACCACGCCCACCGCCAGCGCGGCGCGCTCGATGGCCTGCGCAATGCGCGCTTCGTCAAAAGGTACCTGGCAACCGTCCCGCTTAATCACTACTGGTTTCACGTTGTACTCCTTGTTCCCCGAGGGAGCGTTCATACCCGCCTGACGCGGCGAGCAACCGTCAAATTTCGCTTATCCACAGGGCAAAGCCGCAGCGCGCAAGGGCTGTGGCGGCGTGTGGATGATTTTGTGGATAACTACTATATATAGGTGTTCGCAATTCTTAATGCACTATATATAGATATTGGCGCGATTCTTTTGATGTAGAACAAGGAAAACGGAAGAGCGTGCGCAAGCTGAACAGACGTCAATCGCCCGCCGGCCGATCGCGAAAATGTTCCAGCAGAAAATCGACCCAGACGCGCACCCGCGGCGGCAGATCCGCCGAAGCGTAATAGAGCCACAGCTGCACCGGGCGCGGCCAGCATTCCGCCAGCACCGGCCGCAGCGTGCCCTGCTCGAAGTGTTTCTCGACGTACCAGTGCGCCAGGTTGACGATGCCCAGCCCGGCCAGCGCTGCATCCAGCAACATCTCCGGGCGGCTGACCACCAGGCGGCCGTTCAGATCCAGCGCCAGCGTTTCGCCCTGATGGCGCAGCTGCCATTTGACGTGGCGGCCGTTGGCCGGGTTACGGTGCAGCAGGCAGTCGTGCCGCAGCAGATCGTGCGGCGTTTGCGGTTCACCGCGCCGCGCCAGATAGTCGGGTGACGCCGCTAGCACCATATGCATCGGGTAGAGCGGGCGGGCCACCAGCCGGCTGTCGGGATCGACCCGGCTGCCGATGCCGACGTCAAAACCTTCGCCCACCAGATTCACCACCCGCGCATCCAGCGACAGATCGAGATCGATCTGCGGGTAGCGCGCCAGAAATTGCGGGATCAACGGCATCAGCATCTGGCGGCCGAAGCCGGGGATCATCGTGATGCGCACCACCCCGGCAGGCGCCTGCCGTTCGCCGCCGGCGCTTTCCAGCGTCGCCGCCAATGCCTGCCACAGCGGCGCCACCTGCGCCAGCAGCGCTTTGCCCTCGTCGGTCAGCAGCACGTTGTGGGTGTTGCGCTGAAACAGCCGCAGCGCCAGCTTCTCTTCCAGCGCGCGGATGTTTTTGCTGACCGCCGCCGGCGTCACGCCCAGCTGGCGAGCGGCAGCGGAGAAATTTTGCGCCTGTGCGGCGGCGAGGAAGGCCGGCAGCAGGCGGTGCACGTCAAAGGGCAGCGACATAGTGGTTGATACTTTCGGTTGAAATTGAAGTGACCTTTAACAGCCTACACCCGAAGCGGCGGAAATGGAAAAATGCCCTCATCTTCTTATGACCGAGGAATCGTTATGTCACGCATTTTAGTGTTAACCGCCCACCGCACCCCCGACGAGTCACGCATTAATAAGGCGTTGATCGAGGCCGTACGCCCGCTGCCCAACGTGACCGTTCACGAACTGATCCGCGCGTACCCGGATTACCGCATCGACGTGGCGCGCGAGCAGGAACTGCTGCAGAGCCATGATGCGGTAGTGATGCTGTTCCCGTTTTATTGGTACAGCTCGCCGGCGATCCTCAGCGAATGGCAGGATGCGGTATTAACCTACGGTTTCGCCTACGGCAGCGCAGGCACCCAGCTGCACGGCAAGCCGCTGCAGCTGGTGGTGAGCACCGGCGGCAACGCGCAGGCTTATACGGCGCAAGGGTATAACCGTTATCCGGTGCAGGATCTGCTGCTGCCGTTCCACGCCATGGCCAACCTGACCGGCATGGATTATCTGCCGCCGCATCTGGTGCAGGGCGTGAGCGACATGAGCGATGAGCAGTTGGCGCAAGAGGCCGCCGGGGTGGCGGCGCTGCTGGGGAAATGGTAGGGCGCAGCGCTCGCCGCGCCCTGTGGGGTCAGTCTTCGAGCAGCCACCACACCGCTTCGAACGGCCGCAGCGTCAGCGCCTGCGGCTGATCCGCTGAGTCGCTGTAGTTGCTCATCAGCGGGCGCCACTGCGCGGAGGCTTCCACGCCTTCCGCCGCCCAGGCCTGCGGCTCGCGGCTCAGGTTGGCCGCCACCAGCAGGCGCTGGCCGTTCCAGCTGCGCTGATAGCACCACAGCGCCGGGTGTTCCGGCGCCAGATCCTGATAGTCGCCGTAGGTCAGCAGCGGATACTGCTTGCGCAGGGTGATCAGCTGGCGGTAGGCGTAAAACACCGAGTCGAGGTCGGCCAGCGCCGCTTCGGCGTTGATCTGCGGGTAGTTCTCGGCGCAGCCGATCCACGGCGTGCCGGTGGTGAAACCGGCGTGCGGCGCGGCGCTCCACTGCATCGGCGTGCGGCCGTTGTCGCGCGATTTGTCGGCCAGGATCGCCAGCAGTTCGGCGTCGCCGCGGCCCTGAGCGCGCAGTTCAGCGTACATGTTCAGGCTTTCCACGTCGCGATACTGCTCGATGGCGCGGAAGCCGGGGTTGGTCATGCCGATCTCTTCACCCTGGTAGATATAAGGCGTGCCCTGCATGCCGTGCAGCACCATCGCCAGCATTTTGGCGGCCGGCGCCCGCAGTGCGCCTTCATCGCCGAAGCGCGACACGATGCGCGGCTGATCGTGGTTGCACCAGAACAGCGCGTTCCAGGCGCGGTTATGCATCCCTTGCTGCCAGTGGCGGAAGATCTGCTTCAGTTCCACGTAATCCGGCGCCGCCCGCGTCCATTTTTCGCCGCCGGCGTAGTCCACCTTCAGGTGGTGGAAGTTGAAGGTCATCGACAGCTCTTCGCCGCTCTGCGCCGCGTACTGCTGGCAATGCTCAAGCGTGGTGGAAGACATCTCGCCCACCGTCATCAGGCCGCGCGGCTGAAACACCTCGCGGCTCATCTCCTGCAGGAACTCGTGGATGCGCGGGCCGTCGGTATAGAAGCGGCGGCCGTCGCCCTGGCTGTCGGACGGGAAGTCCTGCTGTTTGGACACCAGGTTGATCACGTCGAGGCGCAGACCGTCGACGCCTTTGTCCGCCCAGAACTGACACACTTTCTTCAGCTCTTCGCGCACCGGCGGGTGTTCCCAGTTGAGATCCGCCTGCTCGGTGGCGAACAGGTGCAGGTAGTACTGGCCGCTGTCGGCGTGCCATTGCCAGGCGTTGCCGCCGAACTTGGAGCGCCAGTTGTTCGGCGGCGTTTCACCTTCGCCGTCGCGCCAGACGTAGAACTGACGATACGGGCTGTGGCGATCCTGCGCGGCCTTGAACCACGGGTGCTCGGTCGAGGTGTGGTTGAATACCATGTCCATCACGATGCGGATGCCGCGCTGGTGGGCGGCGGCGACCAGCTGCTCGAAGTCCGCCATCGTGCCGTAAGCCGGATCGATGGCGCAGTAGTCCGCCACGTCATAGCCGTTGTCCACCTGCGGCGATACGTAGACCGGCGTCAGCCAGATGGCGTCTACGCCCAGCTCCTGCAGATAGTCCAGCCGCCGGGTCACGCCGGCCAAATCGCCGTAGCCGTTGCCGGTGCTGTCCTGAAAACTCTTCGGATAAATTTGGTAGATGACGCCGTTCTGCCACCAAGGGGTTGGGTTGCTCATAGATCAATACCTTTGAATCGTGACAACGAGCCTGCGCGAGCAGGCTCCTACATTCATATTGCGTGAATCAAACCGGCAGCTCGCCGCGGGCGGCCTTGCGTTTGTAGACCATGATGGTCAGCACCAGCGGGATGACGATCGCCACCAGAATCGCCAGCGAGTAAATCAGCCAGAACTGCGGCTTGATAGACAGAATGCCCGGCAGGCCACCGACGCCGATGCCGTTGGCCATTACGCCGTCCAGGCCGCAGATCAGGCCCGCGATCGCGGAGCCGATCATCGCGCACAGCATCGGGAAGCGGTATTTGAGGTTGATGCCGTACATCGCCGGTTCGGTCACGCCGAGGTAGGCGGAGATCGCCGCCGGCACCGAGATTTCACGCTCGTTGGCCTTGCGGCTGATGATGATGATGCCGAGCACTGCCGAGGCCTGCGCGATGTTGGACAGCGCAATCAGCGGCCACACCGGGGTGCCGCCCATGCTCTGGATCATCTGCATGTCGATAGCCAGCGTGGTCTGGTGCACGCCGGTGATCACCAGCGGCGCATACAGGAAGCCGAACAGCGCGGCGCCCACCGGCGCGAAGCTGCCGGTCATCACCGCTTTCACCGCCCAGGCGACGCCATCGCCGATCATGCGGCCGAACGGCCCGATCAGCGCGTGCGCCAGGAACACCGCCAGCAGCAGCGAAACTACCGGCACCACCACCAGATAGAGATAGTCGGGGACGATCTTTTTCAGCCGGGTTTCGATCCAGCCCAGCGCCATGCCCGCCAGGATCGACGGGATCACCTGCGCCTGATAACCCACTTTCTGGATCACGAACCAGCCGAAGTTCCACACTTCCGGCGTTTGCTGGCCGAGCAGGTAGGAGTTCATCAGCTGCGGCGACACCAGGGTGACGCCCAGCACGATGCCGAGCACCGGCGTGCCGCCCATCTTTTTCACCGTCGACCAGCAGATGGCCACCGGCAGGAACATGAAGATCGCTTCACCGAGCAGCCACAGGAAGTCGTAAACGGTTTTCCACGCCGGATGCATCTGCGCCAGCGTTTGGCCGCCGGACATCGGGATGTCGCCGATCACGTTGCGGAAGCCGAGGATCAGACCGCCGCTGATCAGCGCCGGCAGCAGCGGGAAGAAGATTTCGGCGAAGTGGGAGATGGTGCGCTCAGACCAGGTCATGTTCTGGCGCGCGGCCACCTTGGCCTGTTCCTTGTCGGCCTCGTTGACGCCGGTGCTGGCGATCAGGGCCTGATAGTAGTCGCCGACGTCGGTGCCGATCACCACCTGGAACTGCCCGGCGTTGGTGAAGCACCCTTTGACCATCGGCAGCGCTTCGATCTCTTTCGGTTTCGCCTTATTGGGATCGTTGAGGACGAAACGCAGCCGGGTAATGCAATGGCTGACGGTGGCGATGTTCTCGCGGCCGCCGACCAAAACAATCAGGCGATCAATATCCTGCTGTTTTACTTTGCTCATTATGGGATACCTGCAGAGGTGTTGACTGAGTAATGATCAAAGCTTAGCCACTCGGCTTTTTGAATGAAATGGGAACGTTCCCGGTTTGGGGCGAGGATCACAAAATGACAAAAAATGGTCAACTTCTAAGCAGGTCGTCAGGAAAGTTTGCTGGGCACCACCAGGCGGCGGATCCCCTGTTCGCCGCTGAGCTGCGCCAGCAGCTGCTGCGCCGCCAACAGGCCGGCGCTGCCGTAGCCGAACTCCACCGACAGGGTGTCGGGGAACAGGAAGCTGAGCAGCGGGGTGTTGCCGATGGCGCATACCTGGATGGCGCGCGCCGGCTGTTGTTGCAGGTATTTGATCGCCCCCAGGGCGATGCTGTCGGAGGCGCAAATCAGCGCGCTGGTGTGCGCATCGATCACTTCGGCGGCGTGCTGGAAACCGCTCTGGTAGCTCAGCTCGCCCAGCGTGGCGCGCGGCGTGAGCGTGAGGCGTTCACAGGCGTCGAGATAGGCCTGATAGCGGCGCTGGCCGGTGGTGGCGTCGCTGAGCTGCACCCCCAGATAGCCAATATGCCGATGCCCTTGTTGATACAGGCGATCCATCAACAGGTTCACCGCGCCGGCGTCGTCATAGCAGACGGACGAGAAGCCGTCATATTCGCGCACCATCACCACCATTTTTTCCTGCCACGGCTTGAGCATCGCCGCGGTCAGGCCGGTGAAGCCGAACAGGATCACGCCGTCGACGTTGCGCTGATGCAGTACGTGCAGATGCTCCTGCACCAGACGAGTTTCGAACTGGCTCTCCATCACGATCGGATCGAAGCCCTGCTGGTACAGCAGCGGCAGCATGGTGCGCACCGCCTGGTTCTCCGACGGCGAATCGAGACGAGAAACGATGATGCCCACCACTTTGTCGCTCTGGCCGCGCATGGCGCGCGCCGACTTGGAGGGGGTAAACCCTTGCTGACGGATCACCGCTTCCACCCGTTCACGGGTTTGCGGGCTCACGCTGCCTTCATTGTTCAACACGCGTGAGACGGTGGATTTGCCTACGCCGCTCAGGCGTGCGATGTCCTTGATGGTCAGCCGGTTTTGCATGGTTTACTTTTCGTTGAAGTGGACAGGCGTAACATAACGGCCTGTAAAACAATGCCCGTCAGCATAGCTCATTTTCCTACGGGGATCTTGATGCAAAACGGGATTGTTGCACTGCGCTGAACGGCCGCTCCTGCCGCTCTGTTTTTCCCTTTACCGGAGGTTATACCCCATATGGACCCCGACCCGACTGCTTTAGACACTCACTCGGTTCTCCGGTAAAACCTCTCCGCCTGGCGCTGCTGTTTTACCGGTGAAGTACATCACGGTAACCGGTAGCGCGCGCTTCGTCGTTCGCTCCTGCTGCTGAAAAAAATAATAAGGATCTGCGTTGGCAGAGGCTTTTTGGCGCACCCGCCATCCGCCCGGCCGATGACGATCCCCGTTTACCCGCTGCCGTGAGGCACCGGGCGACGAGGTGCGAACCATGAAACTGAAAAAACTCCCCCGTCAGCTGCTGGGCCTGTTCGCCCGCAGCCTCCCGCGCCGTTTGGTGCGCCGCGACAGCTTGCTGGACGGCGTCAGCGGCGCTGCGCGCGATATGCCTGCCGGCCTGGCGCAGCAGCGGCTGGCATGCGCCGCCGCAGAGACGATGCAGCTGTTTGAGCGTTTTCACAGCCACCCGGAAGGCATCACCGCCCATGAGGCGGAACAGGTTCGCCGGCGCTGCGGCGAGAACGTCATCGACGATCAGCAGAAAGAGGCCTGGTGGCAGCACCTGTGGCACTGCTACCGCAACCCGTTCAACCTGCTGCTGACCGCGCTCGGCATGATCTCTTACGCTACCGAGGATCTCACCGGCGCCTTGGTGATCGCGCTGATGGTGCTGATCTCCACGTTGCTGAACTTCATCCAGGAGGCGCGCTCCAACCGGGCGGCCGATGCGCTGAAGGCCATGGTGAGCAACACCGCCACGGTGATCCGCAGCGACGCGCACACCGGCAAGAGCGAACACGTGGAGCTGCCGATCGCACAGCTGGTGCCGGGCGACATCATCAAGCTGGCGGCCGGCGACATGATCCCGGCGGATCTGCGCGTGCTGTCGGCCAAGGATCTGTTCATCAGCCAGGCGGCGCTGACCGGCGAATCGCTGCCGGTGGAGAAATCCGCCGCGCCGCAATTGTTGGCGGCCGATCCGCTCGACTGCCAGAACCTGTGCTTCATGGGCACCAACGTGGTCAGCGGCACCGCGCTGGCGATGGTGATTGGTACCGGCGGCGGCACCTATTTCGGCCAGCTGGCGCAGCGCGTCACCAGCCAGGATGAGCAGCCGAACGCCTTCCAGAGCGGCATCAGCAAGGTCAGTTGGCTGCTGATCCGCTTTATGCTGGTGATGACGCCGATCGTGCTGCTGATCAACGGCTACACCAAGGGCGACTGGTGGGAGGCGGCGCTGTTCGCGCTGTCGGTGGCGGTCGGGCTGACGCCGGAGATGCTGCCGATGATCGTCACCTCGACGCTGGCCAAAGGGGCGGTGAAGCTGTCGCGCCAGAAGGTGATCGTCAAACGGCTGGACGCCATCCAGAACTTCGGCGCCATGGATATTCTGTGCACCGACAAGACCGGCACCCTGACCCAGGACAAGATCGTGCTGGAGCGCCATACCGATGCGTTCGGCGCCGGCAGCGAGCGGGTGCTGCGCTACGCCTGGCTGAACAGCTTCTACCAGACCGGGCTGAAAAACCTGCTCGACGTGGCGGTGCTGAGCTGCGCGGAGCAGAACCGGCAGCCGGAGGCGCTGCAAAACTACCGTAAGGTGGATGAGATCCCGTTCGACTTCGTGCGCCGCCGCATGTCGGTGGTGGTGGCCAAAGACAACGAGTATCACGAGCTGGTGTGCAAGGGCGCGCTGGAAGAGATGCTGGCGATTTGCAGCCACGTGCGCCACGAAGACGAGGTGATCCCGCTGAGCGAGGCGCTGCTGGCGAGGATCCGCCGCATCACCGACGATCTCAACCAGCAGGGGCTGCGGGTGGTAGCAGTGGCCAACAAGATCCTGCCGGCGCAAACCCATGAATACGGCGTGGCGGACGAGTCGGATCTGATCCTCGAAGGCTACGTCGCCTTCCTCGATCCGCCGAAGGAAAGCACCGCACCGGCGCTGGCGGCGCTGAAACAGAACGGCGTCACGGTGAAGATCCTCACCGGCGACAACGAGCTGGTGGCCGCCAAAGTGTGCCGTGACGTCGGGCTCGAGGCCGATCATCTGCTGCGCGGCAGCGAGATCGAGCAGATGGACGACGAGCAGCTGGCGCAGGCGGCGGCGCGCACCACGGTGTTCGCCAAGCTGACGCCGCTGCACAAGGAGCGCATCGTCAAACTGCTGCGCCGCCAGGGGCACGTGGTGGGCTTTATGGGCGACGGCATCAATGACGCGCCGGCGCTGCGCGCGGCCGATATCGGCATCTCCGTCGATTCGGCGGTGGACATCGCCAAGGAAGCGGCGGACATCATCCTGCTGGAAAAAAGCCTGATGGTGCTGGAGCAGGGGGTGATCGAAGGGCGCCGCACCTTCGCCAACATGCTGAAATACATCAAGATGACCGCCAGCTCCAACTTCGGCAACGTGTTCAGCGTGCTGATCGCCAGCGCCTTCCTGCCGTTTCTGCCGATGCTGCCGCTGCACCTGTTGATTCAGAACCTGATGTACGACATCTCGCAGATCGCCATCCCGTTCGATAACGTCGACGACGATCAGATCACCCAGCCGCAGCGCTGGAACTCCGCCGATCTGGGGCGGTTTATGGTGTTCTTTGGGCCGATCAGTTCAATTTTCGACGTGCTGACCTTCAGCCTGATGTGGTGGGTATTCAAGGCCAATACGCCGGACATGCAGACGCTGTTCCAGTCCGGCTGGTTCGTGGAAGGGCTGCTGTCGCAGACGCTGATCGTGCACATGATCCGCACGCGCAAAATTCCGTTTATCCAGAGCCGCCCGTCCTGGCCGCTGTGCATCATGACGCTGGCGGTGATCGCCACCGGCATCGGCCTGGTGTTCTCACCGCTGGCCGGCTTCCTGCAGCTGCAGGCGCTGCCGCTCGGCTACTTCCCGTGGCTGGTGCTGATCCTCGCCGGTTACATGGTGCTGACCCAGTGCGTGAAAGGCTGGTTCGTGCGCCGCTACGGCTGGCAATAACCCGTTCTCCCCCTCCGGCCGGGAGGGGGCAACTGTGATCCCGTCCGCTTTTTCACCGCAACGGTTGGACATCTGTTCTGTGCTGAGTCTTTATCTACAGCGTTGGCTGTTTTCCCCTGCGCCTTTCAAGCCACCGCGTTGTTGGCTGTACGCCCGCCCCCCAGTTACTTAGCAGACCTAAGCGCCTGGGGATGCGGGCGCTTGCCGCCTAGCGGTGGTTTGAAATTCATTGGGGATATTTTGTTTTTTTCCTCTGAGGAATTTCCGATGCACAGACCTTTCCGTTATACGCTACTGGCTTCATCGTTATGGTTTTCTTGCGGCGCGCTGGCGCAGCCGGCGGGTGATTTGCCGCTGATGCCCTGGCCGCAGCAGGTGGAAGTGACGCAACCGGCGGGCAAGCTGGTTTTGGATCACCGTTTGTCCCTGACGCTGCAGGGTGACGACTTGGGTGACGCGCTGCCGCGCTGGCGCCAGCGCATCGAACTGCAGACCGGCTGGACGCTGGCGCCGAGGGAAGAAGCAAACGGCGCGGCGATCAAGGTGGTGATCAAGGATCGGGTGGCGGCGCAGCCGCTGCCGGGCAGCGATGAGAGTTACCGGCTGGCGGTCACACCGCAGGGCACCACGCTGACCGCCAACACCCGCTTCGGCGCGCTGCGCGGCATGGAGACCCTGCTGCAACTGCTGCAGACCGACGGGCAAAACACTTTCCTGCCATTGGTGGATATTCGCGACGTGCCGCGTTTTCCGTGGCGCGGCGTGCTGCTGGATTCGGCGCGCCATTTCCTGCCGCTGCCGGACATTTTGCGCCAGCTCGACGGCATGGCGGCGGCCAAGCTCAACGTATTCCACTGGCACCTGACCGACGATCAGGGCTGGCGCTTCGCCTCCGAGCATTACCCTAAATTGCAGCAGCAGGCCAGCGACGGCCAGTTCTACACCCGTGAGCAAATGCAGCAGGTGGTGGCTTACGCCACGGCGCGCGGCATTCGCGTGGTGCCGGAGATCGACATGCCGGGGCACGCCTCCAGCATCGCGGTGGCCTATCCCGACCTGATGAGCGCGCCGGGGCCGTATCGCATGGAGCGCGAGTGGGGCGTGCATAAGCCGACGCTCGATCCAACCCGCGACGAGGTTTATCAGTTTGTCGATACGATCGTCGGCGAGCTGGCGGCGATCTTCCCCGATCCTTATCTGCACATCGGCGGCGACGAAGTGGACGCCAGCCAGTGGCGGGCGTCGCCGTCGATTCAGGCGTTTATGCAGCAGAACGGGCTGGCGGATACCCATGCGCTGCAGGCCTACTTCAACCAGAAGCTGGAAAAGATCCTCGAGAAGCACCAGCGGCAGATGGTCGGCTGGGACGAGATCTACCATCCGTCGCTGCCGCGTTCGATCGTCATTCAGTCCTGGCAAGGGCAAGACTCGCTGGGCGCCAGCGCGCAGGATGGCTATCAGGGCATCCTCTCCACCGGTTTCTACCTCGATCAGCCGCAAAGCACCGCCTATCACTACCGCAATGAAATTCTGCCGCAGCCGCTGGGGGTTGAGACGGCGGTACAACCCGGCGAGCAGGCACAAAGCTGGCGTTTCAGCATGCCGCGCCTGAAGGGCAGCGCGGTGGAGGGCAGCTTCACGCTGATCGAGGGCAAGCAGGGCTGGCGCGGCTTTATCGATTTCAACGGCAAATCGCGCCGCGCGGTGCACGATATCGTCTGGCGCACGCCGCAGCTGGTGACGTTCCGCGTCGATACCTGGATGGGCGACACACGGCCGGTGTTTACGCTGCAACAGGACAAGCTCAGCGGCTATACGTTGGTCGGCAACGTGCGTTACCCCACCCAGGGCGAGAAACTGGCGGCGGCGCCAGCGGGCAAGATGCCGGTGGTGCCGGATGAGAAGGGGCAGGCCAACATTCTCGGCGGGGAAGCGGCGCTGTGGGCGGAAAACGTGCGCGCGCCGCTGATCGATCTTAAGCTGTGGCCGCGCGCCTTTGCGGTGGCGGAGCGGCTGTGGTCGGCGCAGGACGTCACCGACGAAAGCAACATGTACCGGCGGCTGGCGGCGATCGACGCCTGGTCGGTGGTGTCGGTCGGCCTGCAGCAGCACGCGGAAACGGCGCGCGAATTCACCCGGCTGAGCAACAGCGTGCAGATCGTGCCGCTGCAGATCCTGGCCGAGGCGGTGGAACCGGCGCAGTATTACACCCGCCAGCACCTGAAGTTCCAGGCCGGCAACTATCATCAGTTCGAACCGCTGAACCGCTTTGCCGATGCGCTGCCGCCGGAGAGCGAGGCGGTGCGCGCCATGCATGCCCAGGTCGCGGCTCTGCTGAAGGATAAGCGCGATAAGGCGGCGGCGCAGGCGCTGCGCGAACGGCTGCAGCGCTGGCAGGCGAACGGCGCGGCATTGCAAACGGCGATCGCGGGCAACCGCACGCTGCGGGAGTTGGCGCCGGTGGCGCAGGACGTGGATGCCCTGGCCGCATTGGGGTTAACGCTGCTGGATCGCCATCAGCAGGACAAACCGCTGAGCCGGGCCGAGGCCGAACAAGCGCAGCGCCGGCTGGATGCGGCGGCGCAGACGCGCGACGAAGTGGTGATTGCCGCGGTGTACCCGCTGGAGGCGCTGCTGCGGGGGCTTAAAACGGAGTGAGGGTGACGGGGCTCGGCCAGTTGAGCCCCGGTTTTGTTACGCCTGTAGCGACAGCGGCGCATACCCGATGGCGTGCTGCAGGTAATTCAGCAGCAGCTGGCGGGTGAAGCGCGGCTCATCGATACCGCTGCCCTGCAGGAAGCGTTGCAGGTTGCTGCAGTCCCACCGATAGGTGTCTTGATAGAGCTCCACCGTCGATAGCTCGTCCACCATAGGATCCTTGAACAGGCTGAGCAGCGGGTAGAGCGGCGCGTCGCTGTCGTTTTCCCATTGGGCCCGCCACTGTGCGAAGGGCAAGGGACGAAAACGATAACCGAACTCGCGCTCCAGCAGGCTGAAAAACTCACGCAGCGTCAGATTATTGTCACCTTGATGGATCAGGTTGAATTTCTGCCCCAGCGCCTGCGGGTTGCGAGAGACGTGGGCGATGGCCCGGGTCATGTAATCCACCGTGGTCAACCCTTCGCGCATATCCCGTAAATCCGGTACCGTGCCGCTGCTGATGCAGGTTTTCACCAGCCGTCCCCACCATTGATAATCGGCGTTGACGCCGGTACGGCTGTGGCAGGTGGCGTAGCCCAGGCGGAAGGTCATCAGCGGCAGGCCTTGCGCCGCCGCCAAATCGGCGATTTTCTCCATCACCCATTTGCTGCGCACGTAGCCGATATCGCGGCTGACCGCCGGCAGGTTTTGGTCGATATCGTCGCTTTCCCGCATCACCCGCTTGCCGGTGTGCAGATGCCCCCAGCTGTATACGGAGATGGTCGACAGCAGCATCAGCGGCTTGGTGCGGCTATGCGCCGCGAAGCGAATGATTTCCCGCAGGCCCTGCACGTTGTCGCGCTTCATGTAGGCGTAAGGCTGGATAAAATTCACCGCGCTGGCCGAATGGTAAATCAGATCGATATCTCGGCTTAACGCCCTGTAGGCCGCCGGCGTCAGCGAAAAGTCGTGTTCCGCTACGTTGCCAGGCACGATATGAATGCGCGCGTGCTGGCTGGCGTTCAGCGCGATCCGGTAGCGCTGCAGCACCGCCTCCAGCCGCTGTCTCGGCGGCAGTTTGGCGCCGTCGCGCACCAGACAGTACAGCTCGGCGTCGGTGGTGCGCAGCAGATCGGCCAACAGATGCGCGCCGACGAAGCCGGTGGCGCCGGTCAGCAAAATGGCGCGCGGCGCGCTGATTTGCCGCGGATCGAACGTCGGATCGATGACGAGATCCGACGGCAAATACACATCATCCTGTAAGGCACGCGCTTCGCCTTGCCGCTGTGTCGGTTGCCGGTCTCTGCGTTGTGCCAGTGCCTGCGCCAGGGCGCCCAGAGTGGGATATTCATAGATGTCGTGCACCGAAGTCTCGACGGCAAATGCCTCGGCCAGCGCCGTCATCAGCTTGGCCGCCAACAGCGAATGGCCGCCCAGCGAGAAAAAATCATCGTTGGTTGCGGGCTGTTCCACTTTCAGCAACGAACGCCAGAGATCGGCGACGATGCGCTGATCGGCGGTCAGCGGCTGCGCAACGCCGGCGCTGACCGGTTGGTAATGCGCCAACAGAGCCGCTTTGTCGATTTTGCCGTTGTTGTTCAGCGGCATGTGTTGCAGTAAACGATAATCGGCGGGCAGAAATGCGGTGGGCAGCGTTTCTTTCAGTTTCTGTCGGACGCGTGCGATCACGTTTTCGCCGTCACACTCCGCGACCAGAAACGCCACGATTTTCTTGCCCAGCGGATCATCTGCCGTCGCCACGGCGGCCACCGCTTTACGGATGCCCGCAACCTGCAGCATGGCGTTTTCGATTTCGCCCAGTTCAATGCGATTGCCGCGGATTTTGACCTGATCGTCGATACGGCCCAGATATTGAATGCGGCCATCCGCCAGCCAACGAGCCCGATCGCCGCTGCGGTACAGGCGCAATCCGGCGAAGTGAGGCGGGGTGATGAAGCGCTCGGCGGTCAACGCCGGAATGTTCAGGTAGCCGCGGGCCAGACAGCGGCCGCTGATATACAGCTCGCCGGGGCGATCGCCGATCACGGGCTGCAGTCGGTCATCGAGGATGAAGATTTCGGTATCGCCGATGGGCCGCCCAATGCTGGCGGGCGGGTTTTGCGTGGCGCAAGCCACCCGGTTGCAGGTGGCGAAGATGGTGGCTTCCGTCGGGCCGTAGTAATCGATCAATGAATAATCGATGCCGCGCAGATCGACCGGATGAAGTTTCTCCCCTGAGCTGAACAGATACCGCAGCGCCAGATTGGCCGGTTGCGGCGCGCCGACCACTTCGGCGACCAGTACGGCGGGCAGGCTGGCGTGGGTAATGCCCTGTTCGGCAAAGTAGGCCAGCAGGACTTCCGGCTGCAGGCGAGCGTCTTCCGGGGGCAGATACAATGTGCCGCCGCTGGTCAGAGGCGACCAGATCTCCCATTGCGCGACGTCGAAACTCAAGCCGGCGATCAGCGTAGAACGACTTTCGGCATCCATAGCGAATTGCTTGTTATGCCAGAGAATTAAATTCAGCAGCGACTGATGTTCTATCAGCACACCTTTCGGTTTGCCGGTGGTGCCTGAAGTGAAAATGAGATAAACGATGGCATCGGGAGACGGAGAAATTAACGTTATATTCTCCTGCGGAGAAATTGATATATTATCAATATAAATAATATCCTCGCTGAAGTTATTTTCCGAAAGCGCTATCGTCGCGTTGCTGGCGAGTATTAAAGGGGAACCGCTTTGCGTAACGATATCCTGTATTCTTTTTTCCGGGTAACGGGCGTCGATGGGAATATAGCCTGCGCCGGCTTTGACGATCGCCAACATACCGATCAGCATTTCCGGCGTGCGCAGCGTGACGAGCGGCACATAGCTGCCGGGCGCCACGCCCCGCCGTAGCAACAGCGCGCACAGTGCGCTGCTGGCTTCATCCAATTGACGGTAGGTCAGGCGCTTATTATCGCCGACGACGGCAAGTTTTTCCGGATAACGGGAAGCTTGTTGGATAAAATAATCCAATACGCTAGGTGCCATGGTTATCTCCTGTCATTATTCACGAAGTGAACGAAATGAAACAGCAATGACCCGGCCGGGTGAAAAACAATTATAGGCGTATTTTTATTAGGGAATTGTAAATGTGAACGATATTACGCTATCGCTATAAATTAATTGGGTTAAAAAATTATTATCAATAAAAACGGCCAGCCGAAGCTGACCGTGATTCGCGTGCGCGTCGATTAACGACGCACGGCGATGGCTTCGATTTCGATCTTCACGTCTTTCGGCAGACGCGCCACTTCTACGCAGGAGCGGGCCGGGAACGGCGCGCTGTGCTCGGTGAAGAAGGCTTCGTACGCGGCGTTGACGGTGGCGAAGTCGTTCAGGTCTTTCACGAACACGGTGGTTTTCACGATGTCGGCAACGAGCAGGCCGGCGGCTTCGACGATCGCCTTGACGTTTTCCAGCGACTGGCGCGCCTGTGCGGCGACGTCGTCGGCGACGGCGCCGGTTTTCGGATCGACCGGGATCTGGCCGGAAGTGATGATCATGCTGCCCAGATCAACGCCCTGCACGTAAGGACCAATGGCTGCCGGGGCGAGTTCAGTGCTGATGTTACGTGACATGTTTTCTCCTGATAAACGAGGATTGTTCTATCCAGAAATCCCATTATAGGGCGTCACCGGGAGAATGACAGCGCCATCTCCCGGCGCCCATGCCGGGCTTAGTCGGCCTGCAACACCACCTGATGCTCGAACTCTTTTTCGCAGTAGCGGCATTTCAGGTGCACTTCGCCGCCGCGCGATTTGACGCTGAAGCTCGACGCCACCGGCTCGCTGCGGCTGATGCAGTTGCCGTTCGGGCAGGTCAGCACGCCGTCGATGTGGTCCGGCAGGCTGAGGGTCAGCTTGCGCACCACTTCATAGTTGTCGATGCGGTTTACCGTGGCCTTCGGCGCGTACATCGCCAGTTGGTTGGCCTGCTGCTCGGTCAGGAAGGTGTTCTCGATCTTGATCAGATCCTTGCGGCCCAGCTCGTTGGAGGGCAGGTTCAGGCCGATGGTGATGCGCTGGTCGGTGGCGGTCAGCTTGAACAGCGTCAGCAGTTTGAAACCGATCTGCGCCGGAATGTGGTCGATTACCGTGCCGCATTTGATCGCTTCGACCTGCAGTTTGTTGTCATGAGTCATGGCGGTTCCCCCTTAAAGAGCCAAATCTGCGTTGAGCACCAGCGCCAGCAGCGCCTGGCGGGCGAAGATGCCGTTGCCCGCCTGCTGGAAGTAGTAAGCGTGCGGCGTTTTATCCACGTCGGTGGCGATCTCGTCGATGCGCGGCAGCGGGTGCAGCACCTTGAGGTTGGCGCGCGCGCCGGCCAGATCCGCGGCGCGCAGCACGAACTGCGCCTTCACGTTGGCGTACTCGGACGGATCGAGGCGCTCTTTCTGCACCCGGGTCATGTAGAGAATATCCAGCTCCGGCACCACTTCTTCAATGCTGCCGTGCAGGCTGTACTCGATGCCTTTCTCTTCCAGCATTTTCAGGATGTAGGCCGGCATCGCCAGCGCGTCCGGGGCGATGAAGTAGAAGCGGTTGCCTTCGAACTTGGCCAGCGCCTGGGTGAGCGAGTGCACGGTGCGGCCGTACTTCAGGTCGCCGACCATGGCGATACTGAGGTTGCTCAGGCGGCCCTGGGTTTCCTGGATGGTGAACAGATCCAGCAGGGTCTGGGTCGGGTGCTGGTTGGCGCCGTCGCCGGCGTTGAGCACCGGCACGTTGCCGGAGAACTCCGAGGCCATGCGCGCCGCGCCTTCCTGCGGATGGCGCATCACGATGGCGTCCACGTAGGTGCTGATCACCGAGATGGTGTCGGCCAGGGTTTCGCCTTTCTTGCCGAGCGAGGTGTTGCTGCCGTCGGCGAAACCGACCACCGAGGCGCCGAGGCGGTGCATCGAGGTTTCGAACGACAGGCGGGTACGGGTCGAGGCTTCGAAGAAGCAGCTGGCGATCACCTTGTGTTTCAACAGCTCCGGCTGCGGGTTGGCTTTCAGACCGGCGGCGGTGCGCAGCACCAGCTCCAGATCCTCGCGGCTGAGATCGTTAATAGAGATGATGTGTTTGTGATACAGCGGGTTGGCCATTTTTCACTCCTCCTCGACGCGTGCCCGTGGCGCGGGACTTTTTAAGGCAAAAAAAAGCCCCTCAATGAGGGGCTTGAAAAGATCGGCTTAGCAACAGGAGAAACAACGGCAGCTGGCCGCCGATAGGCAGTCGGTTTTGTCGATTGCGGCTAACAAAACAAACGTCGTTTTTCATGCTTTCTCCTGGCAAATTGTGGCGCATTATACTCGCGCTTTTCGCCACTGCAAGCGCTAAAACGCCGTTTTTTGCCGCCCCGCAATCGATTGGCCGGCGATGGCCGCTCGCCGGCTATTTGCTGACGCGATCGTAGTAGACCATGTCGGCGTTCAACCCTTGTTGATAGCCTTTGACGTTGTCGCGCAGCACCACTTCGGTTTTAGCCTGATCGATAAACACGTACGGCGAACTGCGCTGCAGCTCCTGCTGCATGGCGGTGTACAGCGCGCGGCGCTTGGCCGGATCGGCTTCGGCCAGCGCCGCCAGCGTCTGCTTATTCAACTGCGGGATCTGCCAGCCGTTCAGCCCGGCCACCGTGCTGCTCTTGCCGTCGTTGTAAGCGAAGGCGCTGGCGTTGGAGTGGGCGTCGAAGTAATCCGGGATCCACAGCCGGATCGCCGCCTGATGCTGCCTGGCGCGCACGCGCGAGTAAACCTGGCTGCCCGCGGCCGGCAGCAGCTCGATCTTCACGCCGGCGGCGGCGAAGCTGCCCTGCAGCGCCTGCGCGATGGTGATGAACGGCGGTTTGTTCTCCACGTCCAGCGTAAAGGCGGCGTGGGTGATGCCCGCCTTGGCCAGGATGGCTTTCGCCTTGGCCGGATCGTAGCTGAACGGGTTGGTCTCCAGCGCGCCCGGCAGCCCGACCGGCAGGAAGCTCTGGTGCACGAAGTATTGGCCCTTCAGCAGATCCTTCGTGATGCCCTGATAATCCACCAGGTAGCGCGCCGCTTCCCAGAAGGCCGGGTTGTTCAGCAGCGGGTTGGCGCCGTTGCCGGTGTTGAACACCAGATAGTTTTGCTCGGCGGACGGGATCTCCAGCACCTTGACGCCCGGCTGGTTCTTCAGCGTGTCGGTCTGGTCGGCGCCCAGTTCGCGGGCGATATCGGCGTCGCCCTGCTGGAGCAGCAGGCGGCGGGTGGCCGGATCCGGCACGTTTTTAATGATGATGTTTTTCAGCTGCGGCTTGTCGCCCGGCGTGGTGGGGTTGGCGTCCAGCACGATCGCCTGGTGCGGCTGATAGACGCGCATCTTGAACGGACCGCTGCCGGCAGAGTGCATCTTCAGCCAGGCGTTGCCGAAGTCGCCGTCTTTGACGTTGGCCAGCGCCGCTTTGCTGTCGACGATCGAGGCGATCGGCGTCGAGAGGATATTCAGCGCCACCGCCGGGCTGACGTCCGCCGTCCAGCGCAGCTGCACGGTATGTTCGTCGATCTTCTTGAGCTGCGCGTCGATGTTGTCCGGCTGCCAGCCGAGCACGTTGAGGATGAACGCCGGCGACTTGTTCATTTTCACCGCGCGGCTGTAGGAGAAGATCACGTCGTCGGAGGTCAGCGGGTTGCCGGAGGCGAACGCCGCCTGCGGCCGCAGCTTCACCGTCAGCGTTTTGGCCGCCGCATCGCCCCGCCAGCTTTCCGCCAGCACCGGCGCCACCTTGGCCGGATCGTCGCGATCCGCCTGCACCAGCCGCTGATACAGGCTGGGCACCGTCTGGATGCTGGAGAGTTCGTTGGCTTCCGCCGGATCGAGGCTGACGATGTCATCCAGCGATTGCACCACCACCAGCGTATTCGGCGGCGTGGCGGCCAACGCGGCGGCGGGCAGGGCGGCGAGCAGGAACAGCGGCAAGAGTTTGGCTTTCATCGGTGTGTATCCCCTGAAGGCGCCGCTGGGCGGCGCTGCGAACGGTTTGTTATCGTTGGTTTTTACGGCGCGGGCGCCGTCGGCCTGTCACGGTAGAACCTTTGCCGGCGGCGGGCAAAGGTCAATGCGCTATTTGATATTCCTGGAATATATTAGCCGCCCTGGCCGGGGGCGCCAGGGCGGAGGAGGAGGATTGTCAGAGGGTTTCGCTCAGCGTGGCGACCAGCACCGCCTTGATGGTATGCAGCCGGTTTTCCGCCTGATCGAACACCACGCTGTGCGCCGACTCGAACACCTCGTCGGTCACTTCCATGCCGCCGTGCAGATCGTACTGTTGCGCCATCTGCTTACCGAGCGTGGTTTGGTCGTCGTGGAACGCCGGCAGGCAGTGCAGGAACTTCACGTTCGGGTTGCCGGTCAGTTTCAGCATCGCCATGTTGACCTGATACGGCCGCAGCAGCGCGATACGCTCTTGCCAGGTTTCTTTCGGTTCGCCCATCGACACCCACACGTCGGTGTAGAGGAAGTCGGCGTCTTGCACCCCTTCGGCGATGTCTTCGGTCAGGGTGAGTTTCGCGCCGGTTTGCTGCGCCAGCGCCTGGCATTCGGCCACCAGCTCCGGCTGCGGCCAGCAGGCCTTCGGCGCCACCAGCCGCAGATCCATGCCCGCCAGCGCGGCGGCTTCCAGCAGCGTGTTGCCCATGTTGTTACGCGCGTCGCCGACGTACGCCAGCTTCACTTCACTCAGCGCCTTGCCCGGCAGGTGTTCCTGCACGGTGAGCAGATCCGCCAGCAATTGGGTAGGGTGGAACTCGTCGGTCAGGCCGTTCCACACCGGCACGCCGGCGTGTTCCGCCAGGGTTTCCACCAGCGCCTGGCCGTAGCCGCGATACTGAATGCCGTCGTACAGGCGGCCCAGCACCCGGGCGGTGTCTTTCATCGACTCTTTATGGCCGATCTGGCTGCCGCTTGGGCCGAGATAGGTCACCTGCGCGCCCTGATCGAATGCGGCAACTTCGAAAGAGCATCGCGTGCGGGTCGAGTCTTTTTCGAAGATGAGCGCAATGTTTTTGCCCTGCAGCCGGCGCTGTTCCCGCCCCTGCTTTTTGGCCTGCTTCAGATCGGCCGCCAGCTTCAGTAGCGCCTGCAGTTCGGCGGGGGTGAAATCCATTAACCTCAGAAAGTGACGTTGGTAGAACGCATTGCCGGTGCTCATAGTCCGATTCCCTGATTGTTTAATTGAATTAAAATTCACTTTATATGTATGAATATTCAATTTCAACCCCGGCGAGGAAATCTTTCACGTTTATCGTGGAAGCAATGTCGGCGGTGTGTGAAAATAGAAGGAATGAAGGCCATTTGACTTGAGGATATAGGCATGGCAAACCGCGAATTGCTGGAAGAACAACGTGAAGAGACCCGCCTGATCATCGAAGAACTGCTGGAAGACGGCAGCGATCCGGACGCGCTCTACACCATCGAGCACCATCTGTCCGCCGAGAAATTTGAGGTTCTGGAGCAGGCCGCCGTTGAAGCCTTCAAGTTGGGCTACGAAGTGACCGACGCCGAAGAGCTGGAAGTGGAAGACGGTTCGCTGGTGATGTGCTGCGACGTGATCAGCGAAGTCGGCCTGAACGCCGAACTGATCGACGCCCAGGTCGAGCAGCTGGTGGCGCTGGCGGAACGCTGCGGCGTCAACTACGACGGCTGGGGCACCTACTTCGAAGATCCGAACGGTGAAGACGGTGAGGATGACGAAGACGGCGACTACATCGACGAAGACGACGACGGCAAACGCCACTAATTAACCCCGCTTATTCACATGGGCCGGCTCTCGTCGGCCCCTGATATCCCCGTCGTCTTTCAAGCTGCAGCGTTGTTGGCTGCACTCTCTCACCCCAGTCACTTACCTGAGTAAGCTCCTGGGGATGAGTGAGCTGGCCGCCTAGCTGCAACTTGAAATACATAGGGCAATGAAGCCGATGACATACCAATCCCTGTTAGCCCCGATTTTAAGCTTCCTGCACTGTGAAACTCCCGACGCCTGGATCGACGCCGCGCGCCGTCCGGAAAACCTGCAGCTGTTGCTGACCGACCACCTGGTGTGCGAGCTGAAGGCCGCGCAGACCGGCATGTGGCTGATCCGCCGCTATGTGGCGGACAAAGAGAGCGGCGACGCGCTGTTGGCGCTGCTGCGGCCCTACGAGGCGTTTCTGCACGAGGCGCAGGGCGCGCCGGACACGCTGTTCCGCCAGGGCCAGTTCACCCGCAAGATCCTGCCGAAAAACGGCTCGGCCTACGGCCAGGATCTGGCGGATCGCATGGTGCTGTTGATCAAGGAAGAGCTGCATCACTTCTCGCAGGTGCTGGAGATCATGCAGGCGCGCGGGATCCCGTATCGCAAGATCACCGCCAGCCGCTACGCCAAGGGCATGATCCGCGAGATCCGCACCCACGATCCGGCGACGCTGATCGATAAACTGATCTGCGGCGCCTACATCGAAGCGCGATCCTGCGAACGCTTCGCCAAGCTGGCGCCGCACCTGGACGACGAGTTGAACCGCTTTTACGTTTCGCTGCTGCGATCCGAAGCGCGGCATTACCAGGACTACCTGACATTGGCCGAGCAGATCGCCGGCGGCGACATCAGCGAACGGGTGGCGCATTTCGGCCGCCTCGAAGCTGAGCTGATCCTGTCGCCGGACAGCGAGCTGCGCTTCCACAGCGGCGTGCCCGCCGCCGCCTGACGTTGAGGCGCGCCCTTACTGCGGCGCGCCCAGCAACAAATCTACCGCCTTTTCCGCCAGCATGATGGTCGGCGCATTGGTGTTGCCGCTGGTGAGCTGCGGCATCACCGAGCAGTCGATCACCCGCAGCCGTTCAAAACCGTGCACCCGCAGCTGCGGATCGGTCACCGCGTCCTGTGGCGACGGCCCCATGCGGCAACTGCCCACCGGGTGATACACCGTCTTGCAGAAGTTGCGCACGAATTCTTCCAGCTGCGCTTCATCGCGCGTCCACTCCGGCTGCGGCATCAGCAGATCTTTGATCAGCGGCTTCAGCGCCGCGGTTTGCAGGAAATCCAGGCCGAACTTCACCGCGCGCACGCTGCCGGCCAGATCGTCCGGGTGGCCGAGGTAGTTGGCGTGCAGCTTGACCGGGTCGCGCGGGTTGCTGCTGCGCAGCTGCACTTCGCCGCGCGCCTTCGGCTGCAGGTAGCCGACCTTGAGCGTGAAGCCGTGAATGTTCGGCAGCGGCTCGCCGGGCACGTCGTCCCAGCTGTCCAGCAGCGGCAGAAAGTGGATCTGCACGTCCGGCCGGCCGTCGCCCTGGCTGTCGGTGAAGGCGGCGCCTTCCAGCACGTTGGATGAGAGCACCCCACTGCGAAACGCCAGCCACTGCGCGCCGTGGCTCAGCGCCTGCAGGCCGCGATCGGCGCCGAACAGGCTGATCGGCTCGCGGGTGCTGACGTTGATCGACATATGCAGATGGTCGTGGAAGTTTTTGCCCACCGGCAGATCCGCCCGCACCTCGATGCCCAGCTGCTGCAGGTGGTCGCGCGGGCCGATGCCGGACAGCATCAGCAGCTTCGGCGAACCGACCGCGCCGGCGCTGACGATCACCTCTTTGGTGGCGCGCGCGGTCACTTCGGCGCCGCCGTTCTGGCTGTAGACCACGCCGGTGGCGACGTTGCCCTCGAAGGTCAGCCGATGCGCCAGGGCGTTCAGTTTCACCACCAGCCGCCGTTCGTCGCGCACCGCCTTCAGGTAGGTGCGGGCGGTGCTGGCGCGTTCGCCGTTGTGGGTGGTGGTTTGGTAGAAACCGACGCCGTGCTGGCTGTCGCCGTTGAAGTCGTTGCGATAGGGCAGGTTCAGCTCCTGGCCGGCGCGGATAAACGCCATGCTGAGCGGGTGGCGATAGCGGTTTTCGCTGACCGGCAGCAGCCCGTCGGCGCCGTGGTAGTCGTCCGACAGGCTTTCGTTGGCCTCGGCGCGCTTGAAGTAGGGCAGCACCTCGCGGTAGCTCCAGCCGGCGCAGCCGTAGCGTTCGGCCCAGTCGTCGTAGTCCTGCGGCTGGCCGCGCAGGTAGATCATGCCGTTGACCGAACTGCTGCCGCCCAGCACCTTGCCCTGCGCGATCTGCATGCGGCGGTTATTGGCGTGCGGTTCCGGTTCCGTCTCATAAGGCCAGCTCTTTTTGGCGATGATTTTGGCCACCCCGGCCGGCATCTTGATAAACAGGTTATTGTCGTCGCCGCCGGCTTCCAGCAGCAGCACCCGCGCCTGGGTGCGGCGGATCAGCTGCGCCGCCAGCACGCAGCCGGCGGAACCGGCGCCGACGATAATGTAATCAAAGGTATTTTCCGACATGACAGCTCTCCGTGCGCGATTGGGATACTGGCAGAGTAACGCGGGGGAAAAAGCGGTCAATTTGCGATCGTTAATTTATTAACGAACTTCACATTAAATTTACATCGTGGTTTTAAACGTCAGTTTATCTGCTTGAAAAACGGCGTTATAGCGAGTTTTACTGATTGATTGCGATATTAATAAAAAAGGCGCAGCAAGCTGCGCCCTGATGAAGAGGCAGGGGAGGATTACAGCGTTTTCAGCATGGTGACTTCGCAATCGACATGGCCGGTGGCGCCCATCGCGTGGTCGATGTGTTCAAAGCCCAGGTGTTCGTACAGCGCGACGGCCTGCGTCAGGCTGGCGGTGGTTTCGAGATAACAACAGCGGAAGCCGTGCTGGCGGGCGAAATCCAGCGCCTGCAGCGCCAGGCGTTTCGCCAATCCCTTGCCGCGCAACACCGGCAGGAAATACATCTTCTGCAATTCGCAAATATCGTCTGCGCCGCCCTGCAGCGGCGCGACGCCGCCGCCGCCGGCGACTTGGCCGTCCACCTCGATCACCCAGTAAGCGCTGCGCGGCAGGCTATAGAGCTGATACAGGGCATCCAGGTTGGGATCGGAGACGGTATAGCCTTTATCCGCCGTCAGGCCGTGCTCGGCGGAGACTTCGCGAATGACGTGAGCAATGGCGGCATTGTCTTCCGCCGTGATGGGGCGCACCAGCAGGCGCGCCGGGGTTGCTGTTGTCATGTTTACACTCGCCATTGAAAGAGACCACGTTCGTTTTTCGTTTTTATCGCAGCGCGAAACGCGCCGGGGGTTATTTCCCGGCGGCGTCCCTGCAGCAGTAATATCTTGTAATAACATCTAACCCGGCCCGGATGCAACGGCGATAAAAAAACAGCGGGGAAGACCCCGCTGTTTTCAGGCGTTGGCGTGAGCCGGTGGATTACAGCGCGGCGATGGTCGCCTGCTGTTCCTGCAGCTTCACTTTGCCTTCTTTGCAGGCCGCCAGGCGATCGCGTTCTTTGGCGACCACCGCTTCCGGCGCGCGCGCCACGAAGCCTTCGTTCGCCAGCTTGCCTTCGATCGAAGCGATTTCCGCATCCAGTTTGCCCATCTCTTTGGCCAGACGCGCGATCTCGGCGTCCTTGTCGATGAAACCGGCCATCGGGATCAGCAGCTCGGCGCCGTCCACCAGCTTGGTGACGGAGACCGGGCCTTTCTCACCGGCCGGCAGCAGCGCGATGGATCCCAGGCGCGCCAGGCGGGCGATAAAGCTTTGGTTCTCCTGCACGCGGCGCTGGGCATCGGCGCTGCAGTTGCGCAGCAGCACGTCGAGCGCTTTGCTTGGCGCGATGTTCATCTCGGCGCGGATGTTGCGCACGGCGATGATGGTTTGCTTGATCCACTCCAGATCGTTCAGCGCCTGCTCGTCTTCCAGCGCGGCGTCGTAGGCCGGGAACGGCTGCAGCATGATGGTGTCAGCGGCCGTGCCGGTCAGCGGCTTCACGCGCTGCCAGATGGTTTCGGTGATGAACGGAATGATCGGGTGCGCCAGGCGCAGCAGCGCTTCCAGCACGGTGATCAGCGTGTGGCGGGTGCCGCGCTGTTCCGCTTCGCTGCCGTTGCTCACCACAGGCTTGGTCAGCTCCAGATACCAGTCGCAGAACTGGTTCCAGGTGAATTCGTACAGGATGTTGGCCGCCAGATCGAAGCGGTAGGTATCCAGCGCTTCACGGTAGGCTTTCACCGTGCGGTTGAATTCGGCCAGGATCCAGCGATCCGCCAGCGACAGCACTTTCTCGCCGCCGTTGAAGCCGCAGTCGTGCGCTTCGGTGTTCATCAGCACGAAGCGGCTGGCGTTCCACAGCTTGTTACAGAAGTTGCGGTAGCCTTCCAGGCGCTTCATGTCCCAGTTGATGTCGCGGCCGGTCGAGGCCAGCGCCGCCAGGGTGAAGCGCAGGGCGTCGGTGCCGTGCGGCTCGATGCCGTTCGGGAACTGCTTCTCGGTGCGCTTGCGGATTTTCTCCGCCAGCTGCGGCTGCATCATATTGCCGGTGCGTTTTTCCAGCAGGTCTTCCAGCGAGATGCCGTCGACCATGTCCAGCGGGTCGATCACGTTGCCTTTCGACTTGGACATCTTCTGGCCTTCGTCGTCGCGGATAAGACCGGTCATGTAGACGGTCTTGAACGGCACCTGCGGCTTGCCGTTTTCATCCTTGATGAAGTGCATGGTCAGCATGATCATGCGCGCGATCCAGAAGAAGATGATGTCGAAGCCGCTGACCATCACGCTGGTCGGGTGGAAGGTTTTCAGCGCCTCGGTCTGCTCCGGCCAACCCAGGGTGGAGAAGGTCCACAGGCCGGACGAGAACCAGGTGTCCAGCACGTCTTCGTCCTGGGTCAGCGCCACGTCGGCGCCCAGGTTGTTCTCGCTGCGCACTTCTTCTTCGCTGCGGCCCACATAGACTTTGCCGTTCACGTCGTACCAGGCCGGGATGCGGTGGCCCCACCACAGCTGACGCGAGATGCACCAGTCCTGAATGTCGCGCATCCAGCTGAAGTACATGTTTTCGTACTGCTTCGGCACGAACTCGATTTGGCCCTGTTCGACCGCTTCCACCGCCACTTTGGCCAGCGGCGCGGTGCGCACGTACCATTGGTCGGTCAGCATCGGCTCGATCACCACGCCGCCGCGGTCGCCGTAAGGCACCGTCAGGTCGTGCGGTTTGATCTCGTCCAGCAGGCCCAGATTTTCGAAGGCGGCGACCACCGCTTTACGCGCCGCGAAGCGCTCCAGGCCGCGGAACTCGGCCGGGATCTCGCTGCAGTAGTCGGTGCAGACTTCGCCCAGGGTGTTGAACACTTCCGCTTCCTGACGGATGTCACCGTCGAAGGTCAGAATGTTGATCATCGGCAGGCCGTGGCGTTTGCCGACTTCGTAGTCGTTGAAATCGTGCGCCGGGGTGATCTTCACGCAGCCGGTGCCTTTTTCCATATCGGCGTGTTCGTCGCCGACGATGCGGATGCGGCGGCCGACCAGCGGCAGAATGATCTCTTTGCCGATCAGGTCTTTATAGCGCGGATCTTCCGGGTTGACCGCCACGCCGGTATCGCCCAGCACGGTTTCCGGACGGGTGGTGGCGACCACCAGGTAGTCTTTGCCCTCGGCGGTTTTCGCGCCGTCGGCCAGCGGATAGCGCAGGTGCCACATCGAGCCTTTGGATTCGCGGTTTTCCACTTCCAGATCGGAGATGGCGGTGCGCAGCTTCGGATCCCAGTTCACCAGGCGCTTGCCGCGGTAGATCAGATCTTCTTTGTGCAGACGGACAAACACTTCGCGCACCGCGTTCGACAGACCTTCGTCCATGGTGAAGCGCTCGCGCTCCCAGTCCACGGAGTTGCCCAGACGGCGCATCTGGCGGGTGATGGTGCCGCCGGATTCCGCCTTCCACTGCCAGATCTTGTCGATGAACGCGTCACGGCCGTAGTCGTGGCGGGTTTTGCCTTCTTCTGCGGCGATCTTGCGCTCCACCACCATCTGGGTGGCGATGCCGGCGTGGTCGGTGCCCGCCTGCCACAGGGTGTTTTTACCCTGCATGCGTTGATAGCGAATCATGGTGTCCATGATGGTCTGCTGGAACGCGTGGCCCATGTGCAGGCTGCCGGTGACGTTCGGCGGCGGGATCATGATGCAGAAGCTTTCCTGGCTGGTGTCGCCGTTCGGCTTGAAGTAACCCTGACTCTCCCAGTGATCGTACAGCTTCTGTTCGATCTGTTTTGGGTCGTATGCGGTGTCGAGCTGACTGTTTGTCTTTTCCATTCTTTATCGTATTCAGTGAGTTGGCGGCGTAGCCGTGGTCAAATGGAAGCCGACGCTGCGATAGGCCTTGTAACGGTCGCGCGCCAACTGTTTCAGAGTGTCTTCGTAAGGAACGAAGTCTACCACTTCATGGAAAGCGGTAGCAAAGTCGGCAAACTGCGGCAGCAGGGCGATCAGCAGATCGCGCGGGGCGTTGCCGCGCTTGCCGGGCCAGCACAGTTCCACCGGCGCGCCGTAGTGCGGCCCTTCGCCGGCCAGGTTGTGCGGCACGAATTCATGCGGCTCGCGCTGCCACAGCGCTTCGTCCAGCCGCTGGGCCTGCTCCTGGCTCTCGCAGGCGATCAGCACCCGCTTGCCGGAACGCCAGCGTTCGGCGGCAACGGCGCAGGCCACGGCCTCATGGGCGCTGAGCGCGCCTGACGGTTCCGCGTTGTCGAGCAAATAAAACGTCGCCTGTTTCATTAAGGATCCACCGCTGCCGATAAAAAAACAGGGCACAACATGTAGGTTGCGCCCTTTTTGGGAACGGAGCAGATAACTCTACCCCTTCGCTGCTGAGAGGATTATATACCCAATAGATTTCAAGTTGCAGCTAGGCGGCAAGTTCGTTCATCCCCAGGAGCTGACATCAAGTCAGTGACTGGGGTGAACGAATGCGGCCAACAACGCTGCGGCTTGAAAGATGAAGGGTATTTAATCGTCGCCGTTCAGGCCTGCACGGTTGAGCAAGAACTGCGACAGCAGCGCCACCGGGCGGCCGGTCGCGCCCTTGGCTTTACCGGAGCGCCAGGCGGTGCCGGCGATATCCAGGTGCGCCCAGGTGTACTTGCGGGTGAAGCGCGACAGGAAGCAGGCGGCGGTGATGGCGCCGCCAGGGCGGCCACCGATGTTCGCCATGTCGGCGAAGTTGGAGTCCAACTGCTCGTAGTACTCGTCGGCCATCGGCAGGCGCCAGGCGCGGTCGCCGGCCTGCTCGGAAGCGCCCAGCAGCTCGTGCGCCAGCGGGTTGTGGTTCGACATCAGGCCGGTGATGTGGTGGCCCAAGGCGATCACGCAGGCGCCGGTCAGGGTGGCGATGTCGATCACCAGCTCCGGCTCAAAGCGCTCGACGTAGGTCAGGGTGTCGCACAGCACCAGGCGGCCTTCGGCGTCGGTGTTGAGCACCTCGACGGTCTGGCCGGACATGGTGGTCAGCACGTCGCCCGGACGATACGCCCGGCCGCCCGGCATGTTTTCACAGCCGGCCAGCACGCCGATCACGTTCAGCGGCAGGTTCAGCTCCGCCACCACGCGCATCACGCCGTACACGGTCGCCGCGCCGCACATGTCGTATTTCATCTCGTCCATGCCGTCGGCCGGTTTGATCGAGATGCCGCCGGAGTCGAAGGTCAGCCCTTTGCCTACCAGCACGATCGGCTTAGCGTCCGGATTTGGGTTGCCCTTATATTCCATCACCGACATCAATGATTCGTTCTGCGAACCGGCGCCGACCGCCAGATAGGCGTTCATGCCCAGCTCTTTCATCTGCTGTTCGCCGATGACGCGGGTGGTGATGTTGGTGCTGAAGGCGTCCGCCAGCTGACGGGCCTGCGAGGCCAGGTAGCCGGCGTTACAGATGTTCGGCGGCATGTTGCCGAGATCTTTGGCCGCCTTGATGCCGGAAGCCACCGCCAGGCCGTGCTGGATGGCGCGCTCGCCGCTGGTGAGCTCACGGCGGGTCGGCACGTTGAACACCATTTTGCGCAGCGGACGACGCGGCTCCACCTTGTTGCTTTTCAGCTGATCGAAGGTGTAGAGCGTCTCTTTGGCGGTTTCCACCGCCTGACGCACTTTCCAGTAGGTGTTGCGGCCTTTCACGTGCAGCTCGGTCAGGAAACAGACCGCTTCCATCGAGCCGGTGTCGTTGAGGGTATTGATGGTTTTCTGGATCACCTGCTTGTATTGGCGCTCATCGAGCTCGCGCTCTTTGCCGCAGCCGATCAACAGGATGCGCTCGGAGAGAATGTTGGGCACATGGTGCAGTAGCAGCGTCTGCCCGACCTTGCCTTCCAGTTCGCCGCGGCGCAGCAATGCGCTGATATAACCATCACTGATTTTGTCGAGTTGTTCTGCGATAGGGGACAGGCGGCGCGGTTCGAAAACGCCGACTACAATACAGGCACTGCGCTGTTTTTCCGGGCTACCGCTTTTTACACTGAACTCCATGCACTCTCCTGAATCTTAAAGACAAAGGCGGACGCTACGGCTAGAATAACCGACTCCGTAACGATCTCCCGCCATTTGAGTTAACGGATTATGTTAACCTGAACGGCGTAAATTGCTCTGTTTTGGCGACTATAAGCAAGTTCCTATAGGACACCCAAACGGCTTGATGTTGTAATACTATTTTAGCTGTGAAGGTTGCCATATGATGAGAATAAATGGCGGATTAGCGATGAAATTATCGATTTTCCTGCAAAAAGACAAGTTTTCACAGGCGTAATAAGCGTGATCATCATAAGATATCTGGTACGGGAAACGCTCAAGAGCCAAATCGCCATCCTGTTCATCCTGCTTCTGATCTTCTTTTGTCAGAACCTGGTCAGGGTGTTGGGCGACGCGGTGGACGGCAATATCCCGACAAACTTAGTACTCTCTCTGCTCGCTCTGGGCGTGCCGAAGATGGCGCAGCTCATCCTGCCTTTGAGCCTGTTTCTCGGCTTGCTGATGACGCTTGGGCGGTTGTATACCGAGAGCGAAATCACCGTCATGCACGCCTGCGGGCTGGGCAAACGCACCCTGATTATCGCCGCCATGATCCTGGCGCTGTTCACCTCTGCGGTCGCGGCGGTGAACGTGTTCTGGGCCGGCCCCTGGGCCTCGCGCTATCAGGACGTGGTGGTGAACGAAGCCAAGGCCAACCCGAGCATCGCCGGGCTGGCAGAAGGGCAGTTCAAACCCTCGCAAGACGGCAACGCGGTGCTGTTTATCGGCAACGTGAAGGGCAGCACCTTCAACGACGTGTTCCTGGCGCAGCTGCGGCCGAACGGCAACCAACGCCCGTCGGTGGTGGTGGCCGAGCACGGCAACATCGTGCAGCAGAAAGACGGCTCGCAGGTGGTGACGCTCGACAAGGGCACCCGTTTTGAAGGCACCGCGCTGCTGCGCGATTTCCGCATTACCGACTTCACCGACTACAAGGCGGTGATTGGCCACCGCACCGTGGCGGCGGACAACACCGAATCCGAACAGATGTCGATGCAGACGCTGTGGGAATCCGACGATCCGGATGCGCGCGCCGAGCTGCACTGGCGCCTGACGCTGGTAGTGTCGGTGGCGCTGATGGCGCTGCTGGTGGTGCCGCTCAGCGTGGTGAACCCGCGCCAGGGCCGCGTGCTGAGCATGCTGCCGGCCATCCTGCTGTATCTGATCTTCTTCCTGCTGCAGACCTCGCTGCGCTCCAACGCCGGCAAGGGCAAGCTGGATCCGATGCTGTGGCTGTGGCTGGTTAACGGCGTTTACTTCGCGATCGCGCTGGCGCTGAACCTGTGGGATACCGTGCCGATGCGCAAGCTGCGCGCACGCCTGAGAGGAGCGGCCTGATGTTTGGCGTATTAGACCGGTATATCGGTAAAACGATTTTCAACACCATCATCATGACGCTGTTCATGCTGGTGTCGCTGTCCGGCATCATCAAGTTCGTCGATCAGCTGCGCAAGGTCGGCCAGGGCGAATACACCGCGCTGAGCGCCGGCATGTACACCCTGCTGAGCGTGCCGAAAGACATCGAGATCTTCTTCCCGATGGCGGCGCTGCTCGGCGCGCTGCTCGGCCTGGGCCAGCTGGCGACGCGCAGCGAACTGGTGGTGATGCAGGCTTCCGGCTTCACCCGCCTGCAGATCGCCGGCTCGGTGATGAAAACCGCCATTCCGCTGGTGCTGCTGACCATGGCGATCGGCGAGTGGGTGGCGCCGCAGGGCGAGCAGATGGCGCGCAACTACCGCGCCCAGCAGATGTACGGCGGCTCGCTGCTCTCCACCAAGAGCGGGCTGTGGGCGAAGGACGGCAACGACTTCATCTACATCGAGCGCGTCTCCGGCGATAAAGAACTCTCCGGCGTGAACATCTACCACTTCAACGATCAGCGTCGCCTCGAGACGGTGCGCTATGCCGCCACCGCCAGCTTCGAGAACGGCCTGTGGCAGCTTTCGCAGGTGGACACCTCGGATCTGACCAACCCGAAACAGGTGACCGGCACCCAGACGCTGACCGGCGAATGGAAAACCAACCTGACCCCGGACAAGCTGGGCGTGGTGGCGCTGGATCCGGATTCGCTCTCCATCAGCGGGCTGCACAACTACGTGAAGTACCTGAAGCAGAGCGGCCAGGAAGCCAGCCGTTACCAGCTCAACATGTGGAGCAAAATCTTCTCGCCGCTGTCGGTGGCGGTGATGATGCTGATGGCGCTGTCGTTCATCTTCGGCCCACTGCGCAGCGTGCCGATGGGCATCCGCGTGGTGACCGGCATCAGCTTCGGCTTCCTGTTCTACGTGCTGGATCAGATCTTCGGCCCGCTGAGCCTGGTGTACAGCATGCCGCCGGTGCTGGGCGCGTTGTTGCCGAGCATGCTGTTCCTGCTGATCAGCGTGTATATGCTGCTCAAACGCAAGTAGCGGAGCAAGCGGTAGTGAAGAAAGGCGTGGCCGCGGGGCCGCGCCTTTTTTGTGGGTGCGACATCCCCCCGCCTGCGGTTTTTGTCGTGCTATAGTCACCTCAGCGGCAATGCAGGGAGAGGGGGCAGACAGCCAATGGAAGATGAATATAATCTCAGCAACATTATCGGCAAGCGCCTGGAAGCGGCACTAGGAGAGTTGGGCGATCTTCTGTGGGCGTATGTGGTGTTATCCAAAAAAGACATTGCCTGCATCTTTGGCGTCACCAACTACCCGAGTGAATGGGTAAAAAAGTATCAAGAGCAGGGGTTGCAGTACATTGATCCGGTGGTGCTTACCGCCCGCAACCGCCTGACCCCCTTCGCCTGGGACGAGCAAATCATGGCGGACGGAGGGCTGCATTTTCCCGAACTGTTTGAACAGGCCCGCGAGTTCGGTGTGACGCACGGCTATACCTTCGTGCTGCACGATTACAACGACAATCTCGTCACGCTTTCCTTTGCCTTCAATGCGGAACAGAAAACGGAAGCCATTCAGGCGCTCACCGATCGTAAAGGTGATATTTCGGTATTGCTGGCCTCAATCCATGAGTCCTATCTGGCGCTGTCACCACTGTCAGCAAAAAACGCCGCAGCCCTGGAGAGAAACGCCCGCTTTACCGACAGGGAAAACGAGATCCTCTATTGGGCCAGCGTGGGTAAAACCTACCAGGAAACGGCGATGATCCTGGGCATCAAGACCGGCACCATCAAGTTTCATATGTCCAACGTCGTCAAAAAGCTGGGGGTCACGAATGCCCGACATGCCGTGCGCCTGGGGATGGAGCTGCGGCTGATTAAACCGGTGGAGTGATGGGCTAGCTAGCCTGTGGAATACTGAGGCAACGACTGCGCAGAACTCATCAGCCGGGATACGTCTAAATGGAGAAAATATCGGCTGGCGAACAGCGTCTTTCGATTCGGGAAATGACGGGCGTTAAATCGGTATTGAGTTGGCCGCGTGGCGATTAACGTGAAGGCTGCAATAGCGTATCGGCTCCGATCTCTGCGATGTGAAATAATAACCTGCATGAACTTATAAAGGTCTAGTAAGGGACTGTACTTTAGTCTAACTAGTTTCCCACCCCTTAAGGCGATACACTTTCCCGGTAATGTTTTGATAAAAAATACAAAAAAAAACCTGACCGCGTAGGGCCAGGTTGCCAATATTGGCCAACACCAGGGAAAATTTTCTTGCACCATCTTAAAGCTATTAACTCCGCAGAGGCAAGCGATCTCAGCTGGTTTTTAGGCATAAACTAGCCATTTTGTTATGTATGTACGCTATTTTCTGGTGATTTCAGATAAAACCCATCCAGCGTGAATAACCTCTGTCTTTTTATAGCCCCCGTTTCGATTTTTTATTTCCTGTCTGATATTCAGCAATGAAAAAATATTGTTCCTGGAATGTTGCGCAACCTCATTCTTTATTGGCTGACACATTGTTATGCAATTATTTGCAGCGTTGTCATTGCGGCTGGGGATTATTTTGTTTTTGATAGGGGCTGGTGGCTATGAGGAGGGAGGCTGGCGCGTGGCGGGTTCCTGAACCTGTTTCGCTAGTTGGGCGAGCGGTTCTGGCTAGTGGGAGCGAGTGACGTTCGGCAGAGGAGCCATCATTGTTCTGCGCAACGATGCTGGAATCTGGCATCGGACGATATCGCGTGAGTGCGGTGGTGACTGAGCCCCGATGCTCTTTGCAATAGCTTGATGCTCATCACCAGCGCAGTTGTGAAGGGCGCGCAGCAGGAAGGCGGGGCGGACAAACGCGCGTTGCGGCGGTTTTTTCGACACTTAACTCATTGAACAACGGATAAGTGTTGCGTGCTGGTCGCGGGAAGGTATAATTCACCCGTTTTCCGCATACTACTTCAGTGCCGAAGTGGCGAAATCGGTAGACGCAGTTGATTCAAAATCAACCGTAGAGATACGTGCCGGTTCGAGTCCGGCCTTCGGCACCATTAAGTACCGCGCGAACAAGAAGCCACCGAAAGGTGGTTTTTTTGTGCCTGTAATCTGCCCGCCGCCACTACCTTTCTATTTTTACTCTGTATTGACCCATTTCTCATCCCCGTAAAAACTGGATCTTCCTGATGCTTTTCTAAGGCCTATCTGATTGACCTTAGAGGCTAAAGTGGCGTTTCATTGAAGCCTTTCGGATCAAGGCGTTCCAGGATGGAGCCACAACAGGAAGGGATCTCGCGGGCGTTAACACCGGGCGAAGTCAATCTGGCGCGTTCGGTGTTTGGCAGCACCATTTTCTATCAGAACGTATTGGTTCACTGCGACAGCTACCTGCCGTTTGGGCTGCAGAATCAGTACACGGCGATGAGCCATGAGGCCTTCGAACAGGCCTCGTTGTGAGGACAGATAATGTCTACGGTTGTGGCGACAGCCCAACGAATTAATGAACTATCCAATGGAAAAATTAAAATTTTATTCTACTTAAATCTATAAAGGAACGCAGACTGGTAATGTACCGCCTTAGTTACGTCCTTACACTGTTACCAGTTAGAACCCCTGTGTCAAATTTTATGGCCGCTGATTCCAACAGCCCGGACTTTCACTGTCGAAAAACTCTATCATAATATTTTTCCCAAGATTGTCTTTGATCAATTGGTTTGCTCTATTGCAATATGCCTGATCTCCTCTAAAAACAGATACCGCGACTCGCTTTATGCCCGCCCTAGCCATTCGTTTTAGTAGATGTATATCATGCTCGCCCATTCCCCAACCTAGAATCACAAGATTTTCACGCTGTTCAGCGAGAACTTCACGGTAAATCGTTGAAAGATAAAAACTGCTATGAATCGAATTAACTTTCTGTTCATACGTTCCTTCGCTCACAAACAGCGGAACGACTTCCTCGCTTTGCCAACGTTCCAAAATAGATTCAAGCAACCCCGTGTTCTGAATATGAATTTTACTCTCCTGTTCGATACGATTTCGACACAATATAAGGCTGCCATGCGGATAAAAAACAAGCGTATTAGATTTTTCATTTATAAGCATCCCTCTTAACCGTTGCCAATCCTGTTCAAAAAGACCTCTTTTAAGAAAGCAATCCTTAAATCGGTGTTGATCATTGATATCCAGGCCATATGTCATTGTCCAGTAAACGATCAGGTCATAGTTAAGTGAAATAACAGTATTGAATCTTTTCAGAAATTCGTAAATATATGGCAGTTGTTCATTAACTTCATCATGCTCAGGATGCACATCTCGTACAGCCTGAATAAGGCATTCGCGGATTCGGAGATAGGCATCATGGGTACGGGCATCCTCAATTTCTAAAGATTTATTGACGTTAGATGCCTGCCAAACGATACGCAGAATAAGTTCAAAATCTTTCGTTTTAAAAAAGTCAAAAAGCCTGCGTACATCTTCCTCCAGACTCTCTCTTTGCGTGACGTATTCAAGTAGGGATCCATACGCAAAACGAGGACTGACGGCGATGCTTGCACCGTTGCCCAGTAAAATGGTTCCATCGTATCGTTGTGCTAGCTCAGACCAAGGGGAAATGGTAAACGACATTTTAGGTATCAGCTCCAGTAGTGAGTATTTTAAATAAAAGACATTTTACAGCGAAGGTGCCGACTATTTGCATTTTTTCTTCCTCGTTTCAATAGCCATAATTTGATGAAGGAAAAAATATCTTTGTTTTCAATTGGATTATAAACTTTTCGGCTTAAGCGCGTACATTTATTCATATGGATATTATCTTCATGATTTTATAAACTATCTAGTTAACATTATCTTTTCAGGAAGTAGAGTGATGCTCCGATTCAGTAATATTATTTTATGGTCCAATAATGAGCGTTGAAACTGTCACGGATAACAATCATTTAACGGAACCTTGCGAGGCGGGGTTCAGTTTCTATGAGTTTTTCGCGGGCGGCGGTATGGCCAGAGCTGGGCTGGGAAAACAGTGGCAATGTCTGTTCGCCAACGACATGGACCCGATAAAAGCATCGACCTACATCGACAACTGGGGAGATGAACATTTCGATATGCGCGATATACGCGAAATTGACCCTGATGACCTGCCACACCATGCTGATTTAAGCTGGGCCTCGTTCCCTTGCCAGGATTTATCGTTGGCCGGTAATGGACTGGGGATCGGCGAAAGAGACTCCAGCGGGGATGAAACCACGCGGTCCGGCGCGGTATGGCCGTTCCTCGATTTGATAAGCAGGCTCGGCGAGGAAAACCGTAAACCGCCGATTCTTGTTCTTGAAAATGTTCTTGGGTTGTTGACGCTGGATCAGGGGAGCCATTTCGCTGCGATATGCCATCAGTTAAGTAAAACGGGCTACCGATATGGCGCAGTAATCATTGATGCAAAGCACTTTCTTCCACAGTCCAGGCCCCGTGTATTTCTTATGGCTATTAGTCGCCATGTTTCTATTCCCGAAATTTTGGTTTCAGAAGAACCTTTGTCGCAATGGCATTCACCTTCGCTTCTTCGCGCCTGCGATGCACTGGCGGATGATGTTCGTAATGACTGGATCTGGTGGTCGCCTGGCAATATACCAGACGCCAGAACGAAGGAGTTGGACGACTTAATCGATTTTGAAGACGAAAATGCGCAATGGCATTCTGTCGATGAAACACAACGGCTTATCAGTATGATGGCACCGGCGAACTTGGCGCGTCTAGCGAGCGCGCAGGCATCCGGTACGACAAAAACTGGCAGCCTTTATTTACGCATGCGCAAAGAAAAAGGCGTCAACAGGCAACGGACTGAAATTACGTTCTCAGCCGTTCTTGGTTGTCTTAGAACGCCAAAAGGCGGAGCTTCTCGTCCTCGTATTATCGTTGTCAAAGGCGAGCAGGTGAAAACGCGCTTGTTGTCGGTCAAAGAAGCGGCGGCGTTAATGGGGTTGCCGGACGATTTTATTCTCCCAGTGGCATATCATTCTGCGTTTAAAGTGATCGGCGATGGCCTTGCCGTTCCTTCTGTTAGTTTTCTGGCCGAACGCATTCTAGAGCCACTCGCGATGGCAGTCCGAATTAATACCCAACAGATGGAGGATATTCGCGAATGAACTGGACGTCGCTCGTCACGCCCGATGGTTGGGAAAGTAAACTGATCGATTATTTTCTCCGGTTCGGTGCTGACGGCGACGCGCAAGATATTCGCTGGTTTGAAGTTACGCCAGTGACGCTTGCGGCAGCGTTCGCTGACAGAGGCATTACCGCGGATGAAATTGAAGAAGCATTTCGAACCTGTATGTCTAAAATACGAGATCTGCCGCAGCGCCTTGAAGGCGGTATGATGGAAAAGTCGACTCGTCGATCGCCCGGATATTTTACGTATCTTGTCATGACGTTGCTTATTAGTAGTCAATTCGACGCACAGGAAGAACGTAATGATTTTCGTCTGAAGTTACAGAACTGGTTGGGAACCGGGCATAGCTTTCAGAACTTATCTGGCGTCAACGCGATGTGGGAGGCATTAGCCGAATGGCTGAATCAACGTATTCAGGAAGGCGAACCCTACAGGCGCCTTGTCTTGCCGCCGCGGGATGGCTGGGTTCAGATCGGTCACACCTTGCGGTTGGCATTCCCGAATAGAGCCGATCTGCGCCTGATGAGTGAATGTCTTGAAAGCCATCCGCAAGCCGCCGCTAGCCCACGCCAGTTAATAGAATACTTTCAGATTGTTATTCAGAGACAAAGCGTTTCTCATGCGCTGAAGGAGGCTTTCGCCGAATTCAGAGATGCGTGGTTGTTGGGGCGTCGCGCACTGTTTGATATGCCTTTCTGGCGCCTGCGTCAACGGGCGGTCGGGATATCGTCCTGTATAACGACGCATCAGTCCATCATTGATATGTATGTCGACTTCGACGGTTCGCGGTGTTATTTCAGTAGCGCGGACGAGAGAGGAGAAAGAGTTTTTCATCCTACGTTATCCAAAGCCCTTAGCGCCCACTACGCTGAGAACAGCGAAAATCTGGGGAAAGCGACGCAGGCCGGATTATTATTTTTTTATGAGATCGGAAATGGGCGCTGGAGAGCGAAATCGTCTCCTGACGTATATTCGCAACGGTTTCATATCGCCTTATCCAGTAAACATTCTGTACAGATGAGCAAACGCCTCAACGGGTATATTGCAGAGGATGAGTGGGTTTTAACGACCCAGCCGCTGAACCAGGTTTCAGCGATGGATATATTCCGCTCACTAAGATCCTCTTTGGGTATTCAAGATGATGACGTTACGCGCCCTCAGCTATACGGTGGAATACGCGTACCTGGCGGATGGCTGGGATTACCGGCGTTTTTGCCTTCTGTTGAGTCAGATACGCGAAGCTACAAAATATATGCATCTGGAAATGATGGAGCGGGAACCAATGTTTCTGTAATAGATGGTCGTTTGATTTCTACTGGGTCGCTTAGTGGTGAGTTCTTTATCGAGCCGGTGCTTGAAGTGGGGGAAAAAATGCCGCCGTGGAGGCGTCGCGCGCGATTTTTCACTCGCGCCGTACCACACCCGACTTTGGGCGAAAGCGCAAGATACCGATTTGAACCGCTTTATGACTGGTCGATGTCTGCTCTACAGGCACCGACGTTTAATTTCGAAGAACTGTTGCAGTGGGAAGATAACGAAGTATGCTGCGATCATCTTCTAGAGGCGATTTACGCCAGCGGAGCTAGCGGCTGGGAAGAAGCCGAATTATTTGCTCTTCTCAGGCATGTGGCCGACAACATCAACGTGTGGCATTTGATTCGTTGTTTACATCATGCGGGTCTGATCCAGCCACGCCTACGCCCTGAGTGGAAAGGTCGGGCATGGACGCTGGTTAAACCCTCGTTGCTTCAGATTTGCAACGGAGAAAATTCTCTGGTTGTTGTGGAAGGTGCTGTCTGCGCCAGTCTGATGGATGATTTTCAAAAAGCGGTTGCCGGGCTGGGCGGAGAAAGTTTCCGTCGTCGTGGCATAAGCTTCTGGTCGCCCCCTGTATTTGGAGCCGTACTCGCTAATCCTGTTGCGTTATCTCAGCGTCTGGGATGGCCGCTTATCGAAGCCCCATCGTCATCCAATACAACACCGCTTTCACTTGTCACGACGGAACGCACCGCTGAACTACACGAGCCAGCGGCGGTCTGGAACTGGCGTTCGGGAATATTTCAGCAGGATGGCTCCCTAGAGAAAGAATCAGTGTCTCTGTCACTTCATATTCATCCTGGCGGGCGAGATCATGATATCTATCGGGTGATTTCCGGGCGAAAAACGATGCATTTTCTTTCCCGAACTGCCGCTATTATCACCGCTGGCGCGAAAAACCGGGAACCCGTGTTTGAACGCGTCGCCAAAAATCATCTGATATGCCTTATTAATGATTGCGGCCTACCCGATGCGCTGGCCGCGGGAATACGGCGTCACACGCTCAGAAACGGAGGTCCGGTGGACTCCGGTTATGCCTATCCTGTCGATGACGTCTCATTCCGCTGGTTAGAATCGCTGCTTCCGGGATGCTTCAATTCCCTCTTTCCACATGGTGAGGGTGATATAAACCGCTTAGTTTCCGCCAGCCGTCATTCCGGCGGAAAAATACGTACGATTTGGCGAAACGGTCGGCTAACGCTGACGCTGGGATGATAAGGAAAATTAAAGATGAGCAAAATCCCTTTGTATCTTGGTCAATTTGATCGCAGAAATTATCAGTCTTATCTCAAAGTTATCGTGCAGGAAACGCCTGTTGGTTGGCGCACGATCGAAAACCCTAAGAAATTGTTCCCTCGTACGGGAGAAGTTGAGTTTAACGAGACTGACGCTTTGCAACTTCGGAAGGACGAATGGGCTGCTTTTCATGTTGGACCCGGCATACGCAACAGAGCTCAGGCGAAACATGCCCGCCGTATTTATCCTTATTATGATTTATCTTCCGGCCAGTCGTTATTGGAAGTGCGTCGCCAATTGAGTTTCAATGGCATAACGACAGATGGCGAACCAGGATTATGGGCTATCCGTTTTGGGCCGGATGGTCTGATTCTGGCGAATATGGCTGAGTCGAAATCAGGATATTTGATTCTGTCCAAAAGCCAGAACGTTTATGAATATGATTTCCATGAAGGTAGTGTGATTTCCGTATCCGGCATATCTGAAAGTGGAAAGTCGTTTTATATGCCCGATGTCGATGCATCACCTGCTCGGATCCATGACTGGACGCCGGATAAGCAGTACATCGAAAACGTTATTCAACACCTTTCCTGCGCTGGTTTGACAACCGAAATCGCTTCATGGCTCCGAGTGCACATAAATGAGCAAAATGGAAAATTAACTTCCGGCGTCGATGCTCTGCTGGCTGCCGCTCAAACGCTCCGGGCAGGAGAGTTGGCTAAGAAACTGGAGGAAGAGGATTCGCTGGCTCGTCAGTTTACCGAATCAGTGTTGAAGGACCAGCAGATTGCCTACCTTCTCGAGCATCAGATACAAAACATTGCGGAAGAAGAGCGAGTCGCGTTGCGCGCCGAACAGTATAAGGCGCTTGATAAAGAGTTTTCAGCTGAACGACTGCGACGCCGTGAAGCTATTGAAACGGAAATGGCCGTTTTGAAGAAGACAAGGAAAAGCGAGATCGAAGAAGAGATCGTACAATTACGGCAGCTCGAAGAAGAAAAATTTCAGATTGATTTCGCAGAAAAACAAGCGGATATAGAACGAACGCTTAAACAGGAAAAAGTGCATCTCGAAAGCGAAATTAGCCGTCTGAAAGACACCAGCGCTGATTTATATGCTCAGAACGAAAATCAGCATCAGATACTGGCTTCTCTGAGCTGTGAGCATGAAGTATGTTTGGCGTCTTTAACAGATACCGAAGAACGTACTGCCCAGGCGAAAATTGAACTTGAAAAAATGGATATTGCTATTACTGAGAAGGCTCGTCGTATGGCTTACTCAGCGATTCCTGAAGTACGCCTCCCGGCGCAAGCGAGAGTCGTATCCTGTGAAGAATTCGGTCAGACCGTCAGAGAGAACAAGTTGCTGACGCCCGACGGAAAGATACTCATGACGCAATTTCTGGTGTTGATGTTGGCCGGCGAGTGCCCGTTGTTATATGGCCCGGAAACACAAGACTTCCTTGCTATTGCCGAATCGCTGATTTCTTCAGGCCGCTCCATCCGACTGGTTGCTGATCCGACGATGATTTCCTGCGAGGATCTTTGGGTTCGCGCGGGGAATCATCTGGCGACACCGCTTTACCAGGGGTTATTACTGAGTGGAGCCTCCCGTCCGCGAACGATTCTCGCTGTCATTGAGTGTGTCGAATGTTCCGGTGTGCGTTTCTGGTTACCGGCGCTGAAAGATCAATTACACAGCGGCGATTTACCCCGACGCTTTCTGATTTGCGGCACCATTGAAAATGAAGATTGCGATGAGGTGGAGAAAATAAAGGGAAAACATCTTCGCTTGCGGATGGAAAACGTCATCATTCGGGATGCGATTGCGCTGTCTCCTTTACATCTTTCTTTAGAAAATCATAGTGAGCTGGATCCCGGTCCGGCATCAGAAGATTCGCTACAAGACAAACTCACTATCGCGGATGAAATGTCGGCCGGGCGTCTGGATCTGGTAAATACCCTACGGGCGATGAAAACTGCGCATGAATTCGCGCCGCTTGATGATAAAAACAAAGCCATATATCAGAAGTACTTAATCGATTTATACGCCGATTTACAGAATAACGAGATGTAAGCCAAATAAATTATAGGAGAAGGAAATCATGTTAGATCCGATTGGTGGTTTTCGCCGCATTCAGGACTTCTTCATTTCATATATAGAAACCAACTTCCGAATTGCCGATCCTTCCGTCGCAGCATCAAGACGCAATCTGCTGAACAGTAGCGGTGAATTTGCCGCAGAACCATACATTGAACCTGTTTTACGGTATGAATCTTCTGATAAAACGCTAGAAGTTCTGGCCGAGATGGACTGTGGGCCGCTGAATAGTTTGTCTCATAAAGGCCGTAAGGCGTTCGCTGAATTAGCGTTATCTGGTCTGTTCGATGCGAAACCTGGTGATGAGATCTGGCCGCGTCGTTCAGTCCATGCGCCATATAGCCACCAGATTCAAATGCTGGAGCGAGGTCTTTCTCCTGGTTGCCCCGGTATTGTTACATCGGGAACAGGTTCGGGAAAAACGGAAAGTTTTATGTTGCCTATACTGGCAGCACTATCGAATGAGGCTGTCAGCTGGGCCGCACCTTACGACGGTTATCTGCAAAATCGATGGTGGAACGGCGAAAAAACAAGCTGGGCTTCTCGTCGTGAAGGAGAAAAACGTCAGGCTGCAGTCAGGGCGCTGGTGCTTTACCCAATGAACGCTCTAGTTGAAGATCAAATGGCGCGTTTACGTAAAACGTTGGATTCAGATGACGCACGGCAGGTGATGGAACATCGCTTCGCAGGAAATCGGATCTTCTTCGGGCAATATACCAGCGCAACACCGGTTACCGGCTACGCCAGTCATCCCCGAATCTCTGGAGTCAAATCGGAAAAAAGTCGTCGTGCCCGTAATCTTGAAAAATTACGTAAGGCGTTGAAGCGAATTGATAGCGATCAGCAGGCTGCGCGTGCATTCGACGAAGAAAAAGAAAACGTTTCGGAAAAGACCCGATATATATTTCCTTCGACAGACGGTGGGGAAATGGTTTCTCGCTGGGATATGCAGGCAGCCCCGCCTGACGTTCTCGTCACTAACGCCTCAATGCTGGGGGCTATGCTTTCGCGAGAAGTTGAGGACGGTATTTTTGATGCTACGCGTGAATGGCTGATGAATAACAACGACGCGTACTTCTATCTGGTATTCGACGAGCTGCATTTAATGCGTGGTTCTGCTGGAACCGAAACCGCAATGTTAATTAAGTCGCTGATTATCAGATTAGGGCTTGATGACCCGAAACATCGTTACAAACTGCGTTTGCTGGCGTCGTCTGCATCCCTTCCGATGGATGGCACGGATGGAGAACAATCACGGAAATACCTTCGGGATCTCTTTGCCCCCTTTGGCACTTGCCGCGACTCTCTGGATCCCGGTAGCGATAAGCCTGACTTCTGGCGTAATTGCGTTATTCAGGGAAAACCATATATACCACCAAAACCTGAAGGAAAAATCGCTGTGTGGCCTTTCGCCGCATTGATGCGGGTTGCACTTGAGGGGCAGGAAAACGTCGTTCGTAATCTGAACATGACGGACGCGCTTAATCAGGCTTTGTCTAATGTCTTTCTGGCTCTAGGCTTGAAAGCGCAAAATGGCATGCAAGGCATTAAACAAGCAGCGGAAAAAGCAGCTGCGCTGCTGACCAATGCTTGCATAAAAGAAGGCAGCGAGTCGCCGCGAGCGATGCCGCCGGGGTTAATCATTGATAAGATTTTTATTAAGGAAGACGCGGGTAATCAAGATGAATTGGAATTAGCATTGCGCGGGTTAATGCTGTTACGCGCGCTGCCGGAATCTGGGAAAGAGTTCGAGAAACCTGCCAACGTCACTCCAGCTTTTCGCGTGCATACATTCGTCAGAAATATTGAGGGTTTCTTCGCCTCCGTATCGCCGGGAGAGCAAAAGGCGAAATTCTCCGATTTTTGTCTGGAACGAGGCTTGTCGCATGCGCCATCAACTCCAGGTGGGAAACGTGGTCGCCGTTTGTTCGAAATGCTGTATTGTGAAGCGTGCGGCGAGTTACTGATCGGCGGTCAGAAGGGACAGAATCACGGTAAAACCATCGAATTATTACCTTCGGCAACCAATCTGGAAAATCTTCCAGAACGCCCCGGCGCAGAATACTACGATGATATGACGTTGGATGAGTTTGCGGTTTTCTGGCCTGTCGATATGTCAGATAAAAGTCCAGCAGGCTGCGAAAAAGGTTGGGATGCCTGGGATAAGGCGGCACTTAATCCTGTTACTGGTATAGTGACTGTTGGGCAGGATATATCACCGACAAATACTGGCGTGGTTCGCGGGTATCTCTATTTCCAGAATCCGGTTAAGCCTAAAAAAGGCGAGCCTGCGAAGAGCCCTTCTGCGCAGCCTTTCTGCTGCCCTAACTGCGGCATTGACTATTCCAACCGGCCTGCCAGCAATCGTTCCAGAACGCCCATTCGCGCATTTCGTACTGGTGTGACGAAATCATCCCAGCTGGTAGCAACGGAGCTATTTGAATTACTACATGCGATTGGCGCGGAAGCAAAGAGTATTGTTTTCTCAGACAGTCGACAGGATGCGGCATCAATGGCGCTGGAAATCGAACGGCTGCACTTGCGTGATCTACGCAGGGAAATATTGGTCGCATCTTCCAGAGCGATGATTAACGAGGCTGAAAGCAGGTACATTTCAGACGCGGATATTGAAGACAGGAAAGCCAAGGCTAAACAATCTGGAGATTATGATGAATATATCAGGCTGCATGATCTTCAAAAAAACCAAGCCGGAATTACTGAGCTTTGTAAATATAGACGGGTAAAAATCGACAAATTACTGGAGTCTGAAGGCGACTCAATAGGAAGAATCACATCTGAGCTCGTCAGGCTGGGAATATCACCCTATAAATATCGTTCTAATTCAGATGAGAATGATAGCACTGTTTGGCATGCTAATTTCATTAAAGAAGGGGCGACTATTAGATTTAGTGAAAGGCTTCCTTCTCATGAACGAATGAAAATAAAAACGAAAATATCTTTAGATCAGTCTGAACTGATAGATGATGTTATTTTCGCCAATACATTTTTCGCGCTGGAAGAAACAGGATTGGCATATCCATGCATCTCAGATAAAGATGAAATGCCTGAAATTGATGCTTGGCTAAGGGTGTTTTCCGGTGCCTATCGTGTTAAAGAGAACAAATATTACGATGAAAGTCGCACTCGTGATTGGTGTTTTGGGAAAGATGTTGAAAAAGAAAAGATTAAGCGAATTGCCAGGGTTTTGTTTGGTGATAACAACTATCAAGATGGTTTGACACGTGTATTAAAGCAGTTTGCTGATTTGAAACATCCGGCGGGGTTAATTAGTATCGGCAAGTTGTTTCTTAAGGTCGCCAAACCTGGCGATAATTACTGGCAATGCGGTAACTGTGGGCGAATTCACTTACATTTAGGGTTTAAATATTGTACCCGTTGCGTGAATGCACTCGCTCTTGAACCCAGCGGGTTTGTCGAAGATCTATGGGAAGACAATTTTCTTGGTAAACGCATTGTACGTGGAGAGCGAGACGGAGTTAAACGTTTCCGGCTGAACGTCGAAGAATTGACGGGGCAGACGGATGATTTCTCCGATCGTCTGCGTAAGTTCAAGGGGATTTTTGTCGATAAAGTTAGTGAACTTGAAAAGCTAGACACAGAAATTGATATGCTAGCCGTTACTACGACAATGGAAGTCGGAATTGATATCGGTTCACTTCAGTCGGTTTATCAGGCCAACATGCCCCCTCAACGTTTTAACTACCAGCAACGCGTCGGTCGAGCTGGACGACGCGGCCAAGCTTTTTCTTTTGTTATCACATTTTGTCGTGGGCGTACTCATGATGCATACTATTTTGCTCATCCTCATGCAATCACCGGCGATTCGCCGCCGCCACCTTTCCTGGCGGTAGATCACGACGCCATTCCATTAAGACTCATGCGGAAAGTATGGCTTAGAGCTGCATTTAATCTTTTACGCGAAGAGGATTATAGAAATGGAATAACCTTCCCTGGAGATAAACTCGTTCCACCTGATATTCACGGTGAATATATTTCTACGCATGATTACTATCATAGCGATGAAAAGAATTGGGCTGAACGATTGCTGGGAGCGTTGAAAACAACTCAGAATATACATGATCGCTTTATTGAGGCAGCAACGTTCGATCCAGAGCAAAAACGGCGTCTTTATTCTGCAGTAAATGCGGAAGGCATAATTGATGAAATCGATAAACTGAACGCTTGCGTCCCTGAAGACGATATAGGGCTTGCACGTTTCCTGGCCGAGCACGGTAAACTGCCGATGTATGGCATGCCGACTCGGGTGCGAAACCTTTATTTAGGATTACGTAAAACAAAAGGTATAAATGCCCAAGAAGAATACGAATGGTCGACGATGGATCGCGATCTTGATCTAGCAGTTTTTGAATATGCTCCTGGTTCGGTATTGATCAAGGATAAGAAAAAGCATGAGGTAATAGGCTTCACAGGAAATTACCAGGAACCACAGATCCAGAACAATCGAATATCGGATCTTTCGGTGGTAGGCTCATGGCAGGAGTCGTGTAGCCATGTAGCAATTTGCCCTGCATGCGGTTCTGCCAAGCTGGAGTTACATAAACCTGACAACGACATTAATTGCGAGGATTGCCGAACACCGATCAGTCCTGAAGAATTCAGGCTTTATATCACGCCTGCAGCTTTTCGCACGGATTTCAAACCCAAAGACGATATGGATAGTTTTATCCGTATGTCGTTAAAAACCACGGCGACAGTGTTGCATGAGGGGGTTCCAACAAAATGCGACTCTTTCACTGTACGACGTGGCGAAGTGACCATTCTTCGCCTCAATGATGGCCCCATTAATGGAGAAAAGGAAGGTGAACGATTTACTGTTGACTTGGCAAATGATCTAAAAGCACCAATGCCCTTTTCTACTTATTGTCCGTCAGTTAAAGGTGAACAGGCTATCGATTCAGGTTGGTTGGAGTCTCACAATAACCCGCGCTGGCAATGTAGCGGCAAGAAAAAAAGTTTTGGACTTGTATCAAGCAAAGAGACAGAATCGCTTCATATTGAATTAACTAAATTCGATGCACGCCTTAATCTGGACATGGTCGCCAGATACGGCGAGCACATGAATTTGCCTACGCGTGCTGCTGCTATTAGTGCGACCCAGATATTGACGCATAAGGCAGCACTCTATCTGGATGTTTCGCCAGATGAATTCGAAATGCTTGAACCCCGAGTGCATCTTGGTAAACCCATCTTGCAAATCGCCGACGCGTTGATCAATGGTTCAGGATTATGCAGACGACTTGCCGAACCTGCCATCGCTGGCGGTCCACCTTTGATCGTCACATTATTGCATGAGATTCTGGAAGATAAGTGCGTCTGGCCAATGGTTGACTTTCTGAAGAAGGATCATCCTGCTCAATGTCAAACGGCCTGTTACAAATGCATACAGCGCTATGGCAACCGTCGGTATCACGGCTTGCTGGACTGGCGTTTAGGTATGGCCTATTTACGGGCAATGGTTATGCCCGAATTCGTGTGTGGTCTGAACGCCGCTGATTGGAGTCAGCCAGAAATGAAAGAATGGCGACAAAGAGCATTTGAGTTAGCGGAAGACGTCGAGGCACTACGACCGGCAACGATCAAATTGTTAAAAGAGTATTCATTACCTGTTCTTATTGAAATACAGGATGGGAAAGAACTTTGGAGAGCGGCCGTAACACATCCTTTATGGCAATGGAGAGAAGCCGAACATGATGCCCTGATTGACTCTTTTGGATTGGCTGGCGGGGAGTCGCCACTACTATTCATTGATACGTTTGAATTGGAAAGACGACCGCTGCGTGCGCTGGCGAATCTTAAACCGAGTTAGAATGTCAGCAACAATGTTGATAATTACTGGCTGATGTTTTTGCTGAATGCGCTTTCATATCGAAAGCGTATTCATGCAATGACATGACATCGCAAGGTTTTATGATAGATACAGTTACTCCGGCTAAACGGGGCTATGTCAAGAGTTAAATGAAGGGATTTCAATGCTGAGCAAATTGTTAGACTAGCCTGATTATATATGCAGTAAAATAAGTGAAATTTAGTTACCTAGAAATATATTATCTCTGTGATAAGCCAGGTGTCTGTTGTCCGGGTGATAATATAACGGTAACCGAATTTTTTTTCCTTCATAATTTTCAAAGTTATTCACATAAATGCTACTTTTTAACTTCTTAATCTGTGTTGATAATACCAACTCCAACTTATCATCAAACGTAATGAGCCCACGGTCAAAAGCTTTGTCGTGCAAACTGGACAGACACAATCCGTTACTAGGGTTAAGGCGTTGTTCGATCGAGTGGCTCCAAGGTAGGATATGGCTAGCAACGAGTAATGACGGTTCTTCTAGACCAGTGACGCAGCAACGATATTCGTAAGCTTCCAATACATTTTTGCGAAACAGGTTTTGGTCTACACGTGTTTTGATTGTAGAGAACTTATCTCTGCCACTGAAATCTTTTTGCTCTTTATCAAAATCAGGTGCGGCTGGTTTATCCAAGTGTTCCATTGCCGTTTGGCATTGCTGATTGAATAAATCCATATCTTGGTTCATTTCTTTCCACAATTCACGATCGGCATTGGAGGCCCCTTTCAAACCACTACGGCCAGATTCGATAATGTATGGATCCAAGCTAGCGAGGTTAACCAGCTTCATGGCTAACGCCGATGGCGTACGGTCAATCAGTTTTGCATAATGGATTATCTCGGGATTCTTCGAGTGGAGTTTGCCAAATGGAATTTGGCTATACAGCGTGAAAGCGATCAGTAATTCTTCCCTAGTCCAAAGTTTTGCAGCAGCCATACATCAATACCCAGCAGTTAACTCATCGATTTACCGAATGCGTTAACTATGCCAGGTAGGGGAGGAAATGCCTACCTTGATGAATGCTTTTGTTGTGATACGTTAGTCAGATCTATTGGAAATCGTGGGTGGGAAGGGCGATGAGCATCGCCCTAATTGCCATTTACGTTAGCCGCAGGCTTCCATCTCCCGCAACGCCCGCCCATAAAGGTTACACAGTGCAGGAACCAGATGCGCTGTAGCATTGAGATAGCGATTCAGCTGTTCCCAGCCTTCAGTGTCCAGCTGTGGGTGCTTTTGCAGTAAATGGCCGAATAGCATCAGGCCGTGGCACAAACCTTCCGCCTGTTCGGCAGAGAGGGCGGCCAGGTCTAAAAGTTCTGAGGGATTGAAAGCGCTAAGATCGAGGTGGTTAAACAGTTGGCGGTAGAGGGTAAGGGTGCTTGCAACGGATTCTGTAGTGGGAACCTTTGTCATGGGTGCATCTACGTATGTCATTAGTTAATGACTATCACCAGAGACGCTAAACTCGGGTGGTAGCCCAGACGGGGTTAGCGTCACCGGGACATACGAACCGGCGCTTCTTGCGAAGCCCCCGCCTGAGCCACCATTATTTGGAGTGAACTAAAGCTGCTGCATTATTACATAATACAGCGGTAGTATGTCAGATTCGGAACGCTAACTCCGGCTGCGGATTTTGCCGCAGCGGAAAAACTATAACGTTATCAGTAAAAGGAAAAAATAAGCTGTATGGAATTACAGTTTATTTACTTTTAGGATTGGAATGTACCTCGCAATTCGGCATATCATCTTTGCGTCGAACTATCAGTCATCCATTCATGGATTAAATTTCTTCCTTAAGATTTATAAATATTCGAATATGATGAAAGCTAATTTCTTACTTATCGCTTTCGGTGCAGCATTACTGAGCGCCTGCATTGGCGATCGTCTCGATCAGCGCTATGTGCCGGACATCCCTATCGCCGCCCATGCTAAAGCGAATGGCGACATCTGCATCTATCCGTCACCAAAGGAAAACGAAAGGCCAGATACGCTCTATATCAGTGGTGATTTGGATGAGAAATTGATCGAGGTGGTGAATCGGGATCTGAAAAAGGGCATTTGTGTTACCCAAGAAGATTACCCGTTTCAGGAAAATTATATCTACAGCATGAGGCTAAATTTCGTACCGATTGAGAAGCGCAGAAATCTGCAGGATGTCTCCGGCAGGGCCTTTATCGCTCACTTCAAAGTGAAAAGATTCAATAATCACTTTGCTATCGAAAACATCCAATAACGAGGCGCTCTATTGAAATAACAGTGCTTCAGCATTGTCCAAGCCTTGCAGATAAGGTGCCGGTTAATTCGGCGTTAACCGTTCCAGTATTTATCCTTTCTAGAGCTTATGTTAATCATACGGCTTTGCTAATTCACGGATGAACGAGCATGGCGAATGAAGATGAGTTGCGTATTGCCTTGTCGCCGGTGCAGCTTGCGGCGGTGCTGTCTGATGAAAGCGTCACTGAAGGCGAAACGCTCAGTAACCGTCTGCTTGGCGGTTTGGGGCTTGCCGGTGGTGTCGTTGAGCTGATGGGGGCAGGGGTGTTGTGTTATGCGCCGGATCCGACTTTTATCACCAAAGTTGGGTGTGTGGTGGTGGGAACGCATAGCCTGGACAGCATCAAAGCTGCTTCCAATCAGATGATTACCGGGCATCCAACAACTACCGATACTTATCAGTCTGCCGTTTTATTGGCGCAAATACTGGGTGCCGATAGGGAAACGGCCTATAACGTCGGTTTAACGGTCGATATTGCCGTGCCTTTAGTCTTTGCCGGAGCGGTTGGTGCTGCCAGAGCCGCATCCGTGCGCATGGGGCGGGTTAAGCTGATTGAGCATGAGTCCGTTAGCGGTAAATATCCGGGCGGGCACACATTGGCTCGGCATATAAACATAGCTCCGGAAACGCTTATTGCCAGGCTAGCCAGGCGCCCGAAACTGATCGCGGCAAGTACCTTCAGATCGGTAAAGGAGGCCGAAAAGTATGTATCTGTCACGGTCAAGGCGAACCGTGCAGATATTATGAATTGGGTAAAATACGCATCTCCCGGCAGCCGTTTGAGCGTGTATCATAATTTTTCAGAGTCAGTGGGTTACGGCGTATTACGCGGAAGTACTGACGTCTATCAATGTCACCGGGTTGGCGTTGTGATTGAATTTACCCGCTATAATGGCAAACCTTACTTTATCCTTAGCGCTTTCCCTGCGAGATAAGCCGATGAAAACCAGCGAACTTGATAACCTGATCGTCGTTTATTTTGGTCAAGATTATGACCTGATAAATGCAGAGGGCGATATTACTGCGCTGATCGCAGAGTACATTCGTCTGGCGACTCATCAGCAGCGCGAGGCTTTGGTCAATGAGATAGATGAGCTACTGGCGCAGGATAATGTGGAGTCATTATTCAGCCAACGTTTCGGCTTTACCTTCAGCCCGGAGCTATGGGGAACCACGGTTTCCGCATTCCTGCAACAGGCCAGAAGCGCTGCAGTGAAAGCGCTTTGGGCACCATCGTGATTCGCAATCACTTCAGCGAACTCAGTAACTTATTCAGTATTTACTTCGGTCAGGATTATGATCTGTTTACTGATGCCGACACGGCCGAGGGGGTGATTGACGGCTTCCTGGAGCAAAACGGCACTCAAGTCATCCGCGATATCCTCGAGGAGACTAAAGAGTTTCAGGCTACTTATGCAGGGCGTATAAACGAAGGCATGGCGGAGTATTTTTCAGATGAATTTATGCCGGAGAGCTGGGGTACTACCGCGGTAGCGTTCTTTGCCATGTTGCAACGAAAAGCAGAGCAAAAGCTGGGGCAGCTTAAACGAATTTAAGCCCCCCAACCCCCCGGCCCCTACAACCTACCCCAAATCCCCCCCATTGCTGGCGATCACTTTCTTATACCACCAGAACGATTTCTTGCGGGTGCGGGCGAGGGTGCCGTTGCCCTGGTCGTCGCGGTCGACGTAGACAAAGCCGTAGCGCTTGCTCATTTCGCCGGTCGAGGCGGCCACCAGGTCGATGCAGCCCCAGGTGGTGTAACCCAGCACCGGCACGCCGTCGGCGATGGCGTCGGCCATGGCGCGGATGTGTTCGCGCAGGTAGCTGATGCGGTAGTCGTCCTCAATCTCGCCTGCTGCATTGAACTCGTCGTGTGCGCCCAGGCCGTTTTCCACCAGGAACAGCGGCTTTTGGTAGCGGTCGTACATCATGTTCATGGTGATGCGCAGCCCCAGCGGATCGATGCCCCAGCCCCAGTCGCTGCGCGGCAGGTGCGGGTTCGCCAGCGATTTCACCACGTTGGCGGCGCTGCTGTTGTTGTCGTTCATGTCGGCGGAGGCGCAGCGCGAGGCGTAGTAGCTAAAGGAGACGAAGTCGACTGTGTGCTTCAGGATGTCGGCGTCTTCCGGTTCCATGACGATGCTGACGTCTTTCTCACGGAATACGCGGGCGGCGTAGGAGGGGTAAGCGCCGCGCGCCTGCACGTCGATAAAGAACAGGTTCTCACGGTCTTTCTCCAGCGCGGCCCACACGTCTTCCGGCTTGCTGGACCACGGGTAGAAGTTGCCGCCGGCCAGCATGCAGCCCACCTGGTTGGCGGGGTTCACTTCATGGGCGATGCGCGTCGCCAGCGCGCTGGCCACCAGTTCGTGGTGCGCGGCCTGGTATTTCACCTGTTCGGGGTTTTCGTCCGCTTCAAACACCAGCCCCGCGCCGGAGAACGGGCTGTGCAGCAGGATGTTGATCTCGTTGAAGGTCAGCCAGTATTTCACCAGCCCGTCGAAGGCCTCGAAGCAGGTGTGGGCGTAGCGGGTGAAGAACTCCACCATCTTGCGGCTGCGCCAGGAGCCGTATTCGGTCACCAGGTGCATCGGCACGTCGAAATGGCACAGGGTCACCAGCGGCTCGATGCCGTATTGGCGGCACTCTTCGAACAGGCTGCGGTAGAAGGCGATGCCCTCGGGGTTGGGCGTCAGCTCGTCGCCGTTGGGGTAGATGCGGCTCCAGGCGATGGAGGTGCGGAACACGGTAAAGCCCATCTCCGCCATCAGCGCGATGTCGTCGCGGTAGCGGTGGTAGAAATCGATGGCGTCGTGGCTGGGATAAAATTCGTCGTCGCGCAGGCTAAAGCGCTTCTCCAGCCCGAGTTTGACCGCCATGCGGTTGGCGCCGTGCGGGATCATATCGACGGTGGTCAGCCCTTTGCCGCCCTCGCGATAGCCGCCTTCCGCCTGGTTGGCGGCTAAAGCACCGCCCCATAAAAATCCTTTAGGGAATGTTGAATCGGACATGCAATCCTCAATACCCGTCATACTTGAAGCTGCATCCGTGTTGGCTGTGTTCACTCACCCGAATCACTTACTTGTGTAAGCTCATCGGGATTCGCTCTCTTGCCGCCTTGATGCCGCTCCAACTATTTAGGGTATAAATATACGTTAATGCGTTGCGCCGGCGGCGTTCGCCGCCGGTGCGGTTTGGCCGGGCGCGGCGGCGTTTTCCGGCAGATCCTCGAAGCCCAGCATCAGCGTGAGCGCGAACGACAGCACCACCGAGAGCGCCATCACCGCCACCACCCACACGATGCTCATCGGGTTGGCCGGATCGAAGAACTGCACGCTGGTGAACAGCCCGGGCGAGGCCATCGAATGGCTGGCCAACCCGCCGATGCCGGCGACCGCGCCACAGACGAAGCCGCTGATCAGGCTGGCGATCAGCGGCCGCTTCAGGCGTACCGCCACGCCGTACAGCGCCGGTTCGGAAATCCCCGCCACGATGGCGGAAGCGGCGGCGGCCAGCGCGGTCTGGCGCAGCTCGCGGTTCTTGGTTTTCAGCGCCACCGCCAGCGAAGCGCCGCCCAGCGACAGGTTGGCGCCGATCTCCGAAGGCATCACCATGCCCTCTTTGCCGGTCTCGGCGATGGTCTGGATGATGGTCGGGGTAAACACCCGGTGCATGCCGGTGATCACCAGCAGCGGCCAAATAGCCCCCATAATGGCCACGGAAAGCCAGCCCAGGTAGCCGTGCACGGTGTAGACCAGCGCAGAGATGCCGCTGCCGATCCAGATGCCGAGCGGCCCGATAAGCAGAATGGCGACCGGCGCGGCGATCAGCACGATCAGCATCGGCTTGAGGAAGTTCTTGGTCACCGCCGGGGTGATGCGATCCACCCCGCGTTCGATGTGCGACAGGATCCAGGTCATCACCAGCGCCGGGATCACCGTGTAGGTGTATTTCACCGCCGTCACCGGGATGAAGGCGAATTCCACCGCCTGGCCCTGCGCCGCCTTGGCCATCAGATCGATAAAGTTGGGATGCACCAGCACCCCGGCGATAGCGATCGCCAATGACATGTTGGTTTTGAACTTCAGCGCCGCCGAGGCGGCGACCATCACCGGCAGGAAGAAGAACGCGCCGTCGCCGATCACGTTGAGGATGACGAGGGTCGAGGAGCCTTTCTCGAATACCCCGGCCATGTCCAGGATCATCGCCAGCAGCTTCACCATCGAGCCGCCGATGATGGCGGGGATCAGGGGCGACATGGTGCCCACCAGCGCGTCGAGAATGCCGGCGCCGATGCCCTTCAGGGTAAGCTGGCGTTTCACCGGGGCGGCGGGGGCCGCCGCGCCCGGCATGCCGAGCGCCAGCACCGCCTGATAGGCCTTGGCCACCTCGTTGCCGATGATCACCTGGCACTGCTCGCCGCTGTGCACCACGCCCAGCACGCCGTCGATGGCCTTCAGCGCCGGCGTGTCGATCCGCGTTTTGTCTTTCACCACGAATCTCAGGCGGGTCATGCAGTGGGTCACGGCCTCGATATTGCCCGCGCCGCCCAGGGCGGCCACGATGGCGTGCGAGATTTCTGCGTAGTTCTTCGGCATGGCGTGTCGTCTCTCAGATAGCAATTCGGATAGCCTAAAGGCGAATATTTACTGCCTGGGCGATCCGTCGTTCCATCCGTATGAAACGCCCATAAGAAACCGGTTTCACAAAATCATGTATTGGTGTTTTGTGGTTGGCAAGAACTATGGTTTTTGGCGTTGCGTTTTCGTGATCTGGATCGTCAGGGATAAGTGCGCACCGATGTGCAGGGGCGTGAAAACGTTCCAAACGCCGGGCGTCTTGGGTAGACTGCGCTGAACCCATGGATTTTGGCGGCGCACAGATGGCAACGATACTCGAGGTGGCGAAAAAGGCCGGCGTTTCAAAGGCGACGGTGTCGCGCGTTTTGTCCGGCAGCGGCTATGTCAGCGAGGAGAAACGCGCGTTGGTGGAAAAAGCCATCGCGGAAACCGGCTATCGGCCCAACCTGCTGGCGCGCAGCCTGGCGACCAACACCACCCAAACCCTCGGCCTGGTGGTCACCAACACCCTCTACAGCGGCAACTATTTCAGCGAACTGATGGCGCAGTCGGCGCGTATCATGGAGGCGAACGGCCGCCAACTGATCCTGGCGGACGGCAAGCACACTGCCGAAGAGGAGCGGGCCGCCATTCAGTTTTTGCTGGATCTGCGCTGCGACGGGGTGATCATCTATCCGCGTTTTCTGTCGATCGCGGAAATGGACGAGATCGTCTCCCAACACCGCCAGCCGATTCTGGTGATCAACCGGCGGCTGCGGCTGAACGACAGCTACTGCATCTTCAGCGATCAGCACGCCGCCGGCGCGGCGGCGGTGGCGCACCTGATCGCGCGCGGCCATCGCGACATCGCCTTTATCACCGGCTCGCTCGATTCCCCCACCGGGCTGGAGCGGCTTTCCGGCTACAAATCCGCGCTGGCGCAGCAGGGCATCGCGGTTAACGAGGCGTTGATCGTCGAGGGGAAATGGCACGCGCAAAGCGGCGTGGCGGCGGTCGATGCGCTGCTGGCCGGCGGGCAACCGTTCAGCGCCATCGTCGCGGGCAACGACGAAATGGCCATCGGCGCGATGAAGCGGCTGACGGAGCGCGGCGTGGCGGTGCCGGAGGCGGTATCGGTCATCGGCTTCGACGACATCCCGCTGGCGCCCTATACCGTGCCGTCGCTGTCGAGCATGAAGATGCCGGTCACCGAGATGATCCAGGAGACCATCAACCGCCTGCTGTCGATGCTGGACGGCGGCGAGCTGAGCAAGCGCCCCAGCTTCCCGGCCAGCCTGATCGAGCGCGAATCGGTGGCGGCGGGACCGTATTGGGGAAAGGCATAAGCGCGTACCCGCCTTTTTCAGGCGCTACAACGCTTGAATCCGCCTCTTCGACAAAGCAAAAATCCCCAGCGCGCTGCCCAATGCCAGGGCGCTGGCGGTTGCCGTGGATAGCGCGAACTCGCGTGAGTAGGGCAGCAGCAGGCCAACCGCAGAGATGCTGCCCAACAGCAGGCTAAAGAACAGCGCTTTTTTACGATAGGGCGCCTTTAGGTTGAGATAGGCGGCGACGGCGCAGACGATAAGCGTGCCACCGACGACGACCAACAGCGGCAGGATGATGAGCGCCCCGGCGAGGAGATTGGACAGCTCAACGTCCTCCACGCCGGCGTAAGAGACAATAAGAAACATGATGCCGATGGCTAACACCGTGCTCAGTTTGATGACGATATAGGCGCTCGCGCACAGGTTAAGCGCCTTTAATCCTACTATCATCACGTTGTTTGCCATCGTTCATCCTTGAGTTTGCTGGATATGGGCCGTGTTGGCCTGGGGAATGGTTTATCTTACCCCAACCCCCCCAATCCTTCCCCGAATCTCCTCCTCCGGCAGATCCACGCCGATAAACACCAAGGTACTCCGGCGTTCCTCACCAGGCAGCCACTCCCGATCCCAGTCGGCGTTATACAGCCGCTGCACGCCCTGGAACAGCAGGCGGCGCGGTTCGTCTTCGATGGACAGAATGCCTTTGTAGCGCAGCAGGTTGTCGGCGTATTCCAGCAGCAGGCCTTCCATTACTTCGGAGATTTGCATCAGCGGCAGCGGGCGCTCCAGCGTCACGACAATTGAGCGGATGTCGCTCTGCGGCTGCGGGATGCGGCGGAACAGCGGGGCGGGCGGCGTCAGGTTGAGTTTGTCGTTCAGCGTAAAGCCTTCGATGTCGAACAGCACGCTCAGATCGATGTCGCCGTGCGTCACCTGGTAGACCGGCGCGCGGGCGTTCATCCGCTGCAGCCGCTGGATCAGCGCCTCGCAGTCCGGCGCCACGTCGGTTTTGGTCAGCAGGAGGCGGTCGGCGTAGCCCACCTGCGCCTGGGCGATGCTGAACTGGCTCAGCTGCTGCTCGGCGTGCGCCGCGTCCACCAGGGTGATGATGCCGTCCAGCAGGAAGCGCTCGCACAGGATCTCGTGCGAGAAAAAGGTCTGGGTAATCGGGCCGGGATCGGCCATGCCGGTGCATTCGATGATCAGCCGCTCGAACGCCAGTTGGCCGCTGTCGACGCCGTCCAGCAGATCCAGCAGCGCGTCCGCCAGTTCGTTGGACTTGCTGCAGCAGATGCAGCCGTTGCTCAAGGTAGTGATGCGGCTGGCGCGATCGCCGATCAGCGCGTCGTCGATCGGCACTTCGCCGAACTCATTCTCGATGACCGCGATTTTATAGCCGTGTTCGGCGTTCAGGATGTGGCGCAGCAGGGTGGTTTTGCCGGCGCCCAAAAAGCCGGTCAGGATGGTGACTGCAATGGGTTTCATACGGATCCTTGTGACTGCGGGTTAACAGCAGCGCATGCCGCCTTTGCCGTCGCCGCCGTAGCGCGCTTGCTGGCGCTCGCGGAAAAATTCTTTATAGGTCATCACCGGCTTGTCCGGGTGGTTGTCTTTCATGTGCTGGACGTAGGTATCGTAGTCAGGCACGCCCACCAACATGCGCGCCGCCTGCCCGAGGTACTTCCCCGCCTGGCCGAGATTTCCGAACATAAGCCTTCTCCAACTTTACCCTGCATCACTACAGCGCTTGCTTTAGCCTGATATTAGGGGAAGCCGGGGGATGGGGTTCCCGCAGGGATGCCCCACCTCCGGGTCGCCCCGGGTATCTCGATTGCATCGCGCCGCACGGCTGGCATCTTGCGATACGCAGGCCGTGCGGCTTTGGGTACTACTTAACGTTTATTATGCAGGGTATCCGTTAAATCACATCAATGCTGGGTCGAAACTTTGACCTCCCCCTCAGTTACGCCGTCGGCGGGCGCGGCCTGCGGCACCGGCACGTAAGGCGTTTCCTGGTCGGTGCGTTTCGGGTTTTTGTGCGCCGCCAGCGCGGTTTTCACCCCGTAGAAGATGATGCTGTACACCACCAGCAGGAACAGAATGCTCAGCCCGGCGTTGGTGTAGTTGTTCACCACGATGTGGTTCATGTTGGCGATCTGCTGGGCGCTCAGCTCGGCGCCGCCTTCGGCGATCTTGCGTTTGTACTCGCCGGCCAGGAAGAAGAAGCCTTCCAGCTGCGGGTTGTCGCTGAACAGCTTCAGGCCCAGCGCGTAGGTGGTGCAGATCAGCAGCCACACCGCCGGCAGCACGGTCACCCAGATGTATTGCGCGCGCTTCATCTTAATCAGCACCACGGTGCCCAGCACCAGCGCCACGGCGGCCAGCATCTGGTTGGAGATGCCGAACAGCGGCCACAGGCTCTTCACGCCGCCGAGCGGATCCACCACGCCCTGATACAGCAGGTAACCCCACAGCCCGACGCAGCCGGCGGTGCCGACGATGCCGGCCACCAGCGAGTCGGTTTTCTTCAGGAACGGCACGAAGTTGCCCAGCAGATCCTGCAGCATAAAGCGGCCGGAACGGGTGCCGGCGTCCAGCGCGGTCAGGATGAACAGCGCCTCGAACAGAATGCCGAAGTGGTACCAGAAGCCCATGTTGGCGCCCGGAATGATCTGGTGGAACACGTGGGCGATGCCCACCGCCAGGGTTGGCGCGCCGCCGGCGCGGTTCAGCACCGAAGGTTCGCCGATGTCGGTGGCGGTCTGCAGGATCTGTTCCGGGCTGATGACGAAGCCCCAGGAGCTGACCGCCGCTGCCGCGTGCACGGTCACGTCCTTCAGCGAAGCCATGATCATCGGCGCGTCTTCGGTGCCCAGGCGGTGCAGATCCGGCATGGTGATGCCCAGCGCCGCCGGCGGGGTGTTCATGGCGAAGTACAGGCCCGGCTCGATGATGGACGCCGCCACCAGCGCCATGATGGCGACGAAGGATTCCATCAGCATCGCGCCGTAACCGATAAAGCGCGCGTCGGTCTCATTGGCCAACAGCTTCGGCGTGGTGCCGGAGGCGATCAGCGCATGGAAGCCGGAGACCGCACCACAGGCGATGGTGATGAACAGGAACGGGAACAGGGTGCCTTTCCATACCGGGCCGGTGCCGTCGACGAACTGGGTCACCGCTGGCATTTTCAGCTCAGGGTTGAGGATCACGATGCCGATCGCCAGCCCGACGATCACGCCGATTTTCAGGAAGGTGGCCAGGTAGTCGCGCGGCGCCAGGATCAGCCACACCGGCAGCAGGGCGGAGACAAAGGCGTAGCCGATCAGCGTGAAGGTGATGGTGGTGTCTTTAAAGGTCAGCGCCGGGCCCCAGTACGGGTCGTGCGCCACCACGCCGCCGAACCAGATGGCGGCCACCAGCAGCACGATGCCGATGATCGAGACTTCACCCACGCGGCCGGGGCGCAGGTAGCGCATGTAGATGCCCATAAACAGCGCGATCGGCACGGTGGAGCAGACGGTGAACACCCCCCACGGGCTTTCCGCCAGCGCTTTCACCACGATCAGCGCCAGCACCGCCAGGATGATGATCATGATCAGGAAGCAGCCGAACAGCGCGATGGTGCCCGGTATCGGCCCCATCTCTTTTTTGATGATCTCACCGAGCGAGGCGCCGTTGCGGCGCGAGGAGATGAACAGCACCATAAAGTCCTGCACCGCCCCCGCCAGCACCACGCCGCCCAGCAGCCACAGCGTGCCGGGCAGGTAGCCGACCTGCGCGGCCAGCACCGGCCCCACCAGCGGCCCGGCGCCGGCGATGGCGGCGAAGTGGTGGCCGAACAGCACGTTCTTGTTGGTTGGCACGTAGTTGAGGCCGTCGTTGTTGACCACCGCCGGGGTGGCGCGGCCGGCGTCCAGCTTCATCACCCTGGTGGCGATGTACAGGCTGTAGTAGCGGTAGGCCACCAGATACACCGCCACCGAAGCGACGACGATCCACAGCGCGCTGATGTGTTCGCCGCGGCGCAGCGCCACCACGCCGAGGCAGGCTGCGCCGAGTATCCCCAGCAGCATCCACGGAATGTGCTTTAAAATCCCCTCTCGTTTCATGAGGTATCCTTAATTCCAGTCTGCAAAATATGAATGAACTCATCCGCTTGTAAGAGATGTCAGAGTGGCGCGGCGAGCCGTAGCGTCTTTCCCGAGGTAAGGCGGGTTTAGGAACAGCTCATCATCGCCGGGGGTAAGGGGGGAAGACAGGCGTATTTCGCTCAGCGGTCAGATCCGCCGGGTGAACGGTTGGATTGGCGGGGTGAGCGGTTTGTTGCATAACCAACAGCCGCCCGCCAGCCGCTGTTGCCAATGCAGCACCCGCTTTAACCCGCCGGCTTTAAACCTTCGGTTTTTCAGCCGGATGCCTTAACGCGGCGGTTGGCACGCATTCTGCTATCGGATTTATAACCAAAACAAGGTTTTCAATATTTGTAAATCGATAATGGTTATATGCGTGCCGCATCGCGGCGCCAACGAGCAGAGGGAGAGAAGCATGTCAGCAGCAAACCACTCGCAGCAGCCTATTCAGTTCGCCTACTGGGTGCCGAACGTCTCCGGCGGTCTGGTGATCAGCAACATCCCGCAGCGCACCGGTTGGGACATCGGCTACAACCGCAAGCTGGCGCAGATTGCCGAGCGCGCCGGTTTCGACTACGCGCTCACCCAGATCCGTTTCACCGCCGGTTACGGCGCCGACAACCAGCACGAGTCGGTGTCGTTTTCGCAGGCGCTGCTGGATTCCACCGAGAAGCTGAAGGTGATCGCCGCGCTGCTGCCGGGGCCGTGGAACCCCACGCTGGCGGCCAAGCAGATCGCCACCATCAGCCATCTTTCCAACGCGCGCATCGCGGTCAATATCGTCAGCGGCTGGTTCCGCGGCGAGTTCAAGGCCATCGGCGAGCCGTGGCTGGACCACGAAGAGCGCTACCTGCGTTCGGAAGAGTTTATCCGTTGCCTGCGCGGCATCTGGGCCGAGCCCAGCTTCAGCTTCGCCGGCGATTTTTATCGCTATCGCGACTACTCGCTGAAGCCCAAGCCGCTGGATCCGCTGCCGGAGATCTTCCAGGGCGGCAGCTCGCGGGCGGCGCGCGACATGGCGGCGCGGGTTTCGGACTGGTATTTCACCAACGGCAATAGCGTGGAGGGCATTCGCCAGCAGGTGGACGATCTGCAGACCAAGGCCAGGGCCAACCAGCACCGGGTCAAGGTGGGAGTGAACGGCTTCGTCATTGCCCGCGATACCGAGCAGGAAGCGCAGGCGGTGCTGCAGGAGATTATCGATCACGCCAACCCGGAGGCGGTGCAAGGATTCGGCCACGAGGTGAAGAACGCCGGGGCGGCTTCGCCGGAGGGTGAGGGCAACTGGGCCAAATCCTCGTTTGAGGATCTGGTGCAGTACAACGACGGCTTTAAAACCAACCTGATCGGCACGCCGCAGCAGATCGCCGAGCGCATCATCGCGCTGAAAGACGCCGGGGTGGATCTGATGCTGTTGGCGTTCCTGCACTTCCAGGAAGAGGTGGCGTTCTTCGGCCGTGAGGTGATCCCGCTGGTGCGCGAACTGGAGCGCCAGCGGGCGGCGGCCTGAGTTCAGTAAACCTGCCTGGCGTTGATGCCGGCGGGGAAAATGCCGGTGGCGAAAATATGCCCGTTGGCCTGGATCTGGTCGTCGGGCAGCATCTCCAGCAGGAACTCGACTGACAGGCAGCTGAGAAAGGCGTTGCGATCGTCCGTGGTGGTAAAGCCGATCAGATCGTAGAACAGCAGCGAAGCGAGCAGCTGGCGATGTTCCGGGATGCGCCGCAGCAGCGCCGCCGACGGGAACGGCAGGTGGAAGAAGAACGCGCAGGCATTCAGCAGCCCCTGCTCCTTCAACGCCTGGGCGCAGGGCAGCAACTGGTAGTCGTCGATACAGACGATGTCGCCCGGGCACAGGTGCTCGCAGGCGATATCGGCGAAACGGCAGTTCAGCTGCCGGTAAGCGCGGTAGTTTTCCGGCGTGAAGTGCGCCTTCTCCGGCTGGTTGTGGAACACCGGCCACAGGCCGTCGTGGTAGTAGCCCTGATAGTGGCGGCGAAACTCCTCGATCGACAGCGGGAAGGTCACCTGATCGTAACCGGCGCGTTGGCGGCAACTGATCGGGCGCTGCGCGAAATTCTGCACGTCGCCGTTCCAGCCGAGCCACAGCCCCGGTTCGGCGTCGGCCGCCAGCGTCCGGCCGGCGCAGGCCAGATCCTTGCCGTCGCACTGTTTGTTGGAAATCAGCACCAAACGAGACATCGGGTTCTCCTTATCAGTGCAGGGCGCGCGGGGCGTGCGCCGCGCAGTCGGCGCGCCAGGGCGCTTGCAGCACGGGCAGCGTGACGCGCAGGCCGCGCAATGCCGGATGCGCCAGGCAGCAGCGCGTCAGCCAGCTTCCCAGCCCGACGCCGCGGTATTCGGCGCTGACGAACAGCTCGCTCACCGAGGCGAAGGTGGCGTAATCGGTCACCATACGGGCGAAGCCGAGCTGGTGGCGTTTGCGGTACAGGCCAAAGCACAGGCCGTGGCGCGCCAGGCGCTCCGCCGCCGCCCGATCCGGCAGGCTGAGGAAACGCTGGATCGCCTCGATATCCAATAACTGCCGATCGGTGCTGATATGAAAAACGCCTTTGCGCCAGCAGAGCAGCGGCTGTACGGGGGCCAATTGCGGTTGCATGTTCATGATTATCCTTAGGTTAACGAATCAGTGGACGGTTACAGCATCCAGCCGAGTTCGGCGGCGGTGACCTGTTCCTCGAAGCGGCGCAGTTCGGCGCTTTTGCAGGTGTGCCACAGGGTGCAGAACGCCGGGCCGAGCAGCTCGCGCAGCGGATCGCTGTGGCGGAACAGCGCCAGCGCCTCCTGCTGGCCGAGCGGCAAGGGGGCGGCGTTGTCGCTTTCGCAGCCGTTGGCGGCGGGCGGCAGCGGCAGCGGGTGTTCCAGCCCGTGCAGCAGGCCGCCGAGCATCACCGCCAGCGCCAGATAGGGGTTGGCGTCGGCGCCGGCCAGGCGGTATTCGATGCGCTGATTGGCGCTGTCGGCGCAGGGCAGGCGCAGTGCCACCGTGCGATTGTTGTGGCCCCAGGAGGCGCGCAGCGGCACGTGCATGCCGGGGCGGAAGCGGCGAAACGCGTTGATGTTGGGCGCCAGGATCGCCATCGACGCCGGCATCAGCGCCAGCATGCCCGCCATCGCCTGTTGCATGTTGTCGCTCAGTTCGCCCGGCGCGCCGGTCAGCAGGTTCTCGCCGTGCTCGTTCTGCAGGCTGATGTGAAAGTGCAGCCCGCTGCCGGCGGCGTGGGCGCAGGGTTTGGCCATAAAGCAGGCGTGCTGGTGATGCTGCTCGGCAATCTGCCGCGTCAGGCGTTTCAGCGCCATGATCTGGTCGCAGGCTTCCAGCACGCGCCGGCTGTGATGCAGGTTCAGCTCGTACTGGCCGGAAGCGGCTTCGGCCACCACGCCGGTCAGCGGCAGGCTTTGCAGCCGCGCGTGCCGTTCGATGTCGCTCAGCAGCGCATGGTGGCGCTCGGGTGCATCCACCGCGAAGCTCTGCGTCGGGCAGGCTTCCGCCTCGGCGGGGCGCTGCGGATCCTGCAGGTAGAACTCCAGTTCGGCCGCCACCACCGGGAAGCAGTTGCGCTCGTGCAGGCGCTTCAGCACCCGTTGCAGCACCACGCGCGGCTCCAGCTCGCAGGCGTCGCCTTCGGCGTTTTGCATCGTCAGCAGCAGCTGGGCGTGGCGTTCGGGATCGCGCGCGCAGGGGCGCAGCGTGCCGGGCACCGGCAGGCACAAGCGGTCCGGCTCGCCCGCCCGCTGCCCCAGCCCGCTCTCTTCAATCACCCGGCCGTGCAGATCCAGGGCGTAGATTGACAGCGGGAAGTAGCAGCCTTTTTCCAGGCCAAAGGCTTCGGCGATCGGCAACCGCTTGCCGCGCAGCTGGCCGTTCAGATCGTGCAGATAAATATCCAACTGTTCGGTATCCGGATAGCGCTGCAGATAGTGCTCCAGTTCTTTGCGGAAGACGCGTGTCGGCGAAGCGGGCAGCTCCGCCAGCAAAGGATTGAACCCGATGATATTAGAATGCATGGCGCGCTCCAGAACGAAGACCGGTCACGGCCAGAGGCAGGGATAAACGCATGAGACAACTCTCTTGTGAGGCCATAGCGGCGATGTGAAAAGGGTATCTGCGGCGGCAAAAACTGTCTGTAAAAACGCCGTAACGTTAACGGGGCGCGGAATAAAAATGCCGTAAAGAGCGCGGCGGGTTGGCCGGGTCGGCACGGTCTATACTGGCGAGACGGGCCGTGGAAGGAGAGATAACGATGAAGAGAATAGGGTTGCTTATCGCCGCGCTGGCCGCGTTCCACGCCACCGCGTCTTCCCCACAGGCGTGGGCCGAGAGCGAACGGGCGATGCGCTCCGCCTGCCTGAAAGCCAGCGGACTAAAAAACGCCAGGGTGGAAGGGGCGATCGTTCACTACGGTGATGACGTCGGCTATTCGGCGCTGTTTATCGGCGGGCGCTACCCGCAGCCGTTTATGAAAAACCAGCCGGGCAGGGAGCTGTGCTTATATCAGCGCGCCACGCAGAAGGCGGCGGTGCAGGCGGTGGAGGGGGAATAAATAATCCCAGTCTCCTTACTGTAGCTGTATTTCTCCTTTGGGATTAATTCTTAAGTTGAATTCTTTCATGTATTTACGCCTTTCCGTATCGTTATTCATCGAGACGCCGAGCAAGACCGAGTATTCTCCCGCAGCCCAGTTTACCTGCGGATAAGTGACGCATTGCCCTGGTTTCAGATCAGGCAACGGAGTGACTGCTGGTGAGGTCCAGACGATATGCCATTGCCGTTGTTCCTGTCGTGAGACGATCACTCCCCGGTTTTGCAGGCTGTCGCCGCTGCGAACACTGTTGATAGGCACTGCAAAGCAAGGTTGGTTGTCTTTTAGCGAGACATCCAACGGATGGTACCAGGGTTGAGTGGATTGACAGCCGTTCAGTAGCAGTGCGCACAGTAACGAGAGATAAAGTCTTATCATGACAAGGTGTTCCGGTTCTTTGGATTGTTCAGGAAAGCTCGCAATACCCATTCATAGCGTTTTTTGATGTCTGGCCCAATAATGCCACTGTAGTTGGTGATTGCTTGAAAGCCATTGCGTCCGAATTTAGTGAGATAGAAATAGTCTGCAATGATACTTGCCTGTGCCTCCATTCCATAATCGGATAGAAGATGATAATTGGGCAAGGAATACTGATAGGAAACCGCCCAACTAGCCAACCCGCGCAGGCGTACGTTCATGCCTAATTGATATTGCCAGACATGCGCCATTTCATGGATAAACCAATGCTGATCGTAGGCGTTTGCCGTGGCAAAGTCTTCTTTGAAGTGTTTGGGCATAAAATAGAGCGTGCCATTTGGTGTTACGGCCGTATCTTCATGCTGTAAGCCGAAGGGGAAATAGCTGCCGTTATGGACGCGAACGCGCGAGTAATCGACAGCATCTTTGTAGAGCAGTCTGGCCAATGTGATTTCACCGGCCGTAAGTTTTCTGGCGTTTCCTTGAGTTGTGGCCATGGTTTTAATCCGTTAAAACATGAAAAAAATACCATAACGAAAGTTCAGACATGATTAACCCACTTTGTCACAATCTTTTGCGTTCGCTCACAAGACGGAAAGGCAAAGGAGTATTTGGTGTAATTAATTGATTGATATGGAGAATGATTCTATTATTTTGATATTCATTCATAAATAAAAAACCAGGTTGCGTGCTTTATTACCTCGCCAAATCCGCATGTTTTCTTCTCTGGCCGATACTGATGCCGCTGTTCCCGTATCTCGTCGCATTCCATGCTCAAGCCGCAAGGCAATCACCACTGTTTTTTCGAGCTGCCAGGCAAAACGCCAATGGCGTTCTGGATAAAATTATATATTCCGGCCTATCGTTTTTTATAGGCTGTAATCTATAATCAGGCGATACCCCGTGGAAGGCAATGACAAAGGAAGAGTTTACAAGGAGTAACCCATGAGCACCCTAAAGCAACTGCTGGCCTCCCGCACCCCGGAGAGCCGCCGGCGCATCGAGGAAATGGCCGAAGAGATGCTGTTTGAAGCGCACCTGCACCAGCTGCGGGAAGCGCTGAATATTTCCCAACAGGAACTGGCGAAAACGCTGGGCATTTCCCAGCCTTCGGTCGCGGCCATCGAAGGGCGCGGCAATGAGCTGAAGATTTCGACCCTGAAACGCTACGTGGAAGCGATGGGCGGCACGCTGCGTCTGGACATTGAACTGCCGGGTGGCAAGCACGTCGGGTTTACGGTTTAAGCGCAGGTTCTGCGCCACTCCCCGCCATCTCCCGTTCGATCACCGTCGCCAGCGCCTGCGCGGCGGAAGAGAGTTGGTGCTGCGCCAGGCGGATCAGGCCCACGCGCCGCTCGATGATCGGGCCGATCAGCGGCACGCACACCGCCCCCAGCTCATCCATTTGTTGCTCGCACAGCGCCGGCACCGCGCTGGCGCCGAGGCCGTTGGCCACCATGCGCCCGACCGTCACCAACTGGTGGCTCTCAAACGCCACTTCCAGCGTTCGCCCGCTGCGGGCCAGTTCCTGCTCCAGCAGCAGCCGCACCGCCGATGGCCGCTGCAGGGTGATGAAATCCAGCGCCAGCAGTTCCTTCCAGCTCACCTGTGCCTTGCGCGCCAGCGCCGAATCCTTCGGCACCACCGCCAGAAAGCGATCGCGGCACAGCGGGGTGAAGTGCAGGGTGTCGCTCGGCTCCGGCTCGAAGGCGATGCCCATCTCCACCCGGCCTTCGCGGATCATTTCAAACACCTGTTCGTTGATGACGTCGTGCACCGCCACGTTGATGCCGGCATAGCGATCGCGAAACGCCTTAAGGATAGGCGGCAGCGGGTTGCCGGCGAACGACGGCATAGCGGCGATCGCCACCTTGCCCATCTGCAGGGTGAAGCGCTGACGCATCGCCTCTTCCGCGTTGTCCCAATCCGCCAGCAGCTGGCGTGCCATCGGGAAGAAGGTTTCTCCTTCCGGCGTCAGCGTCACCCGGCGGGTGGTGCGCAGCAGCAGCGGCCCGCCCAACGCGTCTTCCAACCCACGGATCGCCAGGCTGAGCGCCGGCTGAGAAATATTCAGCCGCTCGCTGGCCTGGGCGAAATTCAGAGTGTGAGCTACCGCTAAAAACGCGCGTAACTGTTTGATGCTCATTTTCATTTTGGTTGGCGTTAACTCTTTGTTAATTGTCGGTTAACGACTGATTAATAAAAATTCTAAATGAATGCGGCATAAAAACAAAATTAACAAATCATTTTTGTGACCTGAAGATGCCCTCACGCAAGCCAGGGCATTTCGCCCTGCGCCGCAACATGCAGGGGCAACGATATGGCAGGGCTCGACAAACGCGTCGGCAGCTACCAGGAAGCGCTGGCAGGCCTGACGGACAACATGACGGTGCTGGCGGGCGGCTTTGGCCTGTGCGGCATCCCGGAAAATCTGATCGAAGAGATCCGCCGGCGCGGCGTGCGCGGGTTGACGGTGGTTTCCAACAACTGCGGCGTCGACGGGTTCGGCCTCGGGCGGCTGCTGGAAACCCATCAGATCCGCAAGGTGGTGGGATCTTACGTCGGTGAAAACGCGCTGTTCGAACAGCAGGCGCTCAGCGGCGAGCTGGAGGTGGATCTCACGCCGCAGGGCACGCTGGCGGAGAAGATCCGCGCCGGCGGCGCCGGCATCCCGGCGTTCTTCACCGCCACCGGTTACGGCACGCCGATCGCCGAAGGCAAAGAGGTGCGCGAGTTCAACGGCCGCCCCTACATCATGGAAACCGCCATCACCGGCGATTTCGCCATCGTGAAAGGCTGGAAGGCCGATCACTTCGGCAACGTCATCTACCGCCACACCGCGCAGAACTTCAATCCGCTGATGGCGACCGCCGGGCGCATCACGGTGGTGGAAGTGGAAGAGATCGTGGCGCCGGGCGAGCTGGATCCGGCGGCGATCCACACCCCCGGCATTTACGTCGATCGGCTGATCCAGGGCACCTTCGAGAAGCGTATCGAACAACGCACCCTGCGGGCATAAGGAGATTCTCATGCTTACCCGTGAACAAATGGCGCAGCGCGTGGCGCAAGAGTTGAGGGACGGTTACTACGTCAACCTGGGCATCGGCATCCCGACGCTGGTGGCCAACTACGTGCCGGCGGGCATGGATGTGATGTTGCAGTCGGAAAACGGCCTGCTGGGGATGGGCGAGTTCCCGACCGAGCAGCAGCTGGACGCCGACATGATCAACGCCGGCAAGCAGACGGTCACCGCGCGCCTCGGCGCGTCGATCTTCGATTCGGCGCAGTCGTTCGCCATGATCCGCGGCGGCCATGTCGATCTGACCGTGCTGGGGGCGTTTGAAGTGGACGTCGAGGGCAACATCGCCTCGTGGATGATCCCCGGCAAGATGGTCAAGGGCATGGGCGGCGCGATGGATCTGGTGGCGGGGGCGGAGAACATCATCGTGGTGATGACCCACGCCGCGAAGGGCGGCGAGTCCAAGCTGCTGCCGCGCTGCACGCTGCCGCTGACCGGCGCCCGCTGCATCCGCAAGGTATTGACCGATCTGGCCTACCTGGAAATTGAAGACGGCGCCTTCGTGCTGCGCGAACGCGCGCCGGGCGTCAGCGTGGCGGAGATTGTCGCCAAAACCGCCGGCCGGCTGATCGTGCCGGAGCAAGTGCCGGAAATGCGTTTCTGAGACGGGAGGTGAATGTGCAACAACGTGAAGTGGTGATCGTGGCGGCGACGCGCACGCCGGTCGGCAGTTTTCACGGCGCGCTGGCGCCGCTGACGGCGGTGGAACTGGGCGCGGCGGCGGTGCAGGGGCTGCTGGCGCAAAGCGGCGTGCCGCCGCAGCAGATCGATGAAGTGATCCTCGGCCAGGTGCTGACCGCCGGCTGCGGGCAGAATCCGGCGCGCCAGACCGCGCTCAACGCCGGGCTGCCCGTTACGACGCCGGCGCTGACCATCAACAAGGTGTGCGGCTCCGGTTTGAAGGCGGTGCATCTGGCGGTGCAGGCGATCCGCAGCGGCGACGCCGAGGCGGTGATCGCCGGCGGCCAGGAAAGCATGAGCCAGTCGCCTTACCTGATGGCCGGCGCGCGCGCCGGTCTGCGCCTCGGTCACGCGCAGATGGTGGACAGCGTGATCCACGACGGCCTGTGGGACGCGTTCAACGACTACCACATGGGCATCACCGCCGAGAACCTGGCGGAGAAATACGCCATCAGCCGCGCCGAGCAGGACAGCTTTGCGCTGCGTTCGCAGCAGAAGGCGCAGGCGGCGCAGCAGGCTGGGCGTTTCGCGCAGGAGATCACGCCGGTGACGGTGCCGCAGCCGAAGGGGGAGGCGCTGAGAGTTGAGCGCGACCAACAGCCGCGCGACACCAGCCTGGAGGCGCTGGCGCGGCTGCGTCCGGCGTTTCGCAAGGAGGGTTCGGTGACCGCCGGCAACGCCTCGTCGCTCAACGACGGCGCCGCCGTGGTGCTGCTGATGAGCGCGGAAAAAGCCGCTGAGCTGCGCTTGCCGGTGCTGGCGCGCATCGCCGGTTACGCCTCGTCGGGCGTCGATCCGGCGATCATGGGCATCGGCCCGGTGCCGGCCGCGCGCCGCTGCCTGGAAAAAGCCGGTTGGCGGCTGGAGGAAGTCGATCTGATCGAAGCCAACGAAGCCTTCGCCGCGCAGGCGCTGGCGGTGGGTAAAGAACTGGGCTGGGAGGCGGAGCGGGTCAACGTCAACGGCGGAGCGATCGCGCTGGGGCATCCGATCGGCGCCTCCGGCTGTCGCATTTTGGTGTCGCTGCTGTTCGAAATGCAGCGCCGCGGGGTGAACAAGGGGCTGGCGATGCTGTGCATCGGCGGTGGGCAGGGGGTGGCGCTGGCGGTAGAGCGCCCGTAAACAACCGAGGAGGGCACCATGCAGTCATCTGACTATGCGGTACTGGGCGCCGGGCTGATGGGGGTGGGCATCGCCACCCACTTTATTCGCCACGGCCATGAGGTGCTGCTGTATGACCCGGATCCGCAGCGCCTGGCGGAAGCGCCGGCGGTGGCGAGCGGCATTCTGGCCGAGCTGAGCGACGTCGGGCAGTTTGATAACGATGAGCGCGACGCGGCGCTGGCGCGGCTGCGCGTGACCGGCGATCTGAACGCGGTGGCGCGCGCCCGGCTGCTTATTGAGGCGATCCCGGAACGGCTCGAGCTGAAGCATGCGCTGTATGAGCAGTTGGAAGGGCTGATCGCCGACGACGCGGTGATCGCCAGCAACACCAGCGGCCTGCCGCCGGACGAGCTGGCGGCGCGCATGACCCATCCGCAGCGCCTGCTGATCGCCCATTTCTGGCACCCGCCGCACCTGATCCCGCTGGTGGAGATCGTGCCCGGCAGCGCCACCGAACCGCGTCATCTGGCGGCGGTGCAGGCGCTGCTCGGCGAGATGGATCTTGAGGCGGTGCTGCTGGAGCGCGCCGCGCCGGGGTTTGTCGGCAACCGGCTGCAGTTTGCGGTGCTGCGCGAGGCGCTGCATATCGTCCACAGCGGCATCGCCAGCGCCGAGGTGGTGGATCAGGTGATGCGCGCCTCGCTGGGGCGGCGCTACGCCATGGTCGGCCCGCTGGAGGCCGCCGACATGACCGGGCTAGCGACGGTAGCGGACATCGCCCGCCACCTGTTCCCGGAACTGGCGACCGGCGACGAGATGATGGCGCTGGTGGAGCAGCGGCTGCAGCGCGGCGATAGCGGCCAGCGCAGCGGCCGGGGATTTTATCTGTGGGATGAAGCGCGCAGGGAACGCATTCAACGGCGACGGGCGCATCAGCTGCGCTTTGCGCTGAAACCGTAATTTCGCACGCCGTACCTGACAATAACAACGATAGCGAGGTGCCCGATGAGCGTTTTAATTGCCCTGGCAGCACTGGGATTACTGATGCTGGCCGCCTACCGCGGCTACAGCGTGATTTTGTTCGCCCCGATCGCCGCGCTGGGCGCGGTGCTGTTGACCGATCCCGGCGCGGTGGCGCCGACCTTCACCGGGCTGTTTATGGAGAAGATGGTCGGCTTCGTGAAGCTCTACTTCCCGGTGTTCCTGCTGGGGGCGGTATTCGGCAAACTGATCGAGCTGTCCGGCTTTTCCCGATCGATCGTCGCGGCGGCGATCCGCATTCTCGGCCGACGCCACGCCATTCCGGTGATTGTGCTGGTATGCGCGCTGCTGACCTACGGCGGGGTGTCGCTGTTCGTGGTGGCGTTCGCGGTCTATCCGTTCGCCGCCGAGCTGTTCCGCCAGAGCGGCATCCCCAAGCGGCTGATCCCGGCCACCGTAGCGCTCGGCGCCTTCTCCTTCACCATGGACGCCTTGCCCGGCACGCCGCAGATCCAAAACATCATCCCGACCAGCTTCTTCGGCACCAACGCCTGGGCCGCGCCCTGGCTGGGGCTGATCGGCTCGCTGTTCATCATCGCGGTCGGTTTGCTGTATCTTGAACGCCAGCGGCGCAACGCGCAGTTGAAGGGGGAGGGTTACGGCACCGAGCTGCTGAACGAACCGGAAACCCCGGACGACATCAACCTGCCTAACCCGCTGATCGCCATCTTGCCGTTGATTTTGGTCGGGGTATTCAACCTTGGCTTCACCCATTGGATCCCGCAGTGGTACGGCGCCAGCCACGATCTGACGCTGCCGGGGCTGGCCAAGCCCATCACCACCAATGTGGCGAAGATCACCGCCATCTGGGCGGTGGAAGCGGCGCTGGTGTCGGGTATTCTGCTGGTGGTGGTGTTCGGCTTTCGCAATATTCGCGGCCGGCTGGCGGAAGGCAGCAAGACGGCGGTCGGCGGCGCGATCCTGGCGGCGATGAACACCGCCTCCGAATACGGCTTCGGCGCGGTGATCGCCGCGCTGCCGGGCTTTTTGGTGCTGTCGCAGGCGCTGTCGGCGATCCCCAACCCGCTGCTGAACGAAGCGATCAGCGTCACCCTGCTGGCCGGCATCACCGGTTCGGCCTCCGGCGGCATGAGCATCGCGCTGGCGGCGATGGCCGATAACTTCGTGGCCGCCGCCCATGCGGCACACATTCCGCTGGAGGTGCTGCACCGGGTGGCCTCGATGGCCAGCGGCGGCATGGACACCTTGCCGCACAACGGCGCGGTGATCACCCTGCTGGCGATCACCGGCCTCAGCCACCGGCAGGCCTATGGCGGCATCTTCGCCATCACCCTGATCAAAAGCGCCGCGGTGCTGTTTGTGATCGGCGTGTTCTACCTGACCGGCATTGTTTAAAGGAGCGATACCATGAGTGTACAAGGCAAAACCGCGCTGGTGACCGGCTCGACCAGCGGCATCGGCCTCGGGATAGCGTCCGCGCTGGCCGCCGCCGGCGCGCGCGTGATCCTCAACGGCTTCGGCGACGTGGAGCAGGCGCAAATGCAGGTCGCGCGGCTGGGCGCCGCGCCGGGGTATCACGGCGCCGATCTCGGCGATGCGGCCCAGATAGCGGACATGATGCAGTATGCCGAGCGTGAGTTCGGCGGCGTGGACATTCTGGTGAACAACGCCGGCATTCAGCATGTGGCGCCGCTGGATCAGTTCCCGGTGGAGAAATGGAACGCCATCCTCGCCATCAACCTGTCGGCGGTATTCCACACCTGCCGATTGGCGCTGCCGGGGATGCGCGAGCGCAACTGGGGGCGCATCATCAACGTGGCGTCGGTGCACGGGCTGGTGGCGTCGAAAGACAAGTCGGCCTATGTGGCGGCCAAGCACGGCGTGGTGGGGCTGACCAAGACGCTGGCGCTGGAGACCGCGCGCACGCCCGTCACCTGCAACGCCATCTGCCCCGGCTGGGTGCTGACGCCGCTGGTGCAGCAGCAGATCGACAAACGCATTGCCGCCGGGACCGATCCGCAGCAGGCGCGCGATGAGCTGTTGGCGGAGAAGCAGCCTTCGCAAGCGTTCGTCACGCCAGAGCAACTCGGCGAGCTGGCGCTGTTCCTGTGCAGCGATGCGGCGGCGCAGGTGCGCGGCGCCGCCTGGAACATGGACGGTGGCTGGCTGGCGCAGTAGTGAGATTTTACCCGGAGCGCGCAACGCGCTCCGTCGTTATTTCCCGCCTTTAATTAATTCCCCTGCGTGACGGTTTACCTGCGGCAATAATATTTATTTGTTATTTGCTATCTTTATTTCCAGATAATCACGAAGGGTTATTTTGGGTGAAGCGTGCGGATTGGTTTATTTCGTGCTGCGATTATTACATTGTTTTTCTTTGTGTTACAGATGAACATGTTTTTGCTGAAATTAAATCCAACCTGAAATAATGGCAGGTTATGACGTGAATTTTTATATCTTGCGTGCGCTGTTCACATCGGTTAATTATTTCTGCGTGGCTTAAGACCACCGCGTTTATAACAATAATTTTTTCGGGCAGGGGTAATAATGAGAAAAAATACAACGCCAATATTCATTGGCGGCGTCTTGCTGTCGGCGTTATCCGCCGGCGCACAGGCCGAGATCACCATTCTGGATAAAAACCCGCAGAGCAATGTGTTGCTGGCGCCGCTCAGTTTAAAGGTGGGCGGCAGCATTCGCCCCGAGTGGATCTTCAATAACGGCCCGGAGCCGGGCTATGACAAAAACGGCCACGACGGCGGCACGCGTTTTCGCTTCAGCGGCGATTATGCGCTGACGCAGGACACTTCGATCATCGGCTATTACGAGTGGGGCGTCGATCTGGCGCACGCGCTCAGCTGGGACGGGCATTATAACGAAGACGGCAAGCGCGACTATCAGCGCCAACTGTACGCCGGTTTCAAGGACGATCGTTACGGCACCCTGACCTATGGCCATCAATACGGCATCTATTATTCGGTGGTCGGCATTAAAAGCGACGTCTGGGATAACGATGGCCATGCGGGCGGCACCGGCATCGGCATTTCCGGCGACTATGACGGCGGCAATAAACCGAAAAACAGCATCAAATACACCAATGATTTCGGGCCGGTCACGCTGTACGCCAACTATTTATTGCCGGAAGACGATCTGCACACCGCGGATAACCTGATTTACCGCCGCAAGGGCGGTGGCGGGCTGGGCTTTGATTACAAGGTGACGAAAGACTTCACCTTCAGCGCGGCCTACAGTTATACCGATGCGAAGATCAAAGACAATCTGTACCACGAACAGGATTATCACCAGCAGCTGTCCGGCACCGCGTTAACCTGGCAGCCGAACAACTGGTATATCGTCGGCACCGCCAGCTACTACAAAGATTATGTGCCGAGCACCCGCCAGCGCACGCTGTCGCACTTCTTCGCCGGTGACGGCTACGGGCTGGAAGGCTTCGTCGGTTACACCTTCAATATCGACAAGCCGTTCCTCAAATCCGTCCAGCCTTATGTGGCGGCGGACTCGCTGCGGCTGAAGGGAGACGAGGCGTATCACGCCAACCACGTCTATCTTGGCGCGGGCACCACCATCGGTTACGGTCTGTCGGTGTATGTGGAGCGCACGCTGGCCAACAGCAGCGACAACGAGCCGGATTCCACCTGGATAACGGTGTTCTACGACTTCTGATTTTCACCTGCTCCAAGCCGGCGCTTGCGCCGGCTTTTTCACATGGTAATTGCGCCGCCCAGGGTCTCTCCAGAGGCGTTGCGCTCCGCCAGGTAGCGCGCCGGCGGTTTGCCCACCGCCTTTCTGAACATGGTGACGAAGCCGCTGGCGCTCTCGTAGCCCAGATCCAGCGCCACCGTCTGTACGCTCTCGCCCTGCGTCAAGCGCTGCAGCGCCAGCATCACGTGCAACTGGCGCCGCCAGTGGCCGAAGCTCATGCCCATCTGCTGTTGCAGCGTGCGGCTGAGGGAGCGTTCGCTCATGCCGATGCGCTGCGCCCACTGTCCGAGGGTGGATTTGTCCGCCGGGCTGCTCAGCATGCCTTCGGTCAACTGCCGGATGCGCGCGTCGTCGGACACCGGCAGATGCAGATTCTCGATCGGCGCGGCCGCCAGCTGATCCAGCAATACCGCCGTCAGACGCCCTTCGGCACCCTGTTCGTCGTAAAGCGGCTCGAAGGTGCTGGCCTGCAGCAGCAGCTCGCGCAGCAGCGGCGAGACCGACAGCGTGCAGCAGCTTTGCGGCAGGCCGGCGGCGGCATGTTGATCGACGAACAGGCAGTAGGCCTCGGTGGAGCCGGCGCCCTGGGCGTTGTGCAATACGTTGCCCGGCATCCACAGCGCGCACTGCGGCGGCACCAGCCACAGCCCGTTTTCCACTTCGCAGCGGATCATGCCGCGCACGGTGTAGATCAGTTGCGCCTTCCGGTGGCGGTGCGGCTCGACTTCCCAATCCTGTTCGAGGGTCGACCCCTGCAGGGCAAACAGCGGGCGCGGCACTTGATCGATATCCAGACAGTGGCGGGGGATCTGTACTTTCATGAGAATAGTTCTCAATTTGGCGGAATTGAAAAGTATTATGTCCTGATTGCGCAATGCGGTCTAGCGCCGGCGCCGATAAAGTAAGCGCCAGTCCTAAACCCTTTCGCGAGGAAACTGATTATGTCATTGGATACCGCCGATTTTCCGCTGGTGTGGATGCGCCGAAACGGGCGCGATACCCAGGTCGAGCTGGCCGAATTCAGCGCGCTGCTGGCGCGCGCCGAACCTTTTGTTCTGATCACCGACCGCAGCGTCGGCGATGAAGAAGAAGAACATGACCGCGATGCTCGCACCCAGGTGGCGCTGTGGAAACGCGATAACCGCGAGGCGCTGAAGCGGTGGGTGAAAGGCATGATCATGCTGGAGCCGGACGACGCCAAACGCGCGGCGGCGGAAGAATTCGCCGAATACGGCGCCAAATTCTGGGGCTATCCGGTGCTGGTGGCCGCCAATGAAGCCGCAGGCCGGGTATTGGCGCAGACGTTATTGATCAAATAAGGGGAACACCATGCACCAGCAACAGGTGATTGAACAGCTGCTGGCCTGGATCGAGCAGAGCCTGGATCAGCCGCTGACGCTGGACGACATCGCCGCCAAGTCCGGCTACTCCAAATGGCATTTGCAGCGGATGTTCAAGCAGCATACCGGCCATATTCTCGGCACCTACGCGCGCCGCAGAAGGCTGACCGCCGCCGCGCGTGAACTGCGCCTGACCGGCACCAGCGTGGCCTGCATCGCCGATACTTACCAGTTCGATTCGCAGCAGACCTTCACCCGTTGCTTCCGCAAGCAATTCGGTCTGCCGCCGGCCAGCTATCGTCGCAGCCAGGATTGGTCGAGCTATGGCCTGCAGCCGCCGCTGCGCCTGACCGAAGCGCCATTGCCGCAGGCCGATATCGTGACGCTGCCCGCCATGCAGTTGGTGGGCCATACCCAGCGCCGCAGTTTTACCCTGGGACAACTGGCGGCCTCCAAGTGTGAGCTGCGCCGCCACGCCTGGCGGCAGTTGCTGCAGCCGCAGGCGCTGCCGGAGGTAGTATACGGCCTTACCAGTCTGGAAGTTGACCGGCGCCGCCGGGGCAGCCCGCGCATGGCCTACACCGCCGCTCTGCCGGACGAAGGGGCGCCGGGAGAGCGGGTGACTATCGAGCAGGGCGAGTATGCCCGCTTCACCTACCAGGGACAGGCGGAAGGGTTACAAAACTTTATTGTCCGGCTGTATGACACCGCCATGCCGCAGATGAACGCCATCCGCCGGCCGGGGCAGGATATCGAGCGTTTCTACCCGGCGCAGGAGGGCAGTTGCCCGCTCGGCGGCGCGGCGATCCGCTGTGAATACCTGATCCCGATACGGCGGGTGGAAGCGTTGGCCGCCGCCAGCTAGGCGGCGGTTCTCGCAAAAAATCGCCTTCGTGGCGCGTCAGGTTACAAAAAATTGCGATATTACATCGGTAATGGTTCACACTTTGATTGATGTGCACATATAATGCGCATCCGGTCCAATCCCCCTGTTTTTCAGGCCGCAGCGAGTGGCTGCCGGCTGAAACTCATCGGGGCGAAGTGGCCGTAGAAACCGATATCCCTAATCGCCAGTGGCCTTGACCAACACGAAGATGAAAATGAGCATTCGCGCGTTATTAACCCTGTTTACGGCACTGGTTGCATTCAGCCAGGCTGCCTTCGCCGTCGTTTACCCGCTGCCGCCAAAAGACAGCCGTTTGGTGGGCGAGAATATCCAAATCACCGTACCGGAAGACAGCAAACTGCCGCTGGAGAGCTTCGCCGCCCAGTATCAGATGGGGCTGAGCAACATGCTGGAGGCCAACCCGGGCGTGGATCCGTTCCTGCCGAAGGCCGGCAGCACCCTGACTATCCCGCAGCAGCTGATCCTGCCGGACGCGCCGCGTGAAGGCATCATCATCAACAGCGCCGAAATGCGTCTGTACTATTACCCGAAAGGCTCCAACACCGTGGTGGTGCTGCCGATCGGCATCGGCCAGCTGGGTAAAGACACCCCGCTGAACTGGACCACCACCGTGCAGCGCAAGAAAGACGGCCCGACCTGGACGCCGACCGCCAAGATGCGCGCCGAATACGCGGCTGACGGCGAGATCCTGCCTGCGGTGTTCCCGGCCGGCCCGGACAACCCGATGGGGCTGTATGCGCTGTATGTCGGCCGCCTGTACGCCATCCACGGCACCAACGCCAACTTCGGCATCGGCCTGCGCGTGAGCCACGGCTGCGTGCGTCTGCGCGCCGACGACATCAAGTATCTGTTCGAAAACGTGCCGGTCGGCACCCGCGTGCAGTTCATCAACGAACCGATGAAAGCCTCCGTCGAACCGGACGGCTCGCGCTACGTGGAAGTGCACAACCCGCTGTCGGCCAACGAAGAGCAGCTGCAATCGAAAGATCCGGTGCCGTTGACCATCTCCGCGCCGGTCGGCAAAGTGCTGATGGACGCCGGCGTCAACCAGAGCGAAGTGGACGCGGCGATCAAGGCCCGTTCCGGTATGCCGGTGAAAGTGAACTGATCGCCTCGGGCTCAGTGACAATGCCAAGAAGACGCCTGCGGGCGTCTTTTTTTGTGGTGTTTGGCCTGCGAACGTTGCATGGGCTTATGCAGACGCGCGGTGGGGCAGGATATCCAGTGCTAGTGCGCATGAGGCGTTTTAGGTAAACCAGGCTGGAGGACTGTCAACAACGACACGCTGTATAGTGTATGCCGCCTGTCCCCCAGTACTGGTTCGCCGCTTGCTTGGCAAGCGGCTTCGTTAATGTCAGGGAAATTGGTAGTACAACTTTCCAACGACAATATTCAATGCGGGAATATCATCAGAGGTGTTGCTGCTTTGAAGGGCTTCTATTGCACCTTCTGTCCAGTACAGTAAATCGCTGATAACAAGGGGGCTCAATATTGAAGGATCGATACTGTATACTTTTCCGATGAAAGCAGACAGTTTCAAACTGATATAGACAAATACGTTCCCATTGGGCGTGGTGATCATGTTGTCGCATTCTTTTTTAAGAATATGCAGAGCATTAACAAGCTCATCTTTTTGTTCTTTAGTCGCCATGATATTGTCCTCTTAAAGAGCCGCTACCAGAAGCGGTGTGAAGTCTTTGACAAAGTCTTTTATATATCCTAAGGCCTCCTTTAAATTTTCCTGTTGGATTTTTAGTTTTTCTTCTTTTATTTTTTTATCGATAATGTTGTCATCGATAATCGAGATTAACCCTTCATGGTACCGCTGGAAGGCCTCAATCGCCTGTTCGGCCGCGGTGGGGTTTTTGATACTTTTTTGCGTCAGGTTATTGAGCGTGATAATGTTATCGATATAGACAGCGGACTTTTCCATGTCAGAGGGTTGAGGGGATTTGGGCGTTCTTTTGTTAAAATTGTCGACGGTGAAGTTGAAAATGTCCTGTTTCATTACGTCATCATATTGCGTCTTTAGCTGATGGATATCTTGCTTAACCAACTCCATATTATCAGTCTGGTTTTTTCCTTCTTGTTTAATCAATTTGGCAATGTCGCGTCCGTTTTTTTCCTCTTCAGCGAGCCTTTGCAAGAACCCCGCCAGGTTACTGACGGACTTTTTTTGGTTATCGGTGAGGTTAGCCAGCGATTTTACCGATTCGGCTTTGGTCAATGCCTTGTCCACAAGATCGCCCACCGGGTATGTCGGATCCGCTGTGTACACCGTCAGGGCGGAGAGATAGCTGGAGAAAGCAGAGAGAATGTCCAGGTCCGGCTGGAACATCTGTAGATCCAATGGCATAAGGTTAAGTAGCATAACATTATTATTTTTGAAGTCCTGAGGCGTGGCGCAAAGAGGTGAGTTTGGATTAGGTACAGATGACTCGTTAATTCTTACTGTTATCTTTCCGTCTGTATTAAATTTGCAATTAGGTTGAGTCGCGTAGACAACAACGGCCCGTTTTTGTTGAAGCGCCAACAATACGTCAAAATATTTTTTTGATTCGCCTATAGCTTCATGCCCGGCAGAGACTGTTTCTTTAGTATGGTTGATAGTGAGTTTTCCGGAACTGCAGCTAACCAGCAATAATGTGATGGCTAGCATGGAAATGGATTTTTTTGTTTTCATGGCCTTTCTCGCTGTGGTCGTTAAATTATTAACAGTAACAATTTTTCAAGGCATTTAGGACGAGTGTTATAGCAATGGAATTTTGACCTTCAAAGACGGAACGCGCATCAAAGGAATGCTAATAAGAATGATGTATTCCAAGGTTGTTATTGTGATTTTTATTTCTTCATAGTCTGCAAATCATTATCGTGATAAGATAAGCTTTCATGGTGTTATTATTAAATCTACTGCTTATCTTGCATTATTCCAGTTGATTTATGTCTGACTTGTGCGCGTTCTAATAAATTGTGTCATTCATCGTCCTGGTATCTTTATTGTCGATATTTTATTCCAGATGTGGCGATGCTGGCAGGATAAGCTGATGGGATAATTGGGTAACGGCTCCTTTGCCTGAAGTGGTGGCATTCTGCTGTGTTGGCCTGATTGTCACTATTCTCACATTTTCGGCATGCCGGTAGCCTTGTCTATACGTCACTCTGCAATTATTCCAATAAAAACTATCGCTAATTAATAAGTTATATCTACTCCCTTATCGCCTGCCATTGAAAAAATTCTCGCAAAAAATCCGTACTGTGAAAATAAGATCACACAAGCGTAACAAAAGGTAAACAAACCCCTCCTATATTGGCTGCTTCGCTTTTGGAGGGAGTGTCATGCGTAACTGGAACGAACCGAAAAAGAACAAAGCGCACATCGAACTGATCCCGATGATCGACGTGATGATGTTTTTATTGGTGTTTTTCGTCTTGATCAGCCTGAACGTCATCCCGGCGCTCGGGCTGAAAACGCAGTTGCCGTCCGCCGGCAGCGCGCAACAGCTGAAACCGCAGAAGAAAGCGATCATCACGCTGGGGGCCGACGAACAGCTGCAGCTGGATGGCCAGCCGATCGCGCTCGACGCGTTGGTCAACACGCTGAAACAGCAGCAGCAGGCCAACCAGACCACCACCATCATCGTCAACAGCGATAAAGGCGTGGCGGTCGAGCGGCTGGTGGCGGTCATGGACAACCTGCGCCAGGGCGGCTTCTTCTCCGTCTCCATCGCGACACGGAAGCTGTGACATGTATTTGCTCTATCGCTCACGTCATCTTTTCAGCTGGTTGCCGGCGCTGATTGTCGCCGGTTGCCTGCTGTTCGCCAGCCAACAGGCGGCGCTGAAGATCCAGCCGCGCTACGACGAAAACGCCATTGAACTGGCGCTGGTGGAACCTGAACCGGCGCCGGAACCCCAACCGGAAACGCCGCCGGAACCTCAGCCCGAACCGCCGCCGCCCGAGCCGGAGCCGATCCCCGAACCTGTGGTGCCGGCGCCGGAACCGATCGTGGAAGCCAAGCCGGTGCCGAAGCCACAGCCGAAGCCCAAACCGGTGAAAGAGAAAGCCAAACCGGTAGAGAAACCCAAACCGACGCCGGCGCCTGCCGTACCGCGCGCGCTGGCCAGCAAACCGGCGGCGCAGCCTGCACCGGCCGCCCCCGCGGCGTCGAAGGTGAACGCGCAGGCGATAGAAAACGGCTACCTGCTGGCCTTGCGCCGTGAGTTGGAACAGCGCAAGCGCTACCCGAGCGGGCGGCAGGCCTCGCTCGAGCGCCCGCAGGGCAACGTCGAGGTGTGGTTGGAGGTCGATCGCAGCGGGCGGGTGCTCTCTTCCGGCATCGCCAACAAAGCCGCCAGCATGCTGCTGAATCGCGCGGCGATGAGCAGCCTGCAAAGCATCAGTTCAGTGAAGCCGTTCCCGAGCGAGGCGTTCGCCGGGCAAACAACCAAAAGATTTACCGCGACGTTCAATTATCAGGCGCCTTAGCGCAAGGGTTAATCGTTTGATTTTTATGGGATGCACACAATGAAATCGTTTAATCGTTCTGGGATCTATCTGGCGGTGATGCTGCCGGGCGCCGCGCTGGCGGCCGACGCCACCGATGTCGGCACCATCAGCGTCAAGGGGCAGTCGCTCGGCGGCGGCATGATGGTGCAGGATGACAGCGCCAAGGCGCGCTCCACCGTCACCAAAGAAGCGATGGACAAAATGCCGTCGGCGGCCAACGCCATCGATAAACTGAAATACACGCCGGGCTTGAACGTCAACAGCAACGACGCCAGCGGCCTGAGCGGCGTGGACTACACCATGCGCGGCATGAACTCGGATCAGATCGGCCTGTCGATGGACGGCATCCCGATCAATGACTCCGGCAACTACGCGGTCTACCCGAACCTGCTCGGCGATGCGGAGAACCTGGAAGAGGTGTTCGTCACCCAGGGGTCTTCCGAAGCGGACGGCCCGCACATCGGCTCCAGCGGCGGCAACATCGGCCTGGTGACGCGCCGCCCGGCGAAAGACTTCGGCGGTTTCGTCAAGCAGACGCTGGGCAGCAACAGCCTGAGCAAAACCTTCGCCCGCCTGGAAACCGGCGAGTACAACGGCTTCAGCAACTGGCTCTCCTATTCGCACACCGAGGCGAAGAAATGGCGCGGCGAGGGGCGGCTGTACTCCGACAAGTTCGAGATGAACTCGCTGTATGAAGACGGCAACGGCAACAGCAGCAATCTGGTGATGAAGTACAACCGCCAGAACAACACCAACTACAACACCCTGAGCAAGGCGCAGTTCCAAAACGACGGTCGTGACACCGATTATGTCACCTCGCCGGAGTACAACAGCAAAGGGCAGTTGAACAAGTATTACAAGATTGAACGCAACCCGTTCGAGAACTTTACGCTGTCGTTCACCCAGAAACTGCAGCTGCGCGACAACCTGTCGCTGACTCTGCAGCCCTATTACTACTGGGGCAACGGCGGCAGTTTCAACGGCCAGACGGCGTCGGTATTGTCCAGCACGTCGGACAGAGCCGGGCAGTATGACCTCAGCAACCTGCAGTCCAACACCTATTACCGCCCGTCGTGGACCCAAACCTGGCGGCCGGGCATCACCACCAAGCTGAAGTGGGACATCAACGAGCAGCACAGCCTGGACGTCGGTTATTGGTACGAGCGCGCGCGCCAGTTGCAGACTCAGCCGTTCATCAGCATCAAGGGCGACGGCAACCCGTCACAGATTTGGGGGAAACCTGGCGGTTCCGATCAGGTGAAGGACGCCAACGGCAACACCGTGCAGGGACGCAACCAGTACACCATCACCCCGGCGCAGAAAGTGTGGCTGCAGGACACCTGGTTCGCCACGCCGGACTGGACCTTCGTCGGCGGCCTGGCCTATCAGTATGTGGAGCGCAAAGGGGACAACCGCGGCAGCCTGTACAACGTGCCGGAGAAGCGCAAAGCCACCTATCACGAATTCCTGCCGAATTTCAGCGCCAGCTATAAGGTGAACCAGGAAAACCAGGTGTTCTACAACCTGACGCGCAACATGCGCACGCCGCCAAACTACGTGCTGTACAACGTCGGCGACTCGCTCAGCACCAAGCCGGAACTGAGCTGGAACCACGAGCTGGGCTGGCGTTTCCAGCAAGAGGACATGCTGCTGAGCGCCACGCTGTTCTACATGCGCTACAGCGATCGCCAAATCTCCACCACCAACGCGGCCGGCGACTACGAGATGATGAACATCGGCAACGTGGAGAACAAAGGGCTGGAGCTGGAGTGGAGCGGCCAACTGCCGCATAACTTCAACTACTACACCTCTTATACCTATACCCAATCGAAGCAGAAGAGCGACATCGTCAGCAATGGCGGGCAGCCGCTGCCGACCTCCGGCAAAGAGGTGCCGAACGTGCCGAAAAACCTGCTGAACATGACGTTGGGTTATGACGACGGGCTGTATTACGGCAGCGTCAGCGGCAAGTACGTCAGCGCGTTCTACGGCGATCTGACCAACGACGAGAAGATCGGCGGCCGCACGGTGTTCGATCTGGCGGCGGGGGTGCATCTGCCGGTGGACAAGAAAATCGTCAAAAGCGCCGCGCTGCGCTTTGGCATCAGCAACCTGTTTGACAAGGAATACCTGACCTCGGTGCGCACCACCACCTTCAACGCGGCGCCCTACGGCGGTGTGAAGGCCAGCACGCCGTATTACAACGTCGGCGAAGAACGCACCTTCAGCGTCTCGCTGGAAGCCACCTTTTAACTGAATACCCCGCTGCCTGCCGTGCGGCGGGGAAGAGGAAACCTGTATGGACGCCAATCTGTTGCACGACATTATTTTCTACGTGATGTACGCCGCGCTGGCGATTGCGCTGGTGATCATCATCGAACGCACGCTGTACTTCGCCTATACCCAGCGCCAGGCGCGCCGGCTGGAGCAGGCGCTGACGCCGGAGGTGCGCCGCGCCGCCGATTTGCCCGACGCGCTGACCCAGCGCAACAGCCTGCCGATGGCGGTGATCGCGCCGGTGCTGGCGCAGAAACACCGCGCCGGCGACCGCGAGGCGATCGGCGATCTGATCGACGCCCAGTACCTGCTGAGCAAGCCGCCGATGGCGCGCGGCCTGTGGCTGCTGGAAACCGTGGTGACCGCCGCGCCGTTGCTGGGGCTGCTGGGCACGGTGATGGGGATCATCGAAACCTTCAAGGCGCTGGCCGCCTCGGGGGTGTCCGAGCCGAGTCTGGTGTCGGCCGGCATGGGCACCGCGCTGTACGCCACCGGGCTGGGCATCGCCATCGCGCTGCTGTGCCTGGTGGCCAACAATTTTCTGCAGAGCCGCATGGAGCGCATCAACGAACTGCTGAAGGTGCTGCTGATCCGCGCCGGTCAACCGGCCAGCCGTCCGGAGAGCGGCAGCGGCGAACAATGGGTTGACAGCGGAGCGCCGCGCTATGCCTAATGGCCATCCAGCACGGCGGCCGAGAGGCCGCCTTTATACGGCATTGTGGAGCGGTTGTTTGTTGATGTTGAGCCAGAGCGCTGCGGCGCGTTTTGCTATTCCCGGTTACGAGCTGGTGTACACCGCGCCGGTGGAAACCGCGCTGCAGGCCGACGACCTGCGCAACACCGCCGAGGTGTGGCGCGAGATGTTCGACGCGGCGAAAACCCGCATCGACCTGGGGCAGTTCTACGTGGCGAATCAGGACGGTTCGCTGCTGGACGGCGTGCTGCAGCACCTGAAGGCGGCCGGCGAGCGCGGGGTGAAAATCCGCTTTTTGGTCGAAGAGAAGGGCCTTCGCATTTCTACCGCCGAAACGCTGGAACAGCTGAAGGCGATCCCCAATCTGGAGCTGCGCATCATTCCTTACCAGAAGCTGAGCGGCGGCATCCTGCACGCCAAGTATCTGCTGGTGGACGGCGAGCAGGCGTTCGTCGGCAGCCAGAACTTCGACTGGCGCGCGCTGGAACACATTCACGAAACCGGGCTGCGCATCAGCGACGCCAGGGTGGTGGGGCAGATCCAGGCGATCTTCGAACAGGACTGGCGGGCGCAGGCGCTGCTGGCGCAGGATAAGCCGGTGCCGGCGCTGCCCGACTCGCCGCCGACCGCGCCCCCGCAGGGCAACTATCTGGTGGCCAGCCCGCGCGCCTACAATCCGGCAAGGGTGATCGACTCGCAGGCCGAGCTGCCGCGCCTGCTGGCCGACGCCAAACGGCGGGTGCGGGTGCAGGTGATGGACTACGCGCCGCTGTCGTTCGGCCCGGAACGCAGCCGTCCCTTCTATGCGGTGATCGACAACGCGCTGCGCAGCGCGGCGGCGCGCGGCGTGCAGATCGAGCTGATGGTGGCAAACTGGAACACCAAAAAGCCGGATATCGCCTGGCTGAAGAGCCTGGCGCTGGTGCCGAACGTGCAGATCAAGGTGGTGACCATTCCGCCGGCCAGCAGCGGCTTCATCCCGTTTGCCCGGGTGATCCACAGCAAGCTGATGACCATTGATGATGAGATCGCCTGGGTGGGCACCAGCAACTGGACCGGCGGCTATCTGGACAACTCGCGCAATCTGGAGCTGGTGCTGCACAGCGCGGCGATGAGCGGGCGGTTGGACCAGCTGTACCAACAGCTGTGGAACAGCGTCTACGCCGAACCGTTGCGGCTGGATTACGACTACCCGACGCCCAAGCCGGGCGGCGAATCCTGATAATCAGGGCGCGGTTAACCCCCGCGCCCTGTGTTTTTTTACCGCCGCCAGCCGGCTTTCTCCAGCGCCGTCACCAGCTGTTCGGCGCTCAACCCTTCCGCCCGATGGCCGTTGCCGCTGACGGTATTGGCCGCCAGCAACGCATTGACGATCGCTTCTTCCACCGCTTCCGCCGCCGCGGCGAACAGCGCCGAAATGTAGTCGTTGTTCACCATGCGCAGCGGCGTGGTGAAATCGCCTTTATTGGCGTAGTCGGCGGGCGGCAGGCCGTCGTTGCCGGTGGCGAAGGCGATGAAAATGTCGCCGCTCGAATCCTCGGTGCCGCCGCCGGTGCGGGCGATGCCGATGCTGGCGCGCTGCGCCAGCCGCGCGCACTGGTGCGGCA
>NZ_JBQEOW010000015.1:0-112211 GCF_052045405.1 Serratia sp. 22278 | reverse complement strand
TGTTCGCCGAGTTCGGCTTCACCGTGGACAACGTGGTGGCGAAGGCGCAGGCGCTGCTGAAGTAAGCGGCCTGGCGCCAGCCGATAAAAAAGCCGGTCATCATGACCGGCTTTTTTTATGGGCGGAAATCGCGCTTACGACGCGGCATTGGCGCTTTCGACGCCGCGCAACCGGTCGTAAGCCGCCGCCAGCAACAGCACCAGCAGCGTAGGCTGCAGCCAGACCAGCCCCTGTTCGGCCAGCGGCAGCTTATCGAACCAGGCGGGCAGCAGGCCGCTGAAGCTGGAAGCCTTCAGGCCGTCGGCCAGGCCAAACACCAGGCTGGTGGCGATCACCGGCGCGAAGACGCGCCTGGCGCTGCGCCAGCGGTTCTGGCTGAAGCTGAGCAACACCAGCGCGATGCAGGGCGGGTAGATCGCCGTCAGCACCGGCAGCGAGACGCGGATCAGATTGGCCAGCCCCATGTTGGAGACCAGCATGGCGAAGAGGGCGAGGATGACCACCAGCGTGCGGTAAGAGAGCGGCAGGTAGCGGGAGAAGAAGTCCGCGCAGGCGCAGGTCATGCCGACCGCCGTCACCAGGCAGGCGATGAACATCAGCACCGCCATAAAGACGCTGCCCAGATCGCCGAAGGTGTGCTGTACATAGGCGTGCAGGATTGCCGCGCCATCCTGAGCGCCGTTCTCGATCAGGCTACCGCTGCCGGCGCCGAGTTTGAACATGCAGATATAGACCAGCGTCAGGCCGACGCCGGCGATCAGGCTGGCCCACAGCGTATAACGCAGCAGCAACCCGCTGTCGCTGACGCCGCGCGAGCGGGCGGCGGTAACGATAATCGAACCGAACATCAGCGCCGACAGCGTGTCCATGGTTTGATAACCCTGTACGAAGCCGGTGGAAAACGCCGAGGCTTGATAGCTGCCGACGGCGGAGAGCGGCGCGCCTGCGGGCCAGACCAGGGCGGCGATGCCGAGCGCGGCCAGCGCCAGAATTTTCAGCGGCGCCAGAATATGGCCAACGTTATCGAGCAACCGTCCGGGATAAAGCGACACAATCATCGCCAGGGTAAAGAACAGCAGGCTGTAGATGAACTGCGGCAGGGCGCCGTCGCCGGTGAAAGGCGCAATGCCGAGGGCGAAAGAGACATTGGCGGTTCGCGGCGTGGCGAATAACGGGCCGAGCGCCAGATAGCAGACGGTCGCCAGCAGCAAGCCGGCGGTGCGGCCGATGGGGCCGGTCAGCAGGCTGATGCTGCCGCCGACGCGCGCCAACGCGATCACGGCGATCACCGGCAGGGCGACGGCGGTCACCATAAACCCGATAGCGGCCGGCCACAGATGTTCGCCGGACTGCAGTCCCACCAGCGGCGGGAAGATGATGTTGCCGGCGCCGACAAACAGGGCAAAGGTCATAAAGCCCAGGGCGATAATGTCTTTCGGGGATAAACTCTTGGTCATAACGGTATGGCACTGCCTGTATTCATGAAATAAACGGCCTGCCTGCAGAGGGCTGGCGCGTGGGGCAGCGAGCGCCCGCAAAAATTTTCGTCCGGCAGGATATAATAATTCGGCGACAAAAACCTGATTAATCCAGCGCTGTTTATCCTTGCGTGAACCGGCCGCACAGATGAATCCTGGCGGCCGGCCCGGCAGCGCGTTAGCTCGCGCGCGCCACCATGTCTATCGACAGCGGGATTTCGATATGCGGTTTAAAAGAGTCATACGCGAAGGAGACGTGGCCGTCTTCGACCGGTTTACGGGTGAAAAAGATCAGCATATCGCGGGTTGAATTCTTACGTTTGTCCTGCGCTTCCACCGGTGAGAGGCTGTGTTTGCGTTCATGGTCGACAATCAGCAGGGTATCGAGGAAATGCCGATGCTGTATTGCGCCCAAAATCCATTCCGGCCGGGCCCGATCGAATTTGATCCCGCTGGTTTCGCGCATATCGTGAATAAAGGTCTTGGCGCTGTCGTCGGTCATGTTGTCGCAGCCGAGGAAGGTCGTCATGGTGTGGTCGACGCCGTCGCTGTGTACGCCTTCCAGCGCCGGTTCGCCCAGCATCTGCGGCGTGGTGACGGTGCGCAGGTTGAACACCGTGCAGACGAACTTGTTGATCTCCTGATTAAGCCGGGGGCGCGGCGTCACGCTCACGCCATCGATCACGTAGGCTTTGAATTTCATCAGCGCCTGAAATGCCGTATTCAACTGCAGATCGTCGTTGATGCCGCGGAAATGGCGCACCTTTCCCGAATCGTAGCGGATGAAGTCTTCCTCGACCGAGAGCACGAAAGGCTGGAACTCCAGCCGCTCAATCCGGGCGCGATCGAAGTCGAAACAGAAACGGCCGTTTCTGGACTTGCGGAAAGGCAGCGTGGGATCGTCCGCCAGATTGGCGCTGACCTGCTGCAGCCTGGCGAAATCTTCCGGCCGCGCGCCCAGCGCCAGCAGGATTGCCTGCATGGTAGCGCCGGGGATAAAGGCTGAACGGTGTTCCTGGTATGCTTTCTTAACTTCATCAAGCAGAGATAACTGTCGCATTTCTCGGAGGCCTCACGAATGATGGGGCGGTTATAAAATCTTGCTGCCGATCTCCACGTCGAAATCGGGTTTCAGCAAGACGGTGCCTTGATCCCTGGTGACCGCGGCAAGAACCAGCACTTCGGATTTAAATCCGGCAACCCGCCTGGCGGGGAAATTAACGACGGAGATGACTTTTCTGCCAAGCAGGTCATCTTCCTGATAGTTTTCGCATAATTGCGCCGAACTGTTTTTAATGCCAATTTCCTCGCCGAAATCAATGCGCAGCTTATAGGCGGGTTTTAACGCCTTGTCGTTATATTCCACGGAAATAATTTCGCCAATACGCATATCCAGTTTCATAAAATCAGTGATTTCGGCCATGAGTCAGTCCCGTTAATTAAATGGCTTCAGAAAGGCTAGCAAAGGGGAATTATCCCGACAATGTCGCCGATAGGGGAATATTTATACCTGATGTAGCAATTAATTTACATTATCGTAACGTAGCGCAATTAATTATAAGCTCGATGAATTATATGAAATTGAAACTTCATTATTCACCGGTAATTATGTGCACCACCTGAACTTGGGCGTTCGCTCGGCACTGTTAAGCCCGTGTTAAATTGGTTAGTATGCCCTCATTCATCAACCGCATTCTTTCAGGTAGTGATATGGAAATAACCCCGCGTGAAAAACGCGATCGGCGAAAGGCATTTATCGCGCCGTTTTTCCTGATATTAATTTGGTCGACGGGTTTTATTGCCGCGCGTGCGGTGGCGGATCATGCCGATCCCAACCTTTTCCTGACCTTTCGCTTTTTGATCGCCGCCGCGGTATTCGCTTTGCTGGCATTGCATTGCGCCTGGCCCAAGGGGCGGCAGTTCGTGATGCACCTGCTGACCGGCATGTTGATGAATGGCGTTTATCTCGCTGCAAGCTGGTGGGCGGTGGCGAACGGCCTGGCGGCCGGGGTGATGTCGCTGATCGGCGGATTGCAGCCGTTGTTCACCGCGCTGATTTTCGCGTTGGTGCTGCGCAAATCGATAGGGTTACGCTCCTGGGCCGGACTGGCGGTCGGTTTTATCGGCGTTGCGCTGGTGCTCTCCCCTCGACTGACCGGTATCGACGTCGGCAATATGGCGCTGTTGCCGATCCTGATGGGGTTTGGCAGCATCGTCGCGCTGACGATCGGCATCATGGTGCAGAAGTCTTCGCTGGCGGCGGCCGATCTGCGGGCGGCGGGCGCCATTCAGCACCTCGGCGCCGCGATCGTGACCGGCGCGTTGGCGGCCGTGATGGGCTCCGGCGCCTGGGACAATTCGCCGACGCTGTGGTTCTCGCTGCTGTGGTCGGCCGGCGTGTTGTCGCTGGGCGGCACCGCGCTGTTTATCTGGATGGTGCGCCACGGCGATTTGACTCGCATTACCGCGCTGATGCTGCTGGTGCCGCCGGCGGCGGCGCTGCAGGCTTACGCGCTGTTTGGCGAGGCGCTGTCGCTGGTGCAGTTGGCGGGGTTTGCCCTGACCCTGCTGGGGGTCGCCATCGTACAGCGAATTCGCCTGCTGCGGCGTTCTCGCCTGGCCGAATAGTTTGCGACAGGAAGCGCCGTAAAGCCCGCGCTGCCGGGCTTTTTTATTGGCTGAAAAACGTCCAACCTCACAAAACCGAAAGATAACAAAGTAACGCCGTTGCCTCGTCACAGTTATTAACTATATGTTAATTTTTAGTTTATTAAATGTGATCAGGGGATGGATAATGATGATGAAAAAAATCAGCGCGACCGTAGCGGCAATCACTTTGCTAGGCTCCGTTTCCGCCTATGCGGCCTTCCCGGCGGGCTACCCCGCCGACTACCAGAAACTGGTCGACGGCGCGAAGAAAGAAGGCAAGGTGGTGATTTACTCGACCACCGACACCAAGGCGGCGGCGCCGCTGATCCAGGGGTTCGAGGCGTTGTATCCGGGCATCAAGGTCGAATACAACGACATGAACAGCACCGAACTGTATAACCGCTTTATCAGCGAGCAGGCGGCCGGCGGCACCAGCGGCGACGTGGTGTGGAGTTCGTCGATGGACACCATTTTGAAACTGGCGGGCGATTACGCGCAGGAATACGCCTCTCCCGAGCAGGCTCAACTGCCGAAATGGGCGGTATGGCAAGATAAGGTGTATGGCACCACCTATGAGCCGGTGGTGTTTATCTATAACAAACGCCTGATCCCGCAAGGCGATGTGCCGGATTCGCATGCGGCGCTGGCCAAGCTGATCGCCGGCCAGACGGACAAATTCAAGAAGAAAGTCACCACCTACGACATCGAAAAATCCGGCGTCGGCTTCATGCTGTCGGTGCAGGACTTCAAGGCCGATCCTAACTACTTCAAAACGCTGGCCGACGTGGCCAAGGGTGGCCTGGCGGTGCAATCCTCCACCGGCACCATGATGGAACGCGTTTCCTCCGGTGAAAACCTGATCGGCTTCAATATCCTCGGTTCATACGCCGAGGCCCGCGCCAAGAGCGACCCGTCGCTCGGCATCGTCTATCCGAAAGACTATACCCTGGTGCTGTCGCGCGTGAGCTTCATCGGCAAAGAGGCCGGCAACCCTAACGCCGCCAAGCTGTGGTTTGACTATGTGCTGTCGGAGAAAGGGCAAAATATTCTCGCCAATCAGGCGGATATCCCCTCGATCCGCAACGACATCGAAGGCAAGAACGACATCGATGGCATGACCAAGCTGTTGGGTAACGCGCTCAAACCGATCCCGGTCGATGACAGCCTGCTGGAATATCTGCAGCCGGCCAAGCGTCTCGACTATATCAAACAATGGCGCGCCGCCGCGGCGAAATAACAGGGACTGCATTCGGACGCGCGCCTGTCGCACGGGCGCGCGCCCTTTGGTCGTCGTTTACAACCATAGGGAGCATTTATGCAAGCATGGCGCAGAAAGTGGCAGAGTCTGCCGCGCGGCCTGGTGGTGTTGATAACCGCGCTGGTTATCTATGTCCCCCTGTCGTTTATCATCATTCAAAGCTTCCTCTCGGCACCGTTTTTCTCTCCTTCCAAGGTTTTCAGCCTTGAGGCCTTCGAGTTCATCTTTACCGATCCGGATTTCTACAAGGCGCTGAAAAGCGGCTTTATTTTGGCATTCGGCCTGGTGATTATCGCCATCCCGCTCGGCGGTGTTTTGGCCTTCCTGATGGTGCGCACCGATCTGCCGGGGCGGCGGATCATCGAACCGCTGATTCTGGTGCCGATCTTCGTGTCGCCGATGGTGCTGGGTTTCGGTTACGTGGTGGCGGCGGGACCGGTAGGTTTCTTCTCGCTGTGGGCGGAGGCGCTGCTGGGCTTCGTGCCGTGGAACATCTACTCAATGGCCAGCATCGTGGTGATAGCCGGATTGACGCACGTGCCTCACGCGTATCTGTACATCTCCTCGGCGCTGCGCAGCGTGGGCTCCGACGTTGAAGAAGCGGCGCGCACCGCCGGCGCCACGCCGCTGCAGGTGATGACCGCCGTCAGTCTGCCGATGGTGCGGCCGTCTATCTTGTACGCCGGGGTGCTGTTGTTCTTCCTCGGGCTGGAAGTGTTCGGCCTGATGCTGGTGTTGGGCGATCCGGAAGGCAACCTGGTGCTGGCGACCTACCTGTACCAGTTGACCAACAAGCTGGGCACGCCGTCTTACCATCTGATGGCGGCGGTGGCGGTGGTGCTGATTTGCATCACTATTCCGTTGGTGATGCTGCAGCGCCGGCTGATGCGCACCGCCAATCGCTTTGTCACCGTCAAGGGCAAAGCCTCGCAGGCCCGCGCGCTGCCGCTCGGCAAATGGCGCTGGGTGGCCGGCGCGGTGGTGGTGTTCTGGCTGACCGTGACCATCGGCGTGCCGCTGATCGGCGTGGTGCTGCGCGCCTTTATCTCTAACTGGGGCGTGGGCGTGTCTGTCTGGGACGAGCTGTCGATCAACACCTTCCGCACCATCTGGGCGCAGCCCAACCTGCTGCGCGCCATCGTCAACTCGATGGCGATCGGGGTGATCGGCGGGGCGCTGGCGGTGGCGTGCTACCTGTTTATCGGCATCGCCATGCACCGCAAGCCGGATGGCGCCACGCGCTTCCTCGACTACAGCGTACTGGTGCCGCGCGCGGTGCCGGGGCTGTTGGCCGGTCTGGCATTCCTGTGGGTGTTCCTGTTCTTGCCGATGTGGCTGGACAAATCGCTCAAGGAGGGCTGGCTGTCGGCGTTGCCGATGGCCGAGTGGCTGCGTGCTAACTGGATTGTCTGGCTGCGTTCGCTGCGCAGCACTATCTTCAGCGTCTGGCTGGCTTACACCGTGGTATGGATGGCCTACGGCCTGAGGCTGATCTCTTCCACGTTGCTGCAGGTGGGGCCGGAGCTGGAAGAGGCGGCGCGCAGCGCCGGCGCCAGCCGCGGCCAGATCACCCGCCACGTCACCATTCCGCTGTCGCGCTATGGCCTGATCGGCTCTTGGCTGCTGATGTTCCTGATTTTTGAACGCGAATATTCCACCGGGGTGTATCTGCTGTCTCCGGGCACGGAAACCATCGGCTCGATGCTGGTTTCTCTGTGGGCCGCGGGCGCTATCGATATCGTCGCCGCGCTGTCGTTCATCAATATCCTGCTGGTGGTGCTGGGGCTGGGGATCGCCTTGCGCTTTGGAGTGAAATTACATGATTGAACTTTCGGTAGAGAATCTGCATTTGACCTATGGCGACAACCCGGTGCTGAAAGGGGTGTCGATGGATCTGAAACGGGGCGAGGTGGTCTCGCTGCTGGGCCCGTCGGGCAGCGGCAAAACCACGCTGCTGCGGGCGGTGGCCGGGCTGGAGAAACCGAGCCAGGGGCGGATCGTCATCGGCAATAACCCCGTGTACAACGGCAGCGCGCGCAGCGAAATTCCCGCCGAAGAGCGCAACCTGGGGCTGGTGTTTCAGTCCTATGCCCTGTGGCCGCATAAAACGGTGTTTGAGAACGTCGCTTACCCGCTGAAGCTGCGTAAGACCGCCTCGGCGGAAATCGCCCAGCGGGTGCAGGCGGTGCTGGATCAGCTCGGGTTGGGGCATCTGGCCAAGCGGCACCCGCACCAGCTTTCCGGCGGCCAGCAGCAGCGCGTGGCGATCGGGCGTGCGCTGGTCTACAACCCGCCGGTGATCCTGCTGGATGAGCCGCTGTCCAACCTTGACGCCAAGCTGCGCGAAGAGGCGCGGGTATTCCTGCGCGAGCTGATCATCAAGCTCGGTCTGTCGGCGCTGATGGTGACCCACGATCAGAACGAGGCGATGGCCATTTCCGATCGCATCCTGCTGCTCAATAACGGCAAAATCGAACAACAGGGCACGCCGCAGGAGATGTACGGTTCACCCACCACGCTGTTCACCGCCGAGTTCATGGGCAGCAACAACCGCTTGCCGGGCAAGGTTGTCGCGCGGGAAGGCGACCGGGCGCGCATCGAAGGCAAGGATTGGGCGCTGTGGGGCAAAGCGGGCGCCGGCGTGCAGGTCGGGCAGGAGGGCACGGCGGTGATCCGCGTGGAGCGCGTACGGTTGGGCGAAGATCCGCAGGGCAACCAGCTTGAGCTGCCGTTGCTGACCAGCATGTATCTCGGCGATCGCTGGGAATACCTGTTCCGCACCGTGGCCGAAGATTTCGTGGTGCGCGCCTATGGCCAGGAGGCGCGCGATCGGGCGTTGTGCCGGCTCTCCCTGCCGGCCGATCATCTGTGGATATTCCCGAAAGCCTAATCAGGACGCCCGCTGATGCGGGCGTTCCGTTTACAAATCCAGCACCAGTCGGCTGCCTTTGGCGCGCGAGCAGCAGATCAACAGGGTTTGCTGCGCCGCGCGTTCTTCGTCGCTGAGATACTGATCGCGGTGGTCGGCTTCCCCCTCGACGATGCGGGTTTCGCAGGTGCCGCAAATGCCTTCGCGGCACAGACACTCGACCCTGGCCGCCTTGCTGTTTTCCAGCGCCTGCAGGATGGTCATGTCTTCCGCCACTTCAAGTTCAATACCCGACCGGGTCAGCACCAGCGTAAAGGCGCCGCCCGCCGTGTCTTCGGCGGCGAAGGCTTCGCTGTGTAAACGCGCGGCGTCGATACCCAGTTCGGCGGCGGTCCGGTAGACCGCTTCGTTCAGCGCCCTCGGGCCGCAGACGTAGATATGGGCGCCGGGTTCCACGTCGGCCAGCGTGCGTGCCAGATCCAACCGGCCGCCAAGGCTGGAGACATGGCAACTGACGTTGTCGGTGAACGGCGCTTGCGTCAGCTGCTGCTGGAAGGCGTTGTGTTCCTCGCTGTGGAAGCAGTAGTGCAGATGGTAGCGTTGGCCGCTGCGTTGCAGCTCATGCAGATGGGCCATAAACGGCGTGATGCCGATGCCGCCGGCGATCAACACGTGATGCCGTGCCTCCGGCGCCAGCGCGAACAGGTTATTCGGGGTGCTGATGGTCAGCGTATCGCCGACCGCCAGCCGGTCATGCATGAAGTCAGAACCGCCTTTGGAAGGAGACTCGCGCCGAACGGCGATCTGGTAATGCTCTGGCTCGAACGGTGAGCTGAGCAGCGAGTAAGCGTTGCTGTAGCGCTTCTCGCCGTCCTGCATTTGCACGATGATGTGGCTGCCGCCGCTGAAGGCGGGCAGCGGCCGGCCTTGCGGATCCGCCAGAGTAAAGCGCTTGACCTGTGCGGTGACGGTTTCGATGTCGACGACGCGAACATCAAGCATCTGATAGCTGGTCATTCATTGGCTCCAAAGCGCGGGCGTCCCCGCGCATAAAAAAGTTATACCGCCTGGCACAGGTATTTGAGCTCCAGATAGTCTTCGATGCCGTATTCGGAGCCTTCACGCCCCAGGCCCGACTGTTTCACTCCGCCGAACGGCGCGACCTCGTTGGAGATAAGCCCGGTATTGATACCGACCATGCCGTACTCCAGCCGCTCCGAAACGCGCCAGATGCGCGCCGCATCGCGGGTGTAGAAGTAGGCGGCCAATCCGTAGATGGTATCGTTGGCCTGGCGGATCGCCTCGGCTTCGTCATCGAACACCACCAGCGGCGCGACCGGGCCGAAGATCTCTTCCTCCAGCAGTAGCGAGCCGGGCTGCACGTTGCCCAGCACCGTCGGGGTGAAGAAGTTGCCGCCCAGCGCGTGCGGCGTGGCGCCGGTCAGCACCTGAGCGCCTTTGCTCAGCGCGTCATCGAGCAGCTCCAGCACCTTGTCGCGCGCCTTGCGGTTGATCAGCGGGCCTATTTGCACGCCCGGTTCGAAGCCGTTGCCGACCTGCAGCGCCGCCACGCGGGAGACAAACTTCTCGGCGAACTGCGGGTAAACGCCGCGCTGCACGTAGAAACGGTTGACGCAGACGCAGGTCTGCCCGGCGTTGCGGTATTTGGCGATCAGCGCGCCTTCCACTGCGGCATCGATGTCCGCATCGTCAAACACGATGAACGGCGCGTTGCCGCCCAGCTCCAGCGACACTTTCTTGATGGTGTCCGAACTTTGGCGCATCAGCAGCCTGCCCACCGGCGTGGAGCCGGTAAAGCTCAGTTTGCGCACCTGCGGGTGGCGGGTCAGCTCGGCGCCGATCGCCTGCGAGTTGCCGGTCACTACGTTGAACACCCCGGCGGGAATGCCGGCGCGCTCGGCCAGTTCGGCCATCGCCAGCGCCGAATAAGGGGTTTCGTTGGCGGGTTTGACCACCAGCGTACAGCCGGCCGCCAGCGCCGGCGCGGCCTTTCGGGTGATCATCGCCGCCGGGAAGTTCCACGGCGTGATCGCCGCGCACACGCCGATGCCCTGCTTCAGCACCATCAGGCGTTTATCGCTGCTCGGCGAAGGAATGATGTCGCCGTTGGTGCGCTTGGCCTGTTCGGCGAACCATTCGATAAAGGAAGCGGCGTAGCGGATCTCGCCCAGCGATTCCGCCAGCGGTTTGCCTTGCTCCAGCGTCATCAGGCTGGCCAAATCCTGCTGGTGTTCCAGCATCAGTTCGAACCAGCGGCGCAGCAGCTGCGCGCGCTGTTGCGCCGGCAGCGCGCGCCAGCCTTCCAGCGCCTGCTGGGCGGCGTCGATCGCCGATTGGGTTTCGGCCGTCGCCATGTTGGGCACGCTGCCGATGAGTTGGCCGGTGGCGGGATCGCTCACCGGCAGGGTTTCCTGGTTGTCGGCGTCGCGCCATTGGCCGTTGATGTAGGCCTGTTGGCGGAATAGCGCCCGATCGGAAATATTCACGAGAACCTCACAAGTCAGGGGAAGGGGCCCTTGGGCCCCGTCGCATCAGGGTTGATAAACCTGCGCCAGCAGGTTGTGGAAGTGGGCGATGCCGTGCTCGCTGACGCCGCTGCCGGCGCCGTCGGCCATGATGCGCCCCTGCCCGCGATAGCCGCGCGATTTGAGGCCTTTTTGCACGCTCTCCACCAGCCGCAAATCTTCCGGGCGGAACACGTCGCGGTACCAGTCGATCAGTTTGAGCTGTTCGTCGCTCAAATCGGCGTTGGTGAAGTAAATGTCGTAGTGCTGCAGGGTGGTTTCCGCATCGACCGGGAACTCATAGATCACCGTCATCATGCCTTCCAGCGGCGGCATGTTGAACATGGTGCACGGCCACAGCCAGATGCCGTGGAAGCTGGCTTCTTTACCCTCTTCAAACTTGAACGACTGCTCGGAAGGGCGGGCGTAGCCGAACTGCAGCGTCCAGTTGCCGTGCAGGGTGTGCCAGTAGCGGTCGACCTGCACCGAGTCGGCGAAGCCGGGGTGCGCCGGGCCGCAGTGGTAGCACTCGAGGTAGTTGTCGACGATGTTCTTCCAGTTGGCCGGAGTGCGGGTGACGAAGCGCGCCGCCAGCTTGAGATCGTCGACCTGTGGGCAGGCCTCGCGCACTTTGGCGCCGAGGCCCGGCAGCTGGTCTTCCACCGTGCCGGCCTGCGAGTCCAGATTGACGTAAATAAACCCGGCGTACTCTTCGACCCGCACCGGCACCAGATGCGAGTTTTCCTTATCGAAGTTCTGCACGTTTTCGCAGTTGCGCGCGTGCGCCAGTTCGCCGTCCAGCTTGAACGCCCAGGCATGATAAGGGCAGGTGATGACGTTTTTCGCCCGGCCGTCGCCCGCCAGCAGCTGGTGGCCGCGGTGCGGGCAGACGTTGTAAAAGGCGCGCAGTACTTTGTCGCGGCCGCGTACCACCAGAATGTTTTCACCGATGATCTCGCGGGTGATGTAGTCGTTCGGTTGGGCGAGCTCGCTGCGGTGCGCCACGCAGATCCAACTGGTGGCGAACACCTGCTCTTTCTCGTGTTCGAACGCCGCCTGGTGGGTATAGAACCGGGCCGGAATGGTGTAAGCCTCGCGGGCGTCGGCGCAGAAATCTTTCGGTAAGGTAAATTCAGGGATCAGAGTGCTCATAAGTTAACCTTCCTCTTTTCTTATTGTCATTTCGCCATAGGGCGCGGTTGATACGACGATGGAGCGGAGAGTTCGGCGGCCGGCGGCGCGTCTGGCAGCGCCGGTGGGCTGCTTTCGATCAGGTGCGCCGGGATGGCCGCGTAGTCCTGTTTCAGCCAGCGGGCAAAGCCGCAGGTTTTCACCAGCAGCACCAGCAGGAACGGCAGCGCGGTCAGGATCACCGTGGTTTTCATGGTGTCCAGCGAGGCGCCGGTAAACAGGATCGACAGCGGGATCAGGGTGATTACCACGCACCAGAACAGGCGCAGCATCGGGCTGGGATCTTGCCCTTCCTGCAGGTTGCGGGTGCTGGTGGCGGCCATGGTGTAGGCCACGGCGTCCATGTGCGAGGCCAGGAAAATGATCATGATGAACAGATAGGCGGCCAGGAACAGCTTGCCGAGCGGCAGCGCCGTCAGCAGCATCTGCACGGCGGTTTCGCCGCCCTGGGTGCTGAGGATCTCCGGCACGTTGAGCTGCCCGCTGATGAACTGGTGCATGGCGTAACTTTCCAGCGAGCCGAAGAAGAACCAGCAGCCGAGGGTGCTGCCGAGCAGCAGCGCCCAGATCACCTCTTTAATCTTGCGGCCGCGCGAGACGCGGGTGACGAACATCGCCACGCCCGGGGTATAGGAGATCCACCACAGCCAGTAGAACACCGTCCAGCTGCGGCTGAAGCTGCCGTCGCCCATCGGATCGGTGAACAGGCTCATCTGCAGGAAGTTTTGCGCCGTCAGGCCGATGGCGTTGATGGTGTTGTTGATGGTGAACTCGGTGGGGCCGACCAGCAGCACCAGCCCGGCGAAGGCGAAAGCGCCCCAGCCGACCATTTTGCTCAGGCGCTGCATGCCGCCGTCGATGCCGATGTAAGAGCTGAGACAGAAGATCACCGCCGCCAGCAGGATCACCGTCGCCTGCACCGCGAAGTTATCCGGGATGCCGGTCAATGCCGTCAGCCCGCGGGTAAAGGTGGAGGCCGTCAGCACCAGCGAAATGGTGAGGGCGCCGACGGTGGCGACCAGGAAAATCAGATCCACCATCCGCCCGATCGGGCCGTTAGCGCGCACGCCGGTGATGGCGGAAATGATCCCCGACAGGCTGAGCCCTTTGTTCTTACGCACGTGGAAGTGGTAGGCCATGATCAGCGAGGCGAGGGCGTAGGTCGCCCAGGCGCTCAGACCCCAGTGGAAGAAGGAGTAGCTGATGCTGTATTCCAGCGCCTTTGGGGTGCGCGGCGCGATGTTCAGCCCCGGCGTCTGGTAATAATACGCCCATTCCATCACCCCCCAGTACAGGGTGGACGAGCCCAGGCCGGCGCAGATGAACATGAACAGCCAGGCCAGCGTGGAGTATTGCGGTTTGCCTTCGCCGAGGCGGATGTTGCCGTATTTGCTCAACGCCAGATACAGCACCACCAGCAGGGCGATCAGCACCAGGATTTGAATGGTTGAACCGAACAGCCGGGTGACGCCGTTGAAAATGGTGTTGGCGATAAGCGCGGATTGAGCCGGAAAGAGCATCAGGCAAATGGCGATCAGCGCAATACTGCACAGGCTGATGGCGATGAGCGTGACATCCTTTTTAGGGGTGCTCTGCATGGGAGTGAACTCCTGTTATCGGTGGTGGGCCGGTGCGCGAAGCGTAGGGTGCGCCCGGGCCTTGTTGGTTTGAACCCTTTGTTTTGTTACACCGCGAGGAGCAAACGCCCCGACAGAACGCCACCGGAAATGTTTACTCTTCATTAACATTTTTGAGTGTGCACAAATTACAGGAGGGCCACAATTGGGGCATCTGTAAAAGGATAAAACACAGTATGTAAACAATTTGTTGTGATCTTGACCGGGGTATTGGCGTGCTTTCTGCGGTGATTTTCAGCGGATTTGCGGCGGCGATCGAAGTGGAAAAACGGACGTGGCAAAGCAGGGCGCGAAAGGGCGCCCTGCGCAGGAAAATCAACGGCGTTTAGCGTTGCAGCAGGGCGGCGATCGCCTGGCCGACTTGCTGGGTGGAGGCGCCGCCGCGCATATCCGGCGTGCGCGGCCCGTCGGCGATAATGCGCTCAATCGCCTGCAGGATGCCGTCGTGCGCCTGGCGGTAGCGGGCATCGCCGTCGCCGAGGAAATCCAGCATCATCGCGCCGCTCCAGATCATGGCGATCGGGTTGGCGATGTTCTTGCCGAAAATGTCCGGCGCCGAGCCGTGTACCGGCTCGAACAGCGACGGGAAGTTGCGTTCCGGGTTCAGGTTGGCCGACGGCGCGATGCCGATGGTGCCGGTACAGGCCGGGCCGAGATCCGACAGGATATCGCCGAACAGGTTGGAAGCCACCACCACGTCGAAGCGTTCGGGGTTCAGCACGAAGCGCGCGCACAGAATATCGATGTGCTGTTTATCCCAGGCGATATCAGGGTATTGGCGCGCCATCTCCGCCACGCGCTCATCCCAGTACGGCATGCTGATGGCCATGCCGTTGGACTTGGTGGCGGCGGTCAGACGCTTGCGCGGGCGCTGCTGCGCCAGCTCAAAGGCGTACTTGAGGATGCGGTCCACGCCCTGACGGGTGAACACCGACTCCTGGATCACCATCTCGCGTTCGGTGCCTTCGAACATCCGTCCGCCGAGCGAGGAGTATTCCCCTTCGGTATTTTCGCGCACCACGTAGAAATCGATATCGCCCGGCTGCTTGTTCGCCAGCGGGCAGGGCACGCCGGGAAACAGTCGCACCGGGCGCAGGTTGACGTATTGCTCGAAGTCGCGGCGAAATTTAAGCAGTGAACCCCACAGCGAAATGTGGTCGGGCACCGTATCCGGCCAGCCGACGGCGCCGAAATAGATGGCGTCGAAGCCCTTGAGCTGCTCAAACCAATCGTCCGGCATCATCTGGCCGTGGTGCTGGTAGTAGTCGCAGCTGGCCCACTCGAAGGTGTCGAATTCCAGCGACAGATCCCAGCGCGCTGCCGCCGCCTGCAATACTCGTATGCCTTCCGGCAACACTTCCCGCCCGATACCGTCCCCGGGGATGGCGGCAATCTTGTAAGTTTTGCTCATACAGAGGTCTCATTTGTAGGTAGGGGAGATTGACAACACTGCTATCCTATAATTGACTAACTGTTAATCAATCGCGAAAACGGTGAAACATAAAACACGAATCATGAACAATATGCCGATCCTGAGTGACCTGCGGGTGTTCGTGCTGGTGGCGCGCCGCGCCGGGTTCGCCGCCGCTGCCGAAGAGCTGGGCGTTTCGCCGGCCTTTATCAGCAAGCGCATTGCGTTGCTGGAAAAGGCGCTGGACGTGTCATTGCTGCACCGCACCACGCGGCGGGTGGCGATCACCGAAGACGGTGAACGCATCTACGAATGGGCGCAGCGCATTCTCAACGATGTCGATCAGATGATGGACGAGTTGTCCGAGGTGCGTCAGGCGCCGCAGGGCATGCTGCGCGTGGTCAGCAGCTTCGGCTTCGGCCGGCGTTTCGTGGCGCCGGCGCTGTCGGCGCTGGCGCGGCAGTACCCGCAGCTGGAGCTGCGGCTCGACGTGTCCGATCGGCTGGTGGATCTGGTCAGCGAAGGATTCGATCTGGATATCCGCATCGGCGACGATATCGCCCCCAATTTGATTGCGCGCAAGCTGGCGGACAATCAGCGCATCCTGTGCGCTTCGCCGGCATACCTGCAGCGCCACGGCTTGCCGAAAAATCCGGCGGAGCTGGCGGGCCGCACTTGTTTGGTGATCAAGGAACGCGATCACCCGTTCGGGCTGTGGCGGCTGCAGGGGCCGGGCGGCGAAGAGACGGTGAAGGTGACAGGGGCGCTGGCGTCGAACCACGGCGAAATCGTGCACCAGTGGTGCCTGGACGGGCAGGGCGTCGCGCTGCGTTCCGCCTGGGACGTGAAAGAGAACATCGACAGCGGCAGGTTGGTGCACATCCTGCCGGAGTATTATCAGCCGGCCAACATCTGGGCGGTGTACGTTTCCCGGCTGGCAACGTCGGCGAAAGTGCGGGTGACGGTCGAATTTTTGCGCGACTATTTCCGCGAGCACTACGGCGAAACGGGGCCGGCGAGCGAAAATCCACCGCGGCCTTAAGGCCAAAAATGTGCGCCAGATCATCTTATGCTCGTAAAACTCCCCTCCGTTACCTGAGGAACTGTTGCACCTGTTTCTTTTGCCAAAACTTTGGTTTATGCTCAGCTGAAGCGTTTCAGTTGAAGCACTCTTCGACAGAAATGCCGATGTGACGGCGGCGAAAAGCCGCTGAAGCGCGGGAATAATGCAAACTCGGCGATTCACAGCGGGCGGTACGATCCACTACTCTATGCGGGTTAGTGAGACAACCAGTCAGCGCCGGGCGGCGCCGGTGAGTCAACCCGGCGTGGACGGCCCTTTTTCAGGAGCAGCATGACCATCCGCATAGCGATAAACGGCTTTGGCCGCATCGGCCGCAGCGTATTGCGCGCACTGTACGAATCGGGACGACGGGCGGAAATCTCCGTGGTGGCGATCAACGAGCTGGCGAACGCCGAAGGCATGGCCCATCTGCTGAAGTACGATTCCAGCCACGGCCGCTTCGCCTGGGATGTGCGGCAAGAGTGCGACACGCTGAACGTCGGAGACGACGCGATTCGCCTGTTGCACCAGCCGGCGGTGGAGCAGTTGCCCTGGGGCGAGCTGGGCGTCGACGTGGTGTTGGACTGCAGCGGCGTGTACGGCAGCCGGGCGGATGGCGAAGCCCATCTGGCGGCGGGGGCGAAGAAAGTGTTGTTCGCCCATCCGGGCGGCAACGATCTGGACGCCACCATCGTGTTCGGCGTCAACCATCAGATGCTGCTGGCGGAGCACCGCATCGTGTCCAACGCCTCGTGCACCACCAACTGCATTATTCCGGTGATCAAGCTGCTGGATGACGCTTACAGCATCGAATCCGGCACCGTGACCACCATTCACTCGGCGATGAACGATCAGCCGGTGATCGACGCGTATCACGCGGATTTGCGGCGCACCCGCGCGGCGAGCCAGTCGATCATTCCGGTCGATACCAAGCTGGCTGCGGGCATCACCCGTATCTTCCCGCAGTTTTGCGATCGCTTCGAGGCGATCTCGGTGCGCGTGCCGACCATCAACGTGACGGCTATCGATCTCAGTGTCAGCGTGAGCGCCGCGGTGAAGGTGGCGGAGGTCAACCAGCTGTTGCAAAAGGCCGCACGGGAATCATTTCGTGGTATAGTTGACTACACGGAATTACCATTGGTCTCGATCGATTTTAACCATGACCCGCACAGCGCTATCGTCGACGGTACGCAGACTCGGGTCAGCGGGCAGCACCTGATAAAGACCTTGGTCTGGTGCGACAATGAATGGGGCTTTGCCAATCGGATGTTGGATACAACACGGGCAATGGCCGCCAGCGGTTTCTAGTACGGCGGCGCCGGCGTGATTGGCGCGCTGCTCAGGCAATTTTATAGAGATTCAATAAAGAGGGTTCACCATGTCTGTAATTAAGATGACCGATCTGGATCTGGCGGGTAAACGCGTACTGATCCGCTCCGATCTGAACGTGCCGGTAAAAGACGGTAAAGTGACTTCCGACGCGCGTATCCGCGCTTCCCTGCCGACTATCGAAGCTGCGCTGAAGCAAGGCGCCCGCGTGATGGTAACCTCCCACCTGGGTCGTCCTACCGAAGGCGAGTACAACGAAGAATTCTCCCTACTGCCTGTGGTCAACTACCTGAAAGAACACCTGAAATCCCCAGTGCGTCTGGCGAAGGATTATCTGGATGGCGTCGACGTCGCCGAAGGCGAACTGGTGGTGCTGGAAAACGTCCGCTTCAACAAGGGCGAGAAGAAAGACGACGAAACCCTGTCCAAGAAATACGCGGCGCTGTGCGACGTGTACGTAATGGATGCATTCGGCACCGCGCACCGCGCGCAGGCTTCCACCCACGGCGTGGGCAAGTTCGCGCCTGTCGCCTGTGCCGGTCCGCTGTTGTCCGCCGAACTGGAAGCGCTGGGCAAAGCGCTGGGCAACCCGGCCCGTCCGATGGTCGCCATCGTGGGCGGTTCTAAAGTGTCCACCAAACTGACCGTGCTGGATTCCCTGTCCAAAATCGCCGATCAGCTGATCGTCGGCGGCGGCATCGCCAACACCTTCGTGGCGGCGCAGGGCAACAACGTGGGCCAGTCCCTGTACGAACCTGACCTGATCCCGAACGCGCAGAAACTGCTGGAAACCTGCGACATTCCGGTGCCGACCGACGTGCGCGTAGCGACCGAGTTCTCCGAAACCGCAACCGCGACCGTGAAGCAGGCCAACGAGATCCAGGACAACGAGCAAATTCTGGATATGGGCGACGTCTCTGCCGAGCGTCTGGCCGTTATCCTGAAGAACGCCAAGACCATTCTGTGGAATGGCCCGGTTGGCGTATTCGAGTTCCCTAACTTCCGTAAGGGCACCGAAATTGTCGCCCGCGCGATCGCCGATAGCGACGCTTTCTCTATCGCTGGCGGCGGCGACACTCTGGCAGCCATCGATCTGTTCGGTATCGCTGACAAAATTTCCTACATCTCCACCGGCGGTGGCGCATTCCTGGAATTCGTTGAAGGGAAACCGCTGCCTGCAGTCGTGATGCTGGAAGAGCGCGCTAAGCAGTAATTCAGACAACGGGAGGCGAAAGCCGCCCGTTTGTTTTATACCGCGCGGCTAACGCTGCGCGGCGTGAAAACATCGATTTACATCCATCTACGGCCGACGAAACAGGACAAAGTAACATGTCTAAAATTTTTGATTTCGTAAAACCGGGTGTCATCACGGGTGATGACGTTCAGAAAGTCTTCGCAGTTGCTAAAGAGAACAACTTTGCGCTGCCAGCGGTAAACTGCGTGGGTACCGACTCCATCAACGCAGTGCTGGAAGCCGCGGCTAAAGTGCGCGCGCCGGTCATCGTTCAGTTCTCCAACGGCGGCGCCGCGTTCATCGCCGGCAAAGGCGTGAAGACCGATGTGCCGCAGGGCGCAGCGATTCTGGGCGCCATCTCTGGCGCACACCACGTTCACCAGATGGCTGAACACTACGGCGTGCCGGTGATCCTGCACACCGACCACTGCGCGAAGAAACTGCTGCCATGGCTGGACGGCCTGCTGGACGCCGGCGAGAAGCACTTCGCCGCTACCGGCAAACCGCTGTTCTCTTCCCACATGATCGATCTGTCTGAAGAGTCTCTGGAAGAAAACATCGAGATCTGCAGCGCCTACCTGAAGCGCATGGCCAAAATCGGCATGACGCTGGAAATCGAACTGGGCTGCACCGGCGGTGAAGAAGACGGCGTGGACAACAGCCATATGGACGCTTCCGCTCTGTACACCCAGCCGGAAGACGTGGCTTACGCGTACGAAAAACTGAACGCCATCAGCCCGCGCTTCACCATCGCAGCTTCCTTCGGTAACGTGCACGGCGTGTACAAGCCAGGCAACGTTAAGCTGACTCCGACCATCCTGCGCGATTCTCAGAAATACGTTTCCGAGAAATTCAACCTGCCGCATAACAGCCTGAACTTCGTGTTCCACGGCGGCTCCGGTTCCAGCGATGCGGAAATCAAAGAGTCCGTCAGCTACGGCGTGATCAAGATGAACATCGATACCGATACCCAATGGGCGACCTGGGACGGCATCCTGCAGTACTACAAAGCGAACGAAGCTTACCTGCAGGGCCAGCTGGGCAACCCGAAAGGCGCCGATCAGCCAAACAAGAAATACTACGATCCACGCGTATGGCTGCGCGCAGCGCAGACCAGCATGGTGACGCGTCTGGAGCAGGCTTTCAAAGATCTGAACGCGGTAGACGTTCTGTAATCTTCGGCACCTGTTGCACGATGCAAAAGGCTCCCTGCGGGGAGCCTTTTTTGTTTTCAGCCCAGCAGGCCGGCGCCGACGTTGATCGACAGGCCCAGGATCAGCATGTTGAACACGAACGAAATAACTGACTGCACGAGCGCGATTTTACGTACCTCCGCGGCGCCGACCGCCACGTCGGCGGTTTGCGACGCGACCGCGATGGTGAAGGAGAAGTAGGCGAAGTCCAGATAGGTCGGCTCGGTGAGATTGCCGGGGAACAGCAGCGGCAAAGGATCCCGCTGTGCGCCCTGACGATAAAACTGATGGGCATAGTGCATGGTGAAGGCGGTCGGCAGCAGCAGCCAGGAGACTGCCAGCGTTGCGCCGGTTAACGCCAGATGTAGCGTTTTCAGCGAGTCGCTGGCCTGTTTGGCGCTGCTCAATTCGAACAGGATCGCCAGAATGCTCACCAGACAACCGAAACTGACCAGCGCCAACACCGTGCTGGCGCTTTCATCCTGTCGCCGGGCGATCTGGCGAATGTGCTGCGGCGTGCTGACCAGCATCAGCCGCCAGAGAAACAGCAGATAGAGCCAGGCCAGCGTATTCCAGCCGATCATCAGGCGCTGCAGCAACGAGAGCTGGGCGGGCAGCAGCAGAAAGCACAACAGCCCCGCGCCGACGGAAAACAGCAGCCTGGGCCGCACTTGCCAATAGTGTTTGAGCGAAGAGCGAATGTGCATGAAGAACGGATCTCTTGTCGTGAAATGGCCAACGCGCTGTTTTCAGCATAGAAGAAGCGGCGGGCGGTTTCGGCTATTTTTAACGCTGACGGTTGGCATGAGCCTTTAATGTTGGTTACCCTTAGGCGGTGGTTTCCTACTGGCTGCCGAAGCCAGTGTATTTTTGCGAGTTTCTCCCGTTAGGGACTGAGTTAGGACGACACGAATGAAAGATTTGAATGTAGTAGACGGCATCAACGGTGCCGGCGACTGGTTGGTGAAGAACCAGGATCTGTTGATCCAGTACGCGGTGAATATCGTCGCCGCCATCGTTATCCTGATCATCGGTTCGATCGTGGCCCGCGTGGTCGGCAATGCGCTGAACCGCGTGATGAAACTGCGCGGCATCGACGCCACGGTAGCTGACTTCCTGTCGGCGATCGTACGTTACGGCGTGCTGGCGTTCACCTTCATCGCGGTGCTGGGGCGCGTCGGCGTGCAGACCACCTCGGTGATCGCCGTGCTGGGTGCCGCCGGTTTGGCCGTCGGTCTGGCGCTGCAAGGCTCGCTGTCCAACTTCGCCGCCGGCGTGCTGCTGGTGATCTTCCGCCCGCTGCGCGTGGGTGAGTATGTCGATCTGGGCGGCGTGGCCGGCACCGTCGATCAGGTGCAGATTTTCTCCACCACCCTGCGCACCGCAGACAACAAAACCATCGTGGTGCCGAACGGTAAAATCATCGCCGGCAACATCATCAACTACTCCCGCGAACCGAACCGCCGCGTGGATATCGTGGTAGGCGTGGCCTACAACGCCGATATCGACGTGGTGAAGAAGGTGTTGGGCGACGTGATCGCCGCCGACAAACGCATCATGCACGCTAAAGGTGTGACCGTGCGTCTGAACGAGATGGCGCCATCTTCCCTGAACTTCGTGACCCGTTCCTGGACCACTAACGCGGAATACTGGAACGTGTACTTCGATCTGATGGAAAACTTCAAGCGCGCGCTGGATGCCCACAACATCGGCATTCCGTTCCCGCAGATGGACGTGCACCTGTATCGCACCGAAGACGCTTCCGCCAAGGCGGAATAACACAGAAGGGGGCCTTGGCCCCCTTTTTTATTGCGGGCCGAGACGCTACCGATGGCGTCTCGGCCTTTTATTTCCGCGAGTTCAGATGCCGGCCGCCGGTTCGGTCAACGGCGCGCGGCGGCGCAGGCTGAGGCGATAAAGCAGGAAGATGGCGGCTGCGCCCAGCAGCGCCGGCAACGCCAGCCAGAGGAAGAACACTTCTGGCGATCCGGCGGCGGTCATCATCCAGGCGCCGAGCATCGAGCCGACGATCGAGCCGAAGCGGCCATTGGCCATGGCCCAACTGACACCGGTGACGCGGGCTGCGGTCGGGTAAAGGGTAGCGGAAACCAGGTTCAGGCCGTTCTGCGCGCCGGCCACGCCGAAGCCGATAAGGAACACAATGGCGGCCAACGTGTAGACGTCGCCCATCAGATACCCGGTCGCGCCAATCACCAGCGCGGCGCCCAGGTAGGAGACGGCCAATACGCGGTAGGGCCCGACCCGATCCATCAGCAGCGCCATGAGGATGGCGCCCAGAGTGCCGCCGAGCGGCACCATGGCTCCGATGCGCGAGGCGTGGGCGATATCGTAACCGGCGTCTTTGAGTATCGTCGGCAACCAACTGGTGAGCAGGTAGAACACGAACAGCGAACAGAAGAACGCCGCCCACAGCAGCAGGGTGCGCACGGCGCGCCCTTCGATAAACAGATGCGAGATCGGCGATTTGACCTGCGCCGGACGCTCGTCATCGACAATCGTCACACCGGCCCAACGCTGGCCGGTGATGCGCTCGACCACCCGGCGCAGCCGATCGGCATGTTTGGCGCTGGCGGCCATAAAGCGTACTGATTCGGGCATCTGCCAGGCTAACAGCGGCAGCAGCGCCAATGGCGCAATGCCGCCGACCACCAGCAGGCCGCGCCAGCCAAATGCAGGAATGATCTGCCCGGCCAGCAGGCCGCCCAGGGCCAGCCCGGCGGTAAAGCCGCTCCAGCTCAGGGTGACCATCAGCATGCGCCGGCGCGCCGGTGAGTACTCAGAGCTGAGGGTGATGCAGGTCGGTATCGCGCCCCCGAGGCCAATGCCGGTGATGAAGCGCAACAGGGTCAGGGATTCGATCGAATGCGCATAGGCCGAAGCCAGGGTGCAGCCGCCAAACACCAGCACCGCGACGAGCAGCACGCGTTTGCGGCCGATGGCGTCGGCGAGCGGCCCGAACAGCAGGCTGCCGATCAGCAGGCCGAACAATCCCGCACCGAAGGCGGGGGAGAGCTGCGCTGGCTGCAGGCCCCACTCTTCGCGCAGCGCCGGGGCGATATAGCCGATGATGGCGGTATCGAAGCCGTCCAGCAGGGCGATCAGGAAACACAGGGCGAGGATGAGAATTTGATAAGGCGAGATCTTGGCGCGATCGATAATTTCGCTGATGCGAGCGGTATCTGGGCTCATGAGGGTTCCACTGTTATTAAGCTGGTGTGGGCTGGCTGAGGGGCCGTTCAGGCCGCTTTGGCTGGCATCGCGTAGAAATCCGAGTATACACCAGAGCGGGGGCGTTGCGGGGAGGGGGAGTCGATGATAATCGCCCGCCGCAGGAGGCTACTGCGGCGGGCGCTGGCGCGGTTATTTGGCCAACAGTTCTCGGCGCACGATTTCGGCGCCTGCGCTTAAGGCATTCAGCTTGCCGCTGGCGACCTGACGGGGCAGGGGAGCCATGCCGCAGTTGGTCGACGGATAGAGCTTGTCGGCATCGACAAACTGCAGCGCTTTGCGCAGCGTAGCGGCTACTTCCTCCGGCGTCTCAACGGCATGATTCGCTACGTCGATGGCGCCGACCATCACTTTTTTACCGCGAATCAGTTCAAGCAGATCCATCGGCACGTGCGAGTTATGGCACTCCAACGAGATAATATCGATAGTCGACGTTTGCAGCTTGGGAAACGCCTCTTCATATTGCCGCCACTCAGAGCCCAGCGTCTTTTTCCAATCGGTATTGGCCTTAATGCCGTATCCATAGCAGATATGTACGGCCGTTTCACACTTAAGCCCTTCAACGGCTCTTTCCAGGGCGGCGATGCCCCAGTCATTCACCTCGTCAAAGAACACATTAAATGCGGGCTCATCAAACTGAATAATGTCGACGCCGGCGGCCTCAAGCTCTTTGGCTTCCTGATTGAGGATCTTGGCGAACTCCCAGGCCAATTTCTCGCGGCTTTTATAGTGGTTGTCATAAAGCGTGTCGATCATGGTCATCGGCCCCGGCAGGGCCCATTTAATCGGCTGCTTGGTCAGCTGGCGTAAAAATTTGGCGTCTTCAACGAAAACGGGTTTTTGGCGCGAGACCGCCCCCACAACGGTTGGCACGCTCGCTTCGTAGCGATTGCGGATTTTAACCACTTCGCGTTTCTCGAAATCGACGCCGCTGAGGTGCTCGATAAACGTCGTGACGAAGTGCTGACGCGTTTGCTCGCCATCGCTGACGATATCGATGCCGGCCTGTTGTTGCTCTGCCAGCGACAAACGCAAGGCGTCCTGTTTCCCTTCGATTAATTCTTCATTCTGCAATTTCCAGGGCGACCACAGGGTTTCCGGTTGGGCCAGCCAGACAGGTTTGGGCAAGCTGCCGGCGGTCGACGTAGGGAGCAATATTTTCATGATAGATGACCTGTATTTGAGTGAATCAAAGCGCGTAGTGAGCAGACCATTGCTCAAGAAGAGGTTTGTAGGGTTTGATAAATTGCTCTTCCGTAAATTTCCCCTGCTCAATCGCCAACTGGCTACGCTCTTCGCGATCGTAAACAATCTTGGTTAATGAATGATCCTGGTTATTCAGGCTGGGCTGATAGCATTGCCCCGCCGCCGAGTTGGCATTGTAAATTTCAGGCCGATAAATTTTCTGGAAGGTCTCCATCGTGCTGATGGTGCCGATCAGTTCCAGATCGGTGTAATCGCTCAGCAAATCCCCGGGGAAATAAAACGCCAGGGGCGCGACGCTATTTTTCGGCATGAAGTAGCGCACCTGCAGGCCCATTTTTTTAAAATACCGGTCGGTCAGCGAAGCGCCGTCTTGCCGATACTCGTCGCCCAACACCGGGTGTTGATTGCCCGTCCGATGGTAGGTGTCTTTGCTGGACACGCTGAGGCAAATCACCGGCGGTTTGCTGAAATTTTCATGGTATTCGTTTGAATTGACGAAGTGCTTAAAGATATTGCCGTGCAAATCGCCGAAATCATCCGGAATGGTAAATTCCGCCGTGTTTTTATTGTGCGCCGGCAGCAAGACGCTAAAGTCGTAATCGCGCACGTAAGAGGAGAAATTGTTCCCAACGATGCCCTCGATACGCTTTTGCGTTTTTTTATCAAGGATGTTGGTTTTCAGGATTTCGATCACCGGGAAGCTGGCGCCCTGATCTTCAATGCGCATCTCAACCGAGATGATTTCAAGCTCGACCGAATAGCGATCGGCCTTGGGGTTATCCCAATGCGCCAACGTATTGAAGCGATTGTTAATCATCACCAGCGTATTGCGCAGGTTCTCCCGGCGATTTTCCCCTCTGGCCAAATTGGCGAAGTTGGTGGTGATACGCGTACTTTCAGAAGGGTTATAATCTTCATCGAAAGAACTGCTCTTAATCGTAAAGGTAAAGTCTCTATTCATCGTCTTATAGCATCCTGTTATATGATATGAAGGCTGTATTTATCCATTTATTTCAATGGTTTGTTTTTCTCTTTTTTCATTCAGCCGATTTCATATTGTCTGTCGTTAATGAGGTCTATTTTTGCCAGAGTCCCGGTGGGAGTGAAAGAGACTTAATTTCATTACCACATGAGCGGTATTCATGTTCTGGCGTTCGGGGCGGTTTATCGCCGTTGCCCTGCGGCGCAAACCGCCGGTGGGTTGGGCCGGCAACCTGGTGCAGCCTGAAAAATTACGGGTATAATCCCTCCATGATCCCACGGCTTCAGACACGAACATGACAAAACTCACCTTACAAGAGCAGATGCTCAAAGCGGGCTTGGTAACCAGCAAGAAAATGGCCAAAGTCCAGAGAACGGCTAAAAAATCACGCGTTCAGGCCCGCGAGGCTAGAGAAGCGGTGGAAGAGAATAAAAAGGCGCAGCTTGAGCGCGATAAGCAGCTGAGCGAGCAGCAAAAGCAGGCCGCGTTGTCCAAAGAGTACAAGGCGCAGGTGAAGCAGCTGATCGAGATGAACCGCATCGTCCTGGCGAAAGGCGATATCGGTTTCAACTTCACCGACGGCAACCTGATTAAAAAAATCCTGGTGGATAAGGCGACGCAGACGCAGCTGATCAATGGCCGCCTCGCCATTGCCCGCTTGGTGGTCGAGAATCGGGAAGAGTGTGAATACGCGATTATCCCCGCGAGCGTCGCCGATAAAATCGCGCAGCGCGATGCGGCCAGCATAGTGCTGCACAGCGCGCTGAGTCAGGAAGAACAGGATGAAGACGATCCGTACGCCGACTTTAAAGTGCCCGACGATTTGATGTGGTAAGCCGCGTTCAGAACGGCGCTGCGTGACGAGCGGTTATCCGCTCTCCGCTGATGGGGTGCACAAAGTCCAGCTCGCTGGCGTGCAGCATCAGCCGCGGCGTCTGTTCGGTACCCGGCAGCAGGCGCCCGCCATACAGATCGCAACCTAAAATAGGATGGCCCAATTGCCGGCTGTGAATACGCAGCTGGTGGGTGCGTCCGGTCTCCGGGGTGAGCTGCACCCGCGTCAACGGCAGCGAGATCCCGCCTTCCATTTCACGATAAAAACGTTCGACGACCCGATAGCGGGAGCGGGCGGGCTTGCCGTGGAGGGCGCAAATCGACATCAGCGGGAACAACGCCGGATCTTTGGCGATCGCCGCATCTATTACCCCTTCGTTATCCGCCAGATGGCCGCAGAGCAGCGCGCTGTACACTTTGCCGACGGTGCGTTCGCTGAACTGCCGACAGAGCGCGGCGTTGACGGTCTTGTTGCGGGCCACCACCATCAAACCGGACGTGCCGAAATCCAGGCGGTGCGCCAGGGCGCAGCCGGGGAACCTCTGTACCAGCCGGTGGTGTACCGAATCGAGATTCTGCGGATTCTTGCCCGAGAGGCTGAGCAGCCCGGCCGGCTTATTGATCAGCGCCAGATGATCGTCCTGATAGAGGATCTCTATCTGGTCATGGCATGGCGGGGCGATAAAGGTATCGGTGATCGTAGACATCGGGCTGCCGGCTGGAGGGTGGGTGCGGATGATAGCGAATTTCGCGTCGATGAGCGAATTTGACGGCGCAATCCCGCCGCTTGGAGTATTAGTGCTTCTGATACTGGATTAGAAACATCAATTTCAACTAATGATCGCTTCCTCGTATGATGCGCGTGTTGACCGATACGCGCCCACGTCCGGCGCCTTTTATCATTCGAGGAATCTCCCATGTTAGCCGTCTTCCTGCAGGGTTTTGCCCTGAGCGCCGCCATGATCCTGCCGCTGGGCCCGCAGAACGTATTCGTGATGAATCAGGGCATTCGCCGTCAGTATCATCTGATGATCGCCTCATTGTGCGCACTGAGCGATATCGTGCTGATCTGCGCCGGTATTTTCGGCGGCAGCGCGTTGCTGACCCGCTCGCCGCTGCTGTTGGCGCTGGTCACCTGGGGCGGTGTGGCGTTTCTGCTGTGGTACGGCTGGGGCGCGTTCCGTTCCGCCTTCAGCCCGCAACCGGCGCAGGCCGCGGCGCAGGAGCTGGCGCAGAGCCGCTGGCGCATCGTGGTCACCATGCTGGCGGTCACCTGGCTGAATCCGCACGTCTATCTGGACACCTTCGTGGTGCTCGGCAGCCTGGGCGGACAGCTGACGGCGGATGTGCGCTCCTGGTTCGCGCTTGGCGCGGTCAGCGCGTCGGCGGTGTGGTTCTTCGGCCTGGCGCTGCTGGCCTCCTGGCTGGCGCCGTGGCTGAATACGCAGCGGGCGCAGCGCATCATCAATGCGCTGGTCGGGCTGGTGATGTGGGGCATCGCGCTGCAGCTGGCCTGGCAGGGGGCAAATTTATAAGAATTTGTCACTAATCCGAATTCAAAACGCCGTGCGATATGCTACGTTTGATGCCAGGAATCCGGCGGTTCTCGCAGGGAAAAGCCGGCGATCAGAGACAGCCTGTCATTAAGGAGACACTGTGAAGCTAAAAGCATTGGCTATGGCCGCAATGGTCGGATTAGGGACGCTACCGATGGCGCTGCAGGCGGCTGAAGTGCCTGAAGGGCCGCACGTCGTCACCTCCGGCACCGCCAGCGTGGACGCCACGCCGGATATCGCCACCCTGGCGATCGAGGTGAGCGTTTCCTCCAAAGACGCCGCTCAGGCGAAGAAGCAGGTAGACGAGCGCGTGGCGCAGTACTTTGATTTCCTGCAGAAAAACAACATCGAGAAAAAAGACATCAGCGCCGCCAACCTGCGCACTCAGCCGGAATACGACTACCTGAAAACCGGCGAGTCGGTGCTGAAGGGCTACCGGGCGGTGCGCCAGGTGCAGGTCACCCTGCGCCAGTTGGACAAGCTGAACGAGTTGCTGGACGGCGCGCTGAAATCCGGCCTGAACGAGATCCGCGCGGTGGAGCTGGGCGTCGCCAAACCGGACGTATATCGCGAGCAGGCGCGGCAAAAAGCGATCGAGAACGCGACTCAGCAGGCCGAATCCCTGGCCAAAGGCTTCCACGCCAAGCTGGGGCCGGTGTACAGCATTCGCTACCGGGTCGCCAACTATCAGCCGATGCCGGTGGCGCGGATGTATAAGGCGGCCGGCGCGGCGGCGGAAAACGACGCGGCGCAAACCTATGAACAACAAAGCATTCACTTCGACGATCAGGTGGATGTGGTGTTTGAGCTGCAGCGCAACGCCGCGCAGTAAGGGCGTTGTATTGAAGAAAAGGTTCGCTGCGGCGAACCTTTTTTCGTTTTAATCCTGGCGCAGCACCTGGTGACCGTGCTCCAGCAACGCGTCGGTCACTTTACGCATCATGCGGCTCTCCGGCGCGAAGCGGTGCCAGTACAGCATGCGGCGCTGGTACAGCCCCGGCGTCAAATCGATCAGTTCGCCGGATGCCAGCTCCTTTTCGATCTGCAGATGTGGGATCATACAGCAGGTGGTGCCCTGACGGGCCAGCTGCACGAAGGCTTCCGATGAGTTCACGATGTGGCAGGGCACGCTGCCCGGCGACAGATCGAAGTTCTGCTGCAGAAATGCCTGGTGCATGTCGTCGAGATGGTCGAAGGCCACCGCCGGCGCTTTCAGCAGCGCGGAACGGGTGACGCCGTTCGGGAAATAGCGCTCGGCGAAGCCGCTGGAGGCCACGAACAGGTAGTCCAGCGCCCCCAGCCGATCCACCAGGCAGCTCGGCAGCGGCTGCGGCTGAATACTCACCGCGCCCACCACCTCACCGCGGCGCAGCCGCTCCTGGGTGCGGGTTTCATCTTCCACCTGCAGATTCAGACGAATGGGGGAGTCCGCCAGCACCGGCTTCAGCGCCGGCAGCAGCCAGGTCGCCAGACTGTCGGCGTTGACCGCCAGCGACAGCAGCAGCGGCGTATCGACGCCGGTGTCGTTGCCGAGCCACTCTTCTTCCAGCAGCTCCACCTGATGCAGCAGCGCCAGCAGCTTTTGCCCTTGTTCGGTCGGGCGCGGCGGCACGGTACGAACCAGCAGCGGTTGGCCGAACAGGTTTTCCAGCTGTTTGATGCGTTGGGATACCGCCGATTGCGTGATACAGAGTTTTTGCGCGGCGCGCTCGAAGCCGCGCTCACGGATCACCGCGTCCAGCGCTTGCAGCGTACGATAGTCTGGGCGTTTCATCGGAAAGATATCCCTTAAATTAGAATGATACCGGCACTATGCCACATTTTGCGTGCGGCGCAGGTGGAAAAATCACGCCCCCAGCTCGCCGCCAAGCGGGTAAAAATGCGGGCTGCGGTAAATAAGTGTGATCCTGCCGGCGTGAAAAACAGCGTTTTACCCTATAATACGCACACGTTTTCGTACAGAGGCAAGGGACATATTATGACGCAGGATGAACTGAAAAAAGCGGTGGGCTGGGCGGCGCTGGAATACGTGACGCCGGGCACCATCGTCGGGGTCGGCACCGGCTCTACCGCCGCCCACTTTATTGACGCGCTGGGCTCCATCAAGCACCAGATCGAAGGCGCGGTGTCCAGCTCCGATGCCTCCACCGCCAAGCTGAAAAGCCTCGGCATCCACGTGTTCGACAGCAACGAAGTGGACTCGCTCGATATCTACGTGGACGGCGCGGACGAAATCAACGGCCATATGCAGATGATCAAGGGCGGCGGCGCGGCGCTGACGCGCGAGAAGATCATTGCCGCCATCGCCAAGAAATTCATCTGCATCGTCGACGCCAGCAAGCAGGTGGACGTGCTGGGCAAGTTCCCGCTGCCGGTGGAAGTGATCCCGATGGCCCGTTCCTATGTGGCGCGTGAGCTGGTGAAACTGGGCGGCCTGCCGGAGTATCGCCAGAACGTGGTGACCGACAACGGCAACGTGATCCTCGATGTGCATAACCTGAGCATCACCGACGCCGTGGCGCTGGAGAACAAGATCAACGGCATCGCCGGCGTGGTGACCGTGGGGCTGTTCGCCAACCGCGGTGCGGACGTGGCGCTGGTCGGCACCCCGGAAGGCGTGAAAGTGGTCAAATAAACTTCTGCCGGCTGTGGCCCGGCAGTGCCGGGCCGCATAATTCTTCGGTTAAAATATCTTTTCTGAAAAACGGCAAATTTGGTGACTTATGTCACATTGTGAAAACTGACTCCCCAAAGCTTCTGCCGAAAACTTTCCCTATGGCATTTTCTGCCGTAAACCGCCATCAACGCTGCGCCTTGTCCTGCCGGGCAGGCAATCGTTTGTATTGCCGCCCGCGTTATTTTTGTTATGTTGGATGGGAGCTGTGTCGTCACAGCCGCTTCTGAAGTCTGAACATAGGGTCGGGTAAATGGCAAAAGTATCATTGGAGAAAGACAGGATTAAATTCCTGTTGGTGGAAGGGGTTCATCAGAGCACGGTCGATAATTTACGTGCCGCCGGTTATACCAACATCGAATACCACAAGGGTGCGTTAGACACCGAATCGCTGAAGGCATCCATCCGCGATGCACACTTCGTCGGCATCCGATCGCGCACGCATCTGACCGAAGAGGTGTTCGCCGCCGCAGAAAAACTGGTGGCGGTGGGCTGCTTCTGCATCGGCACCAACCAGGTTGAGCTGAAAGCGGCGACCAAACGCGGTATTCCGGTCTTCAACGCCCCCTTCTCCAATACCCGATCCGTGGCCGAAATGGTGCTGGGCGAGCTGCTGTTGATGCTGCGCGGCATTCCGGCCGCCAACGCCAAGGCGCACCGCGGCGTGTGGCACAAACTGGCCGTGGGCTCCTATGAGGCGCGCGGCAAAAAGCTGGGCATCATCGGCTACGGCCATATCGGCACCCAATTGGGCATTCTGGCCGAAGGGCTGGGCATGAAGGTGTTCTTCTACGACATCGAGAACAAACTGCCGCTGGGCAATGCGCAGCAGGTGCGCCATCTGTCCGATTTGCTCAATATGAGCGATGTGGTGACGCTGCACGTGCCGGAAACGCCATCGACCAAAAATATGATGGGGGCGGAAGAGCTGGCGCTGATGAAACCGGGCGCCATTCTGATCAACGCCTCGCGCGGCACCGTGGTGGATATTCCCGCGCTGTGCGACGCGCTGGCCAGCAATCACCTGGCGGGCGCGGCGATCGACGTCTTCCCGGAAGAGCCTGCGACCAACAGCGATCCGTTCAACTCGCCGCTGTGTGAGTTCGACAACGTGCTGCTGACGCCGCACATCGGCGGTTCCACGCAGGAAGCGCAGGAGAACATCGGCGACGAAGTGGCCGGCAAGCTGGCGAAATACTCCGACAACGGATCGACTCTGTCCGCCGTCAACTTCCCGGAAGTGTCGCTGCCGGCGCATGGCCCGAACGCCAGCCGCCTGCTGCACATCCACGAAAACCGTCCGGGCGTTCTGACGCAGATTAACCAGATCTTCGCCGAAGAGGGGGTTAACATCGCCGCACAGTATCTGCAAACCGGGCCGGAAATCGGCTATGTGGTGATCGACATCGAAGCGGAAACCGCGCGCGCCGACGCCGCGCTGCAGCGTATGAAGGCCATCGACGGCACCATCCGCGCCCGCCTGCTGTTCTGATTCGGCGGCATGCCGCAACGAAAAAGGCCGGAGCGATCCGGCCTTTTGCTATTTGGGCTCATGCCACGCCCAGCTGCAGAGCGGGGTGAGGATTTCCGGCAGCGGGATATCCCAATGTTCGGTCGGCAGGTGTTCCACCTGCTGGCAATCATGGGCCAGGCCGATGGGATAGGGGCCGCCGCTGCGCCAGTTTTGCAGGGTGCGATCGTAAAAGCCGCCGCCCATGCCCAGACGCTGCCCGGTATGATCGAACGCCACCAGCGGCGTCAGCACCACCTCCAGTTCACCCAGCGGCAACACCTGGCGCACATCGAGGCGCGGTTCGAGAATATTGAAGCGGTTGCGCACCAGCGGCGTTTCCGGCGCATAGCGCAGGAACAGCAGGTGGCCTGGGCTGAACGGATGCAGCACCGGCAGGTAAACCCGTTTGCCGAGCGTCCACAGCCGCTCGATCAGCGGCCCGGTATCGAGTTCGCCGTCAAACGACAAAAACACCGCGATGCTGTGCGCCGCCTGAATGCGTTCATGCGCGACGAGGCGTTCGGCTATCTTGTCTGCGGCAAAGCGTTGCTGGCCCGGCGTAAGCTCGCGCCGACGTTGGCGAATGAGTTGACGAATGGCTTGGCGCTGCTGCGCGAATTGGGGTTGAAAAGACATCGTATCAGGCTTGCTCAGTGTGGCGTTCAGCACACATAAACCGCTGAGAAGGGGAATCTCCGAGATGCCGTCGCAGGCTGTAACCCTTGAACCCATGGTTCAAGGTGAACGTGCCGTCGCAATCTTAAGGCTTCTCGGCGCACCGAGCGTGCTCACCGATCGCGGAGCAACACATTCTGTTTGTACTAAATATCGGCTCAGGGGACTGGCCCGCTGGCGAACATCTCAGAGAAATTTTGTACTCGTTGCCGAAACTTTGATTTCAACAACTTAAGTTATTCGAATTGTGCATCCTGACGTTCAGAGATGCGACCTTGTTCAAGCAGCGCTTGTTCAATGGTCTGCTGCAGCATCCGTATGCGTTGTTCCATATTGGACGCATAGTCACGGGTTTTCAACCGTTCTTGAGCAAGTTCGTGACAGACGTTCAATGCCGCGATGAAAACCAGTTGCTCAGTATTGGAGACTCTAGTGCGAACTTTAAGATCTTGCAACCGCTGGTTAAGATCGTCCGCCGCCATATTCAACGCATCTTGTTGTTCTGGCGGGCAATTGACTCTTAACGAGCGGCCAAAAATTTGAATATCTACCGGTTGTGCAGACATGCCACCTTCCTGCCTAAATTTCGCGCCAGCCTTGTCCGCCCTGGCCGGGCCGTCAAAGCGGGCGCCACTATATATACCTCGGTACCAAGATACAACCCCTTTTTCAGTACCTGGTTGTAATCTACTGTGGCGCACATTGCCAGTCAAAAAAGGGTTTCAAAATGCGTATTTACCGCACTTTCGCCACCCGCCGGCGCAGTGTGAAACCTGCCACATCGCGATTATAACTAGCCACTGAGGTGTCGCGCTTATCTGGTATAGCGACGGACCTTGGTGGTAGCATAACACGAACTTATCCTGCCAACGATGACGAATGCGCATGTCTATACAGAATACATTTCCAAGTTACCAATCTTTAACCGTGGCCCTCAACCAGCAGTCGGTGGCGTTGACCGCGGCAGAAATGCACGGCCTGATCAGCGGCCTGCTGTGCGGCGGCAGCCGTGACGCCGGCTGGCAGGCGCTGGTGCACGATCTGACCAACGAAGGCGTCGCCTTCCCGCAGGCGCTCAGCCAACCGCTGCAACAGCTGTATGAAGCGACGCGCGACACGCTGGAAGATGACGAATTCCTGTTCCAACTGATGCTGCCCGAAGGGGAGATCGTCAGCGTGTTCGATCGCGCCGACGCGCTGGCCGGTTGGGTCAACCACTTCCTGCTCGGGCTGGGCATGATGCAGCCGAAGCTGGCCCAGGTGAAAGACGAAGTCGGTGAAGCGATCGACGACCTGCGCAACATCGCGCAACTGGGCTACGACGAAGACGAAGATCAGGAAGAATTGGAACAGTCGCTGGAAGAAGTGGCGGAGTATGTGCGGGTCGCCGCCATCATGTGCCACGGCGAATTCGCCCGTCACAAGCCGACGGCACCGGAAAACATCAAACCGACGTTGCACTAAACGTTTTATCACCCCTCCGCCGGCGGTGCGGATGGCATGATTTCAGGAGAAGGCAATGACTCAGCAGGAATTCAACAACCGCCGCCAGGCGCTGTTGGCGAAAATGGCGCCGGCCAGCGCGGCGGTTATTTTCTCTGCGCCGGAAACGACGCGCAGTGCAGATTCAGACTATCCCTACCGGCAGAACAGCGACTTTTGGTACCTGACCGGCTTCAATGAGCCCGAAGCGGTGCTGGTGCTGATTAAAAGCGATGAAACGCACAACCACAGCGTGTTGTTCAACCGGGTGCGCGATTTGACGGCGGAAATCTGGTTTGGCCGCCGCCTGGGGCAAGACGCCGCGCCGGCGAAGCTGGGCGTGGATCGCGCGCTGCCGTTCGATGAAATCAATGACCAACTGCACCTGCTGCTCAACGGCCTGGATGCGGTCTACCACGCGCAGGGCGAATACGCCTATGCCGATCAGATCCTGTTCGGCGCGTTGGACAAGCTGCGCAAGGGGTTCCGCCAGAATCTGCAGGCGCCGGCCACCGTTACCGACTGGCGGCCGTGGCTGCACGACATGCGCCTGTTCAAATCGCCGGAAGAGCTGGCGGTGATGCGCCGCGCCGGTGAGATCAGCGCGTTGGCGCATACCCGCGCGATGGAAAAATGCCGCCCGGGCATGTTCGAATACCAGCTGGAAGCGGAAATTCATCATGAATTCACCCGCCTCGGCGCCCGTTATCCGTCTTACAACACCATCGTCGGCAGCGGCGAAAACGGCTGCATCCTGCACTACACCGAGAACGAGAGCCAGATGCGCGACGGCGATCTGGTGCTGATCGACGCCGGTTGCGAGTACCAGGGGTACGCCGGCGACATCACCCGCACCTTCCCGGTCAACGGCAAGTTCAGCCGGCCGCAGCGCGCGGTGTACGACATTGTGCTGGCGTCGCTGCAGCGCGCTTTGGAACTGTTCAAACCCGGCACCAGCATCCGCGAAGTCAATGACGAAGTGGTGCGCATCATGGTGGTCGGGCTGGTGGAGCTGGGCGTATTGAAAGGTGAAGTCGATCAATTGATCGCCGAGCAGGCCCACCGTCAGTTCTTTATGCACGGGTTGAGCCACTGGTTGGGGCTCGATGTGCATGACGTCGGCCACTACGGCACGCCGAGCCGCGATCGGCTGCTGGAGCCGGGCATGGTGCTGACCGTGGAACCGGGGCTGTACATCGCGCCGGATGCGGACGTGCCGGAGGAATACCGCGGCATTGGCATCCGCATCGAGGATGACATCGTGATCACCGCCGACGGCAATGAAAACCTGACCGCCACCGTAGTGAAAGATGCCGATGCCATCGAAGCGTTGATGGCGGCGGCAAGGTCATAGCATGAGCGTAATTATCGTTGGCGGCGGTATGGCGGGCGCGACGCTGGCGCTGGCTATCTCGTCGCTTACTCAGGGAAGAATGGCGGTGGATCTGGTCGAGGCGACCCGGCCGGACGACCGCAGCCATCCTGGTTTTGACGCCCGCGCCATTGCTTTGGCGCAGGGCACCTGCCAACAGCTGGCGCGCATCGGCGTTTGGCCGGCGCTGCGCGACTGCGCCACGCCGATCACTCAGGTGCACGTCAGCGATCGCGGTCACGCCGGTTTCGTTAATCTGCAGGCGCAGGATTATCAGGTCGATGCGCTCGGGCAGGTGATCGAACTGCACGACGCCGGGCAGCGGCTGTTTGCGCTGCTGGCGAAGGCGCCGGGCGTCACGCTGCACTGCCCCGCGCGGGTGGTGGACGTGATCCGCACCGCGGAGCGGGCGGAAGTGCTGCTGGACAACGGCCAGCGTCTGCGCGGGCAGCTGCTGGTGGCGGCCGACGGTTCGCGTTCGGCGCTGGCGCAGGCCTGCAACGTGCAGTGGCGGCAGGAGGACTATCCGCAGTTCGCCACCATCGCCAACGTCACCACGGCGGAAGATCCGCAGGGGCGAGCTTTCGAGCGCTTTACCCGTTATGGGCCGCTGGCGCTGTTGCCGATGTCGCAGGGGCGCAGTTCGCTGGTGTGGTGCCATGCGCGCGAAGATCGCGCCCGGGTGGATGCCTGGGACGACGCGCGTTTTATCGCCGAGCTGCAACAGGCTTTCGGCTGGCGGCTGGGGCGCATCCTCAAGGCCGGTAAGCGGCACAGTTATCCACTTGGCCTGCTGACCGCCGATCGCCATGTCAGCCACCGGCTGGCGCTGGTGGGCAACGCGGCGCAGACGCTGCATCCGATCGCCGGGCAGGGGTTCAACCTTGGTCTGCGCGACGTGATGTCGCTGGCAGAAACGCTGGCGGAAGCGGCAGACAGCGGCGAAGACGCCGGCGGTTACGCATTGCTGAGCCGTTATCAGCAGCGGCGGCAAAACGATCAGCAGGCGACGATCGGCGTGACCGATGGGTTGATCCACCTGTTCGCCAATCGTTATAGCCCGCTGGTGGTCGGCCGCAATCTGGGGCTGATGGCGATGGCGCGTTTGCCGGCGGTGCGCGACGCCTTCGCCAAGCGTACGCTGGGCTGGGTGGAACGTTAGACACAGAATCGGGCGCCCTGTGGCGCGCCCAAAAACGCGGCGCGGCAAGGCGTCGCGCGTTATTTAAGGAAATCGAGCAGCATGCAATCATTTGACGTGATTATCGCCGGTGGCGGTATGGTGGGGCTGGCGTTGGCCTGCGGCTTGCAGGGCAGCGGGCTGCGCGTGGCGGTGCTGGAGCAGCGCCAGCCGGAGATGACGCCGCCGTCGGAGCAGCCTGCGCTGCGCGTCTCCGCCATCAATGCCGCCAGCGAGCGGTTGCTGCAGCACATCGGCGTGTGGGACGACATCCTCCAACAGCGCGCCAGCGCTTACAACGCGATGGAAGTGTGGGATCGCGACAGCTTCGGCAAAATCGCCTTCCGCGGCGATGAGTGCGGCTTCAGCCATCTCGGCCACATCATCGAAAATTCGGTGATCCAGCAGGCGCTGTGGAAACGCGCCGAAAGCCTGTCGGACATCACGCTGATTACCCCGGCCGCGCTCAAGCAGGTGGCGTGGGGCGAGAATGACGCCTTCATCACGCTGGAGGACGGCCGTATGCTGACCGCCCGGTTGGTGATTGGCGCCGACGGCGCCCAGTCGTGGCTGCGCCAGCATGCCGATATCCCGCTTACCTTTTGGGACTATCGCCACCACGCGCTGGTGGCCACCATCCGCACCGAAGAGCCGCACCAGGCCACGGCGCGGCAAATTTTCCACGGCGACGGCATTCTGGCGTTCCTGCCGTTCAGCGATCCGCATTTGAGCTCCATCGTCTGGTCGGTCGCGCCGGAAGAGGCCGAGCGTCTCAAGCAGCTGGAGCCGGAACAATTCAACCGCGAACTGGCGATGGCCTTCGATATGCGTCTGGGCGCCTGCAGCCTGGAAAGCGAACGGCTGGCGTTCCCGCTGACCGGCCGCTATGCGCGCAGCTTCGCGGCGCACCGCCTGGCGCTGGTGGGCGATGCGGCGCATACCGTGCATCCGCTGGCCGGACAGGGCGTGAACCTGGGCTTTATGGACGCCGCCGAGCTGATTTCCGAACTGCGTCGCCTGCAACGGCAGGGCAAGGATATTGGCCAGCACCTCTATCTGCGCCGCTATGAGCGCCGCCGCAAACATGGCGCGGCGGTAATGCTGGCCAGCATGCAGGGTTTCCGCGAACTGTTCGACGGCAATCACCCGGCCAAAAAGCTGCTGCGCGACGTGGGCCTGCGGCTGGCGGACAGCCTGCCGGGCGTCAAACCGAAGCTGGTGCGTCAGGCGATGGGCCTGAACGATCTGCCCGAGTGGCTTGCCTGACACCTGCCTTCTGCGGGCCCGCAGCGGGCTCGCGCTTCTCGCCTTATGCCATCGCGTTTCCTTATATAACCCCTCATTTGAAATAATCTAATTTCAGCCGCTTTTTATCATTACTTTTTCTAATTCCATGTTCGGTTATCAAAAGTCCGGATCCCATGTGCGGCCATAGGTTTGTTATATAAGTTCGGTGTTTTGCCGCTTTAATTGTTAATTTTGTGCCTTAAGGCGCATTTTTCCAGTGAAAAACTCTGCACACTAGCCCGGCGTTTTACCGCCCGGGAACGGCGATGAGCCTATTTTAACTTATGGTTAATGTGGTCGTTCGGTGATAAGTTCGAGGGAAAGGTATCGTTTGCGTCACGGCGGTTGCACGCAGTTTCCGCCCGTCCCGGCGCAGCATTTGTGTTGAGCAGTCAGTGCGCCATGGCGATCGGGCCGCGAGCCAGTCTCCGCCGCATTGCGTGGCAGCACCCTAACTTCTAGCGACGAGTGGAAAGAGGGAAAAGATGGCAAAGCAAACCCCACTGTACGACCAGCACGTGGCGTGCGGTGCGCGCATGGTAGACTTTCACGGCTGGATGATGCCGCTGCACTACGGCTCGCAGCTCGATGAGCACCACGCGGTGCGTCAGGATGCCGGCATGTTCGACGTGTCTCACATGACCATTGTGGATCTGCACGGCGCCCGCACCCGCGAGTTCCTGCGCTACCTGCTGGCGAACGACGTCGCCAAACTGACCCAACCCGGCAAAGCGCTGTACACCGGCATGCTGAATGCCTCCGGCGGCGTGATCGACGACCTGATCGTTTATTTCCTCACTGAAGACTATTTCCGCCTGGTGGTGAACTCCGCCACCCGCGACAAAGACCTGGCCTGGATCGAAGAGCACGCCGCGCCGTATGGCGTCGCGCTGACGGTGCGCGACGATCTGGCGCTGATCGCGGTGCAGGGCCCGCAGGCCAAAGAGCGCGCCGGCACCCTGTTCACCCCGGAGCAAAAAAGCGCGGTCGAAGGCATGAAGCCATTCTTCGGCGTGCAGGCCGGCGAGCTGTTCATCGCCACCACCGGTTACACCGGCGAGGCCGGCTATGAGATCGCGCTGCCGAAAGAGCAGGCGGCGGATTTCTGGCAAAAATTGCTGGCCGCGGGCGTCAAGCCGGCCGGTCTGGGCGCGCGCGACACGCTGCGTCTGGAAGCGGGCATGAACCTCTACGGGCAAGAGATGGATGAAGGCGTTTCGCCGCTGGCCGCCAACATGGGCTGGACCATCGCCTGGCAGCCGGAAGATCGCCGTTTCATCGGCCGCGAAGCGCTGGAACAACAGCGCGAGCAGGGCACCGAGCAACTGGTCGGCTTGATCATGACGGAAAAAGGCGTATTACGTAATGAGCTGCCGGTGCGTTTCACCGACGCGGCGGGGCAAACCCACGAAGGCGTGATCACCAGCGGTTCGTTCTCCCCGACGCTGGGCTTCAGCATCGCGCTGGCGCGTGTGCCGGCGGGCATCGGCGAGCAGGCTATCGTGCAGATCCGCAACCGCGAGATGCCGGTTAAAGTGACCAAGCCCGGTTTCGTTCGCGCCGGCAAGCCGCTGGCAAATTAATTTCTATTGATTGATTTTTTATTTCTTCGAAGGAGTAACCGGCGATGAGCAATGTGCCAACAGAATTGAAATACGCATCCTCCCACGAGTGGGTTCGTTCAGAAGGTAACGGCGTTTACACCGTAGGCATCACCGAACACGCGCAGGAACTGCTGGGCGATATGGTATTTGTCGATCTGCCGGAAGTGGGCCGCACAGTCACCGCCGGTGAAGATTGCGCCGTGGCGGAATCCGTCAAGGCGGCGTCGGACATTTACGCACCAATCAGCGGTGAAATCGTGGCGGTGAACGGCGAGCTGGAAAGCTCCCCGGAGCTGGTGAACAGCGAACCTTACGGTGACGGCTTCCTGTTCCAGATTAAAGCCTCCGACGAAGGCGAGCTGGCGAACCTGCTGGACGCCGCGGCTTATCAGGCCTCGATCGACGAGTAATCGTGCCCACGCCCCAGGCCTTTCGGCCGGGGCGTTTTAGTTACCGTTCAAGCTATATCCCGTATCACGCAAGCATTCAGGAATTTGTAGCAATGACTCAGACACTCAGCCAACTCGAACACAGCGAAGCGTTCATCGAACGCCACATCGGCTCTTCTGCGGAACAACGCCAGGAGTTGCTGGCAGCGGTGGGCGCTCGCTCGCTCAGCGCGCTGATCCAACAGATCGTGCCGGCGGACATTCAGCTGCCGGGGCCGCCGCCGGTTGGCGACGCGGCGACCGAACACCAGGCGCTGGCTGAGCTGAAGGCGATCGCCTCGCAGAATCAGCGCTACAAATCCTATATCGGCATGGGCTACAGCGCCGTGCTGACGCCGCCGGTGATCCTGCGCAACATGCTGGAAAACCCGGGCTGGTACACCGCTTACACCCCTTATCAGCCGGAAGTGTCGCAGGGCCGTCTGGAAGCGCTGCTGAACTTCCAGACCGTGACCCTCGATCTGACCGGCCTGGATCTGGCCTCCGCATCGCTGCTGGATGAAGCCACCGCCGCCGCCGAGGCGATGGCGTTGGCCAAACGCGCCAGCAAGCTGAAAGACGCCAACCGCTTCTTCGTGGCTGACGACGTGCATCCGCAAACGCTGGACGTGGTGCGCACCCGCGCCGAAACCTTCGGCTTCGACGTCATCGTCGATAAAGCGGAAAAAGTGCTGGAGCTGGACGGCGTGTTCGGCGTGTTGCTGCAGCAGGTGGGCACCACCGGTGAACTGCACGACTACAGCGCGCTGCTGGCCGAACTGAAATCGCGCAAAATCATCACCAGCGTGGCCGCCGACATCATGGCCCTGGTGCTGCTGACCGCGCCGGGCAAGCAGGGCGCCGACGTGGTGTTCGGCTCCGCGCAGCGCTTCGGCGTGCCGATGGGCTACGGCGGCCCGCACGCCGCCTTCTTCGCCTGCCGCGACGAGTTCAAGCGTTCGATGCCGGGCCGCATCATCGGCGTTTCCCGCGATGCCGCCGGCAACACCGCGCTGCGCATGGCAATGCAGACCCGCGAGCAGCATATCCGCCGCGAGAAGGCCAACTCGAATATCTGTACTTCGCAGGTGCTGCTGGCCAACATCGCCAGCCTGTATGCGGTGTATCACGGCCCGCAAGGGCTGCAGCGCATCGCCGGGCGCATCCATCGCCTGACCGACATTCTGGCCGCCGGGCTGCAGAAGGCCGGCCTGACGCTGCGCCACAACACCTGGTTCGACACCCTGACCGTTGAAGTGAAAGACAAGGCCGCCGTGCTGGAACGTGCGCTGAGCTTCGGCATCAACCTGCGTACCGACATCCACGGCGCCGTGGGCATCACGCTGGATGAAGCCACCTCGCGTGAAGACGTGCAAACGCTGTTCGCACTGCTGGCCGGCGACAATCACGGTCTGGACATCGACGCGTTGGACGCGGCGGTGAGCAAAAACAGTCAATCGATCCCGGCCGCCATGCTGCGCCAGGATCCGATCCTGACCCACCCGGTATTCAACCGTTATCACAGCGAAACCGAGATGATGCGTTACATGCATCGCTTGGAGCGTAAGGATCTGGCGCTGAACCAGGCGATGATCCCGCTGGGTTCCTGCACCATGAAATTGAACGCCGCGGCGGAAATGATCCCGATCACCTGGCCTGAATTCTCCGAACTGCACCCGTTCTGCCCGCCGGAGCAGGCTGCCGGTTACCAACAGATGATCGGCCAACTGTCTCAGTGGCTGGTGCAGCTGACCGGCTATGACGCGGTGTGCATGCAGCCGAACTCCGGCGCGCAGGGCGAATACGCCGGCCTGCTGGCGATCCGCCGCTACCACGAAAGCCGCAACGAAGCGGGCCGTCACGTCTGCCTGATCCCGAGCTCGGCGCACGGCACCAACCCGGCCTCCGCCCAGATGGCGGGCATGAGCGTGGTCGTGGTCGCCTGCGACAAGAACGGCAACATCGATCTGCACGATCTGCGCGTCAAGGCGGAGCAGGCAGGCGAAGAACTCTCTTGCATCATGGTGACCTACCCGTCGACCCACGGCGTGTATGAAGAAACCATCCGTGAAGTGTGCCAGATCGTGCATCAGTTCGGCGGTCAGGTGTATCTGGACGGCGCCAACATGAACGCCCAGGTGGGCATCACCACGCCGGGCTACATCGGCGCGGATGTGTCGCACCTCAACCTGCATAAAACCTTCTGCATCCCGCACGGCGGCGGCGGCCCGGGCATGGGTCCTATCGGCGTGAAAGCGCACCTGGCGCCGTTCGTACCGGGCCACAGCGTCGTGCAGATCGACGGCGTAACCACCCAGCAGGGCGCGGTCTCCGCGGCGCCGTTCGGCAGCGCCTCCATCCTGCCGATCAGCTGGATGTACATCCGCATGATGGGCGCGGAAGGCCTGAAGCAGGCCAGCCAGATGGCGATCCTGAACGCCAACTACATCGCCACCCGTCTGAAAGACGCCTATCCGATTCTGTATACCGGCCGTGATCACCGCGTGGCGCACGAATGCATCCTCGACATTCGTCCGCTGAAGGAAGAGACCGGCATCAGCGAAATGGACATCGCCAAGCGCCTGATTGACTTCGGCTTCCACGCGCCGACCATGTCGTTCCCGGTGGCGGGCACGCTGATGGTCGAGCCGACCGAGTCGGAAAGCAAAGTGGAGCTGGATCGCTTTATCGATGCGATGCTGGCGATCCGCAGCGAGATCGACCGCGTCGCCAAAGGCGAATGGCCGCTGGAAGACAACCCGCTGGTGAATGCGCCGCACGTGCAGGCGGAGCTGGTCAACGACTGGCAGCACCCGTACAGCCGCGAGCTGGCGGTGTTCCCGGTGGCCGGCGTACGCGAGAACAAGTACTGGCCGAGCGTTAAGCGTCTGGACGACGTGTACGGCGACCGTAACCTGTTCTGCTCTTGCGTGCCGATGAGCGATTACGAATAACACGTTCGGCAAAGTTTGTGTTCGGGGGACACCGCATCATGCGGTGTCCCTTTTTATTTTATAGCGGCCTATTCTTTCCTGTACGTTCCCACGATTTGAGGAGTCACCATGCAAGCGGCAATCGTAACAGCGCTGGGGCAAGCCCCGGTTTTCGGCACCTTTGAGGAGCCCCAGGCGCAGGTGAATGAAGTGCCGATCGACGTTCTGGCGGCCGGCATCAAACAGTTGGATCGCGCCACCGTCGCCGGCACCCACTATTCCAGCCCGAAGCAATTGCCGATTGTGCCCGGCACCGACGGCGTGGGCCGTACGGCGGACGGAAAACGGGTGTACTTTGCCTCCTTCCGCCGCCCTTACGGTGCGATGGCTGAGCGCAGCGTCGCTTCATGGACGGTGCCGGTGCCGGAGGCGGTGGACGACGCCACGGCGGCAGCGCTGATCAATCCGGCCTTCGCCGCCTGGCTGCCGCTGCGTTGGCGGGCGGATCTGCAGTCCGGTGAAACGGTGCTGATCATCGGCGCCACCGGCACCTCAGGCAAGCTGGCGGTTGCCGCGGCGCGTCAGGCAGGAGCAGGGCGTATCGTTGCCGCCGGCCGTCGGCTGAGCGTGCTGGAAGCGTTGGGCGTGGATGCCACGGTGGATCTGAGCCTGCAGGGCGAGGCGCTGACGCAGGCCTTCGCGGCGGCGGCGGGGCCGGGCGGTTATCAGGTGATCGTCGATTACATCTGGGGGCCGGCGACCGAAGCGCTGCTCGCGACCCTCAATAATCACGATCTCTCGTCTTACGCCGGCGGACGCGGCATTCGCTTGGTCAACGTCGGTTCGATGGCCGCGCCGGACATCCGGCTGCCGGCGGCGGTGTTGCGCAGTAATCAGCTGCAGATCCTCGGCAGCGGCACCGGCAACTTCCCACCGATCCCGGAAATGCAGCGCTACGCGATCGAGATTCTGGCGCTGGCGGCGACCGGAGCGCTCACTATCGAGACGCAGGAACACGCGTTGGCGGAGATCGCCGAGGTGTGGGATCTGAACAAGAAAAGTGACGTGCGTTCGGTGATACGCATCGCCCGTTAAGCCCCGGCCGTTAGCGGCAAGGGCAGACCAGATGAATATCCTCCGGCTCACGGGCGAACAATTCCGTATCCGGCTGTTCGATGAGTCGGCACCCTTGCGCCAGATAGAAGTCTACGGTGCTTTTATTGGGGATGGAGGAGACATACAGCCCGGCGGCGCCTTCTTGCGCCGCCTGACGCAGGCAGAGCTGGAACAGCTGCCTGCCTAACCCCTGGCCGCGTTTGTGCGCGCTGACGTAAAAGAACAGCAGCTGGCGCAGATCCCGCTGTGGGCCGCGCGGTTCGGTGTCCAGCGCCGCCGCCGCCGCGATCTCCTCGCCTTCGAACAGCGCGAAGAACGCCCCGCCGCGATCGAAGCACGCTTCGTGGATCGGCGTATAGGTTTCCCGATCGTGCGGATCCCAGCCGCGCACATCGTAGTAGTCCGGGTAGGGGTGCAACTTGCCGTCCTGCAGGCGATACAGAGTGTCGATAATTTCGCTGCGGTCGATATCCCATAGCCGGTCGAGTTGCTGCCGTTGTAGCAGAACAGGGGCAATCATGGTCGTTGTTCACTCTCAGTCTGTGGCCGGTAACTTTCCGGCAAATCGATGATGAAGCCGATGCCGCGATCGTCGAGGCCTTCGGTGACGCGCAGCTGCGCGCCGATTTTGTCGGCCAGGTTGCGGGCGATGGCCAATCCGAGCCCGCTGCCGGTTTGCTGCGTGCCGGGCACGCGGTAAAAGCGCTCAAACAGGCGGGAACGGTGTTCTTCGCTTACTCCTGGGCCGTTGTCGCGCAACGTAATATAGCAGCCGAGCGGCGCCAGCGAGCGGATATTGGCTTCGATGCGGCTGCCGGGCGGCGCGTATTTGAGCGCATTGTCCAGCAGATTGGTGAAGATGGCGATCAGCGCACGGCGATCGGTGCTCACCACCACATCCTCGCTGCCGTCGAGCGACAGTTCCACATCCTTTTCCAATGCATAGGGAACGTGCTGCGCGATGCATTTGCCAATTTCGGCGTAGATGTCCACCGCCTCAATCTTCAGCGGAAAATCTTCCGCCTCCAGCTTGGCCAGGTTGATCAGCTGGCGTGACAGCGACGCTGCGCGATCCAGCCCTTGCTGCATGTCGCCGATGATCTCCCGGCGCTCCTGCTGCTCGGTGACCTGGGTCAGCAAATGCAGCTGCGCCAGCACGGCGGCGATCGGCGTGCGCAGTTCGTGCGCGGCGTCGGCCATAAACCGTTTCTCGCGCTGATTGGCGGCGTCGATGCGCGCCATCAGTTTGTTGACCTCCATCACCACCGGCCGGATTTCCTGATACTGCTCGCTGACGTTGATCGGCGACAGGTTGCCAGGCTGGCGATCGGAGATGGTGCGGGCGATCTGGCGCAGCGGCCGCAGGCTGAAATAGGCGGTAAACAGCAAGGTGACGATGATGGCCGCCAGAATGCCCAGCAGTGGTACGGCGGTGCTCTCCGCCGGATTGCCGAACAGCGTGGTGCGATCGTTGAACGATTCGCCGACGATCACCCGGTACTGGCGCTTTTCGCTCCAGCTGCCGGCGAGATGCCAGTTGGCGCCGGCGTAATTGACGGAACCGGACAGCACCGAAGGCGGCAGGCGCAGCGGCTCTCCCTGCGTTTGCGAACTGTAAAGCACCCGGTTGTCTCGATCGTAAACCACAAACAGCGGGTGATAGTCGATTTCATCCTGCATGCCGTTATTGATGGAATCAATGTACATGCCTTCAATAGTCTTGATGATGCCGCGGTAATCGATATTGTCAGTGCCTGTTTCGTCGAGAATATTGGCGATGCCTGCAGCGACGATGCGTTGCTGGTTATCGAAATATTTCTCCATGTCGGGGTAATACCAATATTTTACCCAGGCGACGAGGAGCCCCCACAACAATAAAATGGCCAGCACCTGGAAAATAATGGTGCGCATAAAGAAGGATTTGAAACCGATCATTCCGCTACTCTTTCTTCAGCAAATAGCCAATGCCGCGTACGGTAATCACTCTTTCTTTACCGATCTTGCGCCGTAAATTATGCATGTGCACTTCCAGCGAGTTGCTTTCCACGCTGTCGCCGTGGCCGAACAGCCGCTGCTCCAACACCGCTTTGCGCACCACGGTGCCGGCGCAACGCATCAGTTCGTGCAGCAGGTGATACTCTTTTTTCGACAGCATCAGCAATTCGTTATCCAGCATGACCTGATGGTTGACCGGATCGAGATACAGCGCGCCGAGGCTCCAGGTTTGTGACGCGAAGCCCGCCATGCGCCGGTTGACCGCCTTGACGCGCGAGATGAGTTCGGGCAGCGCAAAGGGTTTGGCCAGAAAGTCGTCCGCGCCGGAGTCCAGGCTGTTCACCAGGCTTTCAATGCGGTCGCGGGCGGTCAGGATGATGATCGGGATATTTTGCCCGGCGGCGCGCCAGGCGATCAGCTTCTGCAAACCGTCGCCGTCCGGCAGCGTGAGATCCAGCAGCATCAGATCGAATCCGCCGGATGAAAGTTTATTTTCCGCGTCGGCGATCAGGCGCACCCAGCACAAATTAAAGCCGGCCAGCTCCAATGCGCGGCACAGCGCTTTGCCTAATTGCAGGTCGTCTTCCACCAACAGTATGTTCACGTTATTTCCGCTGAGATCCTTGAGTCGCGCTTATCTAACTATAACGCTGACGGGAAGACAACGGGGAAACCTGCTCGGCCTGCGCGTTCTTAAGCAAACCTTAATCTGGCTTTAATCTCGCGTTAAGGGAGCACGGAAGAATTTCAGTTATTTTGCTGCCATTCGAAATCATGGCTGGGGGAGCGAAACATGCAGACTGAAGGTTTCCCGAACGCGGGCGCCTCGCGGCGGCTGATGTATTCAAGCGTGGCGATGCTGCTCGTTCTGTTGCTGTTGTCTTTTCGCGGTGATGCGCAGAGCCATAGCCACGGCGGCCATCATGCTTCCGCTTTGCAGCGGGTGCATCAGGCGGCGGCGACGGATGCTTACGGCTGCGCCAAGTCGCGCATTAAAAAGCAGCTGCGCCGCCTGGCTCAGCTTTGAAGCGGTTTTTAGGACGCCGCTCTATACTCTGACGGGCATACGGGGCGCCTGCGGGCAGGCCGCTGTGTTGATATCGTTAACCAGAGAAAAAACAGTATGACGAAAGTGGCATTGGTAACCGGCGCAAGCCGGGGGATTGGCCGCGCGACCGCTCTGCTGCTGGCCCGGCAGGGCTATGCGGTGGGCGTGAATTACCTGCGTGACGAAAATGCGGCGCGCCAGGTGGTGGCGGAGATCGAGGCGCAGGGCGGCAAGGCGCTAGCGCTGCAGGCCGACGTGGCCGATGAAGCGCAGGTGATGGCGATGTTCAGGGCGCTGGATGCCGGGCTGGGCACGCTCAGCGCGCTGGTCAACAACGCCGGCATTCTGTTCCGGCAGGCGAACATTGAACAGTTGACCGCCGAGCGCATCAATCAGGTGCTCGGCACTAACGTCACCGGTTACTTCCTGTGTTGCCGCGAGGCGGTGAAACGCATGGCGCAGCGTCATGGCGGGCAGGGCGGCGCTATCGTCAATGTGTCTTCCGCCGCTTCTCGTTTAGGCGCGCCGGGGGAGTACGTGGATTATGCCGCCTCGAAAGGCGCCGTCGATTCATTGATCATCGGGCTATCGCTGGAGGTGGCGGCGCAGGGCATCCGCGTCAACGGCGTGCGGCCTGGGCTTATCTATACCGAGATACACGCCAGCGGTGGCGAACCCGGCCGGGTGGATCGCGTGAAGAGCAGTTTGCCGATGCAGCGCGGCGGCCAGCCGCAGGAAGTGGCGGAGGCGATCGCCTGGCTGCTGTCTGACGCCGCGTCTTACGTGACCGGCACCTTTATCGAGGCCGCAGGCGGGCGTTGAACGCATCCGGAGAATTTTGACATCCCTTCGGAGGTGAGGTATCTTGATTAAATAACAACCAAAATGTAGTTACAAAAATGTATGTTTATTTTGAATGGAATCAGGATAAAAATCACAGTAACCAGTGCAAACACCGTGTCAGTTTTGAGATAGCGCAACGGGTTTTTCTGGATCCCAACCATTTGGCTGTGCTGGAAAGGATCGAGGATGGAGAAGAACGTTGGCAAACGATCGGTATGGTCGGATCCTGTTTGCTGTTGCTGGTGGCACATACGACGATCGAAACGGATGTCGAAGGCGATACAGTAGAGATCGTGCGTATCATTTCAGCACGCAAGGCCGATGGCAAAGAGAGGGGAAGATATGAAGCGCAAAAATTCCGCCAAAAATCTGGCCCATAGCGTACTCCCGCCGTTGACGGAGGAGCAGAAAGCGCAAATTGCTTCACTGAGTGCGTTGCCGGACGAGGGCATCGATTATGCCGATGCGCCGGCGCTGGGGGAAGAAACGTGGCAGACTGCGGTTCAGGGGCGTTTTTATAAGCCGATGAAAGTATCAAAAACCATCCGAATCGATGCGGATGTGTTGGCCTGGCTTCAGCGGCCAGGCAAAGGCTATCAGAAACGCCTGAACGCCGTGTTGCGTGAGGCGATGTTGAAAGAGCATGAGCACGAGGAATAATGTGTGTCAGGCGGCTAACGATCCGGTGAGATTCTCACCGGATTTTTTTTGCAGTTTTTTAAGGCAACACCTGCCAACGTCGGCCACCTCTCGATGGAGCTCGATCAAAACTATAAAAACGGTCATTCCGCGGAGCGTGAAATGTGACCGTTTACCGTTTATCTCCTGCTCATCGGCAGAACAGGGTCATCATAACTATTCCCGGTAATATCCTGCGCCGCGGGGTTACCCGTCGTGCAGCAGCGCAGTGCGGAATGACAGGATATGCGCCTGCGCGGCCTCGGCGGCGGCGGCGCTGTCTTGTGCGGCCAGCGCGGCGATAATTGCCCGGTGTTCGTCGATCACTTCGCGCATATGCCCTTCCCGCGACAGGGTGCTGGCCCAAAAGCGCTGCGCCCTGGCATGCAGTACACTCAGGATATCCGCCAGCATGTTATTGCCGGCGATCTGCGCCAGTTCCTGGTGAAATTCATGGTCGAGTGTCATCATGCGCACCCTATCTCGCTCCTGGCTCGCGGCTTCGATTTGCCGATTGAGTTCGGTCAGCGTCGCTATCTGCCTCTCGGTAATCTTCTGGCTCGCCAGCCGCATACACAGCATCTCGTTAGCCAGCCTTACTTCGATCAATTCCAACGCATCGTCCATCGACAACGGTGAAACCATCACGCCTTTGCGCGGGATGACCTGCAATAACCCCTCGTTGGCCAAGCGGTGGATTGCCTGATTGATCGGCGTTCTGCCCATATCCAGGTCGTTCATCACCTGCGCGGTATTGAGATATTCGCCCGGCTTGTAGCTGAGTGTGACCAGCGCCTGTTTGAAACGCCGGTAGGCCAGCTCGTTCAGTGACACGCCGGCTTCTTCCGTCATCGGGCGCTGCGGGCTTTCTGCGTCAACAGTCTTCACGTTTTGCTCCTGCAAGAAGAAAGTTTTTAGACATAGTACACAAAAACATGGCATGGAAATCGCTTATTTGGTAACTAAAGATATAGTGAAATTTCACAGTGTTTTAACAAAAGGGGCGAAACTGCCATGAGACTGACCTTCACTTTACCTGAATCCTGCGGCGCGGCGACGTTGAATGTTGAGATTGATCATCTGGTGATCGCCGGTTGGACCGGACGCGATCGCGAGGCGATCTTGCACCATATTCGTGAATTGGCCGAGCTGGGCGTGCCCCAGCCCAGTGCAATCCCCCTGTTTTACCGCGTTGCCGCCAATCAGTTGAGCCAGCAAGAGACCATTGAAGTCATTGGCAACGCGACGTCCGGCGAAGTGGAGCCGCTGATTTTTGCCCACCGCGGCGAACTGTTCGTGTCATTGGCGTCCGATCACACCGATCGTCAACTCGAAGCGCACAGCGTGGCGCTGTCGAAACAGATTTGCGTTAAACCGGTGGCGCGAGCCGCCTGGCCGCTGCAGGAGGTGTTGGAACATTGGGACAGTTTGATCTTGCGTTCGTGGATCAGAGAAGAGGGCGAATGGCGATTGTATCAACAGGGCTGCCTTGCCGCGTTGCGTACGCCCGGTGATTTGCTGGAACGTTACTTCACCGGTATGCAGCCGCCGGAGTGCGGGCTGGCGCAGCCGCAAACGCCCGACGGGTTGGCGATGACTTGCGGCACGGTGGCGGCGATCGGCGGCATTCGGCCGGCTGGCGAGTTTCGCATGGAACTGGTGGACGACGTGCTCGGGCGAACCATCAGTCATCGCTACCGCAGCATCGAACTGCCGGTGGTGGCGTAATGAAAAAGCTGACTTTGATGCAGGCCACCGCCGGGCTGGCTAGCGGTGAGCTCACCGCAGTGCAACTCACCACCGCCGCTTTGGCGCAGATCGTCGATGAGCGGGGAGAGGGGGGGCGCGCATTTACGCGTACCTACACCGAGTGGGCGCAACGGCAAGCGCAGGCCTCCGATCGGCGACGCGCCGCCGGCTCGCCTCTGTCGGCGCTGGATGGCGTGCCGATCTCGGTCAAGGACCTGTTTGACGTGGCCGGTGAGGTGACCACGGCCGGTTCGCGCGTATTAGCGGACGCGCCAGCCGCTGAAAAACACGCTGCGGTAGTGGAACGGCTGTTGCAAGCCGGCGCGGTGGTGGTTGGCAAAACGACGATGACGGAGTTCGCCTATTCCGGTCTGGGCATCAATCCGCATTACGGGACGCCGGCCAATCCTTGGGAGCGCCAGGCGGCGCGCATTCCCGGCGGCTCCTCTTCCGGTGCGGCGGTGGCGGTGGCCGACGGCATGTGCCTGGGCGCGATTGGCAGCGATACCGGCGGGTCGGTACGCATTCCCGCCGCGCTGTGCGGGTTGACCGGTTATAAACCCACTGCACGGCGCATCAATGACGCCGGCTTACTGCCGTTGTCGCCTTCGCTGGATTCGATCGGCGTGATCGCTCATGACGTCGCCAGCTGTATTGCGCTGGATGCACTGATTGCCGACTGTCCGCTGCGGGTGCCGCAAAAAACGTTGGCGCAGGCGCATTTTGCCGTGCCGCAAGCGGTGGTGCTGGATGAACTGCAGCCGGAAGTCGCCGGGGCGTTCCAGCGCAGCCTGCAATGCCTGAGTCAGGCAGGCGCACGTATTGAATTTATCCCCGCCACGGCGTTCGCCGAGCTGGCGGCGATCAATGCCGATGGCGGTTTCACCGCGCTGGAGTCCTGGCGCTGGCATCAAGCGTTGATCGCTGAACGGGGCGATGGTTATGACCCAAGGGTGCTGTCGCGCATTCGCCGCGGCGCATCCTTGGGCGACGCCGAGCTGCAGCTGTTGCAGCGACAACGCGCCGGCTGGCAGCGGCGAGTTACGGCGGAGCTGCAGAGTTTTGACGCTTTGCTGATGCCGACCGTGCCGATGATTGCGCCAACTATCGGCGAGCTGGCGGCGGATGATGCCTACTTCCGTTGCAACGGACTGATGCTGCGCAATCCCGCGATCATCAATTTCCTCGACGGTTGCGCGTTGTCCTTGCCTTGCCAACAGCCAGGAGAGGCGCCGGTCGGACTGATGCTGGCTGGGTTGCCGATGCGTGATGAGGCGTTGTTGGGGTGGGCGCTGGCGATCGAACGCTGCCTCGCCGACGCGTGATTTTCCGGTGGGCGCAGGCCTGCCTTTTGAGATGACCAGGAGAATATCCATGAACGATTCCCAGAACGGAATGCTGTTTGTCGCGACGGATGTCGCCACGCAGGATGATGCGGATTTCAATCGCTGGTATGACCGCGAACATGTGGAGGAGCGAGTGCGGGTGCCCGGTTTTTTATCCGGCACCCGCTATCGGGCATTGCAGGGGGGGCGTCAATATTTGGGGTTGTATAAAACCGAATCATTGGCCAGTTTTACCTCCGAAGCCTATCGCGCCGCGTTTCAACACCAAACGCCATGGTCGGTGGCGAGCCTGGAGAAAATGCGTGATCCAATGCGCAGAGTGTGTGCGGTGGAGGCGGTCACTGGCCAAGGGTGCGGCAGTCATCTCTGTATCTTTGTGCTGCCGTCGGCGGCATCGGAAGCGCTGCATGCCCGCGTCTTGCAATTGGGTGCGCAGCTGGCTGAACAGCCCGGATTCGTGCGCAGCAGCCTGTTGACGCCGGATGCCGAACTCAGTTCCCCGCTGCCGAAAGAATCGCGAGAAAACCGCCGAATGTTGCCGATGCTATTGATCGAAAGCAGCGACGCCGAAGCCGGCCTGCGTTTAAGCGAGCAGGCCGCTGAAGCGCTGAACATGCCCGCCGCCGATGCCTGGCATTATGCCCTTGGCTGGCAACTGACCGCACAGGAGCTGACATCATGAATGCATACACCACTGAAACGGCACAGGCTGCCGCACCGGCCGCAGAAAGCACCGCCGCACCGCCCAATACCGGCAAACTGGCGGCGGCCAGCTCGATCGGCACGGCGCTGGAATGGTACGATTTCACCGTCTACAACATCATGGCCGCGTTGATTTTCAACCATGTATTCTTCCCATCGTTCGATCCGCTGGTGGGCACGATTCTGGCTTTCTCCACTTATGCGGTGGGTTATGTTTCCCGGCCGATCGGTGGCATCGTATTCGGCCACCTTGGCGATGTGTTGGGACGGCGCTTTGTACTGGTCACCACGCTGGTGATCATGGGCGTGACCACGGCGCTGATGGGATTGCTGCCCGGCTACGCCAGCTGGGGGATTTGGAGCCCGCTGCTGCTGGTGACGCTGCGCTTTATTCAGGGCATTGCGCTGGGCGGAGAATGGGCGGGTGCGGTACTGTTGTCGATGGAACACGGCAAGCCGCATCAGCGCGGGCGCAACGCGTCCTTTGCTCAGGTAGGGCCGTCCTGCGGTTCGCTGATCGGCACAGGCCTCATTACGTTGGTGACGTTGGCGATGTCGGCGGACGATTTCCAGCAATGGGGCTGGCGGATCCCGTTCCTGCTGAGTCTGGTGCTGGTCATCTTCGGTTTGTGGCTGCGCCGGGGGGTGGGTGAGACGCCGGCATTTTTACAACTGGAGGCGTCGAAAGATGTTACGCAGTCGCCGATCCGCGAAGTCTTCACGCAGCACATGCGTCCACTGCTGATCGCCGGCGGATCGCGAATCGGCTCTGACGTGCTCTATGCGTTGGTGGTCGTGTTCACGTTGACCTACGTCACCACCGTGCTGAATCTGCCGCGCCCTCTGGCGCTGGGTGCCACCATGCTGGGGGCGATAGGCAACGCCGTCGCAGTACCGCTGTTCGGCGCGTTGTCGGATCGCTTCGGCCGTCGTCCGGTGTATATCGGCGGTGCATTGGCGGCGATAGTGTGGGCGTTTGCGTTCTTTGTCCTGCTCGACAGCAGTCAACCGGTGTTGATCTGCATGGCTGTGGTGATTGGGCTGTTGATCCATGCGGCGATGTATGGGCCACAGGCGGCATTCATCACGGAACAGTTCCCGACACGGGTGCGTTATGCCGGATCTTCGTTAGCCTATACCTTGGCGGGGATTATCGGTGGCGGCTTTGCCCCGCTGATCATCACTTCTTTGTTTAAATCTTACGACAGCACGCTGGCGATTTCCGCCTATGTCGCGTTGGCTCTGCTTATCACGCTTTGGGCGGTATGGGCGGCGCGGGAAACGGCGCATAAGCCGCTGTAAATAGAACGCCGGGCTACTTTGGGCCCGGCGTTCGGTCAAAACCACACAAACGGTCATTAACGGTCATGCTGCGGAACGTGGAATTGTGACCGTTTACCGTTTCTCGCCAGTCTGCCTCAGGCGGTCGCGCATCATAACTGTCTGTTACTCCACACTTTCGTAATTATTCATTTCATTTCCTTCCCGATTTTTTTGACAACTATCACAGCGCGATCGTTGCCCGATCGCGGGGCGATGCGCTTTGCGTCTGCGCGCAAAACGCGGCGCGGCAAATCGATATCGTAATCATCGTCGTGGAGGAGAAAAGAAACATGCTGCCTGTAGAACGTCATCGCTTTATCACCGAAGTCTTGAGCCAGCGCGGCCGCGTGATGGTGCAGGAGGTGGCGCAGCTGTGCCACATCTCTATCGAGACGGCGCGGCGTGATCTGGCCCTGCTTGAACGGCGCGGCCTGCTGCTGCGCAGCCACGGCGGCGCGGTGTTCGTCGAGCCGCCGGCGGCGGAGAAAACCTATGTGCCCGCCGAGATAGACCAGGGGGAATCTTTCCGCCAGCGCAGCAACGAGGCGCCGGAGCAGAAGACGCGCATCGCCAAACGCGCGCTGGAGTTTATCGCGCCGGGGGATTGCCTGCTGTTGGACAGCAGCTCTACCAGCTGGTTTTTGGCGCGCCAGCTGCCGGATATCTCGCTGGTGGTGCTGACCAATTCGCTGCACATCATCCAGACGCTGGCCTGCAAGGCCAACGTGCGCACCATCGGCCTGGGGGGCGAGTATTCCGCCAAGTACGAGGATTTTATCGGCGTGCTGGCGGAGCAGATGCTGAAAGAGTTCGTGATCAACAAGCTGTTCTTCTCCTGCCACGGCATTTGCCAGGACGGCGGCATCCGCGAGAGCAACGAGCACCATGCGCGGTTGAAGCAACAGATGCTGCTGGCCTCGGAGCGCAAGTTCCTGCTGGTGGACAGCAACAAGTTCGGCCGCCGCTCGTTCGCGCGTATCTGCCACTACCGGGAGATAGATACCTTAATCACCGACAGGCTTGGCGACGACGAATTTCGTCAGGAACTGGCCTGGAACAACGTCGACGTGATTGAAGTTTCACCCGCCGCGAAAAGGGCGGCGCGATAACAACAACGAAAACCCTTTATTACAGCCAACACTTGTGGAGAGAGAACAATGAAAAAATCCGTACTGGTCGGTCTGTTTGCCTCGCTGCTGCTGTCGGTCTCCGCGCAGGCGGCGGACAAGCTGAAAATGGGCGTGGTGGTGAAGATCGGCGGCATTCCCTGGTTCAACGCCATGGAGGCCGGCATCAAAAGCGAGAGCGCCAAACGCGGTATCGACGCCTGGATGGTCGGGCCGACGGCGGCGGATCCGGCGCTGCAGGTGCGCGCCATCGAGGATCTGATCGCGCAGAAGGTGGACATCATCGGCGTGGTGCCGAACGACGCCCGGGTGCTGGAGCCGGTGCTCAAGCGCGCGCAGGAAGCGGGCATCAAGGTGATCGTGCACGAATCCCCCGGCCAGAAGTACGCCGACTGGGATTTTGAGCTGGTGGACGCCTCGCAGCACGGGGTCAACCACATGAAAGCGCTGGCCGCCTGCATGAAAGAGCAGGGCAAGTACGCGGTATACGTCGGCAGCCTGACGGTGCCGCTGCACATCACCTGGTCGGACTCGGCCATCAACTACCAGAAGCAGCACTACCCGAACATGCAGCTGGTGGGCGACAAGTTCGGCGTGGGGGAATCGCTGGATGACAGCGTACGCACCACCAACGATCTGATGGCCAAGTATCCCGATCTGAAAGGCGTGCTGGCGTTCGGTTCGCAGGGGCCGATCGGCGCCGGGCGCGCGGTGCTCAACCGCGGAAAAATCAACGATATCTGCGTCATCGGGCCGTTCAGCCCGGGGCAGGGCGCTTCGCTGGTCAATCGCGGCGCCATCAAGGGCGGTTATATCTGGAATCCGATGGTGGCGGGCGAAGTGTTCGTGCGCATCGCTGACATGATGCACAAGGGCGAAAAAATCACCGATGGCATGACCATCGAAGGCATGGGCAAGGTGCAGGTGGATGCGCAGCAGCACACCATTCTCGGCAACGCCACCGAAAGCCTGGATAAGCAAAACTTGCCGAAGCTGGTGAAGATGGGGCTGTAATCATGGCGATTTCCGGCAATACGGCAATGCAGGGCGCGCCGCTTATCGAACTGCAACAGCTGTCGATGACCTTTGGCGGGCAGCGCGCGCTGAACGATATTTCATTGGCGCTGATGCCGGGGGAGGTGCACTGCCTGGCCGGCACCAATGGCTGCGGCAAGAGCACGCTGATCAAGGCGATCGCCGGCGTGTATCAACCGGATGATGGCAGCCGTATTACTCTTGATGGGCAAACCTTCGGCCGACTGTCGCCGGATCAGGCGCGCGCCTTCGGCATTCAGGTGATCTATCAGGATCTGTCGCTGTTTCCCAACCTGACGGTGGCGGAAAACATCGCCTTTGAGCACAACCTGCGCGGGCTGTTGGGGTGGCACCGCCCGGCCAGGCTGCGGCGCGCCGCCGAGCGCCTGCTGCAGGCGCTGAGTTTTAATCTGGATCTCGACAAACGGGTGGCGGAGTTGCCGATCGCCCAGCGCCAGCAGGTGGCGATCTGCCGCGCGCTGGTGGCGGAAGCGCGGCTGGTGATCATGGATGAACCGACAGCCTCGCTGACCCGCACCGAAGTCAACCAGTTGCTGCGTACGGTGGACTATCTGAAAGCGCAGGGCATCTGCGTGGTGTTCGTCAGCCACCGGCTGGACGAAGTGCTGGAGATCTCGGATCGCGTCACGGTGATCCGCGACGGTAACAAAGTCGGCACCTGGCCGGCGGCGGAGATCACCGGCGATCGTCTGACCGAGCTGATGACCGGCTTGAAGCTGGATTATCGCCTGAAGTCACCGAGCATGAATAAGGATCGGGTGATGCTGGAGGCGGATCGTCTCAGCCGCGCCGGGCAGTATCAGGATGTGAGCTTCCGGCTGCATCAGGGGGAGGTGCTCGGGCTGTGCGGGTTGCTCGGCTCCGGGCGCACCGAGCTGGCGCTGAGCCTGTTCGGCATGACCCGGCCGGACAGCGGCAAACTCTACCTCGACAGCAAACCGGTGCGCTTTCGCGGCCATGAGGACGCGATCAAGGCCGGCATCGGCTACGTCTCGGAGGATCGCCTGACGCTGGGGCTGGTGCAGCAACAGTCGGTGGCGGATAACGCGGTGCTGACCATTCTCGATAAGCTGCGCGGGCGCTTTCGCCTGATCGACGACTACCGCAAGAATCGCATCGTCGCGGAGTGGATCGCCAAGCTCGGCGTGCGGGTGGCGGATCCGGATCAGGCGGTTTCGACGCTGTCCGGCGGCAATCAGCAAAAGATCGTGCTGGCCAAGTGGGTGCTGACCCAGCCGCGGATCCTGATCCTCGATTCGCCGACCGTCGGCGTCGACGTCGGCGCCAAGGCCAGCATCTACCAACTGATCCATCTGCTGGCGCAGGAGGGGATCGCCATTTTGCTGATCTCCGACGAGGTGCCGGAGGTGTATTACAACTGCGATCGGGTGCTGCACTTCAGCGGCGGCAGCGTGATCGGCGAATACCTGCCGGGGCAGGTGAGCCAGCAACAGCTGGCGGAGGCGGTCAATGCGTAGATTCAGTTTGAAACCGCGCGGCAACGAAGGCTATCTGGCCTGGGTACTGCTGCTGACGGTCATCGTCTTTTCACTGCTTAGCGATCGTTTTTTGACGGTGCAAAACCTGCTCGATCTCAGCGAAAGCTACGCGGTGAGCGGCATATTCGCCCTCGGCCTGTTTGTGGTGCTGGTGACCGGCGGCATCGATATCTCCTTCGCCGCGGTCGCCTCGGTGGTGCAGTACCTGATCGCCACGCTGGCGACGCACTACGGCCTGGCCAACCCGGCGGGCAGCATTTTGCTGGCGTTGGCGTTCGGCGCCGCGCTCGGCATGGTCAACGCGCTGCTGATCTACTGCCTGCGTATCGTCTCGATCATTGTCACCATCAGCATGCAGGCGTTGTTGTTCGGCATGCTGATGTGGTTGACCAACGGCCGCAGCCTGTACGCATTGCCGGACTGGTGGACGTTGCCGCGCAGCGTGCTGCCGTTCCAACTGGGTGAACAGAGCTATCAGCTCGGTTTGCCGACGCTGGTGATGCTGGCGGTGGCGCTGTTGACCTGGCTGCTGCTGAACAAAACGCACCTCGGGCGCCAGCTGTTTGCCGTGGGCGGTGATGCGGAGTCGGCGCGGCGCATCGGCATCCGCGTTGGCCTGCTGCATCTGTTCGCCTATGGCTATCTGGGCGCGATGGCGGCGATCGGCGGCCTGGTGCAGGTGTATCGCATGGGGGAAGTGGTGCCCAACGCGCTGGTGGGCGGGGAGCTCGACGTGCTGGCGGCGGCGGTGCTGGGCGGCGCCAGCCTGAATGGCGGCAAGGGCAGCGTGGTCGGCACGCTGATGGGCGTCTTCCTGATCGGCGTGCTGAAAAACGGCCTCAACCTGATCGGCGTGTCCAGCTACTTCATGAACGTGGTGATCGGTCTGGTGATCGTCGCGGCGATCACCGTCACTCACTACAAGAAACGCAAAGAAACCGACGTTGGTTTCGCCTGAGGAGCGCCTGATGGGCAACAACCTGAAATTTCGTCCGGACGGGGTCGCCGTCGGTCTGCTGGCATTGCTGCTGGCGGTGGTGCTGGCCTTTAGCCTGCTGATGCCGGGGCGCTTCTTAAGCGGCGCCACCTTCACCAGCGTGGCCTTCCAGCTGCCGGAGCTGGGCCTGCTGACGCTGGCGATGTTCATTCCGATCCTCAGCGGCGGCCTGAACCTGTGCATTATCGCCAGCGCCAACCTGACCAGCCTGCTGATGGCCTGGCTGTTCATCAGCTATCTGCCGGCGGACGCCGGGATGGGCTTGCAGGCGCTGTGGCTGGCGTTGGCGCTGGCGGCGGCGATGCTGCTGGCCGGGCTTATCGGCGCGGCGACCGGCGCACTGGTGGCGTACGTCGGCGCGCATCCGATTCTGGTGACGCTGGCCACCATGACCACGGTCAACGGCATCGGCATCTACCTGACGCGCGGCGCGGCCCTGAGCGGCATGCCGGAGATCGTGCGGTTTATCGGCGCTGAGCGCGTGCTGGGCGTGCCGGTACCGCTGTGGATCTTCCTGGCGGTCGCCGCCTTGCTGGCGTTGTTCTTGCAGAAAACCCGGCTCGGCAAATGCATCTACATGAGCGGCAGCAACATCAACGCCACCCACTTCAGCGGCGTGAATACCCATCGGGTGCTGATCGCCATTTACACCCTCTCCAGCCTGCTGTGCGTCATTGCCGGGCTGGTGATGATGGCGCGCTTCAACTCGGCGCGCATGGGCTACGGCGACTCCTACCTGCTGCTCACGGTGCTGGCGATCATTCTGGGCGGCACCGATCCGTTCGGCGGCTTTGGCCGGGTCAGCGGCGTGGTGTTGGCGCTGATCGTGCTGCAGGTGATCGCGACCGGTTTGAACCTGATGAATGTCAGCCCGCATTTCAGTCTGGCGATGTGGGGCGCGGTGCTGATTGCGGTGCTGGCGATGAAGTTTTTCCGACATCGCTATCGGCAGCGGCGGGCGATGCGCCGCAGCGCGGCCCAGGCCAGAACCGCGGCGGGCCACTGATCCCTTTTCCCTTTTGCGCAGGATAACGCTAATGAAATACCAGATTTCACCTTCACTGATGTGCATGAACCTGATGGATATTCGCCAGCAATTGGCGGTGCTGAATCGCCGCGCCGATATGCTGCATATCGACATCATGGACGGGCACTACGTTAAAAACATCACGCTGTCGCCGTTCTTTATCGAACAGATCCGCCCGCATACCTCGTTATTGCTGGACGTGCATTTGATGGTGGAGAACCCGACCGATTTCATCGACCCGATCGCCCGCGCCGGCGCGGACTTTATCTGCCCTCACGCCGAAACCATCAACCGCGACGCGTTTCGGGTGATCAATCAAATCCGCGCGCTGGGCAAAAAAGTGGGGGTGGTGCTGAACCCGGCCACGCCGGTGGAGTTTATTCGCCACTACCTTCACCTGCTGGACAAGGTCACGGTGATGACCGTCGATCCCGGCTATGCCGGGCAGCCGTTCATTCCCGAAATGCTGGACAAGATCCGCCAGTTGCGCGATCTGAAAAGCCAACAAAATCTGCGCTATCTGATCGAGATCGACGGATCCTGCAATCAGCGCACCTACCGCGATCTGATGGGCGCCGGCGCGGAAGTGTTGATCGTCGGCAGCTCCGGGTTGTTCAACCTCGATCCGGATCTGGAGGCGGCATGGGAAAAAATGCTGGATCAGATGCGGCAGGCGGCCTGAGGCGGGGGATATGATGCGGCATTTTCTTGGCGTTGACGTTGGCGGCACCAATACCCGCCTGCTGTTGATGGATGATGACGGCGAGTTTAGCGCTTACCGCAAGATAGCGACCGCCGACTGGGCGCGGCAGGCCGATCCGCTGGCGGCGTTGGGCAGCCTGATCGCCGGGCATAGCCAGGATCGTCAGGTGGCGCAGGTGATGCTTGGGTTGCCGGGGATCCTCAGCCGCGATCGCTCGCGGGTGCTGTCGCTGCCGTTCATTCCGGCGCTGGATGCCCAGCCGGTGGCGGCGCTGTTGGCCGATTTGCTGGCGCTGCCGGTGCGAATGGACAAGGACGTCAACCATCTGCTGTGGTGGGATTTGCAGCAGTTGCCGGCGCTGCCGCAGGTGGCGGTGGGGCTGTATCTGGGCACCGGCATGGGCAACAGCCTGTGGCTTAACGGCGACTTTTACCACGGGGCGCACGGCGCCGCCGGCGAGTTGGGGCACATTCCCTGGCCGGGCCATCTGGGCGAGTGCCCGTGCGGCAAACGGGGCTGCGTCGAGAGTTTGACCTCCGGCCATTGGCTGACCGGCTGGGCGCGCGCCAACGCGGCGCAAACGCCGTTCGACCGGCTGTTCGAGCGCCACGGCGATCATCCGGATTTGCAGCGTTTCGTCGAACGATTGGCGCAGACCATCGCCATCGAAATGAACGTGATCGACCCCCAACGGCTGATCCTGGGCGGCGGCGTGATCGCCATGCGCGGTTTTCCGTTGGCGCGGCTGGATCAAGAGATCCGCCGTCATCTGCGCGGGCCGCAGCCGGCACAGGGGCTGGCGATCTCCATCAGCCGCCTGACCGATGAAACCGGCAGCAAAGGCGCCTGTCTGGCCGCACGGCGCCACTTCCAATTAAGCAGGGAGTACCAGCAATGAAAGGCAAAGTCTGCGTGTTCGGTTCGTTCAACCTGGATATCGTCGCCGGCATGGCGCGGTTTCCGCAGCCCGGCGAATCGCTGATCGCCCGTAACAGCATGATGGGCGCGGGCGGCAAGGGCGCCAACCAGGCCACCGCCGCCCTGCGCGCCGGGGCGCGGGTACATTATATCGGCAAGGTGGGGCGCGACGACTTCGGCACCTTCGCCCGGCGCCATCTCGCCGCGGCCGGTTTCGATGCGGTGACGCTGTTCTCGACCGGCGATTGCCCGACCGGCAATGCGCTTATCTACGTTGCCGGCGAGGATGCGGAGAACATGATCGCCGTCGATCCCGGCGCCAACCTGACGGTCAGTGAGGACGAGGTGCGCCAGTGCCGCCCGGCGATCGCCGCGGCGGATATTCTGTTGACCCAACTGGAGAACAACCTGCCGGCGATCGAACAAGTGATCGCCATCGCCCGCGAGGCGCGGACGTTCATCATTCTCAACCCGGCGCCGTTTCAACCGGTGCCGGACAGCCTGTTGGCGCAGGTCGATCTGCTGACGCCCAACGCCACCGAATGCACATTGCTGACCGGCGTGCCGGTGCGGGATGTGGCTTCGGCGCGCCAGGCGGCGCAGGTGCTGCACGCCAAGGGCATTCGTTTGCTGATCGTGACCTTGGGCACGCAGGGGGCGTTGTTCTCGGATGGGGAACACAGTGAGCTGATCCCGGCGTTTCCGGCGCAGCCGAAAGACACCACCGGCGCGGGGGATGCGTTTAACGGCGCCCTGGCGGCGCAGTTGGCGAATCAGGTGCCGTTAGCCGATGCGGTGCGCTTCGCCGCCGCCTACGCGGCGGTCTGCGTGGAACGCGCCGGGGCGGCGGGGTCGATGCCGAGCTATGAGGAAGCGTTGGAACGCCAGCAGGCGTTCGCGTGACAAAGACGGGCTGCGGCCAAGAGGCGGCAGCCCGGTTCCCTTACTTCAACCAGCCTTTGCGCTGCGCGTCCCGCAGATGTTGCTCCATATGGTGCCACAGTTCGGGGTGTACGTCGGCGATAGACGCATTGCGCGCCAGCACCTGCTCCAGGCTGATGCCGTTTTCCACCCAGCTCTGGCCTTCGTTGTGCAGATTCATCAGCATCGGCATGGTGCGATCCAGCAGCAAGGCGAAGCGCGCATCGGCGCTTTCGCCATCTTCATACTCCTGCCATAAAGCGGTGAAATACTCGCGCTGAGCCTCCGGCAACATGCCGAACAGACGGCGCGCCGCCGCCACTTCCTGATCGTGGATCGCCGCGCGAGCCGCCAGATCGTAGACCAGCACGTCGCCGGCGTCGATTTCCACGATGTCATGCAGCAGCGCCATCTGGATCACGCGCTGAATGTCTACGTCATCACCGGCGTAGGGCGCCAGGCTCATGGCGGCGATGGCGAAGTGCCAGCTGTGTTCGGCGGAGTTTTCCTGGCGCTGGGTGCCCAGTACCTTGGTGCGGCGTTGTACGCCTTTCAACTTATCGATTTCCATCAGGAACTGGATGGTCTGGGTCATTGAACCGAAATCTAACGCGGGTACAGCGGATGACATGGTGTAAACCTCAAGATGGGTGGGTTGAAGCCTGACGATTGTAGACCAGCGGGCGGGGGATTTCGATGGTTACACGCGTTCACATTTTTATTTTAGCGTACACGTGTACACTGGAATTATTCTCAGTTAAGCTGCTTTGCGTTAATTTCGCACAAAGCAGGGCATTTTGAGGGGTTGCGCGTTATGGGGAAAACGGACGTAGTGAAAGCCGGAAGCAATAAGATGGTCGCCGCGGCTTATCCGTGGGCGGAAGAGATCGCCAACAGCATCAGCCACGGTATCGGGCTGGTGTTCGGCATCGTCGGCCTGGTATTGCTGTTGGTGCAGGCGGTGAATACCGGCGCCGATGCGACGGCCATCACCAGTTACAGCCTGTACGGCGGTAGCATGATCCTGCTGTTTCTCGCTTCCACGCTCTACCATGCGATCCCGCATCAGAAGGCCAAGCATTGGCTGAAAAAATTTGACCACTGTGCCATTTATCTCCTGATTGCCGGCACTTACACCCCATTTTTACTCGTGGGACTGGATTCACCGCTGGCGAAGGGCCTGATGGCGGTAATCTGGGGATTGGCGCTGCTCGGCGTGCTGTTCAAACTGGCCTTCGCCCACCGTTTTGAAGCCCTGTCGTTGGTGACCTACCTGACGATGGGCTGGCTGTCGCTGATCGTGATTTATCAGTTGGTTACGCGGCTGGAGGCCGGCGGCGTCACGCTGCTGGCGATCGGCGGGGTGGTCTATACCCTGGGCGTGATTTTCTACGCCTCCAAGCGCATTCGCTTTGGCCACGCCATCTGGCACGCCTTCGTGCTCGGCGGCAGCGCCTGCCATTTCATGGCGATCTACCTGTACGTCTAAGCGTTCACGCTACGTCTGAATGCGTATTGAACTGGCGCCTCTTTTGTTTTAAAAAAGAGGCGCTTGCTTCTTTCGGGTATCCAGCAAGCCCGTTCCTTCATTTCTGAGCCCGCATACCGTTTCTTTAACCTCTGTTCAGGACTCACCAAGATGATCGTTCGCTTATCCAAAGCGCTGCTGGTCTGCGCTATCGCCTTGTTCGCTTCGCTGGTCGCCTTCGGCAACATCACCGACTACGGTTCCAACTTCGCCTTCGTGCGCCACGTCTTTATGATGGACACGATTTTCCCCGACGCCACCATCGGCTACCGCTCGATACAGACGCCGTGGCTGCATCACGCCGGTTATATTTTCATCATTGCGCTGGAGGGCCTGACCGCGCTGCTGTGCTGGATTGGCGGCCTGCGCCTGCTGTGTGGCCTGAAACTGCCTGCGCACGCCTTTAACGGCCGGAAAAAGCTGGCGGTAGCGGGGTTGACGCTGGGCTTCCTCACCTGGCAGGTCGGCTTTATGTCGATTGGGGGCGAGTGGTTTGGCATGTGGATGTCGAAGCAGTGGAATGGCGTGCCGGATGCGTTTCGCTTCTTCGTCACCATCATTCTGGTGCTGATTTATCTGGTGCAGCGCGACGGGGAATTGGACGAGTAACGAAGATGGCCGCAGGCAGGGGGCCTGCGGCCGACGGATTATTTATCTTCGGCCAGCGAGTAGGGCAACGGTTTGATCGCCAACTGGCTGGCGGCATCGTCGCGCACCCGCAGCTTGCTGTCGGCATCCAGATCGTTGTTCATCACCACCTGCACCCACAGCGTGCCGTCGGTCAACTGACTCGACGCCAGTACGGTGCCGGTGCGGCGCCAGTTTTCCCCCAGCTGCAGCTCCAGATCCTCCGCCGCCTGCGGGGCGCGGGCCGCTTTACCTTCCAGCCAGTAGAGCGCACGCTTGTTGGCGCCGCGGAATTTGGCGCGCGCCACCATCTCCTGACCGGTATAGCAACCCTTGCTGAAGCTGATGCCTTCCAGCGCCTGCAGGTTGGTGGCCTGCGGGATCAGCTGCGCGCTGTTGGCGGCGTCGATAACCGGATAACCGGCTTCGATCTCCAGCGCCAGCCATTGGCTGCTGTCATTCAGTTCCGCCTGGTCATGCAGTTTGCCGATCAGCTGTTCGGCTACGGCGGGGCGGGTCACCAGCAGAAAACGTTCCGCCGGCGCAGCGAAGTGCAGAATCGTGGTCTCGCCGTCCTGCACCACCGGGTGCTCGGCGCTCGGCAGCGTGGCGAACAGGCCCGTCAGCGCGGCGCGCGCCTGGAAACCGGCGACGCCCAGCAATACCGCGTCATTATCGGCGGCGATAGTGACTTTGGAGAACACCGCGTATTTTTTGATTTCCGCCAGTTGGCTGTCCAGCACGCTGCGACGTTCCAGATAGGCGAAGCCTTCGCCTCGGTGGAACAGACGCAGGTTGCTCCACATTTTGCCCTTGGCGTCGCAGTGGGCGCACAGCACGTGTTGATCGGCCGCAAGCGCGTCGATGTCCGCCGTCACCTGGCCCTGGAGATATTTCACCGTGTCCGGCCCGTTCAGCGTCACCAGCGCCCAATCTTCCAGCGAGATCAGCGTCAGGGGCAGATGGGTGGAAGCGGAGGGCTGACGGGGTGGGAATGGAATGTTATGCGCCATAGTAAGTTCCTGCTCAACGTTTAGCTTACCTGAAGGGTATTGAGCCCATGGTAAAAGAGGCGGCGGGCTTTGCAAACTGTTATTCGCGCCGTGGCGCCGGGGTGCGCTTTTTTTGGCATTTTGCGCTTTATTGCGTTTTCCGCAGCAAAGCGCCTTCCCGGCGTGTATGTCAAATTGTTACTCTATAGGCTTGCGGCCAGGGCACCCTTGCAGACAGATCCCCGGCTGATGGAATTATATTGCGACGGCGTTGCCATACAGTGTGTCATTTGAACCCTGCGCTGGCGCTGCCGCGCTGAAAAGAGGTGAGTCATAACAACATGGATATTAACAACAAAGCACGTATTCACTGGGCTTGCCGTCGTGGCATGCGCGAGCTGGACATCTCCATCATGCCGTTCTTCGAATACGAATACGACAGCCTGAATGACGCGGACAAGGCGCTGTTTATCCGCCTGCTGGAGTGTGACGATCCCGATTTGTTCAACTGGCTGATGAATCATGGCGCGCCGCAGGACGGCGAGCTGCAGAGAATGGTGACCCTGATCCAAACGCGAAATAAAGACCGTGGCCCAGTGGCGATGTGATATCCGCATTTCCTGGCGCACCCAGCTGTTTTCACTGTTGACCCACGGCGTTCTGATCCTGCTGATCCTGATTTCGCCCTGGCCGGAGGGCTTTGGCCCGCTCTGGCTGGTGCTGCTGACGCTGGTGGTGTTTCAGTGCATTCGTAGCCAGAAGCGCATCGCCGCGGTGCAGGGCGAGCTGCGGCTGCTGGCGGACAGGCGTTTCAGCTGGCACGGCCGCGAGTGGCGGCTGGCGAAAAAACCGTGGATGCCGGGTTACGGCATGCTGTTGACGCTGCAGCCGATGGAGGGCAAAAAGCGCCGCCGGTTGTGGCTGGCTTCCGACTGCATGAGCAAAGAGGAGTGGCGCCACCTGCGGCAGCTGTTGCTGCATCCGCCGGCGGGTAACGGCGAGGAACCCTGATGAAACCCGTACTCTGGTTGGTGGAGGATGAACCCAGCATTGCCGATACGCTGGTTTACACGCTGGAGAGCGAAGGCTTCGAAGTACGCTGGTTCGAACGCGCGGAGCCGGCGTTGCAGGCGCTGGCGCAAGAAGGCGCGCCAGCGCTCGCTATCCTCGATGTCGGTTTGCCGGATATCAACGGCTTTGAATTGTGTCGCCGCCTGCTGGCTCAGGCGGCCGACCTGCCGATTCTGTTTCTTACCGCCCGCAGTGATGAAGTGGATCGCCTGATCGGGCTGGAGATCGGCGCCGACGACTATGTCGCCAAGCCGTTCTCCCCTCGCGAGGTCAGCGCCCGGGTGCGCACCATTTTGCGCCGCCTGCATAAGCAGCAGCGCCTGCAACAGAGCGCGCGCTACCATTTCGGCGCTTTCGCCCTCGACGAAGACGCGGCCACCATCTCCTACCATCAGCGGCCGCTGCCGCTGACCCGTTACGAATACCTGCTGCTGAAGACGCTGTTGTTGGCGCCTGGACGGGTGTTCTCGCGGCAGCAACTGATGGAAAGCGTTTGGGCGCAGGCGGAAGAAAGCCTGGATCGCACCGTCGATACCCGCATCAAAACCCTGCGCGCCAAACTGCGTGCGGTGGATCCCGGTGAGCCGCCGATCCACACCCACCGCGGATTGGGCTACAGCGTGAGCCGCCAGCCATGAAAATTGGCCTGCGCCTGCTGCTGGGATATTTTCTGATCGTGGCGGTGGCCGGGTACTTCGTGCTGAGCATTTTCGTCCAGGAAGTGAAGCCCGGCGTGCGGCGCGCTACCGAAGGCACACTGGTGGACACCGCCAACCTGCTGGCGCAGATCGCCCGTCAGGACATGCAGCGTGGCGATGCGGCGCATGGCCAACTGGCGCAGGCGTTTACGCAGCTGAACCAGCGGCCGATCGGCGCCAATATCTCCGGCATCCGCAAGGATCGCAGCGAATACCACGTCTATCTTACCGATGCGCGAGGCAAGGTCATCTTCGATTCCGCCGGCCGCGCGCAGGGGCAGGATTATTCGCGCTGGAATGACGTTTATCGGACGCTGCGCGGCCAGTACGGCGCCCGCAGCACCCGCAGCGACCCGCAGGATGAAAACAGTTCGGTGATGTATGTGGCCGCGCCGGTGATAGAACAAGGGCGCATTATCGGCGTGCTTACCGTGGGCAAACCCAACAGCACCATGGCGCCGGTGATCAAACGCAGCGAACGGCGCATTTTGTGGGCCGGCGCATTGCTGCTGGGGATCGCGCTGCTGATCGGGGCGGCGTTCGTCTGGTGGATCAACCGTTCCATAGGCCGTCTGGTGCGTTATGCCGACGGGGTGGCGCAGGGAGAAAACGCGCCGTTGCCCAAAGTGGGCGGCCGGGAATTGACGCAGCTGGCGCAGGCGTTGGAGAGCATGCGTCTGAAGCTGGAAGGCAAAGCTTATATCGAACAGTATGCACATACCCTGACGCATGAGCTGAAAAGTCCGCTGGCGGCGATCCGGGGGGCGGCGGAACTGTTGCAGGAGCTGCCACCGCCGGAGACCGCCCGGCGTTTTCTCACCAATATCGAACAGCAAAGCGCACGCATCCAGCAACTGGTGGATAAACTGCTGGTGCAGGCGCGGCTGGAGAGCCGGCCAGAAATGGAGACCGCGCCCATCGCGATCGCGGCGCTGATCGGCCAGACGATGGCGGGCAAAGAGGCGCAGGCGACGCAGCGCGGCGTCAGATTGCAACTGGAGGCGTTGGCGGAGGTGACGCTGAACGGCGATGCATTGCTGATCAGCCAGGCGCTGACCAACCTGCTGGACAACGCGATCGACTTTACCCCGCCGGGCGGTTGCGTCAGCGTGCGAGGGGAACGGCGGGAACAGCATTACTGCATCAGCGTCTGTGACGACGGCAGCGGCATTCCGGACTATGCGCTCGATAAAGTGTTCGAGCGTTTTTATTCGCTGCCGCGCGCCGAACGGCCTAAAAGCAGCGGGCTGGGCCTGAACTTCGTGCAGGAGGTCGCCCGTCTGCATCATGGCGGCATTCGCCTGCGCAACCGCCGGCCGCACGGGGTGGAAGCGACTTTCATGTTATCGCTGTGACTTCACCTTCCCTTCACATAACCACATTCTGATTTCACCTGCGGGTTTTATCGTGGCCTCATTACCTACGAGGAGCGAGCATGATGAAATCGGTACTTTTCTGGAAAATAACCACGTTGCTGGGATTGATGGTGGTGATGTTGATCCCCATCGCCCAACTGATGAGCGTGATCGACGAACGCAGCGGCTATCGGCAAAGCGTGGTCGGGCAGGTGAGCGAAAGCACCAGCGGGGCGCAGCGCGTGCTCGGCCCGTTGATTGTCATTCCCTATATCGAACGCGAAGAGAAGAAAGACGAGAAAGGGCAAACGGTGGTGCAGCGGGTGCAGCATTACCGCTATTTGCTGCCGGAGTCGCTTCAGGTGCAGGGCGCGCCGAAGGTGGAAGTGCGCAAGCTGGGCATCTATCAGACGCAGGTTTATCAGGGGCCGCTGAACTTCAAGGTGCGTTTCGGCCAGCCGGAGCTGACGGATTTGCAGCGCGCCAACGTGGCCGTCGGCCAGCCGTTCCTGCTGGTGGCGCTGAGCGACTCTCGCGGCATCAAGCGCATTTCCCCGCTGGCAACACCGCAGCCGGTGGCGTTTGAGCCGGGCACCGGCGTGGGTTCGTTGCGCCAGGGGATCCACGCACCGCTGACGCTGGCGGCGTTGCAACAAAAAGAGGGGCTGAACGCTGACTTCACCCTGACGCTGGCGGGCACCAGCAGCCTATCGCTGGTGCCGCTGGGGCGCAGCAGCGAGCTGCAACTGCAAAGCAACTGGCCGCACCCGAATTTTCTCGGCAACTTCCTGCCGGACGAACGTAAGGTGACGGATCAAGGGTTTAGCGCTCGCTGGCGCAGCACCTGGTTCGCCAACAACATTAACAGTGCGTTCCATTACGACGATGGCATTATCGACGAGGACAAGCTGCCGGCCTTCAGCGCCAGCCTGGTCGAACCGGTCGATCACTATCAGCTGACCGAGCGTGCGGTCAAATACGCGCTACTGTTTATCGGGCTGACGTTTATGGCGTTTTTCCTGTTCGAAACCCTGACCGGGCTGCGGGTGCACCCGATTCAGTACCTGCTGGTCGGTGCGGCGCTGGTGTTGTTCTACCTGATTCTGCTGGCCTTCTCCGAACACCTGGGATTCGCTCCCGCTTACCTGGCGGCCAGCATCGCCTGCAGCGGACTGATCGGCTTCTATCTGAGCGCCGTGCTGCGCGGCAAGCTGCGCGGTGCGCTGTTCGCCGCGAGCCTATTGCTGTTGTACGGCGTGCTCTATTTGCTGTTGCAGTCGGAGGACAATGCGTTGGTGCTGGGGGCGGGGCTGCTGTTCGCCATTCTGGCGGGCATTATGCTGTTGACGCGCAAGCTGGACTGGTATCAGGTGGCCGATCCGGCGCGTTTGACCAAGGAAACGCCGGCCGGGGAAGACGAGCCACGCTTTCGTCTGTGGAAATAAGTGAGGGAAATCGGGCGCGTTACGCGCCCGATAGCGGCTACAGCAGCGGCTCCATCTCCAACAGGATCTGTTCGCACCATTGCTGCAGGCGCTCTTCGCTCAGATCGTATTGGTTGACCTCATCGAGCGCCAGGCCGACGAAATGTTTGCCGTCGGCGCTCAGCGGTTTGGGGCTGGTGAACTCGAAGCCCTCAGTTGGCCAGAAGCCGATGAACTGTACGCCCAGCGGCGCGATGTGATCGTGCAGCATGCCCAGCGCGTCGAGGAACCACTCACCGTAACCGAGCTGATCGCCCATGCCGTACATGGCGACGATTTTGCCTTTCAGATCCAGCGCCGCCAGCTGCGGCCAGATCGCTTCCCAGTCTTCCTGCAGTTCGCCGAAATCCCAGGTCGGGATGCCGAGGATCAGAATGGAATAGTCCTCCATCAGCTTGGGCGAGACGTCTTTCAGGTTGTGCAGGTCGACCAGGTCTTCACCCAGAATCTCACGGATTTTTTCTGCCGCCATTTCGGTGTAGCAGGTGCTGGAGCCGTAAAACAGACCAATCTTCATGTGTAAACCGTTACGTTGCTGTTTAGAGAATTGCAGCGAGTATACCTGATTTGCTCCGGCTTAAGGCATAATGGCGCGGGTGGAAATGCAACAAAGAGAGGACCGCGTGCAACAGCAAGACAATGCGCTGATTGAACAATTCCTGGATGCGCTGTGGCTTGAGCGCAATCTGGCGGAAAATACGCTGGCCTCCTATCGGCTGGATTTGCAGGCACTGGGCGCCTGGCTTGGCCAGCAGAAGACCGATTTGCTGCAGGCGCAGGCGTTGGATCTGCAGGCGTTTCTCGCCGAGCGGGTGGATGGCGGTTACAAGGCCACCAGCTCCGCGCGTTTGCTGAGCGCCATGAGGCGCCTGTTTCAATATCTGTACCGCGAAAAGCTGCGCGCCGACGATCCCACCGCGCAGCTGGCGTCCCCCAAACTGCCGCAGCGCTTGCCGAAGGATCTGAGCGAGGCGCAGGTCGATGCGTTGCTGCAGGCGCCCTGCGTCGATCAGCCGCTGGAGCTGCGCGACAAGGCGATGCTCGAAGTGTTGTACGCCACCGGGCTGCGGGTTTCCGAGCTGGTGGGGCTGAGCATCAGCGACGTCAGCCTGCGTCAGGGCGTGGTGCGGGTGATCGGCAAGGGCAACAAGGAGCGGCTGGTGCCGCTGGGCGAAGAGGCGGTCTACTGGATCGAAAATTATCTGGAGCACGGCCGCCCATGGCTGGTCAACGGTCAGACGCTGGATGTGCTGTTCCCCAGCACCCGCTGCCAGCAAATGACCCGACAGACGTTCTGGCATCGCATCAAACACTATGCCATCCTTGCGGGCATCGACAGCGAGCGTCTGTCGCCGCACGTGTTGCGGCACGCGTTCGCTACCCATTTGCTGAACCATGGGGCCGATCTCCGTGTCGTACAGATGTTGTTAGGGCACAGCGATCTCTCGACCACGCAAATTTATACACATGTAGCGACCGAACGACTGAAACAGCTACATCAACAGCATCACCCGCGCGCCTGAGCGGCGGGTTCGAAAGGATTGGAACAATGAAAAAAGGTTTAATGCTGCTCTCTCTGCTGGTGGCTTCGGTGGCCGGCGCCGCCCATGCCGATGACGCGGCGATCAAAAAAGCGCTCGCCAGCCTGGGCATCCAGCAGGCGGACGTGCAGCCTTCGCCGGTCAACGGCCTGAAAACCGTGCTGACCGACAGCGGCGTGCTGTACGCCTCCGAAGACGGCAAGCACATCCTGCAGGGCCCGCTGTTTGACGTCAGCGGCAAAGAGCCGGTCAACGTGACCAACCAACTGCTGAGCAGCAAGATGGACGCGCTGAAAGATCAGATGATCGTTTACAAAGCGCCGAAAGAGAAACACGTGATCACCGTGTTCACCGATATCACCTGCGGTTACTGCCACAAACTGCATCAGCAGATGAAAGAGTACAACGATCTGGGCATTACCGTGCGTTATCTGGCATTCCCGCGCCAGGGGCTGGCTTCCCAGGCTGAAAAAGACATGCAGTCGATCTGGTGCACCGCCGACAAGGCCAAGGCGTTTGACGCCGCCATGAAAGGCGACGCCGTTTCTCCGGCGACCTGCAAAACCGACATCAGCAAGCATTACGAGCTGGGCGTGCAGTTCGGCATTCAGGGCACGCCGGCCATCATCCTGGAGAACGGCATGATGATCCCGGGCTATCAGGGGCCGAAAGAGATGGCCGCCATGCTGGATGCGCACCAGGCCGCCACCAAAGCCGGTGGTTAATCGCCGGTGAGTATCAAAACGCAACTACGCCGCCGCCCGGCGGCGGACGACACGCATCTGCCCGCCAGTTTGCCGCCGCTGCTGCGTCGGCTTTACGCCCTGCGCGGTGTGCAGGCTGAGCAAGAGCTGGAACGCGGCGTCAAGGGCATGCTGCCCTGGCAACAGCTGGACGGCATCGACGACGCCGTCGGCCTGCTGCAACAGGCGCTGGCCGACGGCCGCCGCATCATGGTGGTGGGCGATTTCGACGCCGACGGCGCCACCAGCACCGCGCTGACGGTGTTGGCGCTGCGCAGCATGGGCGGCGCAGCCGTCGATTATCTGGTGCCTAACCGTTTCGAAGACGGTTATGGCCTGAGCCCCGAAGTGGTGGAGCAGGCGGCGGCGCGCGGCGCAGAACTCATTGTCACCGTCGATAACGGCATCTCCTCCCACGCCGGCGTCGACGTGGCGCACGCCAAGGGCATGCAGGTGCTGGTGACCGATCACCACCTGCCGGGCGAGACCCTGCCGGCGGCCGAAGCGATCGTTAACCCCAACCTGCGCGGCTGCGCCTTCCCGTCCAAATCGCTGGCGGGGGTAGGCGTCGCGTTCTACCTGATGCTGGCGCTGCGCGCCCGCCTGCGGGACAGCGGCTGGTTCGAGCAGCGCGCGCTGGCGATGCCCAATCTGGCGGAGCTGCTGGACCTGGTGGCGCTCGGCACCGTGGCCGACGTGGTGCCGCTGGACGCCAACAACCGCATTTTGGTGTATCAGGGATTAAACCGCATCCGCGCCGGCAAATGCCGACCGGGCATCCGCGCGCTGCTTGAGGTGGCCAACCGCGACGCCCGTCAACTGGCGGCCAACGATCTCGGTTTTGCTCTCGGGCCGCGGCTCAACGCCGCCGGCCGGCTGGACGACATGTCGATCGGCGTGGCGCTGCTGCTGAGCGACGACATCGCGCAGGCGCGCATGCTGGCCAACGATCTCGATGCGCTGAACCAGACGCGACGCGAGATAGAGCAGGGCATGCAGGTGGAAGCCCTGCAGCTGTGCGATCAGCTGGAGCGCACCAGCACCGAGCTGCCTTACGGATTGGCGATGTATCACCCGGAATGGCACCAGGGCGTGGTGGGCATCCTCGCTTCGCGCATCAAAGAGCGTTTCCACCGCCCGGTGATCGCGTTCGCGCCGGCGGGTGACGGCATCCTGAAAGGCTCCGGCCGTTCGGTGCCCGGCCTGCACATGCGCGACGCGCTGGAGCGGCTGGATATGCTGAACCCCGGGCTGATGATGAAGTTCGGCGGCCACGCGATGGCGGCCGGGCTGTCGCTGGAAGAAGCCAAATTCGACGAGTTCCGCCAGCGTTTCGGCGAGCTGGTGGGCGAATGGCTCGATCCGGCGATGCTGGAAGGGGTGATCTGGTCCGACGGCGAACTGGCGATGCAGGAGCTGTCGCTGACCACGGCGGAGCTGCTGCGCGAGGGCGGCCCGTGGGGCCAGGCGTTCCCGGAACCGACCTTCGACGGCAAGTTCCGCATCCTGCAGCAGCGGCTGGTGGGCGAGAAACACCTGAAGCTGATGGTGGAGCCGCTCGGCGGCGGCCCGCTGCTCGACGGCATCGCGTTCAACGTGGATACCACGCTGTGGCCGGACAGCAGCGTGCGCGAAGTGGAACTGGCCTACAAGCTCGACGTCAACGAGTTTCGCGGCAACCGCAACGTGCAGCTGCTGATCCAGCATCTTTGGCCGCGCTGAGGCGAAATTGAACACAATTCGGGGATTGGGCTCTCCAATCCCCGGCATCCTTCCCGATCGCCACAAAAACTGACCAACTCGCTATAAACTGCCGCCCGGATCCGTTAGAATTAGCGGTTCCAATGGCATTCCGCCATCGACGACATCAACGTAAAAGAACGAAACCATGTTTGAAATTAACCCGGTAAAAAACCGAATTCAGGACCTGTCCGAGCGGACTGCGGTTCTTAGGGGGTATCTTTGACTATGATGCCAAGAAGGAACGCCTAGAAGAAGTCAACGCCGAGCTGGAGCAGCCGGACGTTTGGAACGAGCCGGAGCGCGCACAGGCGCTCGGTAAAGAGCGCGCTGCGCTGGAAGCCATCGTTGAAACCATCGATCAGCTGGAGCAGGGCGGCGAAGACGTTGGCGGGCTGCTGGAACTGGCGGTGGAAGCCGACGATGAAGAGACCTTCAACGAAGCGGTCGCCGAGCTGGATCAACTGATGAGCAAACTGGATCAGTTGGAATTCCGCCGCATGTTCTCCGGCGAATACGACAGCGCCGACTGCTACCTGGATATCCAGGCCGGCTCCGGCGGCACCGAAGCGCAAGACTGGGCCAGCATGCTGCTGCGCATGTACCTGCGCTGGGCCGAAGCCAAGGGCTTCAAGACCGAAGTGATCGAAGAATCCGACGGCGACGTCGCTGGCCTGAAATCGGCCACCATCAAGATCATCGGCGACTACGCGTTCGGCTGGTTGCGCACTGAAACCGGCGTGCATCGCCTGGTGCGCAAGAGCCCGTTCGACTCCGGCGGCCGTCGCCACACCTCGTTCAGCTCGGTGTTCATCTACCCGGAAGTGGACGACGATATCGATATCGAAATCAACCCGGCGGATCTGCGTATCGACGTGTACCGCGCCTCCGGTGCGGGCGGTCAGCACGTCAACAAAACCGAATCCGCCGTACGTATTACTCACCTGCCAACCAACATCGTGGTGCAGTGCCAGAACGATCGTTCTCAGCATAAGAACAAGGATCAAGCGTTTAAACAGCTGCGAGCCAAGCTGTACGAGTTTGAGATGCAAAAGAAAAATGCTGATAAGCAGACGATGGAAGACAACAAGTCCGACATCGGCTGGGGCAGCCAAATCCGTTCTTACGTGCTGGATGACTCCCGCATCAAGGATTTGCGCACCAACGTCGAAACGCGTAACACGCAGGCCGTACTGGATGGCGACCTGGATAAATTCATTGAGGCAAGTTTGAAAGCCGGGTTATGAGGAATAGAAATGTCTGAACAACAAGTACAGGGCGCCGATCAGGCGCTGGATCTCAATAACGAACTGCAGTCCCGCCGCGAGAAACTGGCCGGCCTGCGTGAGAACGGCATTGCGTTCCCGAACGACTTCCGTCGCGATTCCACCTCCGACAAACTGCACGCTGCGTACGGCGATAAAGACAACGAAGAGCTGGAAGCGCTGGGCGTAGAAGTGACCGTCGCCGGCCGCATGATGACCCGCCGCATTATGGGCAAGGCATCCTTCGTCACGCTGCAGGACGTGGGCGGCCGCATTCAGCTGTACGTCGCGCGCGACGATCTGGCTGAAGGCGTGTACAACGAGCAGTTCAAGAAGTGGGACCTGGGCGATATCCTGGGCGCGCGCGGCAAGCTGTTCAAAACCAAGACCGGCGAACTGTCGATCCACTGCACCGAACTGCGTCTGTTGACCAAAGCGCTGCGTCCGCTGCCGGATAAATTCCACGGCCTGGCGGATCAGGAAACCCGTTACCGCCAGCGTTACCTGGATCTGATCGCCAACGAAGAATCGCGCAACACTTTCAAAGTGCGTTCGCAGGTGATGTCGGCTATCCGCAACTTCATGGTGGAACGCGGCTTCATGGAAGTCGAAACCCCGATGATGCAGGTGATCCCGGGCGGCGCGTCCGCGCGTCCATTCATCACTCACCACAATGCGCTGGATATCGACATGTACCTGCGCATCGCGCCGGAACTGTATCTGAAGCGTCTGGTGGTCGGCGGCTTCGAGCGCGTGTTCGAAATCAACCGCAACTTCCGCAACGAAGGCGTTTCTCCGCGCCATAACCCAGAGTTCACCATGATGGAACTCTACATGGCTTACGCGGATTACAAAGACCTGATCGAGCTGACCGAGACCCTGTTCCGCACCCTGACCGAGAAAGTGCTGGGCACCTCTCAGGTGCAGTACGGCGATGAAGTGTTCGACTTCGGCAAGCCGTTCGAGAAGCTGACCATGACCGAGGCGATCAAGAAATACCGTCCGGAAACCGATCTGGCTGACCTGGCCGACATGGGCAAAGCGGTGGCCATCGCCGAATCCATCGGCATCAAGGTTGAGAAGAGCTGGGGCCTGGGCCGCGTCGTGACCGAGATCTTCGAAGAAGTGGCGGAAAGCCATCTGATTCAGCCGACCTTCATCACCGAGTACCCGGCTGAAGTGTCGCCGCTGGCGCGCCGCAACGACGTGAACCCGGAAATCACCGACCGCTTCGAGTTCTTCATCGGCGGCCGTGAAATCGGCAACGGCTTCTCCGAGCTGAACGACGCCGAAGACCAGGCGCAGCGCTTCGCCGATCAGGTGAATGCCAAAGACGCCGGCGACGACGAAGCGATGTTCTACGACGAAGACTACGTCACCGCGCTGGAGCACGGCCTGCCGCCGACCGCCGGTCTGGGCATCGGCATCGACCGCATGGTGATGCTGTTCACCAACAGCCACACCATCCGCGACGTGATTCTGTTCCCGGCGATGCGCCCACAGAAATAATTCCGTTTAGCGTGCAAAAACCGGTGCAGGCAACTGCGCCGGTTTTTTTTCGTCTACGGGACTTAACCGCTTAAAACATCGGCAGTTACGCGCCATCTCCGCTTGCCCGCCGCCGATAACCGGTTATAATGCCTGTCGCACACCGATGCGGGTGTAGTTCAATGGTAGAACGGCAGCTTCCCAAGCTGCATACGAGGGTTCGATTCCCTTCACCCGCTCCAAAATCTCCCTATGCATCACCCCATTGAGTTATAACCGTTTTCAGAAAAGCTGATTCTCAACGATGCATCACCGTTTGGTGCGGGTTGACGTGTGAGTCGCTCAAGCCATTGGCCTGGCATTTAACCGCGATAACACAACGCGCCGCCCAATCCTGATGCGGGTGTGAGCCGCCGTCGCTGCCCACACCGCGTTATTGCCGCTTAACTCCATTTCTGTTTGGCCCCGGATGGCAGGCGGTTGTCCGCTTCTTCGCAGGTGCGATCGCATTCTTTCGGCAGCAGGAAGGTGATACTTCCTGCCAGCAGCAGCGATGCCGCCAGCGCGCAAACCGCGACGTTCTGTCCGTACAGATAAATCATGACGCCGACCAGATAGGGGCCGCAGAACCCACCGAGGTTGCCCAGCCCGTTGATCACCCCGCGTGCGCTGCCCGCCACTTCCGCCGCCGCAATGCGTCCGGGAATTGACCAGAAGGGGCTGGTCGCCGCTTTAAGGAAGAAGCCGCACACCACCAGCGCGATATAGGCGGCCACCACGTGCTCATGCAGGATCACCGAGGCTATCAGCGCCGCCGCAAAACAGTACAGGGAGATCCTGACCCACAAACGGCGTTTACCGCTGCGATCGCTGAACATCGAAATCACATAAATCCCCGCCAGAGTGGCAACAAACGGCAGGATCGCCAATACCCCCACATTGGCCATGCTGCCACCGGTCAGGTTTTTCAAGATGGTGGGCAGCCACAACGTATACCCATAGTCTCCGGTCTGGTAAAAGAAATTCAGCACGACCAGGCGCATCAATCCCTTGTTGCGAAATACCGCTTTTAACGGCGCTTTGGCCGGCGGCCCCATCCCTTCCCGCGCTTTGCGCTCCCGGGCCAGTTCGGTCAATAAATAGTCGCGTTCCTTCGCCGGCAGCCAACGCGCTTCTTCCGGGCGGTCACTGATCACCAGCCACCAAATGGTCAACACCACGATCGACAATAAGCCTTCGATAATGAACAGCCAGCGCCAGTCGAGGGCGGCAATAATTGCGCCGGAAACCGGGGCGGTCAGCATCCCTCCTAGTGGGGCAAACATCATGACAAAGGCATTGGCCCGGCCCAGTTCTTTTTCCGGGAACCAATTGCTGACCATGGTCAGCACAACGGGCAACATTCCCCCTTCGGAGATCCCGAGAATAAAACGCAGCACGAGCAGTTGATATTCATGGGTGACGAACCCGGTGGCGATAGAGACAATCGCCCAGGCCACGAGCGACCAGGCGATAAAACGTTTTCCGCTACCGTAAACCGCAAGTCGTCCGCCAGGGATTTGCAGAAATAAATAACCAATAAAAAAGATACCGCTGGCCACGCCAGCCATCTGGCTGGTAATGCCTAAATCCTGTTCCATGCCACCCGGCAGAGCAAAGCTGATGTTAACGCGATCCATAAATGAAATAATACAGGTGATAAGGATCGGCGCGATAACCCGCAGCCAGCGAGTTCCTGGTATTTTATCGGTCATAATAGCGTCTCGATGATATCCGCCATTCACAGAGAATATTGTGTTGGCGGATAAAAATGATTATTCGTAACTCAAACGATCATTTTTATTGAATTAACCCAGGAATATCCTGATGTGAAAAATAACCTGCCAGATTATCCAAAACGGATTGGCTCATTCCCTGACGGGTTTCTACGGTAGCGCTGGCCACATGGGGTTGAAGCAGAACATTCTCGAGCGCAAAGAACGCTGTCGGGACATGGGGTTCGTTTTCAAAGACATCCAGAGCGGCCCCGGCGATAACATGATTTTGTAACGCCTTTATCAGCGCCGTCTCATCGACCAGGCTGCCGCGGGCGATATTGATAAGCCAGGCGCGTTCGGGCATGGCGTTAAATACGCTGGCATCAACAATCCCGCGGTTTTCCGCACTGCCGGATGCCGCGATCACCAGGAAATCACTCTGTGCTGCGAGCGTGTGCAGATCGGCGCACCACTGGTAATCCAGGCCGTCTTTGCGCTGGCGGTCAGTATACAGGATGGTCATATCGAAGCCTTTTGCCCGGCGGGCGATGGCTTGGCCAATATTCCCCATGCCGAAAATACCGATGCGTTTACCGCTCACTTTGGTCGCCAGCGGTGGCGGCGTCGTTTCCCAGCGGCCTTCACGTACAAATCGGTCCCCTTGGCAGAGGCGGCGGCTGGCGGACAGCATTAGCCCCAGAGCCAGATCTGCCACATCATCGGTCAGCACGCCGGCGGTGATCCCGACGCTGATATGGCGTTCCCGGGTGTAGTTGAGATCGATAGCGTCAGTCCCCACGCCAAAGACGGCAATCATGCCCACCTGCGGCAGCTGTTCCAGCGTCTCCCGGGTTACCCCCACATCACCACGGGTGACCACCGCCTGAACGTCTGCGCCATGGCGAACCAGGAAGGCTGGAATATCTGATTGTTCATAGAGACGGAATACCCGGTAACGGGCGTCCAACGCGGCCTGTAAAGCATCCATCACCGGCGCGATAAGCAAAATGGTAGGTTGAGTGTCAGTGTGCATCGTTGCGATCCTGTCTGAAAAATAGGGGATACCCTGTATCAGACGTTTTTTTACCGCTTATTTTTGCGATCTGCATCACGCCAAAGAGTGTTAAAAAAGCATGTTACTGCTGGCGTGATCTCGTGTGCAATTTCATGGCTTCTGTCAGTGACTATCGGGGCAAATAACCCATTATGCCCGTAGGAGGAGAATGCGAAATCGATCGATTTTGGCGAGAGCGGTGAATAACCAGTGATTTTCTGCCGTGGATCACAGGATAAGTAACGTTGTTTCGTAACACTTAATTAAGTGACTTTTGTCACAGTTTTAAGCGGCTAAAAACCGTGAGATAGGCCATGACTTATTTCACCATGCCGAATAGCCTTTCAGGTGGAGTTTACTCACAGTGGAGATAGGTTGTAAATATTAGAAACAAAGCGGTTTGCTTTGTTGCTTATTCATAGTGGCGCCCGTAGAGCGAACTAATAGCGATTCTACCGTAATTACGCCGAGATTGCGTGTTGCCATAAAACTACCCAGTCATTGTTTTTGTCGGTGAAATACCGAGCCGATATTGACCAGAGAAAATATTATGATAATTGATGCCTTAACCACTGCCGTAAATAATAGATTCTATCCGGCAGCCATTCGAAAAATGCTGGCCAGCATTATTGAAAGTGAGCCGTACAATTTACCTATCGGCCACTATCAGGTGCAGGGTAAACAGATGTTCTTTAACGTCGTTGAAGGGGAAACCAAACTATTGTCCGACCAGAAGCCGGAGTTTCATCGCCAGTATCTGGATATCCATCTTGTCCTGGAAGGGAGAGAAGTGATTGGCGCCGGGGTTCTGGGGCTGCCTTTGCCCCTGAGTGAGCCATTTAACGAGGCGCACGACCTTGGGTTTAGCCCGGCGATCCCCGGTGAGACTCTCATCCACCTGCAACCCGGTGAACTTGCCGTTATCTTTCCGGGGGAGCTGCATCGCCCGATGAGTACCTGCACAACACCGGCAGTTCTGCGCAAAATTGTGGCGAAAATCGACGGCGCCCTGCTGACGTAGCAAGATGTTCAGCGGCGGCTGGTATCGCTACTTCAGGCTGCCGGCGGAAAGCCTCGCTCATCCGCCGTCTGCCGCGATTCCGAAGAATACGCCTTTCCCGTCAACGCCATAGCCCCTAACTTTTAAAAATTGAGTTGGGTTGAATAAATTTACGGCAGAGATTACGCCGTATTATTTACAGGGATATTTGCTTCAGGTTCAGATTACATCATTAAAGGCCGTGAGTTTACCTCTGTCGTAGATGTAGCCAATCTCATAACGCCTTGATCTTTTAATGCGATTCCTCCCCATTAGCACAATTTTTTATTTTGGTTTGCCTGCGTTCTGATAGATATTAAAAAAACTATATAAAAATAAATTATTTCGGAGCTAATAATGTCGTTGCAAATCGTGCTTACCCGCAGGGAGGCGCTGGGGAAAATGGTGGGCGTCATCGTCGCCGCCAGCCTGTTGCCTTATTCAAATATAACCTATGCCGAACGGGCGCAAATTGCCGCCTCGCCCGTTGAATACGCGCAATTTTTACAAATTTCGAGAAAAATTACCGAGTTTGACGATTTGGACGTCACACTCTCCGCCCGCTATTTTTCCGCACTGCGCGAACATTTTCCGCAGTTGAACTCGCAACTCAACGCCCTGTTCATCCTGAGCCAGCAAGCCACCGATGCGGAAACCTTGAACCGACATGCGATTGAACAGGGGCAAAGGGAGCTTATCCAGGCGATCGTGACCGCGTGGTATACCGGAACCGTAGATCCTTCAAGCGCCGAGCAGGGGCAGTTGATTAGTTATAAAGAAGCGCTGATGTATCGCACGGTTCAGGATGCCCTGATTGTGCCGACCTGGTGCAATTTTGGCCCGCTGTGGTGGACCGGCTTGCCGCCGGGCGTTACCCGCCAACCTTCCATTCCCGCAACAGATTTGCCTGCCGTAGCCGATAAAAAATATGAGGATCGCGTGTGAAAAGCCCAATAATTAATGCTTCCGGCGATGCAGAGGCCGATGTCGTCATTGTCGGTTCCGGTATTGTGGGCGGTCTGATGGCGGATGCTTTGGTGAGCCAGGGCTACTCGGTGCTGGTACTTGAGGCAGGCCCGCGCATTGAGCGCGCACAGGCTGTGGAAAACTGGCGCAATATGCCACTGCACAATCGTGCGGGGTCGGATTTTCAGGGGCTTTACCCGCAATCGGAGTACGCCACCGCGCCGCTCTATTTCCCGGAGAACGACTATATCAAACTGACCGGCCCCAATGGCTCAGGCTTTAAACAGGGCTATTTGCGTGTGGTGGGGGGAACCACCTGGCACTGGGCCGCTTCTTGCTGGCGCAACCATCCCAATGATTTTCGCATGAAATCCCTCTATGGCGTGGGGAGAGACTGGCCTATTTCCTACGAAGATATCGAACCGTGGTACGCGAAAGCCGAAGAGGAAATAGGCGTTGCCGGCCCGAATAATCCGGAGTGGCAGTCCCCTGCGGAACGCAGCGGGCCTTACCCGATGGACATGGTGCCCTGGGCCTACGGCGACAGACGCATTGCTGAGATTGTTAATCCTCACGGCTTTAAATCGGTGCCCATTCCGCAAGGCCGCAGCACCCGGCCCTGGAACGGACGGCCCACCTGCTGCGGCAATAACAATTGCCAGCCGATTTGCCCTATCGGGGCGATGTACAACGGCATTCACCACGTTGAACGGGCCGAACACAAGGGGGCGAAGGTGATCCCCGAGGCGGTGGTGTACAAAATTGACACCGACGACAATAACCGCGTCACCGCCGTTCACTGGTACGACACGGCGCATAACTCCCATCGGGCGATCGGTAAAACGTTCGTTCTGGCCTGCAATGGGATTGAGAACCCGCGCTTGCTGCTGCTGGCGGCCAACGAAAAGAACCCGAACGGCATCGCGAACAGCTCGGATCAGGTGGGGCGCAACATGATGGATCACTCTGGCCTGCACTGTTCCTTCCTGGCGCGAGAGGCTCTGTGGGTTGGCCGCGGCCCGGCGCAGAGCAGCTGCATGGTGGGGTACCGTGACGGCGCGTTCCGCAGCGACCACTCCGCCAACAAGATCATCATCAACAACATCAACCGGGTGATCCCCTCCGCCCTTGAAGTCCTGAAAACGGGCAAGGTCGGCAAGGCGCTGCAGGATGAAGTGCGCGATCGCGCCAGCCGCTCGGTGGATCTCTCCATCAGCCTGGAACCGCTGCCGGATCCGAACAACCGTCTGACCCTGAGCCCTACCCGCAAAGACAAGCATGGCCTGGCCTGCCCGGACATCCACTACGACGTCGGCGAGTACGTGCGCAAAGGGCTGGAAGTGGTCAAAACCCAGCTACGGCAGATTGGCGACTTGTTCGATGCGCAAGAGTTTGTGATTAACGACAAGCTGAATGCCAACAACCACATTATGGGCGGCACGATCATGGGCAGCGATCCCACGAACTCGGTGGTGAACGGCAATTGCCGCGCCCACGATCATGACAACCTTTGGATCCCGGGTGGAGGCGCCATGGTTTCAGCCAGCGTTGTCAACACCACGTTGACGATGGCGGCGCTTGGACTCAAGGCGGCCAATGACGTACTTCGAGCCCTGGAGAGCAAATGAATAAAATCACCCATTCGTTGGCAGCGACGCTGCTGCTGGGAAGCGGCTTCGCGGCGCATGCCCAGGACGGCGATCTGATCGCTAAAGGGCAAGCGCTGGCTATCGCCTCGGACTGCATGGCCTGCCATACGAATACGCAGCAGCAGGGCAAGCCTTTTGCCGGGGGGTACGGCATTGCTTCTCCCATGGGCACTATCTACGCCACCAATATAACCCCATCGGTAAAATACGGCATCGGTGGCTATTCCGAAGCGGCGTTTGCCGACGTTCTGCGCTCGGGGATCCGGCAAGATGGGACGTATCTCTATCCGGCAATGCCCTACACCGCCTACACCCGTCTGAGTGATGACGAGATCCACGCGTTGTATACCTATTTCATGCATGGCGTTGCCCCGGTCGATGAGCCAGCCAAGCGCCAAACCGATCTGCCGTTTCCGTTCAACATCCGTCTCTCCATGGCGGTGTGGAACATGCTTTATTTGGATAATCGGCGTTTCACCCCGGATGTGACGAAAGGTGAGGCGTGGAACGAGGGGGCCGCGCTGGTGCAGGGGCCGGCTCACTGCGGAACCTGTCATACGCCGCGTAATGTGCTGATGGCGGAAGACAATTCGCGCTTCCTGATGGGGGCATCGTTGGGTTCTTGGTACGCGCCGAATATCACCGCCGATCGCCAGGAAGGGATCGGCGACTGGAGCGAGCAGGAGTTAGTGAACTATCTGAAAACCGGTCGGGCGGAAGGGCGCGCACAAGCTGCGGGGCCAATGGCTGAAGCCGTTGAGCACAGCTTCCAATACCTGACCGACCGGCAGCTGCAGGCGATTGCAACTTATCTGAAGACCGTGCCGTCACAGGGCGAGGGGCGCCAGGGCAATGGCCTCAGTCAGGCGCACTACAACGTTGAGCACCATCTCCGCGGAATGAATTCGCCCAACGCCAACCACACGCTCAATAGCGGCGAGGCGCTCTACAGCGGCTACTGCGCCAGTTGCCATCAGCCGGACGGCAGCGGCAGTTTGAACCAGGCTTACCCTTCGCTATTCAACAACTCCACCACGGCCGCGAACAACCCGTCAAACCTGATTGCCGCCATTTTGCAGGGGGTTGATCGCCGGGTTGACGGTAAGCACGTCCTGATGCCGAGCTTTGGCGCCGGTTCCTATGTCGGAGAACTGACGGATAAGCAGGTTGCCGATATCGCTAACTTCGTGCTGCAGAAATACGGCAACAGCACGCTGAGCGTGAGCGAGGCCGACGTGAGTGAGGTGCGCGCCGGGGGTCCGAAACCGCTGTTGGCGCGCGCACAGCCGATGATTCTGCCTGGCATGGCCACCATGGCGGTCGTCATTATTCTGCTGATCCTATTCTGGCTCCGGCGCCGCAAGGCACGTTGAGGGGGCATTCGGTCAGGTGGGTGACGCCATCTGGCCGAATTTCTGGCCGGGATAGCGAGTGATGTTCTTCTGACGACGCGGGCAGCTATGGCCAGTGATGAAGTCACTGGCGGGGAACGCTATATTGTCTCCCCCATTGACAGGCGGAAGTGGAGATCGACATGTTCAATGGTCGGCAGCCCTTTAATTTTTTTTATTATGATCTCTGTCGCCACTTTCCCCATCTCATACCGTGGCGTCAGTACGCTGGCTAACCGGGGGGTAATGATCTGCCCGATCTCAAGACCGTGAAATCCGGCAATGGCAATTTGCGCTGGAACGCCGATACCGTTTGCCAGGCATTCCTGTAACACTCCCACGGCCAGATCGTCGTTGGTACAGAGAATACCGTCCATATCCGGATACATTTGGCTCGCAAGCGTCATCATGCCTGTCCCAATCGAAATGGAAGAGATCTTATTGGGGGAAATGCGACCGGTAGGCAAATCATGGTTAGCCATTGCCTGACAGTATCCCGTGTAACGCTGTTCATCGCGGATATCAGACATTGAACCAAAATAGATAATGCGTTTTTTACCGCTGGCCAGCAACATGGTGGTCATATCGTAGCCGGCTTTCACATTATCAAAACCCACGTTAATTCGATCTGCATTGCCTGACAGCCCCATGATTTCAGCAACGGGTATTTTTGCCGCCTTCAGGAGTTTTTCCGCCCGCAGGCTATGGACCGACTCGGTCAGCAGCAGCCCTTTAATCTTAAAAGCCAGGATCGCGGCGATTTGCTCCTCTTCGCGTTTGCTGTTGTAGTCATAATTGACGACCAGCGTCTGATAACCCTGTATAGACGTCACGGATTCAATGCCGGCGAGGACATCAGCAAATATCAGATTGTTAAAAGAAGGAACCAGAACGCCGATGAGGGGAGGGCTATTGGAATAGAGGGCGGGATTGTCGGGATCGGCCTGATAGCCGACTTCCTCGATCACGGCGGCGATGCGCGCAGCCGTTTCCGGTTTAACCCTGTCCGGCGTGCGCAGATAGCGACTGACCGTCATTTTGGTGACACCAGCCAGTACAGCAATGTCATTTAACGTAATTCGCTGCGACTTCACCATTCATACTCATCTGACCCAGACCGTGTTTGTCATTATGCCCACTGCTGAGCCAAAAGAGAATGCGCGCAATGCGCTGCCCCGGCCGTATCCGGTGACAACCGCACGATGCGCCGATCCCGGCCTCTTTTCCCGTTCCGGCATTATATGTCCGTTATCTCCGCATTTCGTAACGCGGGGAAAGAAAGGCACGCATCTGCGTGCCGTGGACGCGGTGGAAGAAAAGACGGGCAGTTTGATACCTTATTCGGCCTGCCCAATAAGATGAACGGGCCGATATGGCCGGGTTAACTGAGAATATCTTCGGCGATCACGTTGAACAGCGTATCGATCTCGCCCTGAGTGTTGTAGTGCATCATGCCGATGCGCAGCACGCCGCCGTCCTGCAGCCCCAGCTGTTGCACCAAGCCCAACGCATAGAAATGCCCGCTGCCGGCACAGATGTTGTGCTGCCCCAGGCGGCGGGCGATCGCGTCAGGCGTATGGCCGCTGAAGGTCAGGGCGAAGGTCGGCGTGCGGCGCGCGCTGTCCGCCCGGGGGGTGCCATAAAGCCGCACGCCGTCGAGTTGTTGCAGCCGCTGCAGGAAGTGGCTGCACAACGCCTCTTCATGCTGGTGGTAGGCGGCGAAGCTCTCCTGCAGACGCTGCCTTAACGGCGCACCGGGCGTGCCCCACTGCGCCAGATACTCGATAGCGGCCGCGACGCCGGCCAGCGCTTCGAAGCTTTGCGTGCCGGTCTCGAAACGGCCGGGGCCGACGTCGGTGGCCGGCTCGACTTTGTACGGCCGCAGGCGCTGCAGCCACTGCGGCGCGATGTAGGCCATGCCGACGTGCGGGCCAAAGAACTTGTAGGCGGAGCACACCAGGAAGTCACAGCCCAGCGCCTGCACGTCGATCAGGTTATGCGGCGCGTAATGAACGGCGTCGACATACACCTGCGCGCCGACCCGATGCGCGGCTTCAACGATGGTTTTGATATCGACGATGCCGCCGGTGACGTTGGAGGCGTAGCTGACCGCCACCAGACGGGTGTTGGCGTTGATGCGCTCACACACTTTCGCGGCATCCAATGCGCAGTCGGCGCTCTCCAGCGGTATCTGATGTACCGTGGCCCCTTTGTCGGCGGCGGCCTGCTGCCAGCTGGAGACGTTGGCGTAGTGATCCAGCGCGGTGACGATGACTTCATCGCCGGCCTGCCAGTCGCGGCTGATGATGCGGCTGAGATGAAAAGTCAGCGTGGTCATGTTCATGCCGAAGACGATGTTGTCGGGCGACGGCGCATTTAACAAGGCGCGCACCGATTCCCGCGCCTGGCCCATCACCTCGCCGGTGACCCGGCTCGAGAAATAGTGGCCGCCCAGGTTGGCGTTGTACCTTCCCAGGTAGTCGGTCATTTTTTCCAGCACGCCCCGTGAAACTTGCGCACCTCCGGGGCCGTCGAAAAAGATGGCCGGTTTGCCGTCGATCTGCTGTGACAGGGCGCTGAACTGGGCGCGGGCGAGCTCGGGGGTAAAGGTCATGCTTTCTCCCCCCGCGCGGTGAGGACAAAGAGATCCAAATGACCTTCTTCTTCCGGGCTCACGGCGTTGATCGGCGTGGCGTTGTGCCACAGTTTGCTGTCCGCCAGCAGCACGGCCTCACCGTCCGCCAGCGCTTTTTTAAAGAAAGGATCGTGGCGGCTGTCGTCATACAGCATGATTTCACCGCCGACGATGTTGTGCCGGTGAATGGCGATCATCGCGATATGGTCGAAACCGTCCTGGTGTATGCCTTCCGGCGCCACCTGGGTGTCTTTCTCGATAGCGACCACGCGCATCTGGTGGATCTCTATCTCGGCGCCTTCCGGCAGGTCGTTGCTCTCTGCAAACAGGTTGCACATCTCTGCCATGCCGGCGCTCTGCAACACGGCGCTGTCGATAGGTTCAAAGCGGCGCACCACATTGCCCTGGAAATGGTTGATCTGATCCGACTGCATGAAAGTGCGCGGCCCTACTTCGGCGACGTTGGGGTTGAGGTATTTAACGACCGAATAACGGCGCAGGCGATATTTGCCGTCGGCGTGTTGCGTGTGGGGCAAGGAGGAGAACGATGGCATCAGCTGTTGGGTGGCTTGCGGGCTTAGTACAGTCATACTTATTACGTTTTCGTGTTTCTGTAACATAATCACCTCTAATAATAATAATTTCTGATGTTGTAGGGGGTAATTCGATTGAATTGTAGACGAGTCTATAACCAACGCAATTTAGCGGTGGCGAGGTGTGACGGCGGTCGTAAAGTGGGATGAACAGCAGAGAGGATGAGCGGAAGGGAATGCTGGTATGAAGCCGTCATTCAGCAAAATAAGCGCTAACGGGGGAGAATTCATGCGCAAGCATAACGTGACCAAGGTTACGCTTTCAGGGATAACTCTCATGAATATGAGGTGCTTTACTATAATTCCGGGACAGAGTGACCGCAGTGGCATTGCCTGGTTGTTGAAAGAACAATCTTCAATTCCCCCTGAATAAGGACTCCGATCATGCAGCATGTCAGAAAATTCGTCATTTCCTGCCTGTTTGCGTCGATAATGTTCCCCGGCATGGCCTTCGCGGAAGATCCCCCCGTGACACCGTTGGCTACCGGGATCGTCAGCAGCGGCGTAGCCGAAGCGCAAGTGACCGAGGCCGTGCGCCACGGTGAAATCCTGACCATCAAAGTGCGTTTCAAAGGGTTGAAAGACAACCTTAATGGACAAGGCTTGTATAGCAGTCTGGATAAAAGCAGTCTTGAGAAATCCTTCTATATTCTGGTGGGTAATAAAAAATACCTGCTGCTTACCGATAGCAATAATGTCCCACTGGCCTCTCCCAGCGTGTCATTCAGCTCAAGTTCAGGCATTCCCTATGTCGCCACCTGGTTTGGCAGCTTCCCTGCGCCTCCACCTGATGTGAAAGAGGTGTACCTGACGATCGCCAATGTCGAGCCGCTCGGGCCGATAGCCATTACGGATCGTTGAGCGATGAACGGCCTCAGGAAAGCCGCCTGTGTGGGGGGGATGTTAGCCTTTGGGTTGGTGTCATTGGGTTCATGGGCTGACAGCGGAGAGCCGGCATCCGTGGGGAAACCGGTGATACTCGATCTTAAGGCCACCCGGCTGGATTTGGTTGGTTTGCCTTCGGGGCTGAATGCCGGCGTCCTTGATCTGCAGAGTAAGGCAGCGGATTTGGCTAAACAATCCGCCGACATTTCCGTCAGAGACAGCAAAAATGCCGTAACGTTATCGATGCGCAGCGATGTGCTGTTCGCCTTCGACAGCGATGCGATTGCTGCTAAAGCGGAGCCTGCGCTGCAACAGGTGGCGCAATTTATCGCGGCCGAACCGGTAGGGAACGTGGTGATCGAGGGGCATACCGATGCGGTGGGCAGCGATAAATATAATCGGGATCTGTCGCTGCGACGCGCACGTGCGGTGGCTGTTTGGCTGATCGCACATGGGGTAGAAAAATCTCGTCTGAGTGAACGGGGAAAAGGGGAGGCTGAACCGGTGGCTTCCAACGACACGCCGACGGGCCGGGCCAAGAATCGGCGGGTTGACTTCGTGTTGCCGAAAACCGCTGCCGCCGGTTAACCCCGCGCCGGTGGACGTTTCCTTTGCCAGAGCCGCTTTTAAACGGGCTCCTCCCGCTGACTGCTCGCGGAGTTCAGGCTGTATGGCGTGGAGCCGGTGACGTTAATGATTGATGAACATAATCGCGTCGCCAAAAGCCTGTATCTCGCTTTCGGTTTTCGCTTTAGCGGCCCCGATAAAATGCGGGGTCAGAACGTCTCGAAATACAGCTCGCGCAACAGCCAGGATATTTCGTTATTGGTGCGGTTCAGGACGTCTATTCTGTGAACCCCTATCGCTTCTGCGCGCAGATCGAGCAGCAAGTTGCGAATCTGCCGGAATAACGGGGTTTGCGGGTTGGGTTTGGCCAACTGCTGGCCGCACAGTTTGATACCGGCGTCGCAACCGGTGGCGATGTCCGTCAGGCAGCACGGGCAGGTGGTATTTTGGCGCGCCATATTGCGGCATTGTTGCCCGATTACCTGATTGAAATGGCGTAATTGCAGGCAGACTTCCCGCGAGTTCAACGGGTTGGAATGGGTTGTCATCGGTTTCAGCTCCCTTGTCTGCGCCTATATTGGCACTTACCGATGAAGATAACCACGGACAAGCCGAGGGGGTATCGCCTTGTTGTGTCTGGAAGCGACGAAATCGATGAGGCCCGCGATGGCGGGCCGGTAGAGTCAGGCGCGTTTAAACAGATTCGCCGCCTGGAACAGCGCAAAGGAGCTGACCAGCATTTCGATGCCGACGATCGCCGTCACCAGCGTGACCGACGCCGCCGGGCCTGAACCGATCAGCATCCAGGCGATGATCAAATCGAGCACGCCGATAACGAACTGTAGCCAGTTGCCCGGCAATCCGCGGCGCATATAGCCGGCCGCCAGGCGCGCGATGCCGCCGAGCGCGAACAGCACGGCAAGGTACACCGCCAGCGCCAGAATGCCCGCCAGTGGGCTGGTGATGAACACATAGCCGATAATCAGGTAAGCCACGCCCAGCAGAATGCCGCCGATCATCGGCCAGGTATTCTGCGCCCGGTTGGCGATCATGGCGATAATCAGCCCGGCGCCGCTCAACAGCAGCAGGACGCCGACCACGATGCTCAGCGCCGCGCCGGAGGCGAAAGGGTTGACCAGGCACAGTATGCCGCCCGCCAGCAGCAGGAAGGCGATGATCAGCAGGGTGGTGCGTTGCTTTTTGAGCAGTTCTTCGCTCAGGAGGGGCAGATTATTGCGATCAAGGTTTAGCATGTTACAGCTCCATTCTCTTTGTTGCGATCCTCGGGGGCACTCTATTTTTCCGAGCGCTCTATTATAGTAGTCACTTTTTAATCGCTGCGGTAAATCCGGCGTGGCGTTTATGCTTGGAAGCGGCGTGTTATTCGGCCAGTTCATCAACGATGAAATCAATCAGCGCCCTTACCGAAGGGGGGAGTCCTTGTCTGGAAGGGTAAAACGCGACAATCTTGTGTTGTTCCAATGTCCAGTCGTCGAGCAGCGTTTTCAGGCTGCCGTCGAGCAGTTCCTGGCGGGCTAATTTCAGCGGCAGACAGCCAACGCCGACGCCTTTTACGATCGATTCCTTGATCAGGCGAATGTCATCGCACACCATGCGCGACTTGTTGTTTATTTTGACTTCGCGATCGGCTTGTTGAAACGTCCAGGCGGCCTGAAGATGGGTCGATAACCACCCGACCGTTGGCAAACTGGAGAGATCTTCGGGCGTATTTATACTTTGGTACTGAATAGCTGCAGAGGGGGCGACCATAAATGCGGTGGGCACAGCGCAAATTCGACGCATCACCAAATTGCTGTTTTTGGGCTCATCGGCGATGAGTTTTAATGAGAGGTCATACCCTTCAGAAATAATATCCACGTTGCGATTAAATATTTTCACATGCAAATTGACCTTGGGATATTGCAGCATGAATCTCGCCAGCACTTCCGTTAGGCCAAGATCCAGGAGAATGTTTGAGCAGGTCAGTTTTATTTTTCCAGTGGGTTTTTCGCTTTTGTTAATAATAAGGCATTCCGCTTTCTCTGCGGTGCTAATCATCTGCAGGCAGTACTGAAAATATTCTTTTCCTATATCGGTGACCATGAGGTTTCGCGTTGAGCGCTGAATAAGCCTGACATTAAGCCTTTTTTCCAAATTGGATATTCGTCTTGATAGCGTCGATTTGGGTATACCAAACTTCTTACTGGCGGAAAGAAATCCACCGCATTCAACTACTCTGGCAAACATAACCATCTCATTGAAATCTATCATATAAAATTAACCTTCCCAGTGGTGAAACACTCATTCCCAATAATCGTGCTATTTACCCGGCTGGTTCATTGCTAGCCTGATGTCGGAGCGTTTGAAAGCATGCTACATGCTTGGAATGCATGGGGCGATCGGAATTTGATGATTTTGATGATAAAGGAGAAGGGAATGACTTTTAAATATAACCGATTAGATAAGACACAGGCCGCCGTTTTATTAGTCGATCATCAGACGGGGCTACTGTCCCTGGTTAGAGATCAGGATCCGGATAAATTCAAAAATAATGTTTTGGCGCTGGCCGATCTGGCTAAATACTTCAATTTACCGACGATACTGACCACGAGTTTTGAAAACGGACCGAACGGCCCTTTGGTGCCAGAGCTAAAGCAAACTTTCCCTGACGCCCCCTATATTGCTCGTCCCGGCAATATCAATGCCTGGGATAATGAAGATTTCGTCAAGGCGGTAAAGGCCACGGGCAAGAAACAACTGATCATCGCCGGCGTGGTGACCGAGGTTTGCGTGGCGTTTCCTGCGCTCTCTGCGCTGGAAGAGGGGTATGAGGTTTTCGTCATCACCGACGCATCCGGCACGTTCAATGCGATTACGCGCGATGCGGCTTGGGATCGCATGTCCCAGGCCGGCGCACAGCTGATGAGTTGGTTTGGCGCGGCGTGCGAATTGCACCGCGATTGGCGAAATGATATCGAAGGGTTGGGGAACCTGTTCTCTCAACATATTCCTGACTATCGCAATCTGATGACCAGCTTCAGTTTGCTGACCTCAGGTAAACAGTAATCCCGGCATCGCTGCATGGTTTGGCGCCTTATGGCGCCATTTTCCTCCCGCCGATCGCGCCGCAGCGGCCTCCGTGCCCGCTGTTTTCCGATAGTTGCCTCTTTCCCGCTTTTTGACTGACCCGGCGCAAATGTTACACTGTGCGGCTGAGGCGTATCAGAACCGAAAAGACGATTGGGGACAGGATTTGAGCACAGGAAGCAAGCTGGCGAGGTGGCGCCGCATCGCGGTGTGTCTGACATTGGGGCTATTGTTGGCCGGGTGTTCGGGTAAAAATACCTACAACCGCGACTACGACAAACTGCCGAAGGGCAGCTACACCGGCAAGTCCTACACCGTCAAACGGGGCGATACGCTGTACTACATCGCCTGGATCACCGACAGCGAAGTCAGCGATCTGGCCAGAATCAACAAGATACGCCCGCCTTATAGCCTAGAAGTGGGGCAAAAGCTGCGGCTGAGCGGCAGCGCGCCGACCAAAACCGCCGCCACGCGCCGTAAAACGTCTTCCTCCGCGATCGCCAAGCAAACGCCGCCGCCGGGCGCCGCCCGCTGTTGGCGCTGGCCGGCCAGCGGCCGGATCGTGCAGGCGTACTCCAATGCCGATGGCGGCAACAAGGGCATCGACATCGCCGGTAAACGCGGCCAGCCGATCTATGCTTCCGCCAAGGGCAAAGTGGTGTACGTCGGCAACCAACTGCGCGGCTACGGCAACCTGATCATGATTAAGCACGGCGAAGACTTTATTACCGCCTACGCGCACAACGACACTACATTGGTGCGCAACGGCCAGGATGTGAAAGCGGGGCAGAAGATTGGCACTATGGGCAGCACTGGCACCGATTCGGTGTTCCTGCATTTCCAGATCCGCTATCGCGCCACCGCGCTCGATCCGCAGCGCTATCTGCCGCCGCAGGGATCGTCGCCGTCCTGTTAACGTCAATCCGGCTCCTTGCGGAGCCGGATGTCAGCTATTTCAGCGGCAGATAAAGATCGGTCACCAGTTCATATTCCGCCACCTCGTGCACGAAGTTGTGGTAGTGGAAATAGAGCGGAAAATCGCGCAGCTCCTCGCCGCTGGCCGGCAACCACTCGCTGTAAAGATAGCGGGCGCTTTCCGAGAGCCCATCCAGCGATCCGAGATGGCGCAGCACCGCACAGCGCCCGGCCGGCAGCGTGCCGTTCACCACGCCGAAGGCGTTGTCCTCCGGGATCGGCGCAGTGACCTCGCCGCAAATGAAGAAGCGGAAGTCCTGCGCTTCGGTGGTGGCCGGATCGTGCGGTGCGATACCGTAAGTGCGGCTGCTTCTGACCGGCGACAGGCCACTGGTTTTGCGCCACTCGATAAAGCGTGCGGCGGTTTCGTTGACCAGCGCGGACGGGCCGCGATGTTCGATCATCGCCACCGGCGTGGCCGGGAAGTCGACAATGTCTACTTTCATGGGTTGTTTCCTTTTGTGTTTCGGCTCGGGAAAGCGCTGCTGCCAATCGATCCAGGCCGGCCGTTTGCGAAACTGGCTTGGCGTTTGGCTGAACGCCTGTTTGAAGGCGCGGCTGAAGGACTCCGGGTTTTGAAAACCGGCGTCCAGCGCGATGTCAATCACCGGCTCCAGCGGGTTATACGCCAGGCGGTACGAGGCGCGTTTGAGCCTCATCCACTGGATATAACGCCACACCGAGATGCCACAATACGCGCTAAACTGGCGTTGAAAGTGAAAGCGCGAAAAGTGGGCCACTTCGCTCAGTTTTTCGACGGTGAGCGCCTCGTCCAGGTGGCGGTCGATATAGTCAAAGACCAGCGCAAAGCGCCTTGCATACGTCTGGGTCATGTGATTGTCTCCTCCATGCCTGAACTTTGCCCGAGCCGCCGCCGCTTCTCCTGACGGATGATGCTGAGTTGTCGCCGCAGGAAAATGGGAGGGTGCGGCGTTCGCCGTCGGCCAGGCCAAACTCATAACCCCGCGCGGCTGTGCGCCGCGATCCCGATCGAGAAGATGAATATTACATGATGGATCGTTCCCGTTTGCTGAAATTCCTGCTGCCCTATCTGTGGCCGAAAGACAACCCGCGGCTGCGGGGGTATCTGGTGGTGGCCTTCGTGTTCATGGTGGCGGCCAAGGTCAGCACCACGCTGGTGCCGCTGGCTTATAAAGCGATGGTCGATGCGCTGAGCGGCGAGACGGCGAAAATGCTGGCGGTGCCGCTTGGGCTGATCGTCGCCTACGGCGTGGCGCGGGTGGGCGGCGCGCTGTTTGAGGAACTGCGCAACGTAATGTTTATCCACGTCAGCCAGAACGCCACGCGCCTGTTGGGCGTGCGGGTGTTCCGCCAGCTGCATGCGCTGAGCCTACGTTTCCATCTGGAGCGCCAGACCGGCGGGTTGTCGCTGTCCATCGAGCGCGGCACTCAGGCGGTGTCCACGGTGCTGTCGCGGCTGCTGTTCTCCATCGTGCCGATCCTGTTCGAGCTCTCGCTGGTCACGGCGATCATGTGGCATATGCTGAACGGCTGGTTCGCGCTGGCGATCCTGACGACGGTCGGCTGCTACATCCTGTTCACCGTGTTGGCGGTCAGCTGGCGCACCCGCTTTCGCCGCGAGCTCAACAAGGCCAACGCCGACGCCAACAGCAAATCCATCGACAGCCTGCTGAACTATGAAACCGTGAAGTACTTCGGCAATGAAGAGTTCGAGGCCGAGCGTTTCGACCTCTCGCGCCGGCTGTACGAATACGCCGCCATCAAGAACCAATTCAGTTTTACGGCGATCAACCTGGGGCAAACCGCCATTATTTCGATCGGACTGATCGTGATGATGACCATGGCGGCGCAGGGCATTACGCAGGGGACGATGACGGTCGGCGACTTCGTGCTGGTCAATGCCTATCTGCTGCAGCTGTATCAGCCGCTGAACTTCTTCGGCTTTATTTATTCCGAGGTGCGCCAGGCGCTGATCGACATGGAGAACATGTTCGATCTGCTGCAGGAACCGCGTGAGATCGTCGATAGCCCGGATGCGCAGCCGCTGCGCCTCGATCGCGGAGAAGTGAAGTTCGACGCGGTCAGCTTCGGTTACGACACGCGTCGGCCGATCCTCAAGAAGGTGAGCTTTACCATTCCGGCGGGCCACACGGTGGCGGTGGTCGGCGCCTCCGGCGCGGGCAAGTCCACGCTGTCGCGCCTGCTTTTTCGCTTTTACGACGTGCAGGGGGGCGCCATTACCCTCGACGGCCAGGACATTCGCCAACTGACCCAGGCCAGCCTGCGGCAGGCGATCGGCATCGTGCCGCAGGATACGGTGCTGTTCAACGATACGTTGCGTTATAACATCGGTTACGGCAAAACCGGCTCCAGCGATGAAGAAATCGAGCGGGCGGCGCGGCTGGCGCATATCCATGATTTTATCGTCGGTCTGCCCGACGGTTACGACACCCGGGTGGGTGAGCGCGGGCTGAAGCTGTCGGGCGGGGAAAAGCAGCGGGTGGCGATTGCGCGCACCATTCTGAAAAATCCGGCCATCCTGGTGTTTGACGAGGCGACCAGCGCGTTGGATACCCAGACCGAGCGCGAAATCCAGGGGCACCTGCGCGAGGTGAGCCGCAACCACACCACGCTGGTGATCGCTCATCGGCTCTCCACCGTGGTGGACGCCGATGAAATTATCGTGCTGGAGGCGGGGGAGATCGTCGAGCGCGGGGGGCACGAGGCGTTGCTGGCCGCGAACGGCCGCTACGCCGCCATGTGGCAAACCCAGTACAGTGAAGAGCAGGAACCGCACTGATGGAGCCGCCGTTCACGTTCACCCCTGCTGCTGGGCGGCGTTGAGCCGCTGCGCCACGTAGTCGCAGGCGATGCGGCAGTCCTGTTTTAGGTCTGTCTCGTCGCCGGCCAGGCTGCCGCGCAGCCAAAGCCCATCGATCATCGCCGCCAGCCCGCGCGCCGCGTCGCGCGCCTGCTGCAGCGGCAGCTCGCGGCGGAACTGGCTGCAAATATTGGAATAGAGCCGCCGATCGTTGGCGCGCTGCAGGCGGCGCAGCACCGGCTGATGCATGCTGGCGGCCCAGAAGTCGAGCCAGGCGCGCATGGACACGGCGTTGGTTTGGCTGGGGTGGAAGTTGCCCTGGATAATGGCGAACAGCTGTGACTGGCTGTCGCTCGCCGCTTGCGCGCGGCACTCGGCCACCGCGTCGCGCAGATCGCGCAGGATCTTGCGCATGGTGGCGCTCAGCAACCCCTCTTTATCGCCAAAATAGTGGCTGACGATGCCGGTCGACAGCCCGGCTTCTTTCGCCACCTGAGACAGGGTGACGCCGGCCAGCCCGACGACGTTTATGGTCTCGAAGGCGGCGTTAATCAACTGCTCCTTGCGCTGCTCAGGAATGTCTCTGCGGTACATATTTTCCCCAACTGATAGGCAAATCACACTTTGAATTTGATTGATTGAACGGTCAATCAATACTCTATATGCTGCGAAAATGTCAAATAAATGACGATAGAATGTTAATTAAAAGTTGCATTTAAATCGTCTGTCTTTCGCATCATGGAAGCCTGCCAATGACAACAAAAACTCCTCCATCGCTTGACGAAGAACCTGTCAGATTGAATGTTCCGGTATTTTTCGGCTCGGCGGCGGTGATCCTGCTGCTGGGATCGCTGGTCGTGCTGTTTCCCGCCGCCAGCAAACAGTGGTTGAACGCCGCGCAAAGCTGGGTTGCCGACGTGTTCGGCTGGTACTACATGCTGTTGATGGTCGCCTGCATGGTGTTCGTCTTCTGGCTGGCGCTGTCGCGCTTCGGCCATATTCGCCTCAGCCAGGATGACGAACCGCCGCAGTTCAGCTATCCCTCGTGGGTGGCGATGCTGTTCTCGTCGGGCATCGGCATTGCGCTGGTGTACTACGGCGCCTACGAACCGCTGGATCACTTCTTGTCGCCACCGGAAGGCAGCGGCGGCACCGTGCAGGCGGCGCGGCAGGCGATGGCGCTGACCTTTTTGCACTGGGGGCTGCACGGTTGGGCGCTGTATGCGCTGATCGCCACCGCGCTGGCCTATTTCGCCTATTGCCGCGGCCTGCCGTTGGCGCTGCGCTCTGCGTTATACCCGATCTTCGGCGAGCGCATCCACGGCGGCGCCGGCCATCTCGTGGACAGTTTCGGCATTCTGGTGACGGTGATTTCGATGGTGACCAACCTGGGGATCGGCGCGCTGCTGGTGAACTCGGGGCTGTTTTATCTGTTCGACATTCCGCAAAGCACCGGCGTGCTGCTGGCGCTGATCGTGGTGATGATGGTGGTGGCCACGCTGGCGGCGGTCACCGGCGTCGAGAAGGGCATTGCCATGCTGTCGAACATCAACGTCGGCTTCCTGTGCCTGTTGCTGCTGTTCGTGTTTCTGGCCGGCCCGACGCTGAATCTGCTCAACGGCATGTTGCAGAACCTTGGCGATTATCTCACTTCGCTGGTCAGCCGCAGCTTCGATATGTATCTGTACGGCAAGGCGCGCCAGTGGCAGGGCGCCTGGACGTTGTTCTATTGGGCCTGGTGGGTGGCGTGGGCGCCGTTTGTCGGGCTGTTCATCGCGCGCATTTCCAAAGGGCGCACCATTCGTGAACTGATCTTCGGCGTGTTGCTGATCCCGTTGGGCTTCACGCTGGCGTGGCTGTCGATCTTCGGCAATACCGCCATCAGCCTGGTGTTGGAAGGCGGGCAGGCGATCCTCGGGCAGGTGGCGCAAAGCGATCCGCCGATGGCGGTGTTCAAGCTGTTCGAATACCTGCCCTATACCCAGCTGACCGCCGGTTTTGTGGTGGCGATCAGTTTCGTGCTGTTCCTGACGCCGGTCGATTCCGGCACGCTGATGATAGCGAACCTCTCCTGCCAGGGCGGTTCCGCCCACGATGACGCGCCGGCCTGGCTGCGGGTATTTTGGGCGGCGGTCACCACGTTGATCTGCGCCGGGTTGCTGTACGCCGGCAGTTTCAGCGCGATGCAGACTGCGGTGGTGCTGTGCGGCCTGCCGTTCTCGGCGGTGATCGTGTTGTACATGGTCAGCCTGCGCAAGGATCTGCGCGGTTACGCCATGACGCCGGCGCTCCCCTGAGGCGGTTTATTCGTCCGCGCGCGGCCGGTGATGCACGTATTCGATAATCGTGCCGTCCGGCAGGCGGGCATTGAAACAGGCGCCGGTGGGCACTTCCACCGGGCCAAAGAAGATATCGGCTCCGGCGGCCAGCAGCCGCTGATGGTAGGGATAAATGTCATCGACCAGCAATGTGCCGACGGTGCTGCGGAAAGGGCGCAGGCTTTCTTCCGAGCCTTCCAGGATCAGAAACGGCCCCACCGCCGCCAGCACCAGCCGATGCGCGGGAAAGTCGAAACGCATATCCGCTTCCACGCCGTGCAGCTGCTCGTAAAACGCGATGGCGCGGTCGATCTCGCCTTCGTCGACGTAGACCCGGATCAGCACGCGCGGCACGCGCAGCGATGAAGAGTCGGCGGTTTTGCGCCAAAAGCCCGCTTCTGTCAGTTTTGCCGTCATTGCTCATTCCTCATGGTGGCTCGTTTCCCCGTCATCATGCCGCCGTTTGGCCGCAGGGATTAGACTGAGTTGTTATGAACCAGCAGCGGCGGAAATAAAAAAGCCCCGGTAACGGGGCAAAGACCAGCTCAGGTCGGAATAGCGGGCTAAAGCGGGCGTCAGGCGCGATGGAATTCCGGCAACACCAGTTGACCGATCTCCTGCATCGTCTCTTCCAGCGGCCGCTGGTTACGGCGGAAATGCAGGCCGATGTGGTTGACCCCGGCGTCACGCATGGCGCTCAGTTCCTGAATCAATCCATTACGGCCGCTCTTGATGCCGAAGCGATGGCGCTGAATCGGCGCGTCGGCGTTATCGGTGAGGTCGAGATGAATAAAGCTGACGTAGGGCTTGTCACCGGCTACGTTACGCCAGAGTTTGACTCGCGAAACGTGGTCCGCAGGCGTGCCGGGATACGACAGCCAGCCATCCATATTTTTGCCCACCCACTCGGGCGTTTGCTGCGCCAACCCGGCGACCAGCAGCGGCGGCGGCGGCGTGGCCGGCAGCAGGCGCAATCCAGGCTGGAGCGCGCTGTCGGCTTCCCCTTTGAGAATGCCGACGCTGGTGCGGAAGTTTTCACCGCGCGCGGCGTAATCGGCGCCGAACAGCGGGTACTCCACGGGGCGATCGCCGCTGGCGACGCCGAGCAGCAGACGATCGCCGCTCAGCGTTTGCAGCGTGGAAGCCGCTTTGCGCACCAGCCACGGCTGGCGCAGCGGCAGCACCACGGCCGCGGTGCCCAGCAGAATATTGCGCGTCAGGCTGGACAGGTAGCCGAGGTAGGTAAAGGTCTCAAACACCTGCGCGGCGTCGCCGAAGTCCGGATCGTACAGCGGCACGTCGCGAACCCAGGCGGCGCGAAAGCCGAGCTCATCGGCCAGCTTGATGCGCGCAGCATGTTCGCTCATGTCCGGCACGCCGAACGGTCGCCCGTCCTGCTGGCGTTTCAGCTGCCCGCTGGTGGACCAATCGTTGTCCAGCGGCAACTCGATGCCGATGGAAAGCGGCTCCCGGGTTAGTCTTTCGATGCTCATGTGTCACTCCGTCTCAGGCCTTGCGGCGCGGTGTCGAACGATGGCCCGAAGTGTTGCATGGCGCTAAATTGAGATAAACAGCCCTAATCGCAATAGATAATTGCTGTTGCGAGCATAATTGCTTTGCAGGATACGGCATGATTGCCGTGATTTACGTCACGCTCTGCGCTTTTGCTATTGTCCAGATGAAATTATGTAACCCTGCCAATAGCCTTTCCCTCATAAGAGTTAGTTTGTTGTGCGGAAATAAAATAAAACTAAATGATTCAATAGATAAAAGTAAAACTGAATATTCCCCAGCGTTCATTCAATACGGATAAAAAATTAATAAGCCTGAAGAGTGATCGTTGAGATTATTCGGGAATGGCGTGGAAATAGGCATTTTTAACCGAAGAAAAATACCCGTTATTATTTTATTGTCTGTAAAAACAGAGGGGTAAAATATCTTTTTGTGATAATGCGATTTTGAAATAGTACCGAATAAAAACTTCATTCGTCTCTAAGAAAGCGCCGGTTGACAGACCGCCGGCTTACGATAATTTTATGTCATTAACATGTTAATGAGTTGTTGTCGTGACGGAGGGCCAATATCTCTCTTGGCCGTGCGCTTAACACACTTATGCCATGGCGGCTTGCCATTCATAAGTTAACTTATGGACACATGACGCTATGAATACATCGCCAGAGCCTCGCAGCGCATTAAGTGAAGAGAACCGGTTGCTGATTATTTTATTTTTCGTTTTCGGCTGTGTGTTCGTCGATCGTCTGACCATCTCGTTTCTGTTTCCGATGATTGCCGCCGACCTCAAGCTCAGCAACGTGCATCTCGGCACCCTGTCGGCGGTGCTGGCGTTAACCTGGGCGCTGTCTGGCGCCGGGCTGGGGGCGATAGCCGATCGTTTTAATATCCGTAAACCGATGCTGATCTTGTCGATCCTGGTGTTTTCGCTGTTCTCCGCGCTGTCGGGGTTGGTCAGCGGCTTTGCCATGCTATTGATCTTCCGAGCGTTGATGGGGATCGCCGAAGGGCCGGTATTGCCGATCGCACAGTCGTTGATGGTGGAAAAATCGCAGCCGCAGCGCCGCGGTTTCAACATGGGATTGATCCAGGGCGCGGCGCCGGGGCTGCTGGGCGGCATTATCGCGCCGCCGCTGATCATCTATCTGGCGCAGAAGTGGGGCTGGAGCATGGCGTTTCACCTGACCGCCGTGCCGGGCATCATTCTGGCGTGGCTGATCTATCGCTATGTGAACGGCAAGAAGGATCCCGCTTTCAGCGCCCCGCCGGCGGTCGACAAGGCGGCGAACAAAGGTGCTTACGGCGAGCTGTTCAAAATCAAGAACGTGGCGCTGTGCATTCTGATCTCCTGCGTGTTCGTCACCTGGTTCATGATCATCATTACCTTCACCCCCAACTTTTTGGTGACCGACCGCGGCTTCGGCGAAGGCACGATGGGCGGCATCATGAGCGCCATCGGCGCCGCCTGGGTCTTCTGGGGCGTGGCGGTGCCGGCGATTTCCGATCGCTTCGGCCGCAAGCCGACGCTGATCTTCTTTTCGCTGCTGGCGGTGTGCTGCCCGCTGTTCCTGAGCTACGTCGATAACCCGTGGCTGCTGGGCGTGCTGGTGTTCCTGTCTTATACCGGCCTTGGCTGTTTCACGCTGTTTATGGCCACCATCCCGTCTGAAACGGTATCGCCGGCTCGCATCGCTACCGCGTTGGGGCTGGTGATGGGGATTGGCGAGGTGATTGGCGGCTGCCTGGCGCCGTTTATCGCCGGGCTGATCGCCGATCGCTACGGGCTGGTCAGCGTGATGTGGCTGGCGGCCGCCGGCGCCGTGTGCGCCGGCGTACTGAGTTGTTTTCTCGATGAAACCGCCCCTGCCGTGGTGAACCGCCGAGCGGTGAAACCGGCGGGCGTCGCCGACGTCTGAGGCGGTTTTCATCCCATTCAATCAAGGAGAGCGAAGATGTCAGCAGAACCATCCGTACTGAATCAAAATGCCGAACCGGACTGGAAGAATTACGACGATTTCGCGCGCGGCATCGATACCAACCGGCTGCCGGGCACTCAGGACTGGCGTGGCAAAACGTTGCAGATCGCCTTTGAAGGCGGCGGGGAAATCACGCTGCGTTTCAGCGCCGATCGGCAGCGGGTGCTGTGGGCCTGGGGCGGGGAGAGCGGCGAGGACGCTTACGAAGAGGTGCAAACCTCCGCCGCGCGCTATTTCTTCAATATTCCGCTGCAGACGCCGGGCAACGAATGCCTGACGCTGGTGCTCAACCGCGACAGCGGCCGGGCGCTGCTGGTGCGCAGCACGTTGCTGCCCGAGCAAACGGTGGAAAAGGGATCTCGCCTCAAGCAAAGCTTCCACGTTGGGCAGATTGCCGGCGTCACGCCGGGCGGCGTCGCGCCGCATCTGACCCGCGAGCTGATCGGTTATCGCACGCTGAATGTCTACAGCCCCAACCACTATTACGAACACTTCTACGTCAACACCGAGCGCTACGCCTGGCAAAACCTGCGCGGCGAACAATTCGGCCACGGCGACATGGACTACGCCACTTACTACAAGTTTGAGGACGAGATGTTCCTGTTCACCTTCCGGGAAAAGATTATCCCGGTGTGCTCGGTGTTCTTCTTCGACTTTGTCTCCGGGCGCTGCACCGGCACCTTCCTCGGGTTGGACGCCGCCGGCCGGGTGTTGGTGTCACCGGCCGGGGCGTTCATCAGCAAGATGAGCTACAACGCCTACCCGGAAGGGGTACAGCCGCTTTGATTCAGGCGTTTCTGACCAGCGATCCGGCGTTGATCTCCGCAATGGTTTTCGCGCCGGTGAGCGTCATGGCGACGCGCATCTCTTTGTCGATCAGATCCAGCAAGTTAGCCACCCCGGCTTCGCCGGCCGCCGCCAGCGCATAGACGAAGGCGCGCCCCAGCAGCACGCTGTCGGCGCCCAGCGCGATCATGCGCACCACGTCCAGGCCGCTGCGGATGCCGGAGTCGGCCAGCAGGGTGATGTCGCCTTTCACCGCGTCAGCGATCGCCGGCATGGCGCGCGCGGTCGACAGCACGCCGTCCAGTTGGCGGCCGCCGTGGTTGGAGACGATGATGCCGTCGGCGCCGAAGCGCACCGCGTCTTTGGCGTCTTCCGGATCCAGAATGCCTTTGATGATCATCGGGCCGTCCCAGAACTCGCGGATCCACTCCAGATCTTTCCAGGAAATCGACGGATCGAAGTTGGCGCCCAGCCAGCCGATGTAATCTTCCAGGCTGGTCGGTTTACCGCGGTAGGCCGAGACGTTGCCCAGGTCGTGCGGCTTGCCGAACAGGCCGACATCCCAGGCCCACTGCGGATGGGTAAACGCCTGCAGCACGCGGCGCAGGGCGGCGTTGGGGCCGCTCATCCCCGAGTGGGCGTCGCGGTAACGGGCGCCGGGCACCGGCATGTCGACGGTAAACACCAGCGTTTTCACGCCGGCGGCTTTGGCGCGCTCCAGCGCGTTGCGCATAAAGCCGCGATCTTTCAGCACGTAGAGCTGGAACCACATCGGCCGATCGATCGCCGGCGCCACCTCTTCGATCGGGCAGACCGACACGGTGGACAGCGTGAACGGGATGCCTTTTTTGGCCGCGGCGCGCGCGGCCTGCACTTCGCCGCGGCGGGCGTACATGCCGGTCAGCCCCACCGGCCCCAGCGCCACCGGCATCGCCAACTGCTCGCCGAACAACGTAGTCTCCAGGCTGAGTTCGGACATATTGCGCAGCACGCGCTGGCGCAAGGCAATATCGGCCAGATCTGCGGTATTGCGCTTCAGCGTATGCTCCGCGTAGGCCCCGCCGTCGATATAGTGAAACAGAAACGGCGGCAGTTTGGCCTGGGCGGCGGCCCGGTAGTCGGTTGACGCGGAGATGATCATAGTGTTTACCTTCTTGTCTTGCTTGCGATAACGAGTGTTCGGTCAGAGCGTGAGGATCGTTGCCATACCGGCCGCAATCCCGCCGTACGCCAGCATCGGCAGTACGGTCTTTCTGATGATTTTGCCTTCGGCGTTGCCGATCCCGAGGATCGAACAGACCGCGATAATGTTGTTCAGGCACACCATGTTGCCCATGGCGCCGCCGACGGACTGCAAGGCCAGCGTCAGGTTGACATCAAGACCGCTGCTCTGGGCGATCGACTGCTGAATGCCGCCGAACGTCAGGTTCGAAACGGTATTGGAGCCGGAGAAGAACGAGCCCAGCGCGCCGAGGAACGACGAGAACAGCAGCCAGCTGTCGCCGGTCAGCGCCGCCAGCGCTTTACCGATCAGGATCACCGGCGCGTTGTCGCCGCCCTGCATCATCAGGTTAACCATCACCAGCGCGCCGAACAGGGCGATAAAGGGCCGCGCGATGCGCCCGCCGGTTTCGCTGAACATTTGCCGCACCTGGCCGCTATTCAGACGGAACAGCGGAATACACAGCAGCACCACCAACAGGAACGGGATCAGCGCCGGGACATACAGCGTTTTGTAGCCGGCGGCGGCGGCGGTGCCCAGCACCTGCTGCAGTTCGACGATCAGCGCCCGGCTGATGCGCAGCTCCCCGAGCCAGCCGAGGTTTTCCTGCCACAGCAGCGCGGTGTTGTTGAGCAGCGCCTTGAGGCCCAACTGGTGGACGCGCGTCACTATCAGAATAGCAATCAGCAGCAGGGTCGGGGTCATGGCCTTGACCACCTGCATGAACGGCACCGCCTGCGCGGCGCTCTGCGGTTTGTCGCCGCGGGCGAGGCCGATGCCACCGCGCGCCAGCAGCACCGACAGTGCCAGGCCGATCGCGCCGCCGACCAGCGCTGGGAACTCATAGTTCACCTGGGCCAACAGCAGATAGGGCAGGGTGCAGCTCAGCACGCTGAGCAGGATAAACGGCAGGTTGCGGCGGATATCCTGCCAGGAAACGATAAAGCGCAGCGCTAGCAGAGGAATGACGAAGCCGGCGACAACGTGGATCAGCGCGGTTTGCCGGCCGATATCCAGCAGGCTGGCGTCCGACAGGCCGAGGTTGGCAAAGCCGAACCAGGTGGGGGTGCCTACGGCGCCGAAGGAGACCGGCACCGAGTTCATCACCAGCGTCAGCAGGGCGACGCGCAGCGGGTTGAAGCCCAGCCCGACCAGAATCGGCGCGGCGATGGCGGCCGGTGTGCCGAAGCCGCTGGCGCCCTCGATCATAAAGGCGAACGCCCAGCCGATAATCATCAGTTGGGCCACGGGATTGGGGCTGATGGTTTCCAGCCAGCGGCGCACCACGTTTTCCGCGCCGCTTACCTGCATCAGTTTGTTGAGCAGGATGGCGCCGGCAATGATGGTGATCGGCGTCAGCGTCGACACCAGCGCGGTGATGATATTGGCATGCAGCAGCCGCAGCGAGGCATCGAACCACAGGAGCTGTACGGCATACACCACGGCGGCCGTCAGCGGCAGGGCGAGGTAAGAGGGCACGCCATTCCTTTTAGTCATCATCCAAATCAGCAGGATGATGGGCGCAATACTGAAAAGCAGGGGCATAAGATCCTCAGGGTTATTATTTTTATGGGCAGAGAGATGTAGCTGAAAGGTTAATTACCGCAACATTTTCATTCTAATCACAACGTTGGCGATGATGCCATGCGGTAATTTTTTAACATCGGCGAACGGCGTCGGGACAGGGAAAAACGCCGGTAGAAGGGGTTAAATTAATTGATTTAAAATCAGCATGATAGGGAGTGTTGATGTGCGATAAGTGCGCGAGCTCACATTAATTAGGCAGTAATGTTCAATAGATTATGTCCAAAAATGCCGTAATCCCCGCGGTCTTTTGCGGTAGCGGGGAAATAATCCGAGAGGAAAACTCAAAAATAATGGCTGATATTTTGGTAGGAACCGATGATATGTTCGATCAGCAGACGGGTTTTTAACGGCAGATTGCGGGTGTAAGGATAAACGGCGTAAATGCCCAGCACTTTGCCGCAGTGGCCGGCCAGGATCTCCGTCAGTTTACCGTCCTGCAAATCTTCATACACCATGCAGCGCGGCACCATGGCGATGCCGTGGCCGCCGATCACCGCTTTGCGGATCGCCCGCGCATTGTTGGCCGACAGGTTGCCGTTAACCTGCAGCTCGTAGATGTCGTTGCGCCCCGGCCGCTTCATCAGCCAGTTGGCGGTGCCGCTCTCTTGGTAGGTGTAGGTCAGGCAGTTGTGGCTCAGCAGATCGTCGGCGCTGCGCGGTTCCGGGTGGCTTTCCAGGTAGCCCGGCGAGCAGACGATCACCCAGCGGGAATCGAAGATCGGCCGGGCAATCAGGCTGGAGTCCGGCATGGTCCCGGTACGGATCGCCAGATCGATGCCTTCTTCCACCAGATCGACGAAGCGGTTTTCCAGCCGCATTTCGACCTTCAGGCTGGGATGCAGGGCGCAAAATTCCGCCACGCTTTCGCTCAGCAGCAGCTCGCCCGAAATGGTCGGCACCGACATGCGGATGGTGCCGGTCAACTCTTCGCTCTTTTCGCTGACGGCGTACAGCGCCTCCTGCACTTTGGCGCCGATCTCTTTGGCCTGCTGGTAGAGCGCCTGGCCGCTTTCGGTCAGCGTCAGGCTGCGGGTGGTGCGGTACAACAGGCGGGCGCCCAGCGATTTTTCCAACCGCCCGATGCGTTTGCTGACCACCGAGCTGGTGATGCCGGCGCTCTCCGCGGCTTTGCTGAACGAGCCGCAGTCGACAATCAGGGCAAACAGAATCAGGTCGTTGGCGTATTCGTGAGTCGCGAGCATAATCGGCTGTTCTCTTCAGCGGCAAGTGGCGCCAGTGTAAGTCTCTCGTTTCAATAAGCAATCATCAAAATGCCCTTGGCGTCGAAATCAGAGGCTGCGCGAGCAATGAGAATTCGTCTTGATCTCATTCTCGCGCCGCTTACAATGCCTGCCAGATCGCGACTTCAGAGGTTTTTTCATGGAACTGCTACGGGTGGTTTATCACCAGTATCGTTGGCCATTTCTGGCGGTTATGGCATTGACCATGACCAGCGCCGGCTTGGGCATCGGTATCATTGCGTTTATCAATCAATACCTGATGGACGCCGGCGGCGATGCATTGGCTGTGCTGCCGATGTTTCTCGCCCTGCTGGCATTGCTGATGGCGGTCACGCTGGGATCGCAATTGGCGCTGACGACATTGGGCCATTACTTCGTCTACCGCCTGCGTGGGCAGTTAGTGAAGCGCATCCTGGATACCGATATTGAACGCCTTGAACAGTTAGGCAGCGCCTCATTGTTGGCCAGCCTCTCCAGCGATGTCCGCAATATCACCGTCGCCTTCGTGCGCTTGCCCGAACTGGTGCAAGGGGTGATTTTAACCCTGGGGTCGGCGGCCTATCTGGGGTGGCTATCGCCGAAAATGCTGGCGGTGACGGCGGTGTGGGTCGCCGTCACCGTGGTGGGCAGCGGCTGCCTGGTCTCGCGGGTTTATCGCCATATGGCCAGTTTGCGCGAGTCGGAAGAGCGCCTCTATCATCATTACGAATCGGTGATTGACGGTCGCAAGGAACTGACGTTAAACCGCAAGCGAGCGCAGGCGCTGTACGAACAGACCTATCAACCCGATGCGCAAGCTTACCGCCACCATATCATTCGCGCCGATACCTTCCATTTGAGTGCGCTCAACTGGTCAAATATCATGATGTTGGGGGCGATCGGACTGGTGTTCTTTATGGCTAACAGCCTGGGATGGGCGGACTCGGCGGTGGCCGCCACGTATTCCCTGACGCTGCTGTTCTTGCGCACGCCATTACTGCAGGCGGTCGGGGCGTTTCCGACGCTGGTCAGCGCCGAAGTCGCCTTCAACAAGCTGAAGACGCTGCGCCTGGCCGAGTACCAACCGGCGTTTCCTGCCGCCGCAGGCCGTTCCTGGCAGACGCTGGAGCTGCGCGACGTGGTTTTTCACTATGCCGATACGGAGCAACAGCCCGGTTTTGCCGTCGGGCCGCTTAATCTGACGCTGCGGCGTGGCGAGCTGGTCTTTTTGATCGGCGGCAACGGCAGCGGCAAGTCAACGCTGGCGATGCTGTTGACCGGGTTGTACCGGCCGGTGAGCGGGCACATCGTTCTGGATGGCGTCGCACAGACCGCGGCGGATATGCCGGGCTATCGTCGGCTGTTTTCGGCGATTTTCACCGATTTTCATCAGTTCGATCGTTTGCAAGGGCCGGAAGGCGGCGAGCCCGATGCGGAACTGGTCGCCGGCTGGCTCGAGCGGTTGAATATGAAAAGCAAACTGCAGTTCGACGGCGCCAGGGTGACCAACCCGCAACTGTCGCAGGGGCAGCGCAAGCGTCTGGCTTTGCTACTGGCCGTGGCGGAACAGCGCGATATCTTGCTGTTGGATGAATGGGCCGCGGATCAGGATCCGCAATTCCGGCGCATTTTCTATCGCGAGCTGTTGCCAGAACTGCGCGCGCTGGGCAAAACGGTGTTTGCCATCAGCCATGACGATCACTATTTCGAACACGCCGATCGGCTGCTTGAGATGCGCTCGGGTCATTTACGTGAGCTGACCGGCAGCGAGCGTGAACACGCCAGCCGGGATTCCGTCAGCAGAATCGGTTAACTCACACCGGCCCGAGCGAGACTAAAGCGGGCCGGTGCTTCTCTCCGCATGATCCCAGTACGTCGCTTCATTTTATCCCCCGCCTTCAGCGCTGTCTGTTGCCGATTTGGCTTATGGCCAGTCAAGTAATTGATAGTTGAATTATTTACCAGTGGTTTAATTTTGACCTTTAAAGATATGGCACACTGCACGTTCGTTCGCCTATCAATTCAAGTTATCGCCTGCCGATAACAGTGATATCCACGGTGCCGTTCTTACTGAGGCGGTGATGCAGGTCTATGGCTAGCAGCTGTTTTTTAAATTTCCATAGGAAAAAACGACTTTATCGATCGTTAAAACAGATCGATAATTGTGGTTTGAATGGTTTAATCTATTGGTTGAGGGCGCTGTGGTGAGCAAGGATGGATCTGATATCAAACGTAGAGCATGGCTGTGTGTGTTTATCGGTAGCGGGCTGTTCTGGCTGTTAACCGCCGCCGTGATTTATTGGTTACTGAGTTAGCAGGTTAAGCAGGAAGGCGATTCGTGAACAAAAAGCAGGCTAAAAACCGTGAGGGCGCTGAGCGTCGCGCACAGTCCAAAATTCCGCCGTCATGGGTGCTGAGCGATGAGCAGCGCGCCTTTATTGAAGATTTATGGCAGGACACCGACTCTGAGCCGGCGCGGCCCCCATTGCGCCGCAGCGTTAGCTGATCACGCGGCTGCGGCCGGCCAGCGCGCCGAACAGCATTTGCAAGACGGTCAGGCCCAGCAGGGCGATCAACGGCAAGCGCCAGCCTTCCGTCAGATCGTGCAGCAGGCCGAATAGGGTGGGCCCCAGCGCCGCCAACAGATAACCGACGGATTGCGCCATACCCGACAGCAGCGTCGCCTGATGATGATGCTGACTGCGCAATCCAAAGAACGACAGCGCCAGCACCAGCGAACTCCCCGCCCCCAACCCGGCAAACGTCAGCCACACCAGTGAACTGGCGGGTTGCACCAATAATCCCCCGACGCCGATGAAGATCAGCAGCGAGCTGCCCAACGCTATCGCCCGCTGATCGCGCGCCCGCGGCAAAATCACCACCATGACAAAGTTGGCGACGATCGCCACCACCTGGTAAACGAACAGTTCGAAACCCGCCTGCTGAGCGGAGGTGCCGTGGCTGGCGGCAAAAGCGCTGAACCAGCCGATGATGGTGTAGAAGGCGATCGATTGCAGCCCCATGAACATCGCCACTTGCCAGCCCAGCGCGCTGCCCCAGGGAGAGCGATAGCGTTGCGGCTCCGTCGGCTGCGGCTCCCTAGTGGCGGGAGTGGCGGAGCGCCGCAGTTGCGGCAACCACACCAGCAGCGCCAACAGCGCAGGCAAGCCCCAGCATAACAAGGAGAACCGCCAGCCAAGGTCGGCCAGCGAAGCCAGCGGCACGGCCAGACCGGAAGCGATGGCGGCAACCAGCGACATCACCGCCGCATAGGCGGCGATCATCGCGGCGGCGCGATGTGGGAAATCTCTTTTCACCAGCGTCGGTAGCACTACGTTGGCGAAGGCGATGGCGGCGCCGATCAGGATGCTGCCCGGCCATAGCATGGCGTCTTGCGGCAGGGAGCGCAGGGCGATGCCGCAGATCAGCAGCGCGAGGGCGAGGCCCAGGGTGCGCTCAATACCGATGCGTTTCGCCAGCGCCGGGGTCAACGGCGAGAGGATGGCGAACAGGATCAGCGGCAGCGAATTGATCAGGCCGGCGGCGGTGGCGGACAACGCCAGCTGTTGCTGGATTTGCTCCAGCAGCGGGCCGACGCTGGTCAGGGCGGCGCGCAAATTGGCCGCGATCAGCATAATGCCGACGATAAGCAGAATAGGGCGGTGTAACCGGCGACGCGGGGTCGCGGTGGACGCTGGGGGTGAAGCGGGTTGCGGCATGGGTTCCTCGCACCAAGGCATGCAGTCAATCAGTGCTGCATGGCGTGATGCGTTGATTGACGTTAACGCTTACGTACCGAAAATCGACGGTATCCGATCGCCAGTGTAGGGAAGATGGCTCGTGCTGACAAGGGTACGGCCCGGCGGGATGGCGGCGGTTAATCCCCGCCGGCCGCCGGATAATTGCCATTATGTGATCTTGGTCACTGAGTGAACTAAAAGTCATGGCGCGGAGCGCACCATGCGCCGCTTTCGCTTTCCGTGCAGCCCACGCCTCAGCGCTCCGGGGGTATCGCCCGTCATGGCATTTCACTTTTTCCCCCTTCCGCTTTTGGGCTTTTCGATCCGTTTCGATTCGAAAGGTTTTTTGGCGGTTTTTTTGCTAAAACGGGGCTGTAATCCCGATCACAATTTCATTGCTTTCGCTTTGCTGTAATGCGAGCGCAGTAGAGCGAAAGCCATCTTCTCCCCGGCGATGCCGGAAATCTGAGGACCGCAGCTCATGCCAGTGAATACCGCAAAGCGACGTGAACACATTATCGATCTGTTATGCGAGCACGGCAGCGTGCGCGTGGAACAGCTCAGCAAACAGTTTGCGGTATCCACGGTGACGATCCGCAACGATCTGCGCTTTCTGGAACGAAAAGGGTGTGCGCTGCGCGCTTACGGCGGCGCGATGCTCAATCAGCAATTCGCTTTCGATCGGCCGCTGCGGGACAAAGGGCGGTTGAATCGCGACGTCAAAACGCTGATCGCCAACGCGGCGGCCGGCTATGTGCGCGACGGCGATGCGCTGATCCTCGATTCCGGTTCAACCACCGCGCAGATCGTGCCGTTCCTGAAGGGGCGGCGCGATCTGGTGGTGATGACCAATGCGCTGAACATTGCCTACGAGCTTTCGGGAAACGACGGGGTGGAAGTCATGGTGCTGGGGGGCAGCGTGCGCCGCAACTCTTACTCGCTCTACGGTCCGGCTGCCGAGCAGCAATTGCGTCAGTACCGCTTCGACAAGCTGTTTTTGGGCGTCGACGGGTTCGATCTGAGCGCCGGCATCACCACGCCTCACCCCGGTGAAGCGCACCTCAATCGCGTGATGTGCGAGGTGGCGCGCGAGATTATCGCGGTGGCGGATGCCAGCAAATTTGGTCGCAAGAGCTTTTGCATGATTCGCGAAGCCGGACAAATCCATCGGCTGATCACCGACAGCCGTCTTCCGGACGATTACGAGCGGGCGTTAACCGAGCTGGGCGTGGAGGTCATCATCGCCGATCGGTAGCAGGGCGCCTGCATGGGGGCTTCATGCAGCAGTTGTTACAGCTTGTCGAGCAGCACAAGGCCGGTATGCCGGTCGGGATCTTTTCCGTCTGTTCCGCTCATCCCTGGGTTCTGAAGGCCGCGCTACGGCAGGCCAAAGCCCGCGGCACGCCGGTGTTGGTGGAGGCGACGTCCAACCAGGTCAATCAATTCGGCGGCTATACCGGCCAAACGGCGGCCCAGTTCCGTGATGGGTTGTGGCGTCTGGCGGATGAAGTAGGCCTGGCGCGCGAGCGCGTGTGGCTGGGTGGCGATCATCTGGGGCCAAACGCCTGGCAAGATCGCCCGGCTCAGGAAGCGATGGCGCTGGCGGAAATCTTGATAGACGATTACGTTCGCGCCGGATTTCGCAAAATTCACCTCGATTGTTCCATGTCGTGCGCCGATGATCCCTCGCCCCTGGGGGATGCCACGGTTGCCGAGCGGGCGGCGCGTTTGTGCGCGGTGGCGGAACGCGCCTGGGCGCAGAGCGGCGGCGAAGCGCCGGTCTATGTGATCGGCACCGAGGTGCCGGTGCCGGGCGGCGCGCAGGAGGCGCTGGCGGGTCTGCAGGTCACCACGCCGCAGGCGGTGGCGCAAACGCTGGAAACGCATCGTATCGCCTGGCAAAAAGCCGAGCTGAACGATGCCTGGCAGCGAACTATCGCGCTAGTGGTGCAGCCGGGCGTCGAGTTCGATCACCACAGCGTTGAGCATTACCAACCGCAGCGCGCCGACGCATTGAGCCATTTCATCGAACGGCAGCCGGGCATGATCTATGAAGC